>DASSOG010000010.1:0-39118 GCA_035700805.1 Gemmatimonadaceae bacterium | reverse complement strand
GGGGCTTACGCCACCATTCGCTTCAACCTGGCGGCGCCGGGGAAGGAACCGGAGCGCATTGCCGGTGGGATGGCCGACCAGGATTTCATGGCGGCCCTGGGTGTAGCGCCGACTCTCGGCCGCGGGTTCACGCGGGCGGACATGGTGTGGGGGGCGAATCACGTGGTCGTCCTTTCCGACGCGCTCTGGCGGCGCGACTTCGGGCGCGATTCCGCGATCCTGAACCGCACGATCCAGCTCAACGACGTGCCCTATACGGTCATCGGTGTGGCACCGGCAGCCTTGGGCGCCATTCCCGGCCCGGTCGTGTGGGTACCGGCCTCATTCGACCCGGCGCGGCCCATGGGGCGTCGCGGGGATTTCCTGCGCGTGATTGGTCGCCTCAAGCCGGGCGTGACCGTGCAGGCCGCGCAGCGCGATGCCTCCCGGCTGGCCGATCAACTCTCCCGGGAGTATCCGGCAACCAACGACGGCGTCGGCATCCTGGTGCAGCCGCTGCGCGACGTCCTCATCGGATCAGCCAGGGTCCCACTGGTCACGTTCGCGGTGGCGGTGGGGCTGCTCCTGCTCATCGCCTGCGGGAACGTGGCCAACCTGATGCTCGCTCGCGGCACCGGGCGCCGCCGAGAACTGGTGGTGCGCGTAGCCCTGGGCGCGCCGCGGTCGCGCCTGGTGGCGCAACTGCTGGCTGACAGCGCCATCCTTTCGCTGGGCGGCGGCGTACTCGGCCTGGTGTTCGCGTACTGGGGCATGCACGCACTCCGCACCATGGTGCCGTCCGACTTGCCACGTCTCGCGTCGGTACAGTTCGATCCGGCGGTGCTCGCCTTTGCGGCCGGCGCGACGCTCGTGACCGGAGTCCTCTTCGGGCTGGTACCGGCGATCCGCGCGGCGCGCGGCGCCACGTACGACGATGGGCTGACGCGTGGATCGCGAGGGTTCACGGAGGGCGGAGGGCGGTTACGGGCCGGGCTGGTGCTGGCACAGACCGCGCTGGCGCTCGTACTCGCGGTGGGCGCCGGCCTGCTGGCGCGCAGCTACCAGAAATTGCAAGCGGTGGACCTGGGATTTGACGGCGCCCACGTTTTCACCGCGCAGATGCTGCTTCCGCCGGCGAAGTACGCCACCGCCGAGCGACTCGCGGCGTTCTTTGATGGTGTGCGGGCGTCCATGGGGGCGCAGCCGGGTGTCCAGGCGGCCGGCCTGACCAGTGACCTGCCGCTGGTGCCGAACTACTCATATCTCTCGTTTGCCGAAATCGGCCGGCCGGCGCCGGCCAAGGGTGAGCGCGAGCCCGACGCGATCCTGACGGTCGCCGATTCCGGGTATTTCGCGGCCATGGGCATTCGACTCGTGGTGGGGCGCGGATTCACCGCGGCCGATCGCGCGGGGGCGCCGCACGTGGCGCTGGTGAGTCAGGCGGCGGTGGACCGATACTGGGCTGGCGTGCCGCCCATTGGCCATCGCATCACGTTCGGGGATCCCGCGGACAGTGCCGGGTGGAGCACGATCGTGGGCGTCACCGCCAACACGCGACTGGAAGGAGTGGGCGAGGCGCCATACCCACAGGCGTTCGTGCCGATGGCGCAGGCGCCGCAGCACTCGATGTATGTCGTCGTGCGGACGGCGGGCGACCCGGCCACGTTGCTCCCCGCGCTCCGGCGTGTGGTGAAGGACCTGGATCCCGGCCAGCCGATTGCCGATGTCTCCACCATGGCGCAACGCACCAGGCGCGCCCTGGCGCCTGCGCAGTTGAACTCCGCGCTCATTGCCGTGCTGTCGCTGATCGCGCTCGCGCTGGCCGGGGTTGGGATCTACGGTGTGGTGGCGTACACGGTGGCGCAGCGCCGCCGCGAAATTGCCATCCGCCTGGCGCTTGGCGCCACCGGTGGCCAGGTGCTGCGCTCCATCGTGCAGCGGGCGATGCTCCCCGCCGTGCTGGGGGTGGGGATCGGCCTCGCGGTGGCCGTGTCCACCGTGCACCTGGTACGCGGGTTGCTGTTCGACGTGAGCAGCTTCGACCCGGTCACGCTGGCCGGCGCGGCTGCGCTGCTGCTGGCCGTTGCGGCCATGGCGTGCCTTCTGCCGGGCTTGCGGGCGGCGCGCGTGTCACCGCTGGAGGCGTTGGCCGAAGACGCGCGGTAACGGGCCTCGTCCCCGGACCGGCGTCAGCCTCTGGCGGGCCCCGCCAGCCGCGATTCAATGCGCTGGTCGGGGACGATCCAGATGAGCGCCACCGCCACGAACAGCGCGTCGGAGATCCAGGGCGACACGAACGCCAGCGGGATGGAGAGGATATAACAGAGTTCAGATATCAGGCCCTTCCGGTTCCGCCCCATGGCCGTGGCCAGGAGCGAACCGGGGCCCTGCAGCGCCACCAGCGCATTCTGGAGGATCCGGTATGAGCTGGCGCTGATGAGCAGCACCAGCCCGTACGTCGCGGTGGGGATCGGCGCGTCATGATTGGCTCCCATCCACGCCGTGGTCACCGGTACGAGCGAGAGCCAGAAGAGCAGGTGCAGGTTGGCCCACAGGACCTTGCCGTTGACGTGCTCGGCCACCTGGAGCATGTGGTGGTGGTTGGTCCAGTAGATGCCCAGGTAGGCGAAGCTGAGCACGTACACGAGGAACACCGGGAGGATCGGCCGCAGCGCCTCGAGCGTGGCGCCGGCCGGCGGCTTGAGCTCCAGGATCATGATGGTGATCAGGATGGCCACCACCCCGTCGGTGAAGGCTTCCATGCGCTGTGTGGTCATTGCCGCTCCGGTGAGGATTGCGCCGCGATGCCGGAAATCTCACGTTTCAGCAGCCCGGTCCGCCAGTTGCAGCGGCTCCCGGCGTGCTCGCTCCCCTCGCGGCAGGAGGTTCCCATGGTCGGCCTGAGTGCGTTGTGGCTCCCGATTGTCGTTTCCGCGGTGATCGTGTTCGTGGTGAGTTCGCTGGTCCATATGGTGCTCCCATGGCACAAGAAGGACTTTGCGCGGGTACCAGATGAGGATCGCGTCATGGAACTGCTTCGGGGCGTGGGGCTCACCCCGGGCGACTACATGCTTCCCCGGCCCGACAGCATGGATCACATGAAGTCCGCCGCCTTCCGTGAAAAGTGCGAACGCGGCCCCAAACTCACCATGACCGTCATGCCGAACGGCTTTGGCGGAATGGGCTCGGCACTGGTGCAATGGTTCATCTACTTGCTGATAGTGGCCATCTTTGCCGCGTACGTGGCCGGCCGGGCGCTCGGCCCGGGCGCGGCCTACCTGGCCGTCTTCAGGTTTGCCGGCGTCACGGCATTCGCAGCTTACGCGCTGGCCCTCTGGCAACTGCGCATCTGGTGGAAGCGGAGCTGGCACCTCACCATCTGGGCGACGATAGACGGGCTGGTCTACGCGCTGCTCACGGCGGGGACGTTCGGGTGGCTCTGGCCACGATGACATGACGGCGGCCGGGCGCGCGCCGTCCAGGACACTTTACGGTTCTCTCATGCATGTTTTCCGACGCCCCCACGCGATGGTGATTCCGGTCCTGCTCCTGGCCCTGGCCGCCGCCTGCGCGCGGCCACCGGCGGCCCCGGCGCCGCTGTACATCTTCACCTGCTCCGATGGCTACGTGGTCAAGGCTTCATTTGGCGGCGACACGGCCGTGGTGACGTTGCCCGAGAGCACGCTCGTCATGCATCGCCTCGTCTCGGCGGATGGTGGCCGATACGGCGCCGGCAGGCAGGTATTCTGGGAGAAGGGTTCGTCCGCGTTCGTGATGAGCGGCGATTCCATCGTGCATCGGGACTGCGCGCGCCGCGACACCACCTCCTGACGCCGCATCACCGCTTCCCTCGCCGCTCCCGGAGTCTGCCATGCGCCCGGATCACCTCATGTCGCAATCACATACGTTCTCGTTCGGGCGCGCGTGGTTGTACGCCGGCCTGACGGTCGGCATCCTGGACATTGCCGACGCGATCATCTTCTACGCCTTCCGGGGGGTCGCGCCCTATCGCATCTTCCAGAGCGTCGCCACCGGCTTCTACGGTCGAGCCGCCTTTGACGGGGGCGCGTCCACCACGGTGCTTGGCGCCGGCCTTCACTTCTTCAACGCATTCACCATCGCCCTGGTGTACCTCGCCGCATCGCGACGCATCAGCACCCTGAGGCGCTGGCCGTTGCTCTGGGGACCGCTCTACGGCCTGGTGGTGTTCGCGGTGATGTTCTACGTGGTCATCCCCCTCTCGGCGGCCACTGCGGCTCCGCCCACCGGGGGCGTGCTCGTGAACGAGATCCTCATTCACCTCGTGGGCGTAGGGCTCCCGGTGGCATTCTTCGCGGCCAGGCTGGATACCCCAAGCGCCGCGGTAGCGGCGGATCCCACGGATTCCACGGATATCCTCGAACCGAGGAATTAGCAGTCGCTCAATAAGAATGCCTTCGCTCCCGAGTCTTGCCATTGTCACCGGCACCAGCACCGGCATCGGACACGCGGTGGCCGAGCGCCTGCTGGCCGCGGGGTGGGAGGTGGTGGGCGCCGCTCGTCGTGACGCGGCCATTGCCCACCCGCGCTACCGCCACCTGACCGTTGACCTCATCCACCTGCGGGACGTGGTGACCGTGTTCGAGGCGGAGGTGGCGCCCCTGATTGCCGATCCGGTCCGCCGGCGCATCGGGCTGGTGAACAACGCCGCGTCGCTGGGTGCGCTGGCCACGATAGACACGCGCGATCCGCGGGCGTCGCTGGCGGTGTACGCGCTCAACGTGATTGTCCCGGAGTGGCTGATGGGATTTGTGTTGCGGCATACCCGCCACGATTGCGCGCTCCGCATCGTGAACGTGTCGTCGGGCGCGGCGCAGCGCGCGGTGCCCGGGGCGGGCGTGTACGTGGGCACCAAGGCGGCACTCCGCATGGCCACCTTCAACGTGGCCGCCGAGCTCGGGATGGAGCCGCTGAAATCGCGCGTCACGCCGGACGTGGCGCTGGTCGCTTATTCGCCCGGCACGGTGGCCACCCCCATGCAGGTGGAGGCGCGCTCGCCGACCGTGGAGGCGTTCCCCTCGCAGCCGGCATTCCAGAAGTATTACGATTCGGGGGCGCTGGTGCCGCCCGAACGGCCGGCCGCTGAGATTGCCGCCTTCCTGGACTCGGAGCGGCCGCCCCGGATGGAGGAGCGTCGGCTTGGTGACGGACTCGGGAGGCCGGGTGCCTGAAGGCCGAGGCGTCCGGCGCCCCGACGCGCCGAGGCCATAGGATGCGGCAGGGAACTCCCAGTCGCACCGCGCTGCGGGTGGCCATGCGCCGTGCCGCCCACCAGGTGCTGGACGTGCCGCGCGTGCTCGACGATCCGCTGGCGCTCCGCATCCTGGGCGCGGACCGGGAGTCGGAACTCATGGCCAACCCGCATGCCTTCGAAGCCGGTCCGGTGAGCAAGTACTTCCGCGCGTTCATGGCGGTGCGGAGCCGGTTTGCCGAGGACACCCTGGCCGCGGCCGTCGCCGCCGGTACGCGGCAGTATGTGGTGCTGGGAGCCGGGCTGGACACCTTTGCATATCGGAACCCGCATGCGGGGCTGCGCGTGTACGAGGTGGATTTCCCGGCCACGCAGGAGTGGAAGAAGTGGCGGCTGGGGGAGGCCGGCATTGAGATCCCGGCATCGGTGGTGTTCGCGCCGGTGGATTTCGAGCACCAGACCCTGGCCCAGGGGCTGGCCGACGCGGGATTCCACTCGGCGCTCCCCACCCAGTTCTCCATGCTCGGCGTGGTGCCCTACCTGACCACCGACGCACTGGACGCCACGTGGAGATTCGTGGCGGCGTGCGGGCCGGGGAGCGGCATCGTGTTCGACTACTCGATTCCGCGCGCCGCCATGTCATTCGTGGCCCGCAGGGTGTACGACGCCATGGCCGCCCGCGTGGCCGCCGCGGGCGAGCCATTCCGCACGGCCTTTGACCCCGAGGAGCTGGAGGAACACCTGCGCGCGCTGGGCTTTCAGGCCTTCCAGGACCTGGACTCGCGCGAGATCAATGCCCGCTACCTGGCCGGGCGTCGCGACGGGCTGAAGGTCGGGGGCTCCGGGCGGCTGATGGCGGCGCGGGTGTGAGGCCCGGGATTCGCGCCTGGCCGGGGCGCGCCAGGTCAATCCGCATGACGCTCTTCAGGTGCGCATCCTGCTCGGGCGTGGCGGTGTCCACCGGCGCGAGCGTCCAGCGCTGCTGGCGACCGCTGGCCGGCGGGAACGTGAGCCCGTACCAGGCGAGCATTTCCGTATAATCCAGTTCGCTGGTGGAGTCCAGCGCCTGGTGGAACCAGTCGGCCAGGTCCGTCCGGGCCACGGTGTCCGCCACGGCCTGGAACTGCTCGCGCGTGTAACCCTGCGCCCCCGAGTACTCGGCGTACGCCCGGCGCATCACGTCGTCCAGGTTCGCGGAGTCGCCGGTCAGCGCGCGGATGTGGGCGTCCAGCAGCATGGCCACCACCGCGCCCTTGGTGCGGTAATTGACCGTGGCCCTGGGGGCGATGTTGCGGCTCGCGGAGTCCGTATGCCAGGCGTCCAGCGAACTGGTGGCCAGCGTCTGCGCCGCGCGGCCGGGGCTGCTCTGGAGGTCGGCAATCAGGGCCGACATGTGCGCCAGCCAGTCACTGGGCCGGGTGAACCCGGCCCGCGTCATCAGTAAGTGAGCATAGTACGTGGAGAGGCCCTCGGTGATCCAGAGGCCGGTGGTGCGGGGCGGGTTCTCATAGTCGAACGGCCCCAGCTCCACGGGTCGCAGGCGTTTGCCATTCCAGGACTGGAAATATTGCCGGGTCACCGTGGTCAGCCACTGGTCAAACCCGTCGGCCTGCGCGGCGCGCGCGGCGCTGGTGGTCACCACCATCGAGCTCGCGTGGCTCATGTCGCCGGCGCCCGGCCGGAACAGGTTCAGGAACACATACCGGTGGTAGGGCAGTGCCCCCCAGAAGTGCCTTCCCTGCGCCACCAGCCGCACGAGCGCGCGTCCGGCCTGTTCGCCGCTGAAATCGCCGACGGCACCCGCGTCCACCAGCACGTGCATCCGGCCGTCCATGACAAAGCGCACGGGCTGCAGCCGGCCGGCCACGATCGGCGAGTCCACCAGCTCGTCGTAGTTCGCGGCCTGGTAGTGGTTGGGCACGGCATCCTGCGCGGAGTCGAGCGACGTGTACGACGTCCACCCCGGCGGCAGCGACAGGTCCACCACGGCGTAGCGGGCACTGCCGCCGACGATGGTCATGAACGTCGGCGCGCCGTTCAGGACGATCAGGCTGTCACCTACCCAGTTGCCGTCCGGGGAGTGCACGTCCGCGCGCACCCGATACGTGAGCGTGAATGACGGGAGGCCGGCGGTCTCCACCAGCCAGCGGTTGGCGCGCGTGCGCTGCACCCTGAGTGGCACGCCCAGCGGCGACCTGGCCATCACGCTGTCCACCTTCTTCGAATACCGCTCGGCCTGGAACTGTCCCGGAGTCCAGGTGGCCATCATCATCTCCACCGCGGGCCGGTCGTCGGTGGGGACCTGCGCCGTGACGTACAGCGTGTGGGTCGCCAGTGTGGGAAAGGCCACCTGGTAGGTGATGGGGGCCTCGAGCTGCGCGCCGAGCACGGTGGCGCTGAGCACAAGGAGGAGTATGGCCGCGGCGGGTGTCAGCACCCGGAGACGGTGTAAATGCACGGGCAGGGTGTGGTGAGAGTCCTGGCAAACGATGCCCGATTGGCGGCCTGCTCGCCACCCCCGGGTCATGCTCGGCCTATCGGCTGTGCCCACCTCCGCCGCCTCGGCCTCCACGTCCGCCGCGGCCGCGGCCACGCCCGCCAGCCGCGTTCACGTCCACGCCGGCGGCCTGCAGGGCGGCCTTGACCTTGGGGATCTCGGTGCCGCGCAGCCTGGCCAGCGCCGCATCCTGCGTCTTCAACTCGCCGGGCAGGCTGGCCAGGTCGGCCCGCTGTTCAGCGGTGGGGTTGAAGGTGACCCGGAACAGGGCGGAGAGACCCTGCGACTTCTGCTGGATGGTGCGCGTCACCGGCCCGCTCGGCTCTTCGTCGTCACCGCCAAAGCCGAACTGTCCCGGGCAACTGATGCGCGAACCGCCACCGGCCCCGCGGCCAAACCGGCCGCGTCCGCCACCACCGGCGCTACCCACGTCGCAGTAGATCGCGGTGAACTGCGAATCCACCGCGGCCACCTGGGCCTTCAGCGCGGCGTCCAGCTTGTCACCCGCCGCCTCGGCGGCCGTCTTGAGCGGCGTCCAGGCCGCCTGGGCCGAATCCACCTGCTGCTGCGCGGCACGCAATGCCACCTGGACGGTGGCCGCGCCGCGGCGGAAGTCGTCCAGCGACTTCAGCTCGGCCATGGTCAGCACCTGGTGGTCGTCCTTGATCAGGTTGAAGCTCTGCTTCATGACCACGGGCGCGCCCGACGCGGGCGTGATGGTGAGCTGCGCCGTGTAGCGACCCGGCAGCACAGGGTAGTTGACCTCGCCGCCGCCGCGTCCAAAGCCGAAGAAGCCGCCAAAGCCGCGCCCGCCGCGGGCCTGGCTGGCCTGGGCGTCAATGGCGCTGTCGCTCTGCACGGGCCCCGTGAGCGGCGGGCCCGCCTTCATGTCCCACGCCACGCGGTGCGTGCCCAGCATCTTGTCGTCGGACGTGAGCGGCATCGTGCGCACCACCGTGCCGGCGGCATCGAGGATGTCGAGCTGCACGCCCTTGGGATGCGCGTCGTGCACCAGGTAGGTGAGGATGGCCCCGTAAGGCGGGTTGGCGGCCTCGTAGCCGCTGGTGCCCATGCCACTCTCGTGCGTGCGGTCCGGCTGGAAGAGCAGCTCGTCGCGCACCGGGAACAGGTAGCCGCCGCGCGCCGCCTTGGCATCGGCCAGGTATTGCAGGGCGCTGATGTCGTCCAGGATCCAGATGCCGCGGCCGTGCGTGCCGAGCACCAGGTCGTTCTCGCGGGCCTGGATCTTCAGGTCCCACACCGGGACCGTGGGAAAGTTGTTGGTGAGCTGGTTCCAGTGCTGGCCGCGGTCAATGCTGAAGAACGCGCCGAACTCCGTGCCCACAAACAGCAGGTTGGGCTGCGAGGGATGCTCGACGAAGGCCTGCACCGTGCCCATGGGCAGGTTGCCCGTGATGACGTTCCAGGTCTTGCCATAGTCCTCGGACACCAGCACGTACGGCTTGAAGTCGTTGCTGCGATGGCCGTCGAAGGTGGCGTAGAGGCGGCCTTCCCTGGCGTGCGACCACGCGATGCGGCTCACGAACGTGGTGTCGGGCACCGACGGGAAGTGATCGTCCTTGACCCAGGTCTTGCCGTCGTCCATGGACACCTGGATGAGGCCGTCGTCCGTCCCCACCGCCAGGAGCCCCGCGCGCAGCGGGCTCTCGCTGATCACCGAGATGTTGCTGAACTCGGCCGTCCCCTCGTTGCGGCCCAGTTCGCCGCTGTCGGGCACCGTGCCGCGCATGGGCAGCGTGTTGCGATCGATGTTGCGCGTGAGGTCCGGGCTGATCTGCGTCCAGCTATCGCCGCGGTTGGTGGACTTGAACAGGTACTGCGCCCCGATGTACACGGTGTTGTGGTTGATCGAGCTCGGCTCGATGGGAGTGCTCCAGTTCCACCGCAGGTGTTCGCCGTTGGCGCCCGTGGGGCGGATGGACTTGGATTCGCCAGTGCGTTCGTCATAGCGCACTACGCCCGCCTGCTGCGACTCGGCGTACACGATGTAGTGGTCGCCCGGGTTGGGGACGGCGTAGAAGCCGTCGCCGCCCGACATGCTCCACCACATGGCGTTGGTGGGGCCGTAGGTGTAGCGCGTGCGGCTGGGGCCGGCGTACGTCTGGTTGTCCTGCAGGCCGCCATAGACGTTGTAGAATGGGCGGGCGTCGTCCACGGCCACCGTGTAGAACTGGCTGATGACGATGTTCTCCACGTGGTCCCACGTGGCGCCACGGTCCCAGGTCTGGTACAGGCCGCCGTCGCTGCCCAGGATGATCTGCTGCGGGTTGTCCGGGTTGATCCAGATGGCGTGGTGGTCCGTGTGCGTGGCGTTGGCAAAGGACACCCAGGTCTTGCCCCCGTCCCACGTCTGGCGGTCACCGGCGTTCAGCTCGATCACGTGGTCCTGATCCACCGGGTCGCAGATGATGCCGCTGTAATACCAGGCGGTGCTGTTCACGTTGTTCACCTGCGTCCAGTGGGCGCCGGAGTCAATGCTGCGGTAGGTGCCGTTGTCCTCACCCTTGGCGCTGATGATCGCGTACAGGATGTTGGGCTTGGACGGGCAGACCGTGAGGCCAATGCGGCCCATCTCGCCCTTGGGCAGGCCGTCGGTGAGCTTCGTCCAGCTCTTTGCGCCGTCGGTGGTCTTGAAGATGCCGGCTTCGGGACCGGCGGGGAGGAAGCCGTATTCGCGGCGCTCGCGCTGCTCGGCGGCGGCGTAGAGCACCTCCGGGTTCGACGGGTCCATGACCACGTCGGTGAAGCCCGTGTACTTGGAAATGTCCTTGGTGTTGGTCCAGGTCTTGCCGCCGTCCGTGGTCTTGAACAGGCCGCGCTGGCCGCCCGGGGCCCAGAGCGGTCCCACCGCAGCCACGTACACGATGTTCGGGTCGCGCGGGTCAATGACAATCCGCCCGATGTGCTGCGACTTGGGGAGCATGGCGCTGGACCAGGTCTTGCCACCATCCGACGTCATGTACACGCCCGTGCCCCAACTGCTGGAGCGGGAGTTGTTGGCCTCTCCCGTGCCAACCCAGATGACCTTGGGATCGGAGGGGGCGATGGCCACCGCGCCAATGCCGCCCGTGCCCACCGAGTCGAAGATCTGCGTCCAGCTCACGCCCGCGTTGTCCGACCACCAGACGCCACCGGTGGCCGCGCCCGCCGCGAAGATGGTGCCCCACTGGCCCGAGGCATTCCGCGCGGCGTCAATGGCCGTGATGCGACCGCCCATGAGCGCCGGGCCCACGTTGCGGAAGGCCAGCGGATGGGCCAGCGCGGAGTCAGACGGGAGCTGGGCGCGTGCCGAGGAGGGGCTCGCGGCCAGGGTCAGGCACGCGGCGGCGAGGGCAGGAACGAGGACGCGGTGAATCCGGTTCATCGGGCGGTGGGGTGGAGAGGTGGTGGGGCAGTGGGTCGGACTGGACGGATGACCCCCGGGCGGGGGCGTCGGACGACTATAGAATGTACGGGTGGGGACGGGGGAGTGCTGAGGGAGTGGCGGGCGACCGGTCCTGGCGCGGCTCCAGGCTCAGCGTCTACGTTCGTGCGCATGTCCGAACGCCCGCCCGCCGGTTGGTATTCCAACCTCTCCGATTTCTCCGCCACGCCTCCGCGCCAGATTCGCGAACGGTTGACGGAGTTCATTCCGGACGCGTCCAAAGAGCAGGTGCGCGCCTGGGACGATTCCATCCCGCGGCTGCAGGCCGAAGTGGTGCAGACCGAGATCCGCGGGGAGCTGGCGCAGCGGTACTCCGCCATTCTCGAGTACGAGTTGCCCATGGAATCGCGCCGACCCGACGCCGTGCTGCTGGTGGGCGCGAACATCGTGGTCATCGAACTGAAGGGCAAGCGCTACCCGTCGCAGGCTGATCTGGACCAGGCGGCGGCATATGCCCGCGACCTCCGCAACTACCATCGTGAGTGTCACGGACGGGAGGTCACGGCGGTGCTGGTGCCGACCCTGGCCTCGGGCTACCAGCAGGAGGTGGAAGGCGTGCACGTGTCCGGCCCGGATGCGCTGGATGGGCTGGTGGCCCGTTTGATCCACGACCGTCCGGAACCCATTGTGGAGCGGAGCGCGTTTCTCGCGGACGACGCGTACTGTCCCCTGCCGACGATCGTCGAGGCCGCGCGTGAACTGATGCGCTCGGGTTCGTTACGGCGCATTCACAAGGCGCACGCGGCCACGGGTCCGGCGGTGGATGAGATCACGCGCATCGTGCACATGGCGGCGGCCACGAAATCGCGGCACCTGGTCCTGGTCACGGGCGTGCCGGGCGCGGGGAAGACGCTGGTGGGGCTGCAGACGGTTCACGCCCGGTATCTGGACGACCTGGCGGTAGCACGTGCCGGCGGCCGGCCCACGGCGCCGGCGGTGTTTCTGAGCGGGAACGGCCCGCTCGTGGAGGTGCTCCAGTATGAAATGCGGAGCATTGGAGACGGCAAGACGTTTGTGCGCGGGGTCAAAGACTATGTGAAGCGCTATTCCCGGAATCGCGAGACGGTGCCGCCGGAGCATGTGCTGGTATTCGACGAAGCTCAACGCGCGTTTGACGCCGAGAAAGTTCGGGCAACCCAGCACGCCGAGCAGGCGCGCTCCGAGCCCGAAGAGTTCATCGAGTTCGCGGATCGTATTCCCGAGTGGTGCGTGGTGGTGGGATTGATCGGGAGTGGCCAGGAAATCCATGTCGGCGAGGAAGCGGGCATTGGACAGTGGCGCGTGGCCGTCGAAGGGTCGGAGCGCGTTCGCGACTGGACGATTCATGCGCCGCCAGTCGTGGCGCGGGAGTTTCGGGGCACGGTGGTGCCAGTCGAATCGAAGCCCACCCTCGCGCTCGACACCGAGCTGCGGTTCCATCAGGCGAAGGATCTCCATTCGTTCGTGGATCGCCTGCTGCATGGCGCGCCGGTGGCCGAGCTGGCACCCATGGGCGCCCGGCTCAATGCCGACGGGTTGCACCTCCGAATCACGCGCTCGCTCGACGCGGGCAAGCAGTATCTGCGGGACCGGTATGCGGACGATCCATCGGCGCGATTCGGGCTCGTGGCATCTTCCAGAGACAAGGATCTCGCTCAGATTGGCGTGCCGAACGACTTTCAGTCCACGAAACGTGTCCGGTTTGGTCCCTGGTACGGCGACGACGAGGACGCCGACCACAGTCAGAGCTGCCGTCTGCTCATTACGTGCGTCACCGAATTCGGCGCGCAGGGGCTGGAGCTCGACGCCGCCCTCCTGGCGTGGGGAACGGATCTGCTGCGCGCGGACGGCCGGTGGTCGAATGCCCGTGCGCGCGCCTACCGACGCGGAACCCACATCCGTGATCCGTTCCAGCTTCGCCTCAACGCGTATCGCGTGCTGCTCACCCGCGGCCGGGATGGCACCGTGGTCTTCGTGCCTCCGCTCGCCGAGCTGGATCAGACGTACCAGTACCTGCGCGACGCGGGCATGATCTCCCTTGACGCCGGGGCCGGTCAGTAGGGCAGGTACTGGGCCAATGTGATGACGGGCGGGTTGTTCCGGCGCCGGCGAAAGAGCCCATTGCGGCGATCCTTGGGGTGGGTAGCGAGGAGCGATTCGCCCGGTGGCTCAACCTGATTCCGCCATCACCGTCCACGTGCCCGGATGGTGGAACTGGTGCACGCGCTGTCCCGCACGCCCGCCGCTTTTCGCGGCGGGCGTTCGTCGTTCCGGCCATACGCTGCGCTCGCCGGCGGTTCGGCACCGCCCCATTTGCCCCTCAGCCCGACGCCCTCTATAATGGCGGCCAGCCGTTCCCCGCCTGACGGAGCCCCCTCATATGGACGCCCGGCCCCACCGCGACACCGACCCCGACCAGCTGCAACCGAAGCGCCGTCGCCACCGGCGTCGCTGGCTGCTCCTGCTGCTCATCGTTCCGTTCGTCGGCGCGCTCTGGGTTCCCTCGTACAACTCCCTCACGCCCACGCTCTGGGGTATTCCGTTTTTCTACTGGTACCAGCTCCTCTGGGTGATCCTCGGCGCGGGCATCACGATCCTCGCCTACGTGGGTGACCCGTCGTGAACGGACCACCCCCCGGCATCCACTGGATCGCGACGGCGGTCGTCGTCGTCCTCACCCTCTTCATCACGGTCCTCGGCTTCGTGGCCGCGCACTGGCGGCGGGGGGACCTGGACCTCCTCCACGAATGGGGCCTCGCCGGCGGCCGGTTCGGCACGGTGGTCACCTGGTTCCTGCTCGGTGGCGACCTCTACACGGCGTACACGTTCATTGCCGTCCCCGCGCTCATCTTCAGCGCCGGCGCCATCGGGTTCTTCGCCGTCCCGTACACCATCGTCATCTACCCGCTGGTGTTCCTGTTCATGCCGCGGCTCTGGTCGGTGTCGCGCGCGCACGGCTACATCACCCCCGCGGATTTCGTCCGCGGCCGGTACGGCAGCCGCCCGCTGGCGCTCGCGGTGGCCATCGCCGGGATCCTGGCCACGCTGCCCTACATCGCCCTCCAGCTCGTCGGGATCGAGGTGGTCATCGCCGCGCTCGGGATCACGGGCTCGGGGCTCCTGGGTGACCTGCCGCTTATCATCGCCTTCGCCCTGCTCGCCGCCTACACCTATTCCAGCGGTCTCCGCGCCCCGGCCATGATCGCCCTCGTCAAGGACGCGCTCATCTTCATCGCCGTCATTGCCGCGGTGGCCATCATCCCGGCCAGGCTCGGTGGCTATGCGAAGGTCTTTGCCGCGGTGCCGCCCCAGCAGCTGCTCCTCACGCCGCAGCAGTATGGCGCCTACGCCACCCTCGTCCTGGGCTCGGCGTTGGCGCTCTTCTTATATCCACATTCCATTACGGGCGTGCTGAGCAGCAGCGGCCGCAAGGTGATCAAGCGCAACGCGGCCTTCCTGCCGGCCTACAGCCTGCTGCTGGGGCTCATTGCATTACTGGGATACATGGCCGTGGCGGCCGGCATCAAGCCGGATCCTGTCTATGGCGCCCAGTGGGCCGTGCCGGGGCTGTTCAACGCCATGTTCCCGCAGTGGTTTGCCGGCATCGCGTTTGCCGCCATCGCCATCGGGGCGCTCGTGCCGGCCGCCATCATGTCCATTGCCACCGCCAACCTGTTCACGCGCAATATCTACCGCGAATACCTGCGCCCCAACGCCACGCCGCGGCAGGAAGCGCGCATGGCCAAGGCAGCCTCGCTCGTGGTCAAGTTCGGCGCCCTGGCCTTTGTGCTCGCGCTGGAAAACGCCCGCCAGGAAGCCATTGACTTCCAGCTCCTGGGCGGCGTGTGGATCCTCCAGACCTTTCCCGCGGTGATCTTCGGCCTCTACACCCGCTGGTTCCACGGCAAGGCCCTGCTCGCGGGCTGGGTGGTGGGCATGGGGCTCGGCACCGCCATGGCCGCGTCACAACACTTCACGGCCATCTACCCGCTGCACATTGGCGGATTCTCCATGGGCGGGTACAGCGCCTTCTACGCGCTGATCGCCAATTTCGCGGTCACGGTGCTCGTCACGCTGGTACTCGACGCGTTCGGCGTGTCGCGAGGCGCGGACGACACGGTGCCTGCCGACTATGTTGCGGTGGATCCCGGGAGCGAGGTGAAGGCCGCGTAGCACACCTCCGCGGCCCCTCGCTCCCAACTCCAGGTGGAGCCAGCCCCCATGCGTCGCCTCTTCGTCATCTGTGCTGTTGTCGTCCTGGCCCTGATCGGCGCCGTCGCGCTCGCGTGGCCGCCAGTCCTCTGGGCCCTGGTGGTCGTCGGCCCGTTGGTCGCCCTCGGCATGGCCGACATGCTGCAGAAGCACCATGCCGTGCTCCGCAACTTCCCGATCATCGGCCATGGGCGCTACCTGATGGAGATGATCCGCCCGGAGATCAACCAGTACTTCGTGGAGTCCAACAACGACGGCCGGCCGTTCAGCCGGCACGATCGCTCCATCGTGTACCAGCGGGCCAAGGGCGTGCTCGACACCATGCCCTTCGGCACGCAGTACGACGTGTACGCGCCCGGCTACGAGTGGATCAACCACTCCCTGTCGCCCGTGACGCCGGACCAGGAGGACGCGCGCGTGATGGTGGGCGCCACCACCTGCCGCCAGCCGTATTCCGCCTCGATCTTCAATGTGTCAGCCATGAGCTATGGCTCATTGAGCAAGAACGCCATCCTGGCGCTCAATGGCGGCGCCAGGCTCGGTGGCTTTGCCCACAACACGGGCGAAGGCGGCCTGAGCCCCCACCACCTGGCGCCCGGTGGCGACCTCATCTGGCAGATCGGCACGGGATATTTTGGCTGCCGCAACCACGACGGCAGCTTCAACCTCGAGAAGTTCACGCAGCGCGCCACGCTGCCCAACGTGAAGATGATCGAGATCAAGCTCTCGCAGGGAGCCAAGCCCGGGCACGGTGGCATCCTCCCCGCCGTGAAGCTGACCCAGGAGATCATCGACATCCGCGACGTTGTGCCGGGCCAGGACGTGATCTCCCCGCCGGCGCACACGGCCTTCTCGTCGCCAATCGGCCTGTTGGAGTTCGTGGCAACCTTGCGCCAGGCCTCCGGCGGCAAGCCGGTGGGCTTCAAGCTGTGCGTGGGCAAGCGCCATGAGTTCTTTGGCATCGTCAAGGCCATGCTCGAGACGCGCATCCTGCCGGACTTCATCACGGTGGATGGCGCCGAGGGCGGGACCGGCGCCGCGCCCATGGAGTTCTCGGACTCCATCGGCACGCCGCTCAACGAGGGGCTCTCCTTTGTGCACTACGCGCTGGTGGGCGCCGACTTGCGCAACAGCATGCGCCTGGTTGCGTCCGGCAAGGTCAATACGGGATACCAGATAGCGACCAAGCTGGCCCTGGGCGCCGACATGTGCAACGCCGCCCGGGCCATGATGTTCGCGCTGGGGTGCATCCAGGCGCTGCGGTGCAACACCAACAAATGCCCCACGGGCATCACCACCAACGACCCGGCCCTCACGGTGGGGCTGGTGGTGAAGGACAAGGCCCCCCGCGTGGCGCGCTACCACAAGGAGACCGTCCAGAGCTTCTTCGAGGTGCTGGGCGCGGCCGGCTTCCGCCACCCCAGCGAACTCAAGCCCTGGCACATCCTGAAGCGGACGCCCTCCGGTGAGGTGCAGAACTACTTCCAGATCTACCCCGCCATCGAGCCGGGCGCCCTGCTCGACAAGCACGCGACACTGCCGGCCAACCTCGGGCGTCCGTGGCGCGTGTCGCGGCCCGACCGGTTCTGAGGATCCCTAGCCCGCGGTGATCGTCGCCGCTCGCCGCTGGGCCCACTGCCCGAATGCCGCCGCGAGCAGGCACACCACGCCGCCCACGAGGATCGGCGCGCGCCCGCCAAACCGGTCCCCCAGGTGTCCCACCGCCGGCCCGCCCACCAGCGCGGTGCCTCCCATGATGGCGGTCTGCAGCGCCAATACGCGTCCGTGCATGGTGCGTCGCGTGCCCACCTGCGCCACGGCGGTGGTGGCCGTGGAATACACCACGCTCGCGGCCCCCACCAGGAACGCCGCGGGCACCGCCACCGCCACGCTGGGGGTCACCGCCAGCAGCAACAGCGCGACGCCGAGCATCGTGGAGCCGATGATGACGTGCCGCAACTGCACAAACCGCCGAGCCGCCACTACCAGCGCACCCACGACACCCCCGATGCTCACCACGGAATAGAGGATCGTAAATGCCACGTCGGTGCTGTGCAGCGGCCCCACCACCAGCAGCGGCAGCGCCACCCGCAGGTTGAACGAGAAGATGCCCACCACCGCGTACATCGCAAAGCTGATCCACAGGAAGGGCAGGGAGAGGACATACGCAATCCCCTCGCGGATTTCATGCCCGGATCTCGGCGCCACCTGCGTGCGGTACAGCTCGGCCGGACGCATCATCGCCAGCGACGCCAGGACCGCGATGTACGACGCCGCGTCGATCGTGAACGCCCAGCCATAGCCCACCGTCGTGGTGAGCAGCCCGGCCAGCGCCGGCCCGAACACCTGCGATCCGCTGATGATGATGCTGTAGAGCACCACGGCGTTGGGAAGCGCGTCGTCTCCCGCCATCTCGGGCACGAAGGCGCGCCGCAGCGGATTGTCAAACGCCAGCAGCACGCCGCCAAAGACCGCCAGGCCGAACAGCGCGGCCACTGACGGGTGCGGCATGAAGGCGAGCACGGCCAGCCCCACCGACTGCGCCATCTCCAGCCCCTGCGTCACGTACAGCGCGCGCCGCTTGTCCACCCGGTCGCACACCGCGCCCGCCCACGCCGACAGGAAGAGCATCGGGCCGAACTGCGCCGCCGCCAGCAATCCCACGGCCAGTCCGCTGCCCGTGAGCCGCAGCACGAACAGGATGAGCGCCACATTGGTGAGCCAGTTGCCGACATTCGAAATCGACTGTCCAATGAAGAACAGCCGGAAGTTGCGGATGCGCAGCGATTCAAGGGTGTGGCGGAACACGCTCGAATCTTAGGCGGCCCCTGCCAGCGGCTCAATGAAGCAATCAGGAGCACGAGTCTCCCACGCGGCGGGGCAGGGCCGCCCCGAATGCCACCCGGGCCGAGGGCCGGGGCGGGCAGGTGGCTTCCTCCTGCGCGCGCGCGTAGTATTCCCCCACACCCCCTTCAACCGCTGCACCCGGATGCCGCTTCCTTCTACCTGAGGCGCGGACCGGCTGGTGTTTCGCAACTGCCGTCCATCGGCACTCGTTTTCCACTCGTCACCCGGTTTTTCCGGAGGTTTCCACATGCGTCTTCGGCTACTCCTGTTGAGCTTTGCCGCCACGTCGCTCGCCATCGCGCCCGCACAGGCGCAGGGCCGCGGCGGCCGCGGCGGCTTCCCCGGCGCCATGGCCGGCGGCAGTCGCGATTCGGCCGGCGTGCCCGCCGTCGAGCACGTCTCCACCACGCACCACACTGCCAACATCGACGGCAAGCAGATCGCCTACACCGCGAATGCGGGCACCATGGTGATCCGCGATGGCGACGGCCACCCGCAGGCCACGGTGTTCTACATCAGCTACACCAAGGATGGTGAGGACCTCACCACGCGTCCCGTCACCTTCTTCTTCAACGGTGGCCCGGGTTCGGCCTCCGTCTGGCTCAGCATGGGCATCATGAGCCCCAAGCACCCCACCATGGCGCCGGACGGCAACCAGCCCGCGCCGCCGTACGACCTGGTGGACAATCAGTACAGCCCGCTGGCCGCCACCGACCTGGTGCAGATCGACGCGATGATGACGGGCTATTCCCGGCCCGGCCCGGGCGTCCCGGCGTCCGATTTCACCGGCACGCGGAACGACATCAACATGTTCGGCCAGTTCATCCGCAACTACCTGGACAAGTACAACCGGTGGCAGAGCCCCAAGTACCTGTTCGGTGAGAGCTACGGCACCTTCCGCAGCGCCGGACTGGTGAATGAACTGCAGGAGAGCGAAGGCATCTACCTCAACGGCGTCATGCTGCTGGGCACGGTGCTCGACCTGGGCAACATCGCCCCGTCGCCGCAGAACGACAACGCGTATGCGATGTTCCTGCCCACCTACACGGCCACGGCCTGGTACCACAAGAAGCTGTCCCCGGCCATGGAAAAGATGACCATCCAGCAGGTGGTGCAGCAGTCGCGCGACTACGCGTTCGGTGACTACCTCACCACGCTGGCCGCGGGCAACACGCTCACCGACGCGCAGAAGGACGCGGCCGCGCAGAAGCTGGCCAGCCTCACGGGACTCTCGGCCAAGTTCATCCTCCAGACCAACCTGCGCATTGACGCCGGCGTGTTCCGCACCGAGTTGCTGCGCGACCAGCGCGAGATGCTGGGCCGCTACGACACGCGGCTCATCGGCATCAACGGCAACGCGTCCAGCCAGCGCCAGGACTACGACCCCAGCGACGTGGCGCCCTCGGGCGCGTTCATGAGCGCGTTCATGCGCTACCTGCACACCGACCTGGATTACCACACCGACCTGCAGTACTACATGGGCGGACACACGGGCGGCTGGAACTGGGGCCCCGGCGGATACGCGGGCTTCCCCAGCACCAGTGAAGACCTGCGCGAAGCCATGGCCAAGGATCCCTACCTGCAGGTGATGGTGGGTGCCGGGTACTACGATTCGGCCACGCCGTTCGGCAACGCCGAGTACACGTTCAACCACCTGGGCTTTGACCAGACGTACAAGAACCGCGTGCACTTCGAGTACTACGAGAGCGGCCACATGGCCTACCTCAACCAGAAGTCCGCGGACAAGCTGCAGCACGATATCGAGAACTTCGTGAACAGCACCAAGGTGGAGAAGAAGTAGGCGGCTCCACCCGCCCGATTACGACACGGCCCCCCGGCAATCGCCGGGGGGCCGTGTTGCGTCGGGGTCCGCGCCTTCCCCCGGTCCTAGCGCAGCACCTCGGCGGGCTCGCGTCGCGCCGCCCGCCGCGCCGGAATCCAGCTCGCGGCCAGCGCCACGGCGGCGAGCACCACGGTGACGGCAAGGAACGCCACCGGATCGCCCGGGCTCACCCCGTAGAGCAACCCGGCCACGGCGCGCGTGGCGGCAATGGACAGCACCCCGCCAGCCACGATGCCGGCCAGTGCGAGCATCGCGCCCTGCCGCAGCACCATGCCCAGCAGGCGCCCGCCCGTGGCACCCAGCGCCAGGCGGATGCCGAACTCCCGCCGCCGTTCCGCCACCAGGTACGAGGTGACGCCGTAGATGCCCAGCGCCGCGAGCACCAGCGCGGCCAGTCCGAACGTGGCCACCAGCACCAGCGTGAAGCGCCGGCTCACCAGCGACGACGAGACGATGGACTCGATGGTGCGGAGCCGCGGGGGAACATCGGGCGCCACCTCGCGCGCGATCTTCCGCGCGGCCGTCATCACCGTGCCCTCGTCACCGCCCGGCTGCACCGCCATCACCAGGCTCAGGTTGATCGCGGCGGCCGGGCGCTGCCGGTAGTCGCCGTAGAACACGGGCCGGGGTGGCGCCGCGAGGTTGGCCTCGCGCACGTCGCCCACCACGCCCACGATGGTGAAGGGCCGCAGGTCCCCGTCCATGTTGCCATACTGGATCACCTGGCCAATCGGGCTTCGCCCGGGCCAGCGCGCGTCCGCCAGCGACTTGCTGATCACGGCGACGTTGGGCGCGGCGTACTCGTCCCGGTCGTCAAACCCCCGGCCGGACAATACCGGAATATGCATGGTCTTGAAGTAGCCGGGGCCCGCCAGCCGGAAGTCGGCGTACCCGGTACGCGAGGTGTCGCGAAACAGCCGCCCCATCGTGGACGGGTCAAGGCGCTCGCTGGCGCTGCTCATGATGAGGAAAGTGCCATCGGCTCCACCGTCCTGGGCCAGGGGCATGGTGCTCACCCCGCCCACCGACGCCACGCCGGGGATCGCGCGCAACCGCCGCGCCAGCGCGTCGTACACCTGCACGCGCTGGCGCTGCGACGCCGAATCGCCGGCCGGCACCGAGACCTCGAGCACCGCCGCGCCGGTCGTGATGAAGCCCGGCTGGACCGCCAGCAACCGCTGGAAGCTGCGCGCCAGCAGGCCGGCGCCCGCCAGCATGGGCAGCGTGAGCGCGAACTGCGCCACCACGAGCGCGCTCCTGAGGCGGTAGCTCGACCCGCCCGAGAGCGTTCGCTGCGCCTCGGACAGCGACCCCCGGATGTCGCGATGCGTGGCGCGCCACGCCGCCACCAGCGCCATGACCGCGCCCGCCGCGCACGAGAGTACGAACGCGAATGCCATCACGCGCCAGTCCAGCGTCACGTCCGCCGCCCTGGGCAACTGGCCGGACTGCAACGAGAGCATGCCGTGCAGCACGCCCTGTCCCAGCGCGATGCCCACGATCCCCCCGCCAATGGAGAGCACCAGCGACTCCCACAGGAACTGTCGCAGCAGCCGCCCGCTGCTGGCGCCAAGCGCGGTGCGGACCGCGATTTCATTCTGCCGCGAAGCCAGGCGCGCCACCAGCAGGTTGGCCGCGTTCGTACAGGCAATCAGCAGCAGCAGGAACGAGGCGGCCAGCAGCACCAGGAGCGTGGGCCGAGCCGAGCCCACCAGTTGCTCCCGCAACGGCACCACCGCGCCGCTCACCGCATCAATGGCGTCGCCGTATTTCTGGTGCAGGCCGGAGAACGTGCCGGCCACCTCACGGTTGGCCTGCTCCACGGTCACGCCGGTCCTCAGTCGCCCCACCACGTGCCAGTTGTGCGCCGTGCGCGAGGTCATGGGCCCGTACAGGCCGGCGGGGATCCAGATATCGGTGCCCACCGGCAAGTCGGCCGCGGCCGGCAGCACCCCGATCACCGTGTAGGCCTTGTCGTCAAAGTGCAGCGTGCGGCCCAGCACCGCCGGGTCCCCACCCATGGTGCGTTGCCAGAAGCCATTGCTGATCACGGCCGTGGGGGTGGCGCCCTCGTGCTGTTCGTCCGGCTGGAACGTGCGGCCCACCACGGGGCTGAGCCCCAGCACCCGGAAGAAATCCTGCGAGACCGCTGACACCGATGCGCGCACCGGCTCGCGGCCACCCGTCACCGAACTCACGCCGGGGCCGGACATCTCCGCGAGGGCTGCGAATGCGTGTGACTGCGCCTGGACGTCGTCAAAGTTGGGGCCGGCCACCGGCATTCGGCCGCCGCTGGCGCTCACCTCCCAGAGCTGCACCAGCCGGTCCGGCGTGGGGTAGGGCAGTGGGCGGAGCAGGACCCCATTCACTACGCCGAAGATGGCGGTCGTGGCCCCGATGCCCAGCGCGAAGATGCCGATGACCACGGCGGAAAAGGCGGGGGCGGTGCGAAGCTGCCGGAACGGTTGCGAGAAGGACACGGGAAACTCCGGGCTGGGAGATACGACTGACGGGGGAGATGCCGCCATTCCTGCCCGTGCTGCTGGGACACCAGCGGCGCGCCGGCAGTTGGAACGCCCCTCATCACGCGGGCGGGCCCCCGGTGGTTTCACCGGGCGGTTCGCACGCCGCGGGATCCTCCAGGGCTGCCGGTTCCCTCCTGCCCTCGATTTTCGTACATTCGCCGCGTCCCATCCTTTCCCTTGACGATGCCTGCCTCGCTACGCGAACAGTTGCAGGATGCGCTGGGCGATACCTATTCCATTGAGCGTGAGCTGCCCCGTGGCGGCATGTCGCGCGTGTTTGGTGCCACCGAGCGCGCCCTGGGCCGACCGGTGGTGATCAAGGTGCTGGCGCCGGAGCTCGCCGCCGGCCTCTCCGCGGAGCGCTTCAAGCGCGAGATTGCGCTGGCGGCCCGGCTGCAGCACCCCCACATTGTCCCGTTGCTCACCGCCGGGAATGCCGCGCACTCGGTGTACTACACCATGCCCTACGTGGACGGCGACTCCCTGCGCGAGCGCATGAGCCGCGAACGCCCGATGTCCTTTGAGAACGTGGCCCGCATCCTGGAGGAGGTGGCGCGCGCGCTCGACTACGCCCACGAGATGGGGATCGTGCACCGTGACATCAAGCCGGAGAACGTGATGTTCTTCCACGGCCAGGCCGTGGTGCTCGACTTCGGCATCGGCAAGGCCATCAGCGCGGCGAGCGCGGGCGACGACGATCCGGCCGCCGCCCGCATCACGCGGAGCGGGACGGCCCTGGGGACTCCCACGTATATCCCGCCCGAGCAGGCCGCGGGCGACGAGGCGCTGGACCATCGCGCCGACATCTATTCGCTGGGCGTGGTGGCATACGAAATGTTATGTGGTCATCCGCCGTTTTCCGGGCGCAATTCGGCGGTGGTCATGGCGGCGCATGCCAACGACACCCCGCAGCCGCTGGCGCAGCGCCGCCCTGGCATTCCCGGGCCGCTGGCCCGCGTCGTAATGCAGTGCCTGGAGAAGCGGCCGGCCGATCGCCCGCAACGCGCGGCCGAGATTGTGGAAGTGCTGCGCGGCACGCCCCCGCGCGGCGGAGTGGCACTGAGTGGGGGCCGTGGCGCGGGCGGGCTGGCGGGCATCCCCATCTGGGTTCCGTGGAGCCTGGCGGTGCTGGCCTCGGCGGCGGCCCTTATACTCGCCTTGCGATAGTGGCGGACCCAACCCTTCCATGACCAGACGCGCAAAGCCTGCCAAAGCCCCCACCCAATCGCCACGGGTGCTGGTGCTAGGCAGGGTGCGCGCACGCGTTCCGGAGGTGCGGCGGGTGCTGGAGCGCTACGGGATGGTCACCACGACCATTGGGTGGCGGGCGTCGGCGTCGGAGCTGTGGCGCCTGGGCGCCGATGCCCCGCACGCCATCGTGGTGGATATTCCACCGCCCGTGACCGCCCAGCAGGTGGACGTGCTGCAACACCTGCGCGACCGCTGGGAGCATGTGCCGCAGGTGGTGGTGACGGGCGCGTCGGACCCCTCGCTGCTGACCAGTCTGCTGGCGGTGGGGGTGGACGATTTCGTGACCCGCTCCAACACGTGGGCCGAGCTGGTGGTGCGGGTGAGGCGGCAGTTGCGGCGGGTGACGCCGCTGGCCACGCCGCTCACCATCGGACCCGACGGGCTTCACCTGGATGACATCCGGCGGACGGTGTCCGCGCACGGGCGCACCGTCCGGCTCACCAGCCGGGAATTCGAGGTGTTCCGCTGCCTGGTGGAAGCCGGCGGTGCAACCGTTCCGCGCTCGGCGATCCTGCGTGCCGTCTGGGGCAACGGCAAGCGCCGAAGCCCCGCGGCAGGGATCGTAGGTGTGTACGTGCTCTACGTGCGGCGCAAGCTCACGAAAGTGGGACTTGCGCATGCCCTTCGTACCGTGAAGGGCGAGGGGTACAGCTTTCAGGCGCCCGGTGAGTACTGGGCGCCTGTTGGTGAGCTAGCGACGGCGGGCCTTGCTGCGCGTCGCCGGACCGGTGCCGTGCATCGTCACCTTGCCAGCTCGGCGCGGTGAACTGGTGCGCGTGATGGTGATCTCCACGTTCCGGCCGAGACGGAGCAGGATCCTCACGAGGCGGTTGGCCGAAAACCCCTGCAGGTGCCCCGACATGACGAGCGACATCTGCGACTGGGCTTCCTTGGCCACTTCGGCCGCGGCCGTCTGCGTGAAGCCCCGTTCCAGGATGGCTTTCTTGATTTCGTCCGCCAGGTAGGACTTGGAGAGGACTTCGCTGCCGGTGCGCTTGCGGGCCTTGGCCTTGGTCTTCTTGCGTGGTGGCATGGTGGGATGGGCAAAGAGTGGATGGTTGGACTGCGAACGTGAGCGGTGCGGTACTGCGCCGGGCCGCTGGCCCGGGTCCCTCGGAGCCCAGTGCTGGGCGCCTGACTCCCCAAGTTAGAATTTCTTAATCCGGAGGGCAAGCTTTTTGTTTCAGGTTCCAATCTGTGGTGTGGTCAGTCCTGGCGCAATGCGCGCACGGGATCCAGGGCCGCGGCGCGTTTCGCCGGAATCCATATGGCTCCCATGGCCACCAGTACCAGCACCAAAGGTACCACCACGAATGTGACGGGGTCCAGCCCTGTTCCGCCATATAGCTGTCCCCGGATGGCCAGGGCCGCCACCACGGCCCCTGCCAGCCCCACCACCAAGCCCACCAGCACCAGCCGCAGCCCCTGCCGCATCAGCAGCCGGATCACCTGGCCGCCTCCCGCCCCAATTGCCATCCGGATGCCGATTTCGCGTGTGCGCTGCGACACGGAATACGCCATCACGCCATAAATGCCTATGGATGCCAGCAGCAGCCCCAGCACCCCGAACAGGCCCAGCGCCCACCCGGTCACGCGCGCGGGGAGGAGTGCCATCCCCATGAAATCTTCAATGGTCCGGACGCTGGCCAGCGGCATGTTCGGATCCAGCGCGTTAACGGTGCGGCGCAGCACCGGGATCACGGCCTGCGGGTCGCCGCGCGTGCGGATGGCGATGTTCATGGCGAATGACCAATACTGCGCCTGGGGCACGTAGTAATACGCGGTGGGCGGCTCCCCGAGGCTGAAATACTTGCCGGTGGGCACCACCCCCACCACGGTCCAGTCGCGACCGTGGGTGTGCACGGTCTTGCCCAGGGCATCCTGTCCCGGCCAGAACCGGTGCGCGAACTGCTCATTGATGATGATCACCGGCGCGGCGCTGCTGTCGTCCTGCGCGCGGAACACGCGCCCGGATTGTACCGGAATGCCCATGGCGGCAAAGAACCCGGGCGTGACCGCGGCATTCTGCACGGACATGTTCTCATTCTTGCCGGGGGTGTAGCCGGGAATCTGTACACCGCTGTCGTTCTCGTTCAGCGACAGGGGAAGCGTCGTGGCATAGCCCACCGCCACCACATCGGGATTGGCGGTCAGCCGTGCCGTGAGCTGGCGGTAGAACTCGTCCGTGCGCGTCCGGTTATACCCCTGGATGCCGGGATCCACCGAGGCCACGAGCATGTTGGTGGCGTTAAACCCCTTATTCACGGTGGTGGCCGCCGCGAGGTTGCGCAGGAAGAGCCCTGCCGCCACCAGCAGGATCATCGAAAGGGCCACCTGCGCTACCACCAGCGCGCGCGTGGCGCGTGAGCGCGATGCGCCAGCGGCTTCCTCGCCCTTGAGCGCGGGCACCAGCGACGGCCGCGTGGCCTGGATGGCCGGCGCCAGGCCAAAGAGCAGCCCGGTGACCAGCGTGATGCCCACCGTGAACATCAGCACCCGCGGGCTCAGGCTCAGCCCGGGCTGGAAGTCCACGTCCATGGGCAGCGAGATGTGGTTGACAACGCTCATGGTCCACCACGCCACCGCGAGGCCGGCCACGCCGGAGACGAGTGCGAAGAGCGAACTCTCCACCAGCAACTGGCGCACGAGCACCCCGCGCCGCGCGCCCAGGCTCAAGCGCACGGCCATTTCGCGCGCCCGGTCGCGGGCGCGGGCCAGGAACAGGTTGGCCACATTGACGCACGCAATCAGCAGGAGGATGGTCACCACGGCCATGACGACGCTGGACAGCCCCACCTCGGCGCTCCGGAGCATCGGGTGGATGCCGGCGTCCACCTGGCGGATGACAGTGATGCCGTTGTCCTTGTAATCATCCGGGTAGATCTTGCGCAGCCCCGTCACGAGCGTGTTCATCCGGTCGCGAGCCTGGGCGACGGTCACGCCCGGCTTGAGCCGCGCGATCACGTTGAACGAGTTGCTGCCGCGCTGCTGGGTGAGGTCGCCGCGGCCGGGATCCAGCTCGTTGATCTGCGTGAGCGGGACGAACAGGGATGGCGTCACGATGGGCATGGCGCCCCGGAAGTCCGGCGGGGTGACGCCGACAATCGTATAATTCCGCCCGTCCAGGATCACCGTGCGGCCCACGACGCCGGAGTCGCCGCCAAAGAGCTCCTTCCACCCGTTGTAGCTGAGTACCAGCACGGGGTGCGCGCCAAGGCCCTGCATTTCGTCGGTGGTGAAGGTGCGGCCGAGCAGGGCGGGCACGCCGAGGACGTTGAAGTAGTTGCCCGAGACCGCCGCGCCGAACGCCGTCTGCGCCCGTCCACCCGACGAGATGCTGGTCTGCTGGAAGTTCCAGGCCGCCACGCCCGAAAAGACATCGGTGGCCTGGTCGCGCACATCGCGGAAATGGGGGATGGAGTTGGAACCGTAGACCTGGTTGCCCGGCCAGCTCCGGTAGAGCTGCACGAGCTGGTCCGGTGCGCGCACCCCGGGCAACGGCTTGAGCAGCAGCGTATCGATCACCGAGAACACCGCCGTATTCAGCCCGATGCCGATGGCCAGCGTGGCCACCACGGCGAGGGTGAAGAGCGGACTCTTGACCAGGATGCGGCGGGCGTAGCGGAGGTCCTGAAGCAGGGCATGCATGGGGGCTCCGGAGTGGAACGGCAGTGCAGTGGCTGGAGGGCTGGCGCGAAACGCAGGATCGTACGAAGCGGGGGTCCCGTGGTTTCGATGGGTGCGGAGACCCACGCCGGTGGATGGGGCACGATGCGCCGTGTCCGCTATATTCTCCATTCCGCATGCAACAATTCTGGCAGTTCGCGCTCATCACGCTCACGTCGCTGCTGTTCATCGTCGATCCCATCGCCGCCGTTCCGTCGTACCTGGTGGTGACGCAGGATGAGACGTCCGAGCAGCGCAAGCACACGGCGCTCCGCGCGAGCGTGGCGATGGCGCTCATGCTGGTGGTGTTCGCCGCTGCGGGACGCTTCATCTTCCAGGCGTTCGGCATCACGCTCCCCGCCTTTCGCATTGCCGGCGGGCTCATCCTCTGGCTGGTGGCGCTGGACATGCTGCGCGCCCAGCGCAGTACGCAGGAAGGCCACGACGAACTGGCCGAAGGCCAGGCCAAGGACGACGTGGCCATCACGCCGCTGGCCATCCCCATCCTGGCCGGGCCCGGCGCGATCTCCACCGTCATGGTGCTGGCCGGCGAGGTGCAGACGGTGAGCCATGGCATCGTGGTGTACGGCTCCATCGTGATCACGGCGGCCGTGGCCTACGTGACGCTGCGGCTTGGCGAGCGGCTTGTGCAGATCATGGGGCAGACCGGGATCAAGGTGATGACGCGCATCATGGGCCTGCTGCTGGCTGCGGTGGCCACGCAGTTCATCCTGACGGGCGTCAAGGACGCGTTTTTCACGTAGGCGGTGAGCGCTCCCGCGGCGCCGCTTTCCTGACGCCACTTTCCTGGCGCCACTCTCCTGGGGCCACTCTCCTGGCACCACTCTCCTGGCGCCACTCCTTTCTGGGGCCGCGCGGCGTGCCGGGAAGGCCAGGCGCGCGGCCGGGCCATGGGCCAGTCCCTCTGGCGCGAGGGCCGTACCACGTGACATGATTTCGGGGCTGTCCATTTCTCCCCTTCATGCCGCCCGACCCGGGATCTGCTCATGACCTCCGTTCGCCTTCGTTCATTCGCCGCCGTGCTGCTGATGCTCCCCTTGCTCGCGCCGCCCTCGCAGGCGCAGCGCTTTGGCCGGCGGCGTGGTCCGCCGCCAGCCCCGCAGCCGCTGCACTTCCAGTTCGTGGGGCCCTCCAGCGGCGGGCGCATCGCGTCCCTGTCCGGCGTGGCGGGCGACACTGCGGTGTGGTACCTGGGCAGTGCGTCTGGCGGCGTGTGGAAGTCCATTGACGGCGGCCACAGCTTCGGGCCGATTTTCGACAAGGAGCCGGTGCAGGCCATCGGCGCGGTGGCGGTGTCGCGTTCCAACCACGACATCGTCTGGGCCGGCACGGGCGAGGCGTGGACCATCCGCGACGCTGACGTCACGGGCGATGGCGTCTACAAGTCCACCGACGGCGGGATGCACTGGACGCACATGGGGCTCACGCAGACGGGCCGCATCGGGCGGATCATCATCAGTCCCACCAATCCGGATCTCGTGTACGTCTGCGCGCTCGGGAATACGTTCGGTCCGCAGCAGGAACGTGGCGTCTTCCGCACCACGGATGGCGGCACGACCTGGAAGCGGGTGCTGTTCGTGGACGAACACACCGGCTGCTCAGGGCTCTCGCTGGACTTGCAGGACCAGGCCACGCTGTTTGCCGGCATGTGGCAGGTGGAGATGCACACCTACGCGGAACTGAGCGGCGGGCCCGGCAGCGGCCTGTATGTATCGCACGACAGCGGCACCACCTGGACGAAGCTCACCGACGCCGGGCTTCCCAAGTCGCCGCTGGGCAAGATTGACGTGTCGGTGGCCCCGACGGCTTCCAACCGCGTGTATGCGCTCATCCAGACCGCGAACCAGGGGTCGGTGTGGCGCTCGGACGATGGTGGACAGCACTGGAAAGTGGTGAGCTGGGACCGACGACTGATCGGGCGCGCGGGGTACTACATCCGCATCGCGGCCAGCAGCGGCAATGCCGACGAGGTGATGATCGCCAGCAGCTCCTTCTTCGTTTCCACCGACGGTGGCAAGACGTGGAACACCAAGGGGTGGGGCGGTGACACGCACGACATCTGGGTGGACCCGCTGGATCCCGACCACTTCGGGCTCACGGATGACGGCGGCGCCGCGATCACGGCCAGTCACGGCGAGCAGATCACGCGCATCGGCATCCCCAACGGCCAGAACTATCACGTCGCGGTGGACAACCAGGTGCCGTACTGGGTGTACAGCAACCGGCAGGACGACGGCACGATGCGCGGGCCGAGCGATGCCGTGGAAGCGCCGACGAGCAGCACGCAGATCATCGCGTTCGACAGCACCGGCGCGGTGGTGGGGGCGGGTGGAGGCCGAGGGGGTCGCGGCGGCTTTGGAGGCCGCGGCGGGTTTGGCGGCGGGTTTACCCGTACGGCCACCTGGGACCACGGACTCGGCGGCTGTGAGTCGGGATTCACGATTCCTGATCCCACCAATCCGGACATTGTGTATGCCACGTGCTACGGCAACAAGGTCACGCGGTGGGATGCGAAGACGGGGCTGGCGCGTTCCATCAGCCCGTGGATCCACACGCTGGACTTCGCGCCCGACCAGGCCAAGTACCGGTGCCACTGGTCCGCGCCGCTGGCCATCGATCCACTGGACCACAACACGGTGTACTACGGCTGCCAGGTGATCTTCAAGACCACCGACGGCGGCCAGAGCTGGACCGTGATCAGCCCGGACCTCTCGACGCAGGACCCCAGCCGCATCGTTTCGTCGGGCGGGCTGGTGGGCGACAACCTGGGGCAGTTCGCCGGTGAGGTGGTGTTCGCCATCGCCCCGTCCGCCATCCAGCACGGGCTCATCTGGGCGGGCACCAACGACGGCAAGGTGTGGTACACGCGCGATGGCGGCGCGCACTGGAACGACGTCACGAAGAACGTCGGCATGAAGCCGTGGGGCACGGTGCGGCGCATCTATCCGTCCGTGTTCGACGCGGGCACGGCGTACATGGCGGTGGACTACCACCTCATGAACGATCCCAAGCCGTATCTCTACAAGACGTCGGATTTCGGCAAGACCTGGACGCGCATCAGCGACGGGCTGCCGCAGGATCATCCGCTGGATTACGTGATGACGGTGGCGGAGAACCCGAACCGCCAGGGCATGCTCTTTGCCGGCACGGGACACGGCTTTTACTACTCCATGGATGACGGGGCCCACTGGACGCAGTTGCAGGATGGCCTGCCCGCCGCGCCGGTGACCTGGATCGAGGTGCCCAGGGACTGGCACGACGTGGTGGTGTCCACGTATGGCCGCGGCATCTGGATCATGCACGACATCACGCGCCTTGAGCAGGCGGACAAGATCCCGGCGAACGCCGCGGTGTACTTCTACGCGCCGCGCCCCGGCTTCCGCGAGCCGCGGAGCGGGAGCGCCGAATTCATGTTCATGGCGCGCAACGCGCCGCGGGACTCAGTGGAACTGCAGATCCTGGATTCACGTGGCACGGTGGTGCGAACCCTGAAGCAGGAGGGGCGCCGTGGTGACAATGCCATGCAGTGGGACCTGCAGTATGACGGCCCCGCGCAACCTGAACTGCGTACGGTGGCGCCGGACAATCCGTACATCTGGGACGAACCGCGATTTGCGGGAGACAGCACGCGCCCGGTGACGCACTGGGGCATCGCGGGTACGCAGCGTCAGGGCCCGCTCGCGGTGCCCGGCAAGTACACGGCGAAGCTCACCGTGGACGGCCAGGGCTACACGCGCCCATTCGAGATCCTCACGGACCCCAAGCTCACCACCTCGCAGGCCGACCTGGAAGCCTCGCTGGCCATGCAGATCAAGATCCGTGGGGACATCAACTCAGCGGTGGGCATGATCAACCGCCTGGAGGTGATGCGCCACGCCATCGAGGTGGAGACCAGGAAGGCGGCCGGCAACGCGTCCCGCGTGAAGGCTCTGGCCGCCATGAACGACAAGCTGTTCGCGGTGGAGCTCAAGCTGATCACGCGCGAGAACCTGAACAGCGACGACAAGTACTTTGTCACGGCGCCTGGGCCGTACATGAACCTGATCTGGCTCTACGGCCAGGTGGGACTGGGGGCTGGCGACGTGGCGGGGGGCGCGGACTTCAAGCCCACCGACGCCCAGCACCAGGTGCTGCAATTGATCGAGACGGACCTGAACGCGGGCAAGTCGGCCTATGACGCGTTCATGAAGTCCGATCTCTCCGCGTTCAACAAGCTCATGGGGACTGTCATTATTCCGTAGGGCTCACGGTTTGTACTGCGATTACGCGGATCGGAACTGCGATTACGCGGATACAACCAATCAATTCCTGGTGGTATCCGCGTAATCGTTGTTTACATCTGCGGTATCGCAGTTCCAGTTTTGGTTTTATCCGCGTAATCGCAGTTCAGATCCGCGGCATCGCAGTATCAGCGGTTGGGCCCGAGCTCGTACTCCTTCGGCGGTACGGCCCCCATGAGGTACCGCACGAAGTAGTCCCAGCGCCGGCGCATCATGTAATAGCTGGCCGCCCCGTACCCATGGTGCACGTTGGGGATCAGCAGCAGGTCAAAGTCCTTGTTGTACTTGATCAGGGAATCCACCACCAGGAAGGTGTTGTACGGCGGCACGTTGTCGTCAATGGTGCCGTGGGCCAGCAGCAGGTGCCCCTTCAGGTTCCTGGCTACGCTTTCATTGGATTCCTTGTCGTAACTCCAGGTGCCGTCGGGCAGCGGCACGTTCAGCCCCTGCCACTTCTCGCCCCAGTCGTCCTCGTACTCGGCCTGGTCGTGGTTGCCCGACTCGGCGATGCCCACCTTGAAGAAATCAGGATAGCGGAACATCGCGTCCGCCGTGGCAAAGCCGCCGCCGGAGTGGCCGTACATGCCGGCCCGGTTGAGGTCGATGTACGGATACCGCGCGGCCAGCTCCCGCATGCCCTTCACCTGGTCCGGCAGGCCGTTATCGGTACCCATATGGCCATAATACGCTGCCTGGAAGGAATGCGACCGCCCAGGCCCGCCCATGGAGTTGATCTCCACCACCACGAAGCCCAGCTCCGCCAGCGCCTGCGCGTCCCCGCGCGCCGCGGAGAAGCTCCACCCGGCCACTGAGCCGGACTGCGGCCCGGGATAGATGTGGTTCACGATGGGGTACTTCCGGCCGGGCGTCATGTGCGTGGGCGTGTACATGAGTCCGTACAGGTCCGTCTTGCCGTCGCGCGCCTTCACCACCACTGTCTTCGGCGGCTTCCACCCGCTGGCCACCAGCTTCGAGATGTCCTCCTTGCCCAGTGGCATCACCAGCTTGCCATGCTCGTCGCGCAGCACGCTGACCGCCGGCGTCTGCGGCGTGGAGTACGTGTCCACCAGGTACCGGCCATCGGGCGAGAGATCCACCCGGTGGTTGGCGCTGTCCGGGGTGAGCGAACGGAAATCGGTGCCGTCGAACTTCACGCTGTAGAAGTGCGAGAAGTACGGATTGCCCGGCTCCCGGCCGGCGGCCGTGAAGTACAGGCGGCGATTGGCCGCGTCCACGCGCGTCACCTGCCACACCTTATAGTTGCCCGTGGTAATGGGGTTCTTGAGTTTGCCGGTGGCCAGGTCGTACAGGTAGAGCTGCCCCCAGTCGGTGCGCTGGGAATACCAGATGAACTCATTGGTCTCCGGCAGGTAGCGCCAGTTCACCGCGTCGTACCCGGACTCGAAGAAGTCAGGGACCTTCTCCTCATACACGTCGCGGATATCACCCGTCGCGGCGTCGGCCACGCGGAGGCGCTCGTCCTGGTGATTGCGCGACGTGGACAGGAACATCAGCGTCTTGCCATCCGGGCTCCACTCCGCGTCGGAGAGCGTGTTGCCACTGCACGCCACGTCGTCGCAGATGGAGCTGCGGTGCTGGTCGGGCGGCATCTTGAGCCGCACCATGTTCCCGTTGGTGACATTGATGATCACGCGTTCAATCATGGTGATGTTCGTGTCACCGGGCAGCGGATACTTCCACGCCTGCAGCGTGGGGTGGCCCACGTTGGTGACCACCAGGTACATGTCGCCGGTCTTGCGCTGATCCTGCTGGTAGGTGGCGAACTGCGTGCCGTCGGGTGACCAGAGCCCGATGGCCTGGTCGGTGTGCTTCCAGCCGGCGTTGTCGGTGGCGTAGCCAAAGTTCTCCACGCCGTCGTGCGTGAGCTGGCGTTCCGCGCCAGTGGCCACGTCGCGCACCCAGAGGTTCCAGTCCCTGATGAACACGGCGTGCTGGCCATCGGGCGACATGTTTTCGGGGGGACGCCCCGCCGCCGCGCCGCCGCGGCCAAAGCCACGCCCGCCGGAACGGCCAGCCCCGCCGCGTCCGGTGGCGGCGCCCTCATACGTACACTTGCTGCCATCCACATTGCACGAGTAGTGCCGCTGGCCGGCGTCGAACGACACGGTCTTCAGGTCGGCGGAAAGGTCAATGGAGAAGAACGGCAGGTTGCCGGCCGAGTACTGCTGGCCGGTTACCGCACTGAGCGCGGCGGCAACGCGCGCGTGATCGAACGCGGGCACGTTCGTGCGCCGCGCGGGATCCACCAGGCGGAACTCGGTTCCGGCGGGCGTGCTGGTGCGGTACCAGAACCGGTCGCCGTCCATCCAGGTGGGGCTCACGGAGCCGCCGGAGACGAGCCGGTTGGTGTTGTAGCCCAGGAATTGCGCCGCATGCGCGTAGTCGGCGGCGGTGACGGTGCGGGGCTGCTGCGCGGCAACGGACGCGGCAAACAGCGTCAGCGTCGCGGGAATGGCAACTCGGAGTCGCATGATGGTCCTCGAGAACCTCGACAAATGGCGGTGTGGTGGAGGGGTTCGGTGGCCTGAACATGAACGGCGCCCGCGTCGGGGGCAACTGGGCGTCGTCCGCGCGTGTTGCCGGCCTGCTGCCCGCCGGCGACATTTCCCGCCATGCCTCGACGCGTGTTGCTGCTCGGACTCGGCATGCAGGGGCGCGCCGTGCTGCACGACCTGCTGCACCATGACGACTCGACGGTCGTCACGGTGGCCGACCTCGCGCCGGGCGCCGACGCGCAAGTCGGGACGTATCCACCGCACCGTGTGCGACTGGTCCGCCTGGATGTCACCGACACGCAAGGCGTGACGTCGCTTATGTCGCGCGCGGATGTGGTCATCGAGGCGCTGCCGGGCCCGCTCGCGCTGCCTATGGGTGAACTGGCCGCGGAGGCGGGCGTCCCGCTGGTGAGTAGCATGTACTATCGGAATCCGCGGGAGGCCGACGCCACTCGGCGCGCGGCCACGGAGCAGCGCCTGGCGCGGGTGGCGGAACGAGCCGCGGCGCGCGGCATCAGCATCCTCACCGAGTTCGGCCTGGATCCCGGGCTCGACCTGATCATGGCGCGTCGCGCCCTGGCGGAGTTCGAGCGCGTGGACGAGTTCCGGTCGTACGGCGCCGGGCTGCCGGTGCCGGTCCATGCCGACAACGCGCTGCGGTATCGGTTTTCGTGGTCACCCGTTGGCGTCCTGCGCTCCTACGCGCGTCCCGCGCGCCTGATCCGCGAGGGCGCGGTGGTGGAGATCCCCGCCGGGCGGATCTTCGAACCGGAGCATTATCATTTGCTCAATGTGCCGGCGCTGGGCGACGCGCTGGAATGCTATCCCAATGGCGACGCGGTGCACTACGCCGACCTCCTGGGCCTGGGCGGCCGGGTCCGCGAGTCCGCGCGGTACACGGGACGCTGGCCCGGCCACTGCGCGATCTGGCATGCCATGAGCAAACTGGGGTTCCTGGATCCGGATCCGGTGGACGTGGGCGGTGCGCGCGTTGCTCCGCTGGAGTTCACCGCGTTGCTGCTGGCGTCGCAGGCGCGGTTCCAGTACGGCCCCGGTGATGCGGACCTGACCTTCGTGCGGGTGGACGTGCGCGGGCTGCGCAAGGGAATGCCCGCCCATGTGGTGTACGACCTGATTGACCGGCGCGACTTCCGGACCGGCCTGACGTCCATGCAGCGCACGGTGGGCTTCACGCTTGCCCTTGGCGCCCGTCTCATCCTGGGAGGGCCCCTGGCCGGCCGCGGGCTGCTCACCCCGCTGGACGTGCCCTACGATCAGGTGTTTCCGGCGCTCGCCGCGCACGACATTCACGTGACACGTACCGAGTTGCCCGGCGACCGGCGGTGAGCCCCCACCTTGCCCGGCGTCCCGGACTTTCGGAGATTCCCCGGGCCCCGCGGTACGCCCGTGGGAGTTTACACCCCCTTATCCCCTGGTTGGCCCCATGTCCAATGCGCGCAGGTTCTTCATGTCCGTTGCGGCGGCGATCGCCGTGGTCGGTTGCACCCGGCCCGGCGCTGTGATCAGCCCCGCCGTCAAGCAGGCAGCCCAGGCCATCAGCGCCGACTCGCTGCTGCAGCACATCAAGGATCTCTCGGCGGACTCCATGGAAGGGCGCGCGCCCGGTACGAAGGGCGAGGAGATGGCCACGTCCTACATGCAGCGCCACTTTGCCGCGCTGGGGCTCACTCCGGGAAATCCTGATGGGTCGTGGTATCAGCCCGTGGAACTCATCGGCTACGACTCCAGGCCTTCGGTGCGCATCACGGCGGGTGGCAAGCCGCTGGCGCTGCGGTACCTGGACGACTTTGTGGCCACTTCGCGACACGACCGTCCGGAGACCAGGGTGAACAACTCCGGCATCGTGTTCGTGGGCTACGGCGTGGTGGCGCCCGAGTACGGCTGGGACGACTACAAGGGCGTGGACGTGAAGGGCAAGACGATCCTGATGCTCGTGAACGACCCGCCCGTGCGGATGCCCAACGACACCGCCCAGTTGGATACGACGATGTTCAAGGGCAAGGCCATGACGTACTACGGCCGCTGGACGTACAAGTACGAGATTGCCACGGCCAAGGGCGCCGGCGCGGCTATTGTGATTCACGAAACCGGGCCGGCCGGCTATCCGTGGGCCGTGGTGCGCGGCAGCTTCGCGGGAGAGCAGTTCGACGTGTCCGGCCCGTCCGCGGAACAGCGCGTGCCGGTTGAGGGATGGATGACGCTGGACAAGGTGAAGGAACTCTTTGCCCACGCCGGGCTGAACTTTGACTCGCTGCATGCCGCGGCCCGCACGAAGGACTTCCATCCGGTGGCCCTGAACGCCACCGCCTCGTGGGACGTGAAGACGCGCGTGCGTCGTATCACGTCGAAAAACGTGGTAGCCAAGGTGGTGGGCGCCACGAAGCCTGACGAATACGTGATCTATACCGCGCACTGGGACCACCTGGGGCGGGACACGACGCTCAAGGGTGACCAGATCTACAATGGGGCGGCCGACAACGCGTCGGGTTCCGCCGGGCTGCTGGAGATCGCCAGGGCGTACACCAGGCTGGCCACGCCGCCGGATCGCTCCATCCTCTTTCTCTCGGTGACGGCCGAGGAGAAGGGACTGCTGGGCTCCAAGTACTATGCGGAACATCCGCTGTATCCGCTGGACAAGACGCTGGCCGAGATCAACATGGATGTCCTGAACCAGTGGGGCCGGACCAGCGACATGACAGTCATTGGATATGGGAACACCACGCTGGATGACATCGCGACCCGGATCCTGGCCGCGGATGGCCGCGTGGTCCGTCCCGACGCGGAGCCGGAAAAGGGCTTCTATTACCGGTCCGACCACTTTGAGTTCGCCAAGGTGGGCGTGCCGGCGTTCGATCCGGAGGGCGGCATTGACTACATCGGCAAGCCGGCCGGGTATGGGATGCAGAAGCGCGATGAATACACGAACAATGATTACCACAAGCCGAGCGACGAGGTGAAGCCCGACTGGGACCTCTCGGGCGCCGTGGCGGACTTGCAGGTGTACTTTGAGCTGGGTCACACCGTGGCCAACGGCTCCACCTATCCCACGTGGAAGCCGGGTACGGAGTTCAAGGCAATTCGCGATTCGATGATGGCCAGGAAGATGTGAGTCGTGGCTCGTGATGGCGTTCAATGGCGGGCGAACTGCTTGAACTGCTTGAACTGCTTGAACTGCTTGAACTGCTCGAACTGCCTGAACTGCCTGATACGGACTGGACGGATGTAATACGGACAGCTGCGACAGATACAGCAACAGCAACAGCAACAGCAACAGCAACAGCAACAGCAACAGTGGTTTCCTGAACGGACCCCCAACCCGCCAACCGATGAATACGAGACTTTTGCTCCTCGCTCTCGCGCTTCCCGCCACGCTGCTGGCCCAGCAGGGCCGCAGCGCCGACACCAGCGCCAGCCGGATGGCGGCACAGGAGGTTGCCGGCCAGCCACGGCCGGTGCACGTCGTCACCCAGCACTCGGCCATGATCGGCGGCGCCAAGGTGGACTACGACGCCACCGTGGGGAGCATCATCCTGCGCAACGGCAACGACGAACCGACCGCGGAAATCTTCTACACGGCATACACCAGGCGGGGCATGGCGGACGCATCGCGTCGGCCGTTGATGTTCGCTTATAACGGCGGGCCGGGGTCGTCGTCGTTCTGGGTGCACATGGGACTGCTGGGGCCCAAGCGCGTGGAGGTGCCCGATGGCAAGCACGCGTCCCCGCCTCCCTACACCCTGGTGGACAATGAGTACAGCCTGCTGGACAAGACGGACCTGGTGTTCATTGACCCGGTGGGCACGGGGTTCAGCAAGCCCATTGGCAAGGGCAAGGGTGCGGATTTCTGGGGCGTGGACCAGGACGCGCGCTCCCTGGCCCAGTTCGTGAGCCGCTACCTGAGCGAGAACGACCGGTGGAACTCCCCCCGCTACCTCATGGGCGAGAGCTACGGCACCACGCGCTCGGCGGCGCTCTCGGCGCTGCTGCAGCGCCAGAGCACGGACCTGAACGGCGTGGTGCTGCTGAGCGCCGTGCTCGACTTCCAGACCATCAGCTTCAACCCGGGCAACGATGAGCCATTCGTGATGTACCTGCCCTCGTATGCGGCCGTGGCCTGGTACCATGACGCGCTGCCCAGCAAGCCCGCGCAGCTCCGGCCCTTCCTCACGGAAGTGGAGCACTTTGCCACGCACGAATACGCCACGGCCCTGCTGCAGGGCGACCAGCTGACGGCCACCGAGCGTGGGCAGGTGCTGGACAAGCTGCACCAGTACACCGGCCTCAGCCGCGACTACCTGGACCGCGCCAACCTGCGCGTGACCGCCAGCCAGTTCGAGCAGGAGCTGTTGCGCGAACAGGGCAAGGTGGTAGGGCGCCTGGACGCGCGGTATACCGGCATGGCGCTCGATCCGCTGGGCGAGGACGCGGAGTACGACCCGCAGTCAGCGGCCATCAGCTCGGCCTACAAGTCGGTCTGGCTGAACTACCTGCACAACGACCTCAACTATGGGCGCGATAAGACCTACGCCACCAGCGGAAACGTGAATCCGTGGGACTGGACGCACGGGCAGTCGCAGGGATGGCCCGGCTACACGAACGTGGCCACGGACCTGGCCATGGAACTGCAGATGAACCCCAACGCGCACGTGATGCTGAACAGCGGGCTGTACGACCTGGCCACACCTTACTTCGCCGCGGAGTGGACCATGGACCACCTGGGCGTGCCCAAGTCCGCGCGCGACCGGATCACGCTGGCGGAATACGAGTCCGGGCATATGGTGTATGTGCACATGCCGGCGTTGGCCC
>DASSOG010000009.1:0-137888 GCA_035700805.1 Gemmatimonadaceae bacterium | reverse complement strand
TGTCCCGGATCGTCGTGCAGCCAGCGCACGACGTCCAGCAGGCGCTCGCCCGCCACGATCACGTTGGTCTCGCCGTGTACCACTTGCACGCGCTTGACCACGTCGCCGAACTGGGCCACGAGCGCCGCCGCGGACGGGTTGGCGTCGCCGCCGGTGAGTGGCACGTCGCGCGGCGTGACCGGGGCGGGCGCATTGGCGCCGAGGGCGCTTCCGGCGATCACCGGGGTGAACGGAGCACTCACAGGCCGGACCGGGTCTGGTGGACGGAGTTGCCAAAGGGCTCGGAGAGCTCGTCGATGACGGAGGGCGGCAGGTAGAGCTGGCTGCTGGGATCGGGGTCCATCTCCTCGCGAAGTGAGGAGTCGGCGGCACGTTCCTTCATCACCTTCTCCTGAAGGAGCATGATGCCGTAGAGCAACCCTTCCGGCCGCGGCGGGCACCCCGGCACGTACACGTCCACGGGGATGATAGTATCGATGCCCTGCACCACCGCGTAGTTGTCGAACATGCCACCGGACGACGCGCAGGCGCCCATCGAGATGCACCACTTGGGCTGCGGCATCTGCTGCCAGATGCGCCGCAGGATCGGCGCCAGCTTGAACGGCACCCGGCCGGCACAGATGAGCACGTCCGCCTGTCGCGGCGAGAAGCTCATGCGCTCCATCCCAAAGCGCGCCAGGTCGAAATCGCTCGCGGCCGTCGCCATGAACTCGATGGCGCAGCACGCGGTGCCGAACGGCATGGGCCACAGGGAGTTCGCCCGGCCCCAGTTGACCAGGAAATCGAGCTTGGTGGTCACCCAGCTTTCCTGTCCCGGACTGGCGTAGGTGCCGGCGGCTCCCGGGCGCGTGGTCAATCCCATTGCAACGCCCCCTTCTTCCACACGTAGATGTATCCCACCACCAGGATGGCCACGAACACCAGCATCTCGCCCAGCCCGAAGAAGGACAACTGCCCCGCCGGGCACGCGCCACCGGCCAGCGGTACCGCGCACGAAAGCTCGCGGTAGTGGGCTCCCCAGGGGATCATGAACACGGTCTCGATATCGAAGATGATAAAGAGCACCGCGATCATGTAGAACTTCACGGAGAACCGCTCACGGGCAGAGCCCAGGGGCGGAATTCCGGATTCATATGGCGTCTGCTTGACCGGCGTGGGCCGTGGCCGGAGCGTGATATGCGACAGCAACAGCATGCCGACCGCGTTCACGGCCACGAAGCCAAGAAGGAGCAGGACGGGGAAGTACGTGCGATCCATGGCGCTCCAGACTTCGTGAAAACTTTCACGTGCGACAGCGCGGAAAAGTTATCGGTGGGACGCGGCGCGGTCAACCGGAATAGGGGCGTACCGGACCCCCATGCTTGGCGCGAGTGCACACGCGGCGTACATTCCGGCGCGCTGGTCACTCACCCACCTCAGCCCGCCCTTCCTTACATGAGCATCATGTCCGACCGCTGGATCACCCGCATGGCCAGGGAACACCGGATGATCGAGCCGTTCGAGGGCCGCCAGGTGCGCACCGGCGTCATCTCCTACGGCGTGAGTTCGTACGGGTACGACATGCGGGTGGCCCGGGAGTTCCGGATCTTCACCAACGTCCTGAGTTCGGTGGTGGATCCCAAGAACTTCGACCCCAAAAGCTTCGTGGAATTCGAGGGCGACATCTGCATCGTACCGCCCAACTCCTTCGCCCTGGCCCGTTCCGTGGAGTATTTCCGGATTCCACGGGACATCCTGACCGTCACGGTGGGCAAGTCCACCTACGCCCGGTGCGGCATCATCACCAACGTCACGCCGTTCGAACCGGAATGGGAGGGTTTCGTGACGCTGGAGATCTCAAACACCACGCCCCTGCCCGCCAAGATCTACGCCAACGAGGGCATCGCGCAGGTGCTCTTCTTCAAGGGCGAGGAAGGCCCCGAAGTGTCGTACGCGGACAAGAAGGGCAAGTACCAGGGGCAGCACGGCGTAACGCTCCCCAAGCTGTAGCTCTGCTGGCGGGCGCCCGATCCGGCGCCCGCCAGTGCCCAGCAGGCACCCGACCCGGCAGCCGGCAGTGCTCAGCCGGCGCCCGCCAGTGCCTTCTCCTCGCGCTCCCGGCTGGCCGCCGCCAGGAAGTCGCGGTTCATCCGTGCAATGAAGTCGATGCTGATGCCCTTGGGGCACGCTTCCTGGCACTCACCAAAGAACGTGCAGTGCCCGAAATGCTCCAGGTCCATCTGCGCCACCATGCGCAGCGCGCGGCGGTCGCGCTCCGGCTGGCCCTGCGGCAGCAGCCCCAGGTGTCCGATCTTCGCGGCCGTGAACAATGACGCCGAGCCATTGGGACACGCCGCCACGCACGCGCCGCATCCGATGCACGCCGCCGCGTCCATCGCGTCATCGGAGTCCTGCTTGGCGATCGGAATGGCGTTGGCGTCCTGCGGCGCCCCGGTGTCCACGCTGATGTAGCCACCCGCCTGGATGATCCGGTCAAAGGCGCTGCGATCCACCACCAGGTCCTTCTCCACGCGGAAGGCGCGCGACCGCCACGGCTCGATCCACAGTTCGTCGCCGTCCTTGAAGCTCCGCATGTGGAGCTGGCAGGTGGTGGTGAGCTTCATGGGCCCGTGCGCCACGCCGTTGATCATCATGCCGCACATGCCGCAGATGCCTTCCCGGCAGTCGTGATCGAACGCGATGGGTTCCTTGTCTTCGCCGATCAGCGCCTCGTTCACGACGTCCAGCATCTCCAGGAACGACATGTCCGCGCTGATGTCACGGGCCACGTAACGCTCGAACCGGCCGGCCGCGGTGGGCCCGGCCTGTCGCCAGACGTGCAGCGTGATGTTCACTTGTAGCTCCTGGTCGCGAAGTGCACGTTCTCAAAGGTCAGCGGTTCCTTGTGGAGTACGGGATCCTTGCCGTCTCCCTGGTACTCCCAGGCCGCCACGTACGCAAAGTGTTCGTCGTCCCGCCTGGCCTCCCCATCCGCCGTCTGGTATTCCTCGCGGAAGTGACAGCCGCAACTTTCCTCGCGATGCAGGGCGTCGCGGCACATCAGCTCCGCCAGCTCCATGAAGTCGGCCACCCGCCCCGCGTGCTCCAGCGACTGGTTCAGCTCCTCACCAGTGCCCAGCACCTTGAGGTTCTTCCAGAACTCCTCACGCAGCTTGGGAATCTCCGCGAGCGCGTGCCGGAGGCCATCGGCCGTCCGCGCCATGCCGCAGTACTCCCACACGAGGTGTCCCAATTCGCGGTGGAGGGAGGTCACGCTCCGCTTGCCATCGATTGACAGCAGCCGCTTGGTGCGCGCCGCCACGGCCGCCTCCGCCGCCCGAACCGCCGGATGGTCCTCGGCCACGGGCTCCAGCTTGGCGCTCCCCAGGTAGTTGCCAATCGTATAGGGAAGCACAAAGTACCCGTCGGCCAGGCCCTGCATCAGCGAGCTGGCCCCCAGCCGGTTGGCGCCGTGATCGGAGAAGTTCGCCTCGCCAATCACGTGCAGGCCCGGGATGCTGCTCATCAGGTTGTAGTCCACCCAGAGGCCGCCCATGGTGTAGTGCACGGCCGGGTAGATGCGCATGGGCACTTCATACGGGTTTTCATCCGTGATGCGCTCGTACATCTCGAACAGGTTCCCGTAGCGCTCGGCGATGGCCTGCTTGCCCACACGCGCGATGGCGTCGGCAAAGTCCAGGTACACGCCGCGGCCACCGGGCCCCACGCCCCGCCCCTCGTCGCAGACTTCCTTGGCCGCGCGCGAGGCCACGTCCCGAGAAGGCAGGTTGCCGAAACTCGGATACTTGCGCTCCAGGTAGTAGTCCCGCTCCGCCGGCGGGATGTCGCCGGGCCGGCGCGTGTCGCCGCCCTTCTTCGGCACCCACAGCCGCCCGTCGTTGCGCAGCGACTCGCTCATCAGCGTCAGCTTGGACTGATGGTCGCCACTCACCGGGATGCAGGTGGGATGGATTTGCGTGAAGCAAGGGTTGGCGAACGCCGCCCCGTGCTTGTACGCGCGCCAGATGGCAGTCGCGTTCGATCCGCGGGCGTTGGTCGACAGGAAGAACACGTTGCCATACCCGCCGGTGGCCAGCACCACCGCATCGGCCAGGTGGCTGGACACCTGGCCGGTCCGCAGGTCGCGCACCACGATGCCGCGCGCCCGGCCATCCACCACGATGAGGTCCAGCATCTCGGTGCGGGGGTACATCTTCACTCCACCCTTCGCGATCTCCTTCTCCAGCGCCTGGTAGGCGCCAAGCAGGAGCTGCTGCCCCGTCTGTCCCCGCGCGTAGAAGGTCCGCGATACGAGGGCGCCGCCGAACGACCGGTTGGCCAGCAACCCGCCGTACTCCCGGGCAAAGGGCACGCCCTGCGCCACGGCCTGGTCGATGATCTGGACGCTGAGCTGCGCCAGCCGGTAGACGTTGGCTTCGCGGGACCGGAAGTCCCCGCCCTTGACGGTGTCGTAGAACAGTCGCCAGATGCTGTCGCCGTCATTGGGATAGTTCTTGGCGGCATTGATCCCGCCCTGGGCGGCAATGCTGTGCGCCCGGCGCGGGGAATCCTGGAAGCAGAAGCACTTGACCTTGTAGCCAAGTTCGCTCATGGACGCCGCGGCGGACGCGCCCGCCAGCCCCGATCCCACCATGATGACGGAATGCTTCCGCTTGTTGGCAGGGCTCACCACCTTCATGTCGAACTTGTGCTTGTCCCAGGCCTGGGCGATGGGCCCGTCGGGCACGCGTGACTTGAGTTCCATGGCTAATGCACCAGCCCGGTGAACACCGCCACCGGCACGAGGATGAAACCGACCGAGACGCCAATGGCGATGATGGCCGACAGCCGGCGTCGGCGCGGATGCTCCGACGGATGCGCCACGCCGAGCGAACGCGGTGAACTCCACGCGCCATGCCACAGGTGGAATCCCAGGACGATCATCGACACGACGTAAAGGAGTGAGACCCACCAGATGCGAAAGCTGGCCACCACGTTCCCGTAGATGTCGTGGCGTCCCATCGCATCCGCCCGGTTGAAGGCGTGCGCGGGATCAATGGCCCCGATGGTGAAGTGCAGGATGTGGAACACGATGAACGCGGCGATCAGCACCCCGCCCCATCGCATGGTCCGCGACGCCAGCGTGGACACCTGCGGGTCGCGCTTGTGATACCCCACCGGTCGCGCGGCTCGCGCCCGGCGCGCGAGCTGCCACGCCATCGTGATGTGCAGGATCACCGCCACGAACAGGATGATCCTGAGCGCCCACAGGGCATCCCCCAGGGGGCCATGCAGCATCGCCGCGTACCCGTCGAACTTGTCCTGCCCCACGAAGATCTGGAGGTTCCCGATCATGTGCGCGATGACGAAGCCGATGAACAGCAGCCCCGTCACCGACATGATGATCTTCTTTCCGATCGTGGATCGATAGAGCGTGATGAACCGGCGCATCGCTACGGTAGGTTCGGGTAAATGCGTCCAGGATGCGGCGCGTGGGCCCGCGGCTCGCGCCGCCGTCCCACCCGCCGCGCCCCCCTTACAGCTTGACGGCCTTCATCGGGCCGCGCACGGCGTCAGCGCTCTTGGCCAGTGCGTCGCGCTCGTCCGCGGTGAGTTCCACCTCGATGATGCGCTCCAGCCCCTTGCGCCCCAGCTTGCACGGCACGCCCAGGAAGATTCCCTTCTGGCCGTACTCGCCCTCCAGCCACGCGGCGCACGGCAGGATGCGCTTCTGGTCGCGGACAATGGCCTCGGCCATCTGCACCGCGCCCGCGGACGGCGCATAGAACGCGGAGCCCGTCTTCAGGTGCTTCACGATCTCGCCGCCGCCGGTGCGCGTGCGCGCGACGATGGCGTCCAGCTTGCTGCGGTCCATCAACTGCGTCACCGGGATGCCGCTCACGGTCGTGTAGGAAATCAACGGCACCATCGTATCGCCGTGCCCGCCCAGCACCATGGCCTGGATGTCCTTGACCGACACGTCCATGGCCTCGGCCAGGAACGCGCGGTAGCGCGCCGTGTCGAGCACTCCCGCCATGCCGATCACCCGTTCGCGCGGGAAGCCCGTGACTTCCTTGGCCACGTACGCCATCACGTCCAGCGGGTTCGAGACGATGATGAGGATGGCGTTCGGTGACGTCGCCTTGACCTGTTCGCTCACCGACTTGACGATCCCGGCATTGGTATTGAGCAGGTCGTCGCGCGACATGCCCGGCTTGCGCGCGATTCCGGCCGTGATGATCACCAGTTCCGAGCCGGCGGTCTCGTCATAGCCGTTGGTGCCGACTACGCGCGTATCGAATCCCTCGATGGGCGCGGATTCCCACTGGTCCAGCGCCTTGCCCTGCGGAATGCCCTCGGCCACGTCCACCATGACAACGGTGCGGGCCAGTTCCTTTTCTGCCACGCGCTGGGCGGCCGTCGCTCCGACGTTTCCTGCGCCCACCACGGTGATCTTGTTGACCATTTTTCTCTTCGGGAAGAAGAAGTTGAGATGAACGTTCGTAACCTATTCCGGTGCATCGGCGCGAGCAACGCTCGCGGCGGCTATCCACCCACCTGCGACAGCGCCTTGAGCCCGCCCACCTTCATCTGCAGCAGCGCATGCTCGCGCGGCTTCTCCGCCAGCGCCCGGCGGAAGAATGGCTCCAGCGGTTCGTGCGCGCGCAACGGCGTGCGGAGGTCCACTTCGTGCGTCCCGAACAGGCACGTGCGCAGTCGCCCGTCCGCCGTCAACCGCACCCGGTTGCACGACCCGCAGTAGGTGTGCGTCATCGGCGTGATGAGGCCAATGGTGCCGGCCGCTCCCTCGAATGCATGGTACGCCGCCGGTCCATTGCCGCGCGGCGGCCCCGACGACGGCACGAGCCGCCCCAGGCGGCCAATGCGCGCCAGGACTTCATCACTCGGCACCACATGCTCCCACGTGAGTTCGCGCATGTCACCCACCGGCATCAACTCGATAAACCGCACGTGCCACGGATGCTCCACCGTCAGGCGCGCAAAATCCTCCACCTCGTCATCGTTGATGCCCCGCATCACCACCACGTTGATCTTGATGGGCGCCAGCCCTGCCCGCTCCGCCGCCAGCGCCGCGCGCACCGGGTCGAGCCCCAGGTTGCGTCGTGCGATGGCGGCAATGCGCTCGGCGCGCAGGCTGTCGGCGCTGATATTCACGCGGTCCAGGCCCGCCGCGCGGAGTGTCGGCGCCAGCTTCTCCAGGCGTACGCCGTTGGTGGACAGCGCGATGTCCTCGATTTCCGGCACCGCCCGCAACATCGCCACCAGCCGCTCCAGGTCCGGCCGGATCGTAGGCTCCCCGCCCGTGATCCGCAGGCGCCGCAACCCCAGCGGGGCCAACTGGCCCACCGCGTCCGCAATCTCTTCGTATGTGAGAAGGTCGGCCCTGGGCAGCCACTGCAGGCCGGCTGCGGGCATGCAATACAGGCACCGGAAGTTGCATCGGTCAGTCACCGAGATGCGCAGGTACTCGATGCTCCGCCCGAACTGGTCGCGCAGCGTGACGCTCATGTCCCGGCCTCCACGACCGATGCGGTCGAATGCGCGTGCACCCACTCGCGTGTCCCGTCGGCGTAGTGTTCCCGCTTCCAGATGGGCACCCGGCGCTTGAGTTCCTCGATCACCTGCCGTGAAGCGGCGTACGCCTCGCCCCGGTGAGCATGCGCCACGGCCACCACCACGCTCGCGTCCCCGATGGCCAGTTCCCCAACACGATGCTCCACGACCATGTCCACCCCCTCATGCGCGGCGGCCACTTCCGCCAGGATGCCGGCCAGCTCCCGCTCAGCCATCGCATCATACGCGGAGTATTCGATGCCCGTCACCATCCGGCCCTCGTTGGACTCGCGCACGGTACCCACAAAGAGGATCACCGCTCCATGGCGCGCGCCCGCCACCTCGGCCATGAGCGCCGCGGCATCGAGTGGTCGCCGGACGATGGCGGACCGCATCAGCCGCCTGCCACGGGTGGGATGATGGCTACCTCGTCCGCCTCGGCCACCCTGAGGTCAGCGCGCGCGTACACCTGATTCACGGCTACCAGGGGTTGCGGAGGGAGTGTGGCCGAGCCAAGCCGCTGCCGCACGCGTTCCACCAGCTCGCCCACCGTGGCGCCGGGAGTGACCTCCACCCGGAGCTCCGACACGCCAGCCGCGTCCGCATACGAGGCAAAGAGGAGCACGCGAACGTTCATCGCTTGAATCCTAGCCTGCGGACCGACCGGGGGGGTTCAGGACTTGCCGACGGGCACCGAGTCCAGGGGCGTCACGTCCGCCACGAGGGCGCGCAACTCCTTGGAGGGCTTGAACACTGGAACGGGACGGGCCGACACTTCCACGGGTGCGCCGGTGCGCGGATTCCGCGCCATGCGGGTCTTCCGGTGCCGGATCTTGAACGTTCCGAAGCCCCGCACCTCGATGTTCTGCTGGTCGTGGAGCGCTTCCTTGATCGCGTCGAGGAAGGCGTCGACCACACGAGCGCAGTCCTTCTTTGAGATCATGGGTCCGGCGGTCTGGGCAATCTGCGTCGTCACTCGCTCGACCAGGTCGGCTTTGGTCATTGAAGTGCCTCAAGGTGGGGCGCCCGGAAGCGTTGGCGCACACCGAACTTATGGACGTTAAGCGTTGTGTGTCAAGAGTTTGTGAGCTTTCGCGCACCCCGCGCCTGCACGACATCCATGAATTGATTGAACAGCGGCCGAGCATCATGAGGTCCAGGAGCCGCCTCGGGGTGGTATTGCACCGCGAAAATCGGTAACTCCTTGTGCCGCAAGCCCTCTATGGAGCCGTCGTTAAGGTTTACATGAGTGACCTCGAGCGACGGCGCCCCGGGGATGCCCGCCTCGGTGCCGGCCACGGCAAATCCGTGGTTCTGCGAGGTGATGAGCACCTGGCCGGTGGCCACCACCTTCACCGGGTGATTCCCGCCCCGGTGACCGTAGGGCATCTTCTCGGTCTGCCCGCCAAACGCCAGCGCCAGGATCTGGTGACCCAGGCAGATGCCGAAGATCGGCGTCCCCGAATCCGCAATTTCCCTCACGTTCCGGATGGCATAGGTGACCGCGGCCGGATCGCCCGGGCCGTTGGCCAGGAAAACGCCATCGGGGTGCATGGCCAGCACTTCGCTGGCCGGCGTCTCGGCCGGCACCACGGTGACCCGGCAGTCGTGCGACTCAAAGAGCCGCAGGATGTTGCGCTTGATGCCGAAGTCGTACGCCACGATATGGCGGCGCGCGTCGGCGGGACCCCAGGTGTACGGCTCACGGGTGGTGACCTGCGAGGCCAGGTCCAGCCCTTCCATGGACGGACACGCGTCCAATGCAGCTCGGGCGGCGGAATCCGGCTCCTCCCCCACGCCCAGCACCCCGCGCATGACGCCGGCCGTGCGCAGATGGCGCGTGAGCCGGCGCGTATCCACTTCGCTCAGGATCGGCACATTCGCCCGGCCCAGCCACGACGCCAGGTCGCCCGTGGCGCGCCAGTTCGAGTAAGTGGCTGAGAGCTCGCGCACGACCACGCCCGCCACCTGGACCCCCGCGGACTCCGGGTCGTCGTCATTGATGCCGTAGTTGCCGATCATCGGCGCGGTCATCACCACCACCTGCCCGCGGTAGGAGGGATCGGTGAACACCTCCTGATACCCGCTCATGTTCGTGGTGAACACCACTTCGGCCACGGTGCCGCGCTGCGCGCCGTGGATGGCGCCGTGAAAAAGGGTTCCGTCCTCGAGGAGGAGGAACCCCGGTTGGAACTGGAAACCGTTCACCGTTCGTCCGTCAGAGCTTCTTGGAATCAGCCGGTGGCTTGGTGACCGGCGGAGTAGTTTGCGTAGTCGTGGGCAGCGGGACGGCCGGCTGAGCCCCCCCGGCGCCGCCCGTCCCCGGAGCGGCCTGTACCGGCGCATTCGGGAAGGCGTTGTCCAGCACCGACTCCGGCGCCGCGCTCTGCGTGGACGCCAGCGAAAGCACGAAAGCCAGAGCGAGGAAGATTCCACCGCCCCACCACGATGCCTTGGTGAGCAGGGTGCTGGTCTGGCGGCTGCCGAACAGCGTGTCGGCGGAGCTGCTCACGCCGCCGAACGTGGCGGCAAGGCCGCCGCCCTGCGCCGCCTGCAGCAGGATGGCAACCAGCAGGATGAAGCTGTCCAGCACGAGCAGCGAGACGAGAAACTTGTACAGCATCTGGATCCTGACCTTGGTGTGGATGAAGCGACGTAAGCCACAAATATCACAAGACTTAGCCTACTGCGTCAAGTCACGCGCCTTGCGGCGGAACTCACGTGGCCGACACCACCGCCAGCCAGCTCTCCGGATCCAGGCTAGCCCCCCCGACCAGGAGGCCATCCACGCCCGTCGCTTCCAGCAGCGCGGCGGCGTTCCGGGGGTTCACGCTTCCCCCGTAGAGTACCGGCACGCCGCCCGTCACGCCCAGCCGGCTGAGCTCGGCGCCGAGCGTGCGATGGACCGCCGACGCGTCGGCGGGGGTGGCATTCCGCCCCGTTCCGATGGCCCAGACCGGTTCGTACGCAATCACCACCTGGTTGCGTTGCGCGGGTGAGAGGCGGTGCAACCCCGCGGTCAACTGGGCGACCACCACGGCGTCCGTCTCGCCTGCCTCGCGCTGCGCCAGGGTCTCTCCCACGCAGAGCATGGGGGTGAGGCCGGCCTCCATGGCCATGGCGCACTTGGCGGCCGTCTGTTCATCAGTTTCCCCGAATACATGGCGGCGCTCCGAATGGCCCACCAGTACCCACGTCGCACCGGCATCCTGCGCCATCGAGGCTGAGTTCTCGCCGGTAAAGGCGCCGCTGGGTTCCGTACCGATGTTCTGGACGCCGAACGCAAAGTCCTGGCGCGCCCCTGCCCCTTCGCGCGCCGCGGCAAACGCCAGGGCGGACGGGAAGAACACGACCGTTCGATCGTCGCGGGGGCTATACCGATCGCAGAATATCTTCAGGAACGCGCGCGCCTCGCTTGGCCCGTGGTTCATCTTCCAGTTCGCGGCAAAAATCGGCGTGCGAATCATGGCGCGTCGTCCAGCACGGCCACCCCAGGCAGTGTGCGGCCCTCCAGGAACTCCAGCGCGGCGCCACCGCCGGTGGAGACGTGGCTCATCCGATCCGCGAGGCCCTCGGCCTCGACGGCCGCGGCGGAATCGCCACCACCCACGATGGTCGTGGCGCCCTTCTCCGTGACGGCCGCCATGGCCCTGGCAATGGCGCGGGTCCCGGCATCGAAGGGGGGCGTTTCGAATACGCCCATCGGCCCGTTCCAGAGCACCGTCCGGGCCGACGCGATGGCGCGGGAATAAGACGCCGCCGTGTCGGGGCCGATGTCGAGCATCGCCTCGCCCACCGGGATGGCGTTGCGCTTGACCTCATGCGCCTTACCCGGTTCACTGATGGACGGCGCCACGGTGGCGTCATGGGGCAGGATCAGGCGCGTGCCGGCGCGTGCCAGCAGTTCGCGCGCCATCTCCACGCGGTCGTCTTCCACCAGTGACGTGCCCGTTTCCAGGCCCATCGCCTTGAAGAACGTGCAGGCCATGGCGCCACCCACCAGCAGCGCGCCCACCCGCGGAAGCAGTGCCTCCACCACGTCGATCTTGCCGGAGATCTTGCTGCCCCCCAGCACCGCCACGAAGGGTTGCTTCGGGTTCGCCAGCGCGGTACCGAGGTATTCCAGTTCCCTCTGCATCAAAAGCCCCGCCACGGCGGGGCTGAGGCAGTGCGCCACGCCCTCGGTGGACGCGTGCGCGCGGTGCGCGCTGCCAAACGCGTCGTCCACGTAGAAGTCGCCGAGTTCAGCGAGCTGGCGTGAAAGTGCGCCGTCGTTGGATTCCTCCCCCGCCAGGAAGCGCGTGTTCTCCAGCAGGACGACGTCTGCGGTCCCGTCCCGCGTGGCCGCGACGGCCCGCTCGCCCACCGTGGCATCGACGAACAGCACGCGCGGGCCCTCCAGCAACTCCTGGAGCCTGCCGGCCACCGGGGCCAGCGAATATTGCGCGTCCGGGCGGCCCTTCGGCCGGCCCAGGTGCGAGATCAGGACGGGGCGCGCGCCGCGCTCCAGCAGGAAGCGAATGGTGGGCAGCGCGGCCCGGATGCGCGTGTCGTCGGTGATGCGCCCCGACTCCATCGGCACGTTGAAGTCCACGCGTACCAAGGCCCGGCGGCCGCGCGTGACCTCGTCCGGGAGATCGCGCACGGTCCGCTTGTTCATCGCGGTGGCCATCACCTCAGAGCCTGGACGCGACCAGCCGCAGCAGGTCCACGCACCGTGACGCGTACCCCCACTCGTTGTCGTACCAGCCGCAGACCTTCACCAGGCTGCCGTCAATGACGCGCGTGGTCTTGGCATCGAGGATGCAGGAGCGCGGGTTTCCGATGTAGTCGACGCTCACCAGCTCCTCTTCCGTGTATTGCAGTATGCTCTTGAGTGGCCCGTCGGCCGCGGTCTTGAAGGCCGCGTTCACTTCCTCCACCGTGGTCGGCCGCTCCGTCACCACCACCAGGTCGGTGAATGAGACATCCGGCGTGGGCACGCGCACCGAGATGCCGTCGATCTTGCCCGCGATCTCCGGGATCACCAGCGCCGTGGCCTTAGCCGCGCCCGTCGTCGTGGGGATCATTGACACCGCGGCCGCACGGGCGCGCCGCAGGTCCTTGTGCGGCAGGTCCAGGATGTTCTGGTCGTTGGTGTAACTGTGCACCGTGGTCATGCTGCCACGCACGAACCCGAACGCGTCGCGGATCACCTTCACCATGGGCACCAGGCAGTTGGTGGTGCACGACGCGTTGGAGACAATGTGATGGCGGGCCGGGTCGTACCGATCGCTGTTCACCCCGATCACCACCGTGATATCCTCGCCCTTGGCGGGCGCGGAAATCACCACCTTCCGCGCGCCGGCCTGCAGGTGCTTGCGGGCGTCGTCCGCCTTGGTGAACCGTCCCGTGGACTCAAGCACCACGTCCACTCCCAGCTCCTTCCAGGGCAGGCGTGCCGGATCCTTCTCCGCCAGCACGCGCACCAGCCGCCCATCCACCTTGATGCCGTCGGCCTCGGCGGACACGGTGCCGTCGTACGTGCCGTGCACCGAGTCGTAATGCAGCAGGTGGGCCAGGGTCCGGGTGTCGGTGAGGTCGTTCACCGCCACGATTTCCAGTTCGGTCGCGCCCTGCTCGTTTGCCGCGCGCAACACTTGACGCCCGATGCGCCCGAACCCGTTGATCCCTACACGAATTGCCATCGTTATCTCCGATTGCCGATTAACGGTCGCCAAGCGCAGGCGCCCGGCCGAATGTCACGAAACTCACCACACGGGCACCGCCGGCATGCAAGGCCGCGGCGCATGCATTCAGGGTCGCGGCCGTAGTGACCACGTCGTCCACCAGCACCACGTGGGACAACCGCAGCGCACCCCGCGCCGATTCGGGCACACCAAACGCGCCTGAAACGTTCATCAGTCGCTGCTCCGGTGTCAATCGGGTTTGTGTAGCGGTGTCGCGCGCGCGCAATACCACATCGTCCCATACAGGCACGTTCCAGCACGCCGCCAGCGTCCGCGCGAGGCGTTCGCTCTGGTTGTAGCCACGCTCCCGCATCCGCGCGGCCGCCAGGGGAACGGGCACCACCGCGGCCCGCTCGGCCACGACATCCGCTGGCCAGGGCAGCCGGGCCAACCGCTGGGCCATCCCCGCCGCCACGGCGTGCCAGCCATGGTACTTGAGGGCGTGAACCACCTGCTGCCCGGTGCCGCGATGCACCCAGCATACTGATCTTGCCGCCCGCACGAACGGTGGCAGGAGTTCGCACCACCGGCAGTCGCGTCCATGGGTGGGGTGCCCGCACCGAAGGCATGACGGCTGCCCCAGCAGCGCCAGCCGCGACCAGCAGCGCCCGCAGACTATCCCGGGTTCACCATCGTCCAGCGCGCGGTGGCACGCCGCGCAGTGCACGGGGAGCAGCAGTTCGCTGAGGGCGCGCGCCCCATGGACGATCGCCCGCGTCAGCCCGGACGGGTAGGCTCCACCGCCTTCCACATTACGCGCCGGTCGGGGTCAACACCGAACCACTGGGCGAACGAGGCCGCACCCTGCCCCACGAGCATCGCCAGCCCGCCAGCGGCCCGGTGCCCGGCAGCGCGGGCCTGGCGCACCAGCTCGGTATCGCCGGGCCGGTACACCAGGTCCACCACCGCCGAGCCTGGTTCCAGGTGGCGGATATCGAACGGCAGCGCATCGTCATACAACCCCACGGAAGTGGCGTTCACCACGAGGCTGGCGCCCCGCAGCCCCGCGTCCACAGAGGCAGCTACGACGGCCAGATCCTGAAAGCGACGGGCGAGCGCGTGCGCCCGCTCCGCTGTCCGATTGTGCAGCCGGACTTCGCAGTCGCCCCATCGTTCGATTGCCGCGAGCACCCCCGCCGCGCCGCCCCCGGCTCCCACTACCGCCACGGGGATTCCCGTGGGCAGCGCGCCCAGGAGATCCCGCACCGCGGCATCGAACCCGGCCACGTCCGTGTTGGCGCCCACCAGGCGTCCCTGCTCCGTCCAGAACGTGTTCACCGCGCCCGTGCGCTGCGCCAGCGGTTCCAGCCGCGCACATTCAGCGGCCACGGCCGCCTTGTGTGGCACGGTCACGTTGCCGGCGGCGCCGGCCGACGCAAGCTCGGCCAGGACGCGCGCGAGGTCGTGAGGCGGCACATCGAGCGCCTGGTATTCCACGTCGATGCCGGCGGCCCGCAGGGCCGCGCCCTGCATGCGCGGCGAGAGGGAGTGCGCCACCGGATGCCCCAGCAGCACGAGGCGAGTGGGGCGCGGGTTCACGCGGGTGGGGCGTGCAGCGCGCCGTCTTCCAGCAGGCGATCCACCACGAGCTGGATGTCGCGCTCCAGTTCGTCCACCGCGGTCCGGTACGCCTCGAGGTCGCCCCCCATGGGATCGTTCACCGGGCGCTCGTCCTTGCCGCGCGTGGCAAATGACGTGAGCAGGTGAGCCTTGGATCCGCCCCCCAGGGCCTGGATCCGTTCCAGGTGGTGCGGCCCCATGGCCAGCAGCAGGTCGGCCCCCTCCACGACTTCGCGACTCAGTTGGGTGGAGCGATGCGCATTCAGGTCCAGCCCGCGCTCCAGCCCCACCAGGAGCGCGCCCTCCGACGCCGCGGCTCCTTCCCAGGCGCTCGTGCCCGCACTCGATGCTTCCAGTTCAACCAGGCCGCGTTCGATGGCAATCTTGCGCAGGATGGCTTCGGCCATCGGACTCCGGCAGGTGTTGCCGGTGCAGACAAAGACCACGCGCATGCTCACGCGTCCCCGATGAGCGCGGGCACGCTCTCGCGGAGCACGCGCGCAGGGATGGCACCAGGACGAATCACGCGGGGATGGCGGCCCATGCAGTCGACAACCGTTGAGGGAGCGGAGGGCGCGAGGCGGCCGCCGTCGAGTACGCGCAACTCGCCGCGGGCCACCGCCTCCGTCCACTGCGCAAGAATCTCCCCAGCCGTCATGGCCGGCGGAACCCCCGGTCGGTTGGCACTGGTGGAAGTAATGGCATCCCCATGGGCCTGGATCAGCCGGCGCACGGCCGCATGGCTGGTCCAGCGCACGGCCACCCCGCCCTCGGGTCCGCGAAGCTGCGGCGGCACGCGCCCCTCACCCCCGGCGAGCACCAGCGTCAGCGGACCGGGCCAGTGACGCGCCGCCAGGGTGGCCGCGTACGCCGGCAGGTGCAGGTCCAGGCGCGTCAGCGTCTCGCTGCCATCCACGAGCAGCAGGAACGGCTTGCCTGGCGGCCGGCGCTTGAGCTTCACCAGGGCGGCCACCGATTCGCGATCGATGGCGCCGCCAAAGCCGTACACGGTCTCGGTGGGATACGCGAGCACGCGCCGCCGTTCCATCTGCGCCAGGGCCGGACCCAGCGCGGCCTCGATCTCCTCGGCCGACCAGAAGGGATGGCTGAGCGCGTCGCGCCTCATGTGCGCAGGGCAAAGAGCGCTTCGGCGCGGGCGAAGTCCGCCTCGTCCGTGATCTTCATGGCCCGTTCGCTGCCAGCCACCAGGTGCACGGGAATGTCCATGGCCTCACAGAGCCCCGCATCGTCGGTGGCGGTGAGGTGCTGCCTGGCCGCGGTTTCGTGAACTTGCATGATCATCTCGCGCGGAAAGCCCTGCGGCGTCTGCGCGCGCCACAGGCCGTGGCGATCAACCGTGCGTACCACCCGCCCGTCGTCGCCGGCTTCCTTGAGCGTGTCCACCACGGGGAGCGCCGGGACGGTGGCATGCCCGGCGTCCACGCCGGCCAGCACCCGGTCGATGGTGGCATCCTCCACGAAGGGCCGCGCCGCATCGTGGATGAGCACCGCCGTGGCTTCGTCCACCAGGTCGTAGAGACCATTCGATACGGATTCCGTACGCGTGCGCCCGCCGGTGGAAACCATCAGGCGGTCCACGTCGCACTGGAAGATCCAGGGCGGCGGATCCGCCGCGTACTGGCGCGGAATCACGCAGACCACCGCCACCACGCGCGGATGGGCCATGAAGGCCTGCAGCGAATGGAGGAGCATGGCCTTGCCGGCCACCCAGCGGAACTGCTTGAGCTCGGTTCCCCCCACGCGAGTGCTGGACCCGGCCGCCACGATCACCACGCCAACATTGCGCTCGCTCATGCGAACAGCCGGCGAAAAAGGTCGTCCACCGTGCGCACGCCCACCACCTCCACGCGCGGTGGCTTGCGGCGCGACATGCCACGCTCGGCCATGTACACGCGCGCAATGCCCTGGTTGGCGGCTTCGGCCACGCGGCGTTCCGCCTGCGAGACGGGGCGCACTTCGCCACCCAGCCCTACCTCGCCCAGGAAGAGCGCATCCGGCGCCAGTGCGCGGTCGTGGACGCTGGACGCCAGCGCGGCAGCCACGGCCAGGTCAGCGGCTGGTTCCTGCAGTCGCATGCCACCCACCACGTTTACGAACACATCGAGCTGCGCAAATGTGAGCCCGGCGCGCTTGTCCAGCACGGCCAGCAGCAGGGCCAGCCGGCGCCCATCCAACCCCGTGCTCACCCGCTGCGGGGTCCCGTAGCCCGCCCGCGTGGCCAGCGCCTGGATCTCGATGAGCATGGGACGCGAGCCTTCGAGCAGCGCCGTAAGCGCGCTTCCCGACACCGAGGAATTGCGGTCGCCCAGGAAGAGTTCAGACGGGTTGGCCACCGGCTCCAGCCCCTGCTCCGTCATCCGGAACACGCCCACCTCGTCCACGCTCCCAAAGCGATTCTTGGTCGCCCGCAACAGGCGATGGTTCAGGGTGGCATCGCCCTCGAAGTAGAGCACCGTATCCACGATGTGCTCCAGCGTCTTGGGGCCCGCGATTCCACCGCCCTTGGTCACATGCCCCACCACCATCACCGCCGTGCCCGTCTCCTTGGCAAAGCGCATGAGGCGCGCCGCGCATTCGCGGACCTGGCCCACGTTGCCGGGCGCGCCCTCCAGGTCCGCCGTGAACAGCGTCTGGATGGAATCCACCACCAGCAGCGCCGGGGCCCGCTCGGCGGCGGTGGCTATCACGGTTTCCAGATTGGTCTCAGGCAGCAGGGCCACGTCGGCGGCCGCACCGCCCAGCCGATCGGCGCGCAACTTCACCTGCAGGGCCGACTCCTCGCCCGACGCGTAGAGCGTGCTCCGCCCCGCCGCCTCGAGCCGGGCCGCCACCTGCAGGAGCAGCGTGGATTTCCCGATGCCGGGTTCGCCGCCCACCAGGACCATGGACCCAGGCACCAGGCCGCCACCCAGGGCAAAATCGAATTCGTCCAGCCCCGTGGCCCAGCGGTCCGCCGGGCTGCCGGTGACCTCGCGGAGCCGAGGGGCCGCCGCCACCCGCCCCCCGTCGCCAAATGCCGACGCGCCGCGGGCGCGCCGCTTGCCGGCCGACGAGACCGCGAGCCTGGGCCCCACGGGTTCCTCCACGAGGGTGTGCCATTCCCCGCAGCTTTCACATCGGCCGGCCCACTTGGGATGCTCCGCCCCGCACTCCGAACACCGATAGACGGTCCGCGCGCGTGGGCTCACGGACCCGTCGCGCGCTGCGTGTAGTTCTCGAAGCGCGTATACTGCTTGTGGAAGTACAGGTTCACGATGCCCGTGGGGCCGTTGCGTTGCTTGCCCACGATGACCTCCGCCTTGCCTTCGAGGGAGTTGCCGTCCTTGTCCGTCGGGCCGTCGTAGAACTCCTGACGGTACAGGAACATGATAAGGTCGGCGTCCTGCTCGATGGCACCCGATTCCCGCAGGTCGGACAATTGTGGCCGCTTGTTCTCGCCGGTGCGGAGTTCCGGCGCCCGCGAGAGCTGCGACAGGGCCACCACGGGCACGGAAAGCTCCTTGGCCAGCGCCTTGAGCCCGCGCGAGATCTGGCTCACTTCCTGCTGCCGGCTCTCCGCGTTGCTCGGTCCCTGCATGAGCTGCAGGTAATCCACGATCACCAGGCCCACGCCGGCGTCCGCCTTGAGGCGCCGGGCCTTGGAGCGCATTTCCAGCAGCGTGATGCCCGGCGTGTCGTCGATCCACACGGGGGCGGAGCTGAGGATGCCGGCGGCGCGCGCCAGGCGCGGCAGGTCGTCATCGCGCAGCGTGGCCTTGCGCAGCCGCTGCGCGTCCACGCGGGCCTCGCTGGTGAGCAGGCGCTGCACCAGGGCTTCCTTGCTCATTTCCAGCGAGAACAGCGCCACCGGCACCTGGTTCTCGATGGCCGCGTGCTGCGCGATGTTCAGCACCAGCGCTGTCTTGCCCATGGACGGACGCGCCGCGATGATCACCAGGTCGGCGGGCTGGAACCCCGACGTCAGTTCATCCAGGTCGTTGAAGCCGCTGGCCACGCCGGTGATCTGCTTGCCACCGCGCTGCAGCTCCTCGATGCGCTCCATCGCGGGCCACATCAGCTCCTTGAGCCGCGCGAAGCCCTCGTTGGCACGCTGCTGGCTGACCTGGAAGATCCGCGACTCGGCCACGTCCAGCAGCTCGGCGGCGGAGTGCTGCCCCGCAAACGCGTCGGCCACGATGCCCGTGGACACCTGGATCAGCGTCCGCAGGATGGCCTTTTCGCGCACGATCTTCGCGTGATACTCGATGTTGGCCGCCGTGGGCACGGCGTCCACCAGGTACGCCAGGTATTCCTTGCCGCCGGCGCCCTCCAGGTCTCCCCGGCGCGTGAGTTCCTCGGAGAGCGTGAGCGGATCGACCACCGACCCCTGCTGCGCGATGGCGGTCATCGCCCGGAATATCCGGCGATTCCGCTCCGCGTAGAACATGGAGTCGTCCAGCGTCTCCACGGCGCGCAGGATCGCATCCTGGTCCATCAGCATGGCGGACAGGACGGCTATTTCGGCGTCTTCGGAATACGGCGGTTGCCGGTCCCGGAACACGTCACCCGCGAGCGCGGGCGTCGTCGAGTATTCGGCGGGCAAGCTTGACATCTTCCCAGGTGGGGCGTTTCCAGGATGCGTTACGGAGCAGCGCGGCGGGGTGATACGTGACAATCAACGGCACGCCGTGATACCGGTGAACCTGTCCTCGAAGCTTCCCGATGGGAAGCTTGGTCTCCAGCAGGGTCTGGGCGGCAAAGGTCCCCAGGGCGAGGATCACCTTGGGCTTGATCAGTTCGATCTGGCGAATCAGGAAGGGCTTGCACGCCGCCACCTCGTCCGGCGACGGGTTGCGATTTCCCGGGGGACGGTGCTTGAGCACGTTGCAGATGAACACGTCCTCGCGCGTGAGGTCGATGGCCGCCAGGATTTTGGTGAGCAACTCGCCGGCCGGACCCACAAACGGCTTCCCGGTCCTGTCCTCCTCGGCGCCCGGGGCCTCGCCCACGCAGACGAACTCGGCGTGCGGATTCCCGTCGCCAGGGACGGCGTTCGTGGCCGTCTTGTAGAGGCCGCACCTGGTGCAGGCACGGATGGCCGCGGCGACTTCCTCCAGCGACTGGTACTCGGCCTCGCGGACGTCTTCCGATGGCGCGACTTCCGCCTTGGCCAGCGTCGAGCGCCAGTCCGCCGGCCCGCCACTCGCGCCGGTGGCTCCCAGGGCCCGCAGCGCTTCGTCCACGGTGACGCCGTCGAGCACGAACTCGGACTCACCCAGCTCGCGGCGCTGCTCCAGGTACCGGCGCAGTTGCTGCTTAGCGTCCACCGAGCAACCCCTCCACGCGATCCAGGATCGCATCGGCAACCGCGGTCTTCGGCATGAGTTCCAGCCGCTCCTCGTGGCCTGCACGGTCGAGCAGCGTGACGCGGTTGGTGTCCACCCCGAACCCGGCGCCGGCTTCCGTGGCGTCGTTGACCACGAGGAGGTCCAGCTCCTTGGCCTTGAGCTTCGCGCGCGCGTGCTTCATCACGTCGTCGGTCTCGAGCGCAAACCCCACCACCACTGCCCCGGGGCGGCGCGCATCGCGCGTGGTCAACAGGATGTCGGGTGTGAGGCCGAGCGTGATGGTGGGCGCAGCGCTCCCCTTTTTCACCTTGGTGCTGGCTGGCGAGGCGGGCGCGAAGTCGGCAGGCGCCGCCGCCATGATCAGCACATCCGCCGACGCCAGCGCCTCGCGTACCGCGTCGCGCATCTGCACGGTGGTCTGGACCGTGGTGACCTGCGGTCCCACCGGCGCGGGCGCCGTCATGGGACCGGCCACCAGTTGCACGTCCGCGCCGCGACGCCAGGCGGCCGCAGCCAGCGCCACGCCCATCTTGCCGCTGCTGTGGTTGGAGATGAATCGCACCGGATCAATGGGCTCGCGGGTGGGCCCCGCCGATACCACGACCTTGCGCCCGGCCAGGCCCTGGGGCGGCTCCAGCAGGCGCCCAACATGGGCAAAGATCGTCTCCGGCTCCGGCATGCGCCCCGGTCCACTGCCCTCACCCGCGGCCAGGTCCCCGTCGTCCGGTGGCAGCACGCGGTTTCCGAGCTCCACGAGGTGCTGGACATTCCGCTGCGTCTGGGGGTGCGCCCACATCCGGTCGTTCATGGCCGGCACGAGCAGCACCGGGCAGGTGGCAGCGAGGAGGCACGCGGTGAGCAGGTCATCGGCCTGACCCGATGCGACTCGCGCCAGAAAATCCGCCGTGGCGGGCGCCACGACAATGGCGTGCGCCGCGCGCGCGAGCTTGATGTGTTCCAGCGCCCGGCCCGCATCGAACAGCCCCGTGTGCACGGGGCGGCCGGTCAGTGCCTCGAACGTGACGGTCCCCACGAACTCAGTGGCGGCGCGCGTCATCACCACGTCCACCTCGGCGCCGGCCTTGCTGAGCAGGCGAGCCAGCCAGGCCGACTTGTAGCTCGCAATGCCGCCGGTGATCCCGAGCAGGATCCGGCGCGACGCATACGGGCGGGTGGGCACGATGCTCATGGCAAGGCTGCGGTGGGCCCGAAGCCCACCGGAACCGCGGCTTACTCGCCGCGGGTGCGCGGCACGACCCGGTACACCAGGTTGCCGTCCGCCAACTCCTCCATGGCGCGCGTGGTCAGCTTCTTCTCGCCCATCCTGGAGCGATCGCGCGGGAAGTCATTGAGCACACGCGCGTACTTGGCGGCCACGAGCACGCCCAGGTACTTGTTGGCGGCGTGTGCGGCGATCTCCTTCGGGGTGAATACTCGCATGATTCCATCCGTCACTGATTGTGGGTCTCGATGGCCTGCTCCAGCCGCTGGATGAGCCGCGCCACCCGCTCTCGCAGGTCCGCCGCCCGAACGCGACTGGCCACTTCCGCATCGATGATCGACGAGACCAGTTGCACCGCGGCCTCGAGATCATCGTTCACTACCACGTACTGGTATTCCTCCACGGCCCGCACTTCATGGAGCGCGGCGCGCAGCCGCGCGCCCAACTCCGCTTCATCCTCGGTGTGGCGCTTGCGAAGACGTGCCAGCAACACTTCACCTGACGGCGGTAACACAAACACCCCAACAGACTCAGGGAACGCACTCCGGAACTGTGCTGCCCCCTGCACATCGATGTCCATCAGGACGTGCTTGCCGCTTTTCACCACCCGATCCACCTCAGAGCACAGCGTCCCGTACAGGTTGCCGTGCACCTCCGCGGACTCCGCAAAATCCCCGTGCTTCTGCCGTTCGAGGAACTCCGCCCGCGACACGAAATAATAGTCACGGCCGTCCTCCTCATGGGGCCTGGGCGAACGCGTGGTGCAGGACACCGAATATCCCACGTCCCGGCGCCGCTTCAGCAGCGCATGGACAATGGTGGTCTTTCCCGCGCCCGACGGCGCCGACAGCACCACGGGAAAGGTACTCATTCCAGGTTTTCCACTTGCTCACGCAGGCGTTCCAGCTCCTCCTTCACCAGCACCACGTCTTCCACCATCGCGGCGTCGTTCGCCTTGCTCCCGGTGGTGTTGGCTTCCCGCAGCATTTCCTGCAACAGGAACCCCAGCCGCTTGCCCACCCCATCGTCCGACGCCGCGCGCATGGTCTCGCGAAACGCCGCGATGTGCGAGCGGAACCGCGAAAGCTCCTCCCCCACATCCAGCCGATCGGCCAGGAATGCAATTTCCTGTTCCAGCCGGCCCTCGTCCACCGTCACCCCTGCCGCGATCTCCTGGACGGAGGCGCGCAGGCGATCCCGCTGCTCCAGCAGCCGCTGAGGCGCCCGCTCGCCAATCCGGTCCAGCGCTCCCGACACCTTCTCCAGCCGTTCGTCGAGGTAGGCCACCAGCCGAGCCCCCTCCGCCAGCCGCATTTCCGTCAGTCCCCGCACCGCCGCATCCACGATCGCCACGAGCTGGTCGGGTGATCCGCCCGCAGTGGGATCCGCGGCCCCGGTGATCACGACGTCCGGCAGGCGCAACACCGCGGTCAGGTCCAGCGTGTCGGTTGGCTCGCCGAACTGCTGCCGCAGTTCGTGCAACCGTGCCACATAGGCGCCAAACCGCGCCTCATCGATGGTGGCGCCCGTCGCCGCCGCCGTGTCCAGCCGCCCCGTGACCGTCACCGCCCCGCGTCCTATCCCTCTGCGAAGTGCCTCGCGCACCTCGGCCTCCCACCTGCCCAATGCGTTCGGGAGCTTGATGGACGGATTGAAAAAGCGGTGGTTCACCGAACGCAACTCAATGGTTACGCGCGCCTCCCCAACCGCGCCTTCGGCGGTCCCGAACCCCGTCATGCTTCGAATCATGGACAGTTGCGTAAGTTATGGAATTACAACAACCTTGTCAATTCCAGAACTCCCAGCGGACCCCGTACACGGAGGCCCGCCGTGGCATCAGGTAGCCCGGCACCGAGTTGTATTCCTCGCCCAGGGCGTTGGTGATCGAGTAGCTGATCACGGCCCGTTCGATCCGGATCTCCAACTGGGCACCGAACCGCCGGTAGCCGATGGTCCCGCGCACCGGTCCCCCGGCCGTGGGGAAGTACCTGGCCGAGCCGTACTCGTGCGTCAGCGCCAGGTACACGTGGAAGGAGTTGTCGGGAAACCGGTCCAGCAGCGAGGTGCTGATGTACAGCTTGCTCGTGGCCTGGAACTGCGGACGGTACAACCCGGTGCTGTCATTCCATCGAAGTCCGAAAATATCCGCGTGGATTCCCTTCCAGACGCGGCCCTGGATGGAGACGAAGCTGGCGGTGGCGGTACCGTCCGTGGCATCCACCAGGGAGTCCTTGACCAGCGTGGGAGCCGCGAGCCGGACCGCGCCGCGCGAGAGCACGCCGCCTCCAAGCCAGAAGTCGTGGATCCGCAGGCCGCCCTCCACACGGACATACGGCGTCGTCAGCGGGGCGCCGACGCCCCGCGCATCACGCGCCCGGCCCGTCGCGGCGGAGAGCCGCAGGAAGCTGAAGGGAGTAAAGACGCCACTCACCTCGGCGCGCGAGGTGGAATCGGTGCCCTTGCCCTGGGCATACGCCGAGAGGCCTATACGTCTCCAGTCATAACTGGCACGCAGGCTCGGCACGAGCAGGCCGTGTCGCCGGCAGCACGCCGGGGTGGAATCGGGGGTGATCGTATCGACGCCGGGCGGCAGCCCGCGGTCGAACGACGGGATGTAGTTCGCCGCGGCGCTGAGCTGGACACCCCACCGCGAGACCCCGCCCGTGAGCAGGTACTGCGCCTCCGACACCAGCGTGTCGCCAGGCGCGCGCGCGCTGTCCACCGGGGCGCCCGGGGGCAACCCGCCGGGTCCGAGCAGCCCGCCCGCCGCCGCGCCGTGCCCGTACGAGAGACGCGTCGTGGAAGCCACCGCCTGGGCCCACGCCGCATCACCGGGCTGGTGGAAGCCCACGCGCAGGTCCGCGCGGCGTCGCGTGGCGCGCAAGCTCTGCAGGGAGTCGTGGCTGAACGGATCCGCTGACGCGCCGCGGTGCGTCCCCACCTGCAGGACGGTGGCGTCCACGCTGAACGCGTTGTGCGCCCAGCCCAGGCGTCCCATGTACGAGAGCTGGTCGCTGGTGGCGCCCCCGGGGACCGGGCGCACGCCGTACTGCTGCACGCCCAACTGGAGCGCTTCCCCGTGGCTGAAGCGGCGTCCAAAAAATCCGCGGTACAGGTTGGTCTGGAAGTCCCCCGTGCTGATGTCGGTGCGCGTGTACGGCGTGGTGCGGCTGACGCGCCAGGTGTTCAGGTACACGCGCACCTCGGACGCGGAGCGCTCGACCACCACGGTCTCAATGGGCCAGAGCGGTATCTGCGAATAGTCAATAGCCCCGCCCGCGCCCGGGTCAAGCGCCGAGTATTCCAGTCCATCAATAAATACCCGCACGCGCGCGGCGTCGCCCAGGTAGGCGGCCGTCGCGGGAACGGCCATCCACCCGGTGCTCAGCTCGGTGATACCGGGCAGGCGGCGCAGCAGGTCGCCCAGGTTGCGCGCGCCGGTGCCAAGGATCGCGGCGCTGTCCAGCCGGTAGCTCCCGGTCGGATCGTCAAGCACGGGCAGCTCGGCGTGGGCCAGCGGGGTCTTGAGCGTGTCGGCCGCGGTCAGCTTTACGGCTGTGTCGCCCGGCAGCGGGATGTGCGGCCGGGTAGTATCGGCCGCGGCGCGGGCCGAGTCCGCACGCGCCACGGAGTCGGCCTTCGCCCTGACCAGCGTGTCGCGGCGCGCCAGCGTGTCGGGTCGCTGCGCCTGGGCCGCGCCCGGCAAAACGGCCCCGGCCAGGAGGCCGAGGCCGGCACACCAGAGGGCACGGCGCCCCAATCGGATCAGCGCGCGCGTCCTCGTACGAATTCCACGAACAGGTCCACCGGCACCCCGGTTGGTCCAGCCGGGATGATGCCCAGGTCGGTCTCGCTGAAGGCGGTCCCTGCCACGTCCAGGTGCACCCACGGCGTGCCCTCGATGAATTCGGAGAGGAAGCAGGCCGCGGTGATCGTGCCCGCCGGGCGCCCGCCCACGTGCTTGATGTCAGCCACCTCGGACCGCAGCAGCGCCTTGTACTCGTCCCACATGGGCAAGCGCCATCCACGCTGCCCCGAGCGCTCGCCGGCGTCCAGCACTTCCTGCACCAGGGTGTCATCAGCGCCCAGGACGCCGGTGGCGGTGTGCCCCAGCGCAATGATGCACGCGCCCGTGAGCGTGGCGGCATCAATCACCGCCGCGGGCTTGAAGCCCTTGGCGTACGAGAGCACGTCGGCCAGCACCAGGCGCCCCTCGGCGTCGGTGTTGATGATTTCGATATACTTCCCGGAGTGGCTCTTGACCACGTCGCCCGGCTTCATGGCCGTACCCGACGGCATGTTCGTGGTGGAGCCAACGAGCCCCACCACGTTCACGGCCAGGCCCAGCCGCCCGATGGTCTCCATGGCGCCCAGGACGCCCGCCGCCCCGCACATGTCGTACTTCATCCACTCCATGCTCGCCGCGGGCTTGATGGAAATGCCGCCGGAATCGAAGCAGAGGCCCTTGCCCACCAGCGCCACAGGACGACGATCCTTGCGTCCCTTCCGGTGCTCCAGGACAATGAGCTTGGGATCCTCATGCGGCGCGCCCTGCGCCACGGCCAGGAACGAGCCCATGCCCAGCTTCTCCATCTCGGCGCGGCCGAGCACGGTGACTTTCATGCCATGGCGGCGCGCGATCTCCCGCGCCGTGCGCGCGAGGACCTCCGGCGTGCAGAGGTTGCCGGGCATCATGCCCAGCGTGCGCGCCAGCGCCTGCCCCTCCCCTATGGCGACGCCGGCCTCGATGCCGCGCGCCAGCGAGGCGGCACGCGGCGCCAGTACCACACCGGATGTCACCGGCGCGCGCTGCTCTTCCTTAGGAAGCGGCGTGCGCACCTCGTCGTAATGCCATGCGCCGGCCATCAGGCCGACCACGGCCGCCTCCGCGGAGCGGCCATCGAGCGCCCCGGCATAGAAGGCCAATGCGCCAGTGCCCAGTTGGCCGGCTCGACGCGCGGCCAACGTGGCGGCGCGCCGCACCGCGTCCGTCCGCGGCTCGCCCTTTCCCGTGCCCACCAGCAGCACGCGACGAATTCCGCTGGCCGCGCCACCGAGGAACAGCACCTCGTCGCGCGCGCCCCGAAAATCGCGGGCCTTGAGCGCGCGCCCGAGTGCGCCGCCCGTGGCCTTGTCCACCGTGCTGAGCTCCCGCGTCAGTTGGGGCTTGGTCCCCATGGCCAGTACAAGCAGCGGCGTGTTCAGCGCCGCGAAATCAGGATTTTGCGCGGAGATCTTGATGGACATGAGTGAAAGAGTGAGGGAATTGCGTCGCGGCCAGGTCAGCCGTCCATGCCCTTGATGATCTGGTCACCGAATGCCGACGTCGCCACCTCGGTGGCGCCGGGCATCTGCCGGGCCAGGTCGTACGTGACGTGCTTGGCGGCAATGGCATGCTCCAGGCCGCGGACGATCATGGCCGACACTTCATCCCAGCCCAGGTATTCGAACATCATGACGCCCGAGAGGATGACGCTGCCGGGGTTGATCTTGTCGAGGTTGGCGTACTTGGGAGCGGTGCCATGCGTGGCCTCGAATACCGCCACACCGTCGCCAACGTTCCCGCCCGGCGCAATGCCCAGCCCACCCACCTGGGCCGCCGCGGCGTCGGACAGGTAGTCGCCGTTCAGGTTCGGCGTGGCCAGCACGGAGTACTCGTTGGGACGCAACAGCATCTGCTGGAACATGGAGTCGGCAATGCGATCCTTGATCACCACGGCATCGGCGCGAGCCGAAGCGCCGGCCTTGCCCAGGTCCGCCTCGGCCACCACGTGTTCCCCGAACTCCTGGCGCGCCACTTCATAGCCCCAGTCGCGGAAGGCGCCCTCGGTGAACTTCATGATATTGCCTTTGTGCACCAGCGTCACCGACGGCAGGTTGTGCTTGAGCGCGTACCGGATGGCCATGCGCACGAGGCGCTTGGACCCGAATTCGGACATGGGCTTGATGCCGATGGCCGAGTGTTCGCGAATATCCTTGCCCAGCTCCGTCTTGATGAACGCGCGCAGCTTGTCGGCCTCGGGAGAACCTGCCTTCCACTCGATGCCCGCGTACACGTCCTCGGTGTTCTCGCGAAAGACGACGATATCCAGCAGGCCCGGATCCTTCATCGGGCTGCCGACGCCCTCGAAGTAGCGCACCGGCCGGATGCAGGAATACAGGTCCAGCACCTGGCGGAGCGTCACGTTCAGTGAGCGGATGCCACCACCCACCGGCGTGGTGAGCGGCCCCTTGATGGAGACACGGAACTCCTGCAGGGCGTCCACGGTCTCCTGCGGCAACCAGTCCTTGAACCGCTCAAACGCCTTGCCCCCGGCAAAAACCTCCATCCACGCGACCTGGCGCTTGCCGCCATAGCACTTCTTTACCGCAGCGTCGAACACGCGCACGGAGGCGCGCCAGATGTCCGGGCCCGTACCGTCGCCTTCTATGAACGGGATGATCGGATGATCGGGCACCTTGAGCACGCCCTGCTCGTATCCGATCTTCTCGCCGCCGGTGGGAACTTTCACGTGCTTGTACGTCGCCATGCGTCGCCTGTGGATTGCAATGAGGTTGGAGGAACCACTGAGTGACGCGAAAGCTACCGGGCGGGCGGGAGCGCGGGCAACCGTCCGCGAGCTACGACTCGGCGTTCAGCTCGGCGTATGCCGCCGCGGACATGGGCGACACGGGCGGACGCACCACCGGCAGATCCCAGCCGAGGAGGGCGTGGAGCGCCGCGCCACACACGCGGCCCTGACATGCTCCCATGCCCGCCCGCGTCACCAGGCGAGCCTGCCGGCTTCCCCATTCTCCACGCAGGGCGTCGCAGCGCACATCCTCGCACCGGCAGATGATGGTGCCCGGTTCGCATCGGGCCAGCAGCTCACGGCGCGGCGCGAAGGCGCGCGTCATGGCCGCCGCGAGCCGGCGCAACTGCCGCCGCCCCGCCATCAGGGCGCGCCCCGGCTTTCGTCCGCCCGCCACCAGCCCGGCCACCGCGCCCTCCACCAGCGCCAGGTCCTCGCCACCCACCCCCGTGCACTCCCCGGCCGCGAAGACGCCCGGCACCGACGTCTCCTGGCGCTCGTTCACCACGATCGCCGCGCCTGCGCGCGCGCAGCCCAGCAACGCGCCCAATTCGCCATTGGGAATCAGCCCGCAGGCGGTGGCCACCAGGTCGCACGGCTCGTGCCAGGTACGGCGCCCGCTGGCCAGGGTCACCTGCCTCACCCGATCCGTTCCCTCGGCGCGCGCAATCCATGTTCCGGTATGGAACGCCGCCTGCCGGAACGCGAGCCGGTAGCGGACTGCATCCACCAGCTTGCCGCCGGACGGCGAGGCCAGCAGCGCCAGGCCAAACCGCGCCAGCGCCCCACGCGATGCCTGCTCCGCCACCAGCACCACGTGCGCGCCGTGTCGCACCGCCGTCGCCGCCACCGGCAGCAGCAGCGGTCCCGTCCCCGCAATCACGATCCGGCGCCCGCGCACGTCCAGGCCGGCCTTGATCAGCGCCTGCAACCCGCCCACCCCGAACACGTTCGGCAGCGTCCACCCCGGAAATGGAAGCAGGAGTTCCCGGGCGCCGGTGGCAATGACGATACGCCGAGCCGAGAGCCGGATGACGTCTCCACCTTGCACCAGGACCAGCTCTCCTGGGCGGGCATCCACCACCGACGCCCCCGACAGGTGGCGCGCCGCCGACGCGTCGAACCGTTCCAGCAGCTCGCGCGCGGTACGCGGCAGCGAGGCGCGGTCGCGATGGCGCCACACCTGCCCCCCGATTCGCGAACCCTCGTCCACCAGCACGGTGCTGGCGCCGGCCGCCGACGCGGCAATGGCCGCGGCCAGCCCCGCCGGTCCACCGCCAACCACGGCCACATCGGCGCTGAGCGTCTCAGCCATCCAAGCCGCCCGTCTCGACGCGCATGCCGGCGGCGCACTCGATCATACAACTTCGCTGGTGCGGCACGCCGTCAATAGTCACTCGACATTCCTGGCACGTGCCCATGCCGCACACCGGACCGCGAGGCGTCCCATCGGGAGAGGAGCGGAAGTGCGCGACGCCCGCGTTCAGCAACGCCGCAGCCACCGAGGTCCCCTCCTCTACCCGCAAGTCGGCGCCATTCAACCTGACCATGATCAGCGGGCGACTCACGCCGCCTCCAGCGCGGGCATGGCCCGCATCGGGTCAAACGGCGCCGGGTCAACCGGCGGATTGCCACCGGCGAGCATCGCGCGAATCAGCGCGGCCGTCCCGGTGGCCGTGGTGATGCCGAGCCCCTCGTGGCCGGCCGCGACGTAAAGCCCCGGGAAATTGCGCCACGCGCCGATGAGCGGCAGCGAGTCCGGCGTGGCGGGCCGGAAGCCGGTCCACGTGCGGGTGGTAACGCAGCGCGCCAGCGCCGGCACGAACTCCACCGCCCGTCGGACCATGTCAGCCGCAATGCGCCGATTGACTGAACCATCGCGCCCCACGAGTTCGCGCGAGGAGCCGATGAGCACCTGCCCCGTGGGTCGCGGCTGAAGGTTGAACGCCGTAGAGGCGCCGGACATGGCATGCGCGCTGTGCAGGTATCCAAGTTCCACCAACTGGTGGCGGATGAGCCCCGGGTAGCGTTCCGTGATGACGAGGTGCCCCTTTCGCGGCACCACCGGCAGCCCTGGCACGAGTTGCGCGGCGTCCACTCCCGTGGCAAGCACCACGGCGCCGCACGTCAGCACTTCCGCGCCGCTGCCGGCTTCGACGCTCACGCGGCCGCCCTCGATGGCGGTCACGCGCACGCCAACCCTGAGGTCCGCCCCGCGCGCGCACGCGTCCTCAAGCAGCCAGCGCGCCGCGCCCGGCGGGTACAGCACGCGATCATCCGGCACCAGCAGCGCACCGGACAGTCCCGGCCGCAGGTTCGGCTCGGCAGCCGCCAAAGCCGTCGCGTCCAGCACCTCCGTGCGCACGCCAGCCTCGGCGTACGCCACCGCCTTCTCACGCACCATGTGCATTTCGTCCGGGCCACCGGCAATCCAGAGCGTGCCGGGTCGCGAGTCCTCGCACGAGGGCGGCAGTTCGGGCTCCAGCTCCTGCCACAGTCGCCGAGAGAGGGCGGTGAGCGCCAGTTGCGCCGGCGAATCGTCCATGACCACGATATGCCCCATGCCGGCCGATGTCGTGCCCGCCCCCGGGAAGGCCGACTCACATATCAGGACGCGCAAACCGGCCAGCGCCAGCTCGCGGGCGCACGCCGCGCCGACTATGCCCGCCCCAACCACCACCACGTCGGGACGCCCGGCGCCGGTCATGCGTCCGTCCAGCCGAACCGGAACGGATCGCGCGCGTCGAATTGCAGGGTGGACTCGGCGGTAATGAAGGCCCGGCCGCGAATGCGCGGCACCAGCCCGCCGTCGCGCTGCTCCAGCCACGAGTTGAACGTGCTGCCGGTAATGCTCTCCTGTACCCAGCGCTCGCCCTCGGCAAGCTCTCCGCGCGCGTGCAGCACCGCCAGCTTGGCGGACGTGCCCGTGCCGCAGGGCGACCGATCGTACGCGGAGCCGGGACAGAGCACAAAGTTGCGGCTGTCGGCGCCCGGGACCGTGGCCGCGCCCGAAAGTTCGATGTGGTCCACGGGCGCGCCGTCCGAGCCCGTGATTCCCTGCGCCGATAAGGAGTCGCGTATGAGGGTGGTCAGGCGCGTGAGTTCCCGCGCATTAGCGGCCCGGAGCGGCAGGCCGTCCCAGTCCACCAGGAAGAACCAGTTGCCACCCCACGCCACGGCTCCCTGCACGCGGCCGAGCTCCGGCACCTGGACCTCCACGCTGGCCAGGTGGACGTATGCCGGCACGTTGGTGATGGTGACCGCATCGTCGGCCTCCAGTTGGGCGCTCACCGTCCCCACGGGCGTATCGAGCCGCACCTCGCCGGGCGCCAGCCGTTTCAGGTGCGCCAGCGTCCGCACCACGCCAATCGTCCCGTGCCCGCACATGCCCAGGTATCCCACATCATTAAAGAACACGACCCCCGCCGCGGAACCCGCGTTCACCGGAGGCGTCAGCAGCGCGCCGACGATCGCGTCGTGGCCCCGGGGTTCCAGCACCACACCCCGGCGCAGGTGGTCCTGCCGGTGCTGCATGTAGTCCCGACGCTCGACCATGGTGGCGCCCTCCGGCAGCGGCCAGCCGGCCACCACCACCCGGGTGGGTTCACCCTCGGTGTGCGAATCCACCACCTGGACCGCCTGCGGTCCCGTGGCGAGCGGGTCGGTCATGCGGCTGCGGGCGCGCCGGCGGCCAGCCGCTCGCGAATGAGCTCCAGCGCCTGCGCCAGCTCGTCGCCCTCCAGCGAAAGGCGCGGGGCGCGGACACGCGCGCTGCCCATCTTCACTTCCTGCTGCACCAGCTTGATGAGCTGCACGAACTTGGGCACCGTATCCAAGCGCAGCAGCGGCAGGAACCACTGGTAGAGCGCGCGCACCTCGCGTGTCCGGCCCGCGGCGGCGAGTTCAAAGAGCCGGACCGACTCCACCGGCAGCGCGTTCACCAGGCCGGCAATCCAGCCCACGGCCCCCGCCGCCATGCCCTCTACGATCACGTCATCCATGCCGACGAAGACGCGGAAGCGGTCGCCATGGCGTTCGACGATCTCGGTCACGCGGCGGATGTCCCCGCTGGATTCCTTGACCGCGTGCAAGTTGTCGTATGACGCCAGCGCTCCCATCTGCGCGGGCGTCACATCCGTGCCATAGGCGATGGGGTTGTTGTAGAGCATGCAGGAGAGCGGCGTGGCGGTGATCACGGCGCTCAGGTGTGCCAGCGTCTCACGCGCATCGCCGTGATACACGTATGGCGGCAGCACCATGAGCCCATCGCAGCCGACGCGCTGCGCCTCGCGGGCGAGCGCCACCGCGTCGCTCGTGGCCAGCGTGCCGACGCCCGCCACCAGTGGCGCGCGGTTGCCAATGGCCTTGCGACAGGTGGACAGCACCTCCACGCGCTCGGCTGAGCTCAGGGTCGGGTTCTCACCCAGGGAGCCCAGCGGCACGATGCCCTTCACCCCGTGGTCCAGCAGCCACGCCACGTGTCGGGCCAGGAAGGCGTGGTCCACCGCCAGGTCCTCGCGAAACGGCGTGGTGATCGCTGCAAAGACCCCGCGCCAGTCATCCTGCTGCATGCTGCACCCTCACGATTGGAGCTGAATGGGTTCCGCGCTCCCGCGGGCCAATCCCGTGGAGCGACCTGCGGACGACGACGGCAGGGACGAGGAGTTCATGGATTGATCTGCACCGTCTTGATTTCCGTATAGAAGTCCCGCGCTGCCGGCCCCTGCTCCCGGCTGCCGGAGCTGGACCCCCGCATGCCGCCGAATGGCGCGTGCGGATCCACGCCGGTCGTGTCGCCGTTCACGCGCACCAGGCCCACATCGATGCGGCGCATGTACGTCAGCGCACTCGCCACGTCCCGCGTGAAGAGCGAGGCGCTGAGGCCGTACTTCGTCTGGTTGGCCATGGTCAACGCGTGCTCCAGGTCGTTGGCGGCCAGCCACGCGAGCACCGGTCCGAAGATCTCTTCCTGCGCCGCCGGCGAGTCCGGCGCAATGCCGCGAATGATCGTGGGCGCCGCAAAGAAGCCATGCGCAAAGTCGTCGCCGGCCGGGAGCGGCACGGGCGTGATCTGTTCACCCCCCGCGGCCTGGAGCACTCGACGGATGTTGTCGCGCGAGCGTTCCGAGATGACCGGACCCACCGCGGACGCGGGATCAGTGACCGGCCCGATGCGAAACCCTTCCACTTGCTTGCGGATGGCTTCCATGAACGGCGCCTCCACCTCGCGCGCGACAATCACTCGGCTGGTGGCGGTGCACTTCTGCCCCGCGTAGCGCATGGCACCCGCGGCCGTGAGGGCCGCCGCACGCGCGATGTCCGCGTCGGCCAGCACGATGCCGACGTTCTTGCCTCCCATTTCTGTCTGGTAGCGGATGTTGCGCGCCGTCGCCGACCGTGCGACGCCGGCTCCCACCGCCGCCGAGCCGGTAAAGCTGACGCCCCGCACCTGCTCCGCCTCGATGAGCGCTGGCCCCAGCTCCGCGCCGGTGCCCAGCACCACATTGAACACCCCCGACGGCAACTCGGCGTCCTCGGCGCTCTTCGCGAGGAGCGTGGCCACATACGAAGAGGCCTCCGCCGGCTTGAGCACTACGGTATTCCCGAACGCCAGGGCCGGCGCCGCCTTCCAGAGCGGAATGGCGGCCGGGAAGTTCCACGGCGTGATGAGCGCCACAACGCCCAGGGGTTCACGCAACGAAAATTGCAGGGCGCCCGGCACCTGTGCCGGGATCACGTCTCCCATGCTGCGCACCGCCTCGCCGGCGTAGTACTGCAGGATGACCACGCATCGCGCCGCCTCGCCGCGCGCCTCGCCGATGGGCTTTCCCACTTCGCGGGCCATGGCCTGCGCCAGCTCCTCCGCACGCGAGGCGACCACCTCGCTCCAGCGCTGGAGGTGACGCGCGCGCGTCGGCCCCGGCAGCGCCGCCCATGCCTCCTGCGCCGCGGCGGCCGCGTGCACGGCCGCGTGCGCGTCGTCCACGGTGCCGCGGGGAACGCGGGCCACGACGTCGCGGGCATCGGACGGGTTGAGGTCGTCTATCCACGCGTCACCGGCGCTGGGGCGCCAGGTGCCGGCGATGTAGTTGGTCAACTGAATGGGCTTCGGCATCGCATCTAATGAAGGCAGGTCCGTGAGGTTGTGTTCGGTGTGGCGCTGGAAATATGCTGCCAGGTACCAGGCCATGCGCGACGAACACCTAGCCCTGATCCGGCGACTCCCCCGTGCCCCAGCTGGACAACCGGTCAATGGACCAGCTCCCCGTCCGCTGTTCCGGCGGCAGGTGAGCCCGGTACATGATCACCTTCACGCGTTCCAGCGTGATCAGGCCGCCGCCAAGCATCTCGTCCAGGACAGGCAGGATTTCCTGGATGCGCTCCGCGGTATCGATGCATTCGACGACGATGGGCAGGTCGCTGGACAGTTCCAGGAAGCGATCGGTGTGGAGCTTGGAATGCGCGCCGAAGCCCATGATGCCACGCGTCACGGTGCAACCGGCGTACTGCCGCTTGCGGAGCATCTCGACAATCTGGGCGTACAGCGGCTTTCCTTCGTACTTGTCCGCCTCGCCCAGGTGGATGCGCATGAGCAGCCGTTCGCCCTTGAATCCGTGGGTGTTGCGTTCCTGATCTGCCGTCATGGTCACGCTCCGCGTTGTCGCGGCGCGGCACCGGGCGCACCCGCCACGCCGCTCATAGGCCCAAGCCAAGGCCAATCTAGTTCCTGAAGCCCCCTCCGCCAGTTATGAACGAGGCCCTGATGTGAAGACCGCGAGGGGACTGCATGACGACGACGTGTGCTTCAGTTGCTCATGCGTTTCCCCCGGACCTCACGAAGGTCGTACATTTGTCCACCGCATCCAGCTGCGGGTGAATCCACGCGTATGAATAGCACCATGCCAGATCCGCCGGTTCGACGCAACGCCCTGCGATCGCTGATCGCGTCCATGCTGCACGTCGAATGGGCGCGGTTCGAGATCATGGTGGGAGTGCGGTGCACGATCGGCATCGCCATTCCCCTCTTTGGCGGCCTCGCCGCGGGCCGGCCGGCCGCGGCGATGTTTGGCGCGCTCGGCGCGCGCGTGGGAACGCTGCTGGCGGAGGCCGATCGCCACATTCCCGGCCGGGTCGATCCGGAAACCGGTGAAGTCGTGCTGGGCGAAGGTGGCGTGGACGATGTGCTGGACGACATCGCGGAACTGGTGCTGAAGAATGGCGGTCAGGTCGTGGTCACGCGTGAGGCGCAGATGCCCACCAAGACCGGCATAGCCACCATCTACCGTTACTGAGGCCGCGCAATGAACGAGCCATCGCATCACGACCATCATGCGCACATGGCGACGGACTTTCGCAATCGCTTCTGGATCTCGCTGATCCTGACGCTGCCGATCCTCGTCCTCTCCCCGATGCTCCAGAAGCTCGTGGGATTGGGTGGGGCCGTTGGTTTTCCCGGCGACATCTACGTCCTGTTCGGCTTCTCGTCGGCGGTCTTCTGGTATGGCGGATGGCCCTTCCTCGCGGGGCTCGTCGCGGAGATCAAGGTCCGACGGCCGGGGATGATGACGCTCATCGCCGTGGCCATCGCGACGTCCTACCTGTACAGCGGCGCCGTGGTCTTCGGCCTGACCGGCAAGATGTTCTTCTGGGAGCTGGCCACGCTCGTTGACATCATGCTGCTGGGGCACTGGATCGAGATGCGGTCGGTGATGGGCGCCTCCAAGGCATTGGAGGCCCTGGCCGCGCTCATGCCGGCCGATGCGCATAAACTCATGCCCGACGGCTCCGTGGTGGACATCCCACTCGGCGAACTCGCCGTGGGCGATCGCGTCCTGATCAGGCCCGGCGAGAAGGTGCCCGCCGACGGAGTCATCGTCGCTGGCCAGAGTTTCGTTGACGAGGCGATGCTCACCGGCGAATCCACCCCCGTGGCCAAGGCCACCGGCGGCCAGGTGATCGGCGGTGCGATCAATGGCGATGGCTCCCTGACCATCGAGGTCAAGAGCACCGGCAAGGATTCGTTCCTCTCGCAGGTCATTGACCTCGTCCGGCAGGCCCAGGACAGCAAGTCGAAGACCCAGGACCTGGCCAACACGGCCGCCCTCTGGCTGACGATCATCGCGCTGGGCGGCGGCGTACTCACCTTCTTCATCTGGCAGGTATTCCTGAGCCGGGAGTTCGCGTTCGCCATCGAACGCACGGTGACGGTGATGGTCATCGCCTGTCCCCACGCGCTCGGTCTCGCCGTGCCCCTGGTGGTGGCAGTTTCCACCGCGCTGGCCGCCAGGAACGGCCTGCTCATCCGCAATCGGGTGGCCTTCGAAGGCGCGCGGAATCTGGATGCCGTGATCTTTGACAAGACCGGGACGCTCACCGAAGGCCGGTTTGGCGTCACCGAAACGCTGGTGCTCAGCCAGGATTTCGACGAGGAAAAGTTGCGCAGCTACGCGGCCTCGGTGGATGCGCACTCCGCACACCCCATCGCCAGGGCCATCGCCGCCGCTTCGGATGCCATCCTCCCGGTCGAGGGCTTCAACAGCATCACCGGCAAGGGCGCTGAGGGCCGCGTCGAGGGCAAGGACGTCAAGGTGGTGAGTCCGGGGTATCTGCGCGACGAGGCCATTGAGCATGGGGATGAGCGCGTCGAACCGCTGCAGGCGCAGGGCAAGACGGTCGTGTTCGTGCTCGTGGACGGCCAGTTGAAGGGAGCAATCGCCCTCGCCGACATCATCCGCCCCGAGGCGAAGCAGGCCATTGCCACGCTCAGGGCCATGAACGTCCACAGCCTCATGCTCACCGGCGACAACCAGGCGACGGCCAAGTGGGTGTCCGACCAGATCGGCCTGGACGAATATTTTGCCGAGGTGCTGCCGCAGGACAAGGCCGCCAGGGTCAAGGAAATCCAGGCGCGTGGCGAACGCGTGGCCATGACGGGCGACGGCGTGAACGACGCGCCGGCGCTGGCCCAGGCGGATGTGGGGATTGCCATTGGCGCCGGTTCCGACGTGGCCGTCGAAACCGCCGACGTGATTCTCGTTCGCAGTAATCCGCTGGACGTCGTCGCGATCATACAGCTCTCGCGCGCGACGTATCGCAAGATGATCCAGAATCTCATCTGGGCAACGGGCTACAACGTCGTTGCCCTGCCGCTCGCCGCCGGCGTGCTCTACGCCTGGGGCGTCCTGCTCAGCCCCGCCGTCGGCGCGGGGCTGATGGCCGTCAGCACGGTGATCGTGGCGATCAACGCGCGGATGCTGACGCTGAAGCCGGAGCCATCGCGGGCGCTTCCGCGAAAACCCCACGCCACGACTCAGGGAGCTGGGCACGCACATCCGCCATCTGGCCGGCACTGACGGATTGCGCGATCACCGCGCCGGTGGCGGTGAGTAGTCCCGCGGCTCGCGACGGCTCCATGCCAAGTTGCTGCGCGAGTTCATGCTCGATCGTCTCGCGAGTAATCTGCTTGTCCGGGCCGAGCGGAAGCGCATACAGCGCGGGCTGCAACAGCGACGGAAGCTGCGCAATCAGGTCTTCGGCTTCCCGAGGGGTCAGACGTCGCACCAGGGAGTCGAGGACGATGCCGAGCGCGGTCTCTGCCTGTCCATCATTCTTGAGGCCGGCGTCCGAGCGCAATTGATTGACGAGCCGCCGGTAGGTCGCCTCAGCGCGGGCGGCGCTGCGTCGCCGAGGAGCAGGTCATCGAGCGTCACCATGCCAACGAAGCGCCCGTCTTCCACGAGCGGAATACGCCGGATGTTGCGCTTCTGCATGAGACGAATCGCGTCCACCTGGGTATCCGATGGCGCGAGGGATACGACACCGGAGGTCATCACCTCACCGATGGTGGTCTTGTGGGGGTCAAGCCCGCGGCCGAGCGCGCGGATCGTGAGATCCCGATCGGTGACGATGCCCACTACCTTCCCCCTATCCTGAACAACGACCGCACCGATGTTGTTGTGCTCGATCGCACGTGCGGCATCAAGGACGGCGTCTTTGGACTTCAGTGTTACGATGCGTGGCCGTACGTACCATTTGAGGGACATTGCGAACTCCTTCTCGAGCGTTGACTGCGTGAACTGCGCGAACTGCCTGAGCGAGACGCGTCCCTGGTTGGCGCCCTAAGCCGCTCCGGTGCGTCGACGCCCGATGCTGCGGCGGACGGCCCGCTCCGTGCCGGAGAGCGCGCCATTGATTGCCGCCTTCAGCGTCAGTGCCTGGCTCTCGAAGACCACGCTCGGCAGGCCGCTCAACACCACCTTGATGCGGCATGACTTATCGACTCCACCGCGTGGCCCGTTCACATCCGCCACCCGGACGGTGACGCGCTCGATGGAAGTGTCATACTTGCCAAGTTTCAGGCCAAGGCCGTGCCGGATACTGGCGCGCTCGTCCTGGGTCAGTTCGACGCCGAATACGCGGATATTCGCGGGAACCTGCGGTGCGTGGGTGCGCCCTGCGGCGCGCTTCGCGGTTCTGGGCAGGCGCCGTGCGAAGGGTGCTCGCTTGCTCATGGTCTCCCTTGCGTGCGTTGACCGAACCATATCATCTGCGCGGGCGCCGCGCAATCGCTCCGCTATTCTACCACCATCGATGGATAGCGCCGACCATGGGCTTGATGCATACTACGACTACAGGCGACGTGTGCCCGGCGGCTCCCTGCTCCCTCGCGACGGAGATTCACATGGCGAACACGAAGAAAGCGAAGACGGCCTTCCCCACACGAATTGACCTCCCCTCGACTACGCGTACGCAGACCATCACGCTCCTCAACCAGCAGCTTGCGGATGTCCTGGACCTGTCCAGCCAGACCAAGCAGGCGCACTGGAACGTCAAGGGCGCACAGTTCATTGCACTCCACGAATTGTTCGACAAGCTGGCCGCGGAATTGATGGATCACGCCGACATGATTGCCGAACGGGCGACGGCACTCGGGGGCCTGGCCCTCGGCACCGCCCGGATGGCCGGGGCAAACTCTCGACTGCCCGAGTGCGACCTCGCCGTGACCGACAGCCTGCCGACCGTCGTGGAACTGGCCGACCGCTACGCCGCGCTGGCCACCAACATGCGACAGGCCATCGACCTTGCGGAGAACCAGGGAGACGCCGGCACCGCGGACCTGTTCACGGAAGTCTCGCGAGGGCTGGACAAGGCGCTCTGGTTCCTGGAGGCGCACCTGCAGGCCGGCGCCTAGCCGTCACGCCAGGACCGCGCGGATCTCCGTCTCGGATGTGAGCGTGCGGTGCACCGGGCACTTGTGCGCGATCTCCAGGAGCTTCGCGCGCTGCGCTTCGTCCAGGGGTCCCACCAGTTCGATCGTGGCGTCGATGCGGTCCAGGCGCCCGGCCTTCGTTTCGCACGTCTCACAATCGGCGGCGTGGATCCGCGAGTGGCGGAGCGTCACGGTCACGGATTCCACCGGCCACTGCTTGCGCCGGGCGTACATCGAGATCGTCATGGACGTGCACGATCCAAGCGCCGCGAGGATCAGGTCGTAGGGCGTCGGCCCCTCGTCCGTCCCGCCGACGGCCACGGGCTCGTCCCCCACGAGCCGGTGCGGGCCCACCACGATCTCCTGGCGAAAGCCGGTACCGGCCCCGCTGACGATTACCGTATGCGGTTCCGCTCCAACAGGGGCGGTCGATCCGTGTGTGCTCATCTCCTGGCTCCTTGGCTGGTGACGCAATCTACTCGATAGGCTGGGCCGCGCTTTCACGAATTGAACCAGTGCGGATTCCGGCGGATGAATTTCTGGATCCAGTCATCAATGAACGAGCGTCGCTCCCGCTTCATGTGCCACCACCCCAGGGCGCTGATGAATGCCGCCCCGATGGCGTTCACGATCATGTCCCACATGGTATCCGTCAGGCCGGACATGTCGCCCAGCATGGGCTTTTGCATGCGGGTGTGGAAGATGGAGTCCATGCCGAATTCAAAGATCTCCCATAACGACCCGACCGCGACGGCGAACACGAACGCGAAGAACGCGACAAACCGGGGCGTCATCGAAACGGCGATCTTCTCGCTGGCATTGAGCACATAGACCAGGAGGAAGCCGAGAATGCCCATCAACAACCCGGATGTGGCATGCAGCGCGATGTCCCACCACCAGATCCGGTCGTAGTAGCTCCGGACCTCGCCCAGGAACAGCGCCGCGAACACGAACGCCAGCGCCAGGAGCTCAAATTCCACCGGCAACTGCACCGCCAGCCGGTCGCTGAACACCGTCACGAAGAGGATCAGCAACGCGATGGCCAGGATGAGGACGGCACTGAGCCATTGCCCTTCGGTCACCACCACGACGCCATCGATCATCATCACGATGACGATGACGAAAACCATCCAGCGCTTGAGTGTGGTGGCTGCGTCTCGTCTGGCCACGGAGCTCCGTTGGTGGGGAACAGGACCAGCGCGCGTGGGCTTCCCTGGGGAACGGCCGGTGCCCGTTCGTAAGATGAGACCCAGATGCCCGGGGCGGGACTCGAACCCGCACGCCGTTGCCGGTGGGGGATTTTGAGTCCCCTGCGTCTACCGATTCCGCCACCCGGGCGTGGTGCCGGAACTTAGCCGCCTGCGGGCACTGCCTCAACGCCACGCCAGCCATCCCGCGCCCGGCCTCGCCTCCCCGTCGGCCGCCGTCCGCCACGCGCTACGGCAGCCGCGTCCCCCCGCCCCCGGACGAATCGTCAACGGTCAGCGGCAGCGCACCGCCTCCACCTTCGCGCTCGCGCATCGCTTCCAACTGTCGCTGCACGCGCTCCTGCAGCGCCCGGAACCTGGCCAGCTGCACGGGCGTCATGATCCCCGCCAGCTCCTTCTCCTCGGCGTCCGTCAGTGCCAGCCGCTGATGCGCGATATCCTGAAGCTGCGCCGAATAACCGGCCACGGCCTTCGGATCCGGTGACGGGCTGGCCAGCGCGTCCCGGAGCTGCAGCCGCACGCCGCGCTCGTCCTCGGCCAGCTTCATCCGCTGCTGTACGAACTTGCGGTTGATGGGCGCCAGCTTGTGCATCTGGTCGTCAGACAGCCCCACCCGCGTACGCACCGCGTGCGTGTACGCGCGGGTAATGCGCTGGCGCATCTCCTCCCGGTCCATCGCCCGCCCGCCCTGTCCTGCCCGCTGGGCACCCAGCGCTCCAGCGCGGCCCGCCTGGGTGGACTGCCGCCGCCCGGTACCTCGCTGCCCCTGGGCCGCCGAGGGCAACGCGAACGCGAGCGCCGTGGCCGCAACCGCTGCGTAGCCGAATCGCATCACATGCCTCCGTTGTCGAGGACCACCATCGGATGAGTCATGTCGGGTTCGGCCAGCGGCACGGCATCCATCTGCTGGATGTCATTGAGCAGCGCCTGCAACTGCGCGTCGCTCAGGTCCGTGTAGTCGTAGCCCACCGCCAATTCCACGTCGGCTGTCGAATCGCCTGAGGTCCCGAGGACTGCCGGCGCCGAATTCACCCGTGCCGGCCGGTCGCGGTAGTGCAGCACCGCCGAGCCACCCACCGCCAGGAACACCACTGCCGCCGCCGCGCGCCAGGCCGGCGAGATGTGCCACGAGAAATTCGCGCGCCGCCTCGGCGCCGGGAGCGCCTGCACGATTGCGGCAACATCCACCGCCGGCGTCCGAGACAGGTCGTGCACGCGCCGCAACAGCTCCAGCTCGTGCCGACACTCCGCGCACCCGCGCAGGTGCGCCTCCACCTGCCGGCGTTCCGACGGATCGAGCCGGCCGTGCAGCAGGTCGGGCAGCAGGTCGCGCACTTCAGCGTTCTGGCACTCAGTCATCGAGCAACTCCTTGAGGCAATGCACGGCGTTGTGGTAGTGCACCCGCGCCGCGCCCTCTGTCGTGCCGACCAGGTCGGCAATCTCCTTGTATGTCAGACCGTCGTTCACGCGCAATGTGAAGACCTCCCGTTGCCTGGGAGACAATCCATCCAGCGCGCCGCGCAGGCGCGCCTGGGTCTCGTCGGCCACCACCCCGTCCAGTGCATCGTATTCCGTCGCCGCATCATCCTCCGCGATCTCCACCTGAAGGCGCTGCCGCTTCTCCGCGCGTCGCCGGTCCAGCATCAGCCGTCTGGCGATGGCAAAGAGCCACGTCCTGAGTGAACTGTCCCCCCGGAAGGCCCCCACCGCCCCGAACGCCCGCACGAAGGTGTCCTGGACCACCTCATCCACGTCCTGCCGTTCGCCGCGACTGGCCACGAAGCGCGCCACGGCCGGCGCATGCCGCGTGACGAGCACGCTGGCCGCCCGCTGGTCGCCCCCTCGCCAGGCGTCGATGAGCTCCTGGTCCCCCCGTTCATCGCCGCTCGAATTGGCGTCGGTCATGATCTCCACCCTGTCAGACGGCCGTATGGCCCGGGCGTTAAGCGCTTGCCGAACGGCGGGCTGGCCAATATACACCGGCATGCCGATATCACATCCCCAGCCCGTGCCCGGTGTCCCCGAACGCATTGGCCATCGCGGAGCCCCGCGCGAGTTTGACGAAAATTCGGCCCCGGGCTTTGCCCGGGCCATCGAACGGGGGGCCGACGCGGTGGAACTGGACGTGCACCTCTCGCGCGACGGGCTGGTCGTCGTCCATCATGACGCCGATGTCCTCACCGCCGACGGCCACCGCCGCGCCATTCGTGAACTCTCACTGGCCGAGCTGCGGGAATGTCCGCTCCCCCGCGGGGGCCGGATTCCCACGTTGGAAGAGGCCTTCCGCACGGTGGGGGAACGCGGCACGGTGTACGTGGAACTCAAGGGCGAGGGGACCGGCGAGCCGAGTGTCGCGGTGGCGGCTGCCCACGGGCATCGCTACGCCTTCCACGCGTTCGACCACGCCACGGTGCTCGCACTGCGGGCGCTCCATCCCGAGCTCGCGTATGGCGCCCTGCTGGACCGCGGCACCCGCGACCCGGCTGGCGCCGCGGCGGCCCTCCCCGTCCGCGACATCTGGGCGCACTGGAGCCTGGTGGACGCCGCACTGGTGCAAGGCGTGCACGCCGCGGGGCGGCGGCTCATTGTGTGGACGGTGAACGACGCCGCCATGGCCCGTCGTCTGGCGGCGCTCGGGGTGGACGGGCTCTGCGGGGACGACGTACGCGTCTTCCCCGCGAGCCCGGCGGGTTAGACGGTATTGCCTCCGGCGGGCTTGCCGGTCTCGCCTTCGGAGGACCCGGCGGTCTCGCCCTCGGCGGGCTTGCGCCGGCCGGCGGCAGCCTCTTTCAACAGCGATTCCAGCCGAGCGACCTCGGCCTCCGCGGCGCCCAGGGCCGTGGCGTGGCGGTCGTACTCCTCCACCGCCAGTTCCGCTCCCCTGGCCTTGGCCCGATACACCGCGTAGCCCAACTGCTGGGCCGACCGATCCGCGACCTGACGGGCACGCATGAGCGTGAGTCGGAGCTTGCCTTCGTCCAGCGCGCTGCCGGCGGCGCGACCCGCCTTTCCGAATTCGTCCTTCAGCGATTTCCAGATTGGCACGTGAGGCCTCCTCACCCGGGGATGGCCTACCGTACGCTTATGGCCAACGGAAGTTGCGGGCGGACGAATGCTACCCAAAAAAAAGCGCCCCCGGTTTCGGGGGCGCTGCAGAGTGCGGTGGTCCGGTCAGGCGGCGGATGTGGCCGCGCTGGCCTGGGCCGTGTCGGGATACACGCTGACGCGATAACGCGTCTTGCTGTGGTGCTCGAACTGCACCACGCCGTCGATCAGCGAGTAGAGCGTGAAATCCGTGCCCATGCCGACGTTGCGGCCCGGGTGACACTTGGTGCCGCACTGGCGGATGATGATGTTGCCTGCCACCACCTTCTCGCCGCCGAACTTCTTCACGCCGCGGAACTTCGGGTTGCTGTTGCGCCCGTTGCGGGTGGAGCCCATCCCCTTTTTGTGTGCCATGGCGTGATCCTCAGCCGAGCTTGATGTCGTTGATCTTCACTTGCGTGAAGCTCTGCCGGTGTCCCTGCTTGCGCGAGTAATTCTTGCGGCGCTTCATCTTGAAGACGATGATCTTGTCGCCGAGCCCCTGGCGCAGGATCTCGCCGGTCACCTTGGCGCCGGAGAGTGTGGGCACTCCCGTCTTGACGGTCTTGCCGTCGGAGCCCAGGAGGACCTCGTTGAATTCCACCGTGCCGCCGGCTTCGCCGGGGAGCGAGGGAATCTTGTAATAGCGACCGGGTTCCACCTTGAACTGCTTGCCGCCGGTGCGGATGATAGCGTAGGGCATGGCTGAATAGTCGGTTAAACCTCGCGAGCCATTGAAGTTAGACGGGGCCAATCGCGGTGTCAACAACCCGGTGGACCAGCCCGCGCCCCCTCGCCCGGGGCCGCCGGTCAGGCGCAGCGTATCACCGCATCCGCCGCCTCGCCCCGGCCCCGCTAGTTCCTGGGAAAGTGCGAGTTGAACCACTCCAGGATCTGCTTCCGCGCCTCGAACCCGTGCCACGGTTCACGCGAGGGATTGCCCGCGATGGGGCCGCCGAGCCCTCCGTGGTTTTCGCGCGGGAAGGTGACCAGCCGTACCTCGACCCCTTCCTGGCGCAGCGCCCGGTACATCTCCTGCGACTGTCCCAGCGGGTCGGTGGTGTCTTCCTCGCCCTGCAGCAGCAGGAAGGGCGTCCGCGCGTACTGCGCCCGTGAGAGCGGGGACTGCCGAAGGGCATCCGCCGGACGCCGCCAGGGCTGGCCAAAGTACCAGCGGTCATACCAGGAGCCGCCTTCGGTGCCGTACTCGCTGAACTGGTCAATGACCGGTGCGCCCGAGACGATGGCGGCAAAGCGATCGGTGCGGCCCTCGATGAACCCGGCCATCTCGCCGCCGTAGCTGTACCCGTACATGCCCAGGCGCATGGTGTCGACGGGCTGGTGGGCAATCACGTAGTCCACGCCGGCCATCACATCCTCGTAATCGTGTCCGCCCAGGTCGTTCCTGTTGGCCGCCGCGAACTGCCAGCCGTAGCCGGTGCTGCCCCTGGGGTTGGGCTCCAGCACGGCCCACCCCTGCGCCAGTTGCCACTGCACAAACGGGGAGAACGACTGCGAGAAGTTGCCGGTGGGGCCCCCGTGCACGTTCAGGATCAGCGGGAACCGCGCATCCCTCGGCTGCCCGTTGCACCCGGACGCCGGCGGAACGAACAGCAGGCCGCGGATGGTCATCCCGTCCCTGGACTTCCACTCCACCTGCTGCGCGCGTGTCCAGCCGGTATCGGGCCACGCGGGGTTGACCCGGCTGAGCCGCACCACCGCGCCCCCCTGCCTGAAGTTCGGGGTGAACGCCACCTCCGGCGGCCGGTCCGACGCGCTCGCCACGTACGCCCAGCCGGTGTGGCCGGCGTTCGTGGCAAAGCCCGAGGCCACGGGGGCATCAGTATCCAGGTATGTCGCGCGCCCCGTCCCCACGTCAATGCGCGCCAGGCGGGACGTCGTGCCGTCGGCCACCGACCCATAGAACGCGGAGCCGTCGGCAGCCCAGACGGGGGTGTCGCCACGAACCTCCACGCCGGAGCTTCCCGTGATGTCGCGCGGCGTGCCGCCCGCGCTCGGCATCACGAACAGGTCGCTCACGCCCGGCGGGGCGTCGTGCATGGTCTGCGCGCTGAACGCCAGTTGCGCGCCGTCGGGCGACCAGCTCACGCTGCTCACGGTCTTCGGGGCGCCGGCCACCTGCCGCGCATTGGACGGGTCGGTCACGTCCGCGATGTACAGCGCGTTGTCGGGGCCCAGGTCATCGGCGTTGTTCAGCGGATGGGTGACGATGGCCAGGTGCCGGGAATCCGGGCTCCACGAGACGCCGCCCGCGCTCCCCGCGCCGGTACCGACCATGGTGAGCGAGCTGTCGGCCAATGAGTAGAGCCATATATGCTGGGGCCGTTCGTCGTGGTCCACCACCGTGGCATCGTTCCGGTCGGCCCGGCGCTTCCGTTCCGCCGCGGGCTCCGGCTCGCTCACGGAGATGGCCAGCCACTTGCCGTCCGGGGAGATGTCGTAGCTGCCCACGTCCACGGTGCGCCCTCCCCCATCGCCCGCGCGGGCCGAGGAATCACCCGCGGCGCCGGTGTCGGTGGCCTTGCCTGGCCGCTGGATGTTGAGGGGAGCGGCCTCGCCGCCATCCATGGGCAGCCGGTACACCTGCCGGTGGTCGCCGCGGCGCGCCAGGAACAGCATGGCGGACCCGTCCGGCATCCACTCGGGATCTGACTCGCTGCCCTCGTCCACCGATGTGCCGTAGGTGACCTGCCGGGCACTGCGCGCCGCGTCGGTGCGCGCCCACCAGATGTGCGAGACCGCCTTGTGGATCGTGGCCTCGCGCACCACGAACGCCACGCGCTGGCCATCCGGCGAGAGCGCGGCGGAACCGGGAGTGCTGTACTCCCGCAGGTTCTCATTCGACAGGCAGACGGGATTGATCGGACCCTGCGCGGCCGCGGTACCAGCGGCCAGCAGGGCGAGCACGACGGCGGGGATCAGGCGGCGCATACCGGCATCCTGGGCTGGGGTTCTACCGTTCCGACGCCAATGTGCACCACCGGAAAGCGCTACGCCACCGCGTACTGCTGCGTCACGTCGCGTCCCGCGTTCTTCACCACGAGCTTGAACTCGTCGGGCTTGAGCAGGGGGTCGTCCCGGATCTCCAGCGTGAAGCCCACGGCCTTCTCCACCTTCCGCATCAGGTCCTTCTCCTCTTCCAGCACGTGCATGGCGACGTCGGGGTGCAGCTTCACCACGATCGGGTCGTGCCGGCCCTCGGCGCCCATGCGCCGGAGCGAGCGCTCCATGCGCCGGACAATGGTCTCCGCCGTGAACACCCGCCCCGTGCCCGCGCAGGTGGGACAGGGTTCCGTCATGCTCTGCAGGTGGCTCTGGCGCACCCGCTGGCGCGTCATCTCGATGAGCCCCAGCTCGCTGACCGTGTATGCCTTGGTGCGCGCGCGATCCCGGCTCAGGTGGTTGCGCAGTTCCTGCAGCACCTTGTCGCGATTGGCGCGGGTCTCCATGTCAATGAAGTCGCAGACGATGATGCCGCCCATGTCGCGCAGGCGGATCTGCCGAGCCAGTTCGCGCGCCGCCTCGAGATTCGTGCGGAGGATGGTCTTCTCGGGATCCTTCTTGCCAGTGTAGCGCCCTGAATTGACGTCCACCGACACGAGCGCTTCGGTGGGTTCGATGATGAGGTATCCACCGGACGGCAGGTTGCACCGGCGCTTGAACAGGTCACGGATCTCGGGCTCGATGCCCGCCTTGTCGAAGATGCCGGCGGGGTCCTCCCAGCGCTTCACCCGGTCCACCAGGTCGGGCGCCACGCCCTGCAGGTATTCCACAATTTCGTTATAGACCTGCTTGGCATCCACGCGCACCTGCTCCACCTTCTCGCTGAACAGGTCGCGCACGAGGCCACGCGTCAGGTTGGTCTCGCGGTGGATCAGCGCTGGCGCCCGCACGTAGTTGGTCTTGCGCTTGATGCGCTTCCACTGGCCGATGAGCGTATCGAGCTCGCGCTTGAAGGTCTCCTGCGTGGCGTCCTCGCCCACGGTCCGCGCAATGACGCCGCCCGAATCCTTGGGCAGCACCGCCTCGATCATCTGGCGCAACCGCACGCGCTCCGCGCGCTCGCCAATCTTGCGGCTGATGCCCACGCGCGACGCAAAGGGCATGAACACCAGGAACCGGCCGGCCAGGGACACCTGCGCCGTGACGCGGGGCCCCTTGGTGGAAATCGGTTCCTTGGAGACCTGTACGATGATCTCCTGTCCCCGCTTGAGCATATCCTGAATGGGCGGGGCCTTGGCGCGGGGCGGTCGGCGCCCGCGTCCGCGACCCTGGCGGGGGGCGGGAGCGCGGGACTTGGCTATGCCCTCGCCGGTCCCCTCGGGCTGGTACGGCGAGTCGTCCTCGGCGTCGTGGCCATGCTCCGCGTGATCGCCGTTTTCCTCGGCGTCACCGTCGTGGTCGTCGTCGTGCACATCGTCGTCATCATCGTCGTGCTCGCCGTCCTCGGGGTACACGAGGTCCGACGCGTGCAGGAAGGCGCTCTTCTCCGTGCCGATATCCACGAAGGCGGCCTGGATGCCCGGGAGCACCGCGTCCACACGTCCGTAGTAGATGTCGCCGACCATGCGCCGTGCTTCGGGCCGGTCGACCAGGAGTTCAACGAGCTGTTCGTCTTCCAGGATCGCAACCCGTGTCTCGCGCGGGGTTGCATTGATGAGAAGTTCGCGTTTCATCGTCAGCCGCCGGCACACATCCACGCGGCGACTCGGCACGCGGACGGGGACGGATCATGGGCAGGAGGTGTACGGAACCCGCACGCCGTGTGCGTCCGGGGGCCGGATCTTGACTGGGTACCCACCGCTCGAGCGGGATCGTCCATGCACGGTTCGGTCGCCGCCCAACGCCGCGCAACCAGCGCGACCACGCCTTCCACGAACGAAGGGCCGGCGAAAGACCACGAACCAGCATGCGATCGACTTCATGTCGGAAGCCGCGCGCTGCGAAGTGGGTAGCTGCGCACACGGCGATCGATGCTGCTTCGGCCGCCGCTGCACAACGGGAGCCCCAATCGCGTCGCGAGTCGCGCGACGGCGTCAGGGCGGGAAAAACAAGAGAAGATGTCACTGCCGGAATGAGTACTGCCCTGGCTGGCTTTCCGCAAGGCATTCAAGGACTTACGCCGCTCAGGCGAGCAAATCCTTGAGCAGGGAGCGGGCGATCAGGATGCGCTGGATTTCCGACGTCCCCTCGCCAATTTCGCAGATCTTGGCGTCGCGCATCATGCGCTCCACCGGATAGTCCTTGGTGTAGCCGTACCCACCGTGGAGCTGCACGGCCTTGATGGTGGCGCGCATGGCCAGCTCGGAACAGTACAGCTTGGCCATGGAGGCTTCCGTGCCGAAGGGCTTGCCATGCTGCGCCAGCCAGCCGGCGTGGAACACCAGGTGGCGACCGGCCTCGATCTCGGTGGCCATGTCGGAAAGGGCAAACTGCACTCCCTGGAACGTGGCCACCGGCTTGCCGAACTGCTTGCGCTGCGCGGTGTACGCCAGCGCCTGCTCAAAGGCCCCTTCGGCAATGCCGAGTGAGAGCGCCCCGATGCCAATGCGCCCCGAGTCGAGCGTGCGCATGAAGTTCTTGAAGCCCAGGCCCTCCTCGCCCAGCCGGTTCTCCACCGGCACTTCCACGTCCTCCATGATCAGCTCGGCGGTGTCGGACGCGCGCCAGCCCAGCTTGTCTTCCTTCTTGCCCGCGCGGAACCCCTTGAGGGCGGGGAGCGAAGGCTCGTGGCCCACGCCGGCCGCCTTGGTGCCCGCCAGGTCGTCAGTAGGCTTGGTGAGGATGAACGAGCTGATGCCACTCGTGCCCTGCCCCGGCGCCGTGACCGCGGTGACCACGAAGATCTCACCCACGGAGCCGTGCGTGATGAAGCGCTTGGTGCCGTTCAGCACGTAGTGGTCGCCCTTTTTCACCGCGGTACTGCGCGTCCCGCCGGCATCGCTGCCGGCGTCGGGCTCCGTGAGGCCGAATCCGCCCATCACGCGCCCCGAGGCGAGCAGCGGCACGTAGCGAGCCTGCTGCTCAGCGGTGCCGAAGTGCACGATGGGTGAGGTGCCCAGCGTCGTGTGCGCCGCCACGGTGAGCCCGTGCGACGCATCCACCTTGGCCAGTTCCTCGATGACAATCAGGTAGCTCAGCACATCGAGGCCGGCGCCGCCCATCTCCTCCGGCCAGGGCACGCCCATGAACCCCAGCTCACCCATGCGCTTGATGCTGGGCCACGGGAACCGGGCCTCCGCATCGTACCGGGCGGCAACGGGCGCTACTTCGTCGCGCGCGAACTGGCGGACGGTTTCCCGTACGGCCAGGTGCTCTTCGTTGAAGTAGAGGGCGTCGTCCATATCACTCAGTTGGTGCGGCGACCCCGCTTGCGACCGGCCGCGCGTTTTGCGTCGGCGTCTGGCGCTACCATCACCAGCACGTCGTCGGTAGAAATGTAATGCTTCGCGGGCCGGGCAGCCGTGGCCCGACGCCCCTTCCCGCTCGCCGGCGACCGTTTGAGGCAATTGTCGCACGCCTCGCAATGCGGACGCTCCGCCGGATCGCCAAAGTACCGAAGCACAAAGGCGCGGCGGCAGCCCTTGGTATACGCGTATCGCTGCATGGACTCGAGCTTGTCCATGTCGGCGCGAAAGCGACGCTCCAGGGTGGGCCAGTCAATGCGGAAAGCTTCCAGCGGGGCGCCGGGACGCGCAGCCATGGCACGGGCTTCCACTCGGCTCCATTCCAGGAACTGGTTTTGCTGCAATTCGTCCAGCAGGCGCACCGCGGGGGCGCCGAGTGCCGGCGGCAGCCCGTCCAGGTCCACCGTCACGCCGTCGTGAAGTTGCTCGCGCCCAATGCGCCAGAGCACCCGCAGGAGTCCCAGCTCCAGCGCGTGGTCGCTTCCGCCCAGTTCAGCACGAATGCGCTGGGGGGTGGCGAGCAGGCGAACGTGCGCGCGACGCCCGGCCGCCGTCGCCGGGTGCCAGGCTCCCACGCGCTCCAGCAGGCGCAGGGCGGCTTCCACGTCGCGGGCGTTCACCTTGCCGCGCAGCTTGTGCGCCAGCTGGCCGGCGTCCAGCGCGGCCGTCCGCGCTCCCCCGCGCCGCAGCAGGTCGTACAGCGGCTCCACCACCTCGCGCCGGGCGTGCGCCGACTTGATGAAATACTCATGCGTGAACCGGTCGCGAAACGCGTGCAGCAGCACGCACTCGGCGGGCTCCCCGTCGCGGCCGGCTCGGCCGGCCTCCTGATAGTAGGCCTCGAGCGTGCCCGGCATGGAATGGTGCACCACCAGGCGCACGTTGGGCTTGTCGATGCCCATGCCAAATGCATTCGTGGCCACGATGGCGCGGGCGTCCTCGCGCATGAAGGCGTCCTGCACGTCACGCCGATGCTCGTCGTCCAGACCGGCATGGTATGGCAGTGCGCGAATCCGCTTGCGATTGAGCATCGCGGCAATGCGCTCCACCGACTTGCGCGTGGAGGCATAGACAATGGCCAGCCCCTCGCGCGCGCGCAGCGCCTCCACCAGGGCAGCATCCTTGTCCGCGTCGGTGCGCGTGGAGTGGACGTGGTACGAGAGGTTGGTCCGGTCAAAGCCCGTCACGATCACCCGCGGGCGACCCATGTCCAGGTGCCGGATGATGTCCTGCCGCACATGGGGCGTCGCCGTGGCCGTCAGCGCCATGAGGGTCGGGTTGCCCAGCGCGCGGCGCACCTCGGCCAGGCGCAGGTAGCTGGGCCGAAAGTCGTGCCCCCACTCGCTGATGCAGTGCGCTTCGTCCACGGCCAGGAGCGAGATGCTGGTGCCGCGCAGCCACGTGAGCGTGGTCGCGGCGTCAAAGCGCTCGGGCGCCACGTACAGCAGCTTGAGGTCGCCATTCCGCGCCGCCGCCAGCCGGTCGCTCACCCCACCGCTCGAGAGCGAACTGTTGATGAACGCCGCGGCGATCGCGCGGCGCTCCAGCGCGTCCACCTGGTCCTTCATGAGCGAAATGAGTGGCGACACCACGATGGTAAGCCCCGGCAGCACCAGCGCCGGCACCTGATAGCAGAGGGACTTGCCCCCGCCCGTGGGCAGGATCACCACGGTCTCGCGGCCGGCGAGTACGCTCTCGACCGCCTCGGCCTGCCCCGCGCGGAACGCTTCGTAGCCAAAGTGGTCCTTCAGGACCCGCCGTGCAGCATCCAGCCCAGCGGCGCTTGTCATGCGCGCATGCTACGGCGCGCGTGGGCCGGGTTCGTCATCTTAAGTGGCCGTGACCGGCCCTTACACTGCACGAACGAAATGCCCCCGCGTGAACGCCGAGCCCACCAGCGCGCGCACCGGTGAGTGGCGGACCCCGTCGCGGTCACCCTCGGCCAGCGCATCCAGCGCCTGCCGATATCCCGCGATGATCCCGGCCACCGGATCCCCGGCCACGTTGAACACGGCGCGGAACGACCGCACCCCCGCGTCCCAGAGCGACGGCAGGAATTCGGATCCCTCCACGGGGCGCGAGTGCAGCAGGCGGTTGCGGCACGCGGAATCGGTGGCCACGGGAAACGCGTATCCCGCCGGATCGGTGAGCTGCACGTTGGGATGCTTCTGGACGCACAGGTCCCGGCAGGTGGTGGGCACGCGATCAAAGGCCGCCGAGAGCACGCAATGCTCGATGGTCATCCCCTCAGGGCGGCCATAGAGGAAGACCTCGAAGCCCGCGCCATTCCACGGCGCCACGAGCGCGCGGATCTCGTCCACCGTCAATTCCACCGATGCCGTCACGCGCCGGGCGCCCAGCCGGAAGATCTCCGCCGCCGCGTGCGCGTTCATCACGTTCACGGCATAGTCAGCCGTCACGTCCCGCCCCGCGCGCGCCAGCTCCGTCACGAGTCCCAGGTGCCCGCTCTGCATCGGCAGCTCCAGCGCCAGCCACTTGTCCAGGGCGCGGCGGTCTTCCGGGCGCACGATGGTGGGCGTCCGCAGTCGCAGCGATACCCCATGGGACGCCAGCTCCTCGCCCAGGGCGCGGACACGCGACACCGGGGGCGTCGGGTGCCGCAGGAACGGGTCCAGCACCACCTCCGTGGCGCCAGCGTCCGCCGCCGCGCGTGCATCAGCGATGTCAAATACTTCGGCCACCAGCCTGCGTGTTTTCGCTGGGCGAGGCTGCACCGGGAGCTGTTGTACCGCCGCTTCCACCGCGGCCCGGCGTGCGGCCTGCTCGGCCTCATGCGCCCAGTCGCGCCGTCGCAGCAGCTCCGCCGTGGCCTGCTGCCGCAGGTGATTCACTTGGCTCACCGGCAGGAAGAGCCCAGGCGCCAGCCCCTCGACGTCCAGGGACGTCAGGGCAAAGGGCGTGTCGCCCAGCCGGCCGAGCTGCTCACGAAGTCGAGCGTGATCCAGCGGGCGCTCGCTGGCCGGGGAGAGCGTGGCGTCCGTCTGCACGCTGACCACCTCGCCCGCCGCGTGGAACTCCGCCTTGAGCGGCGCCCCCGCCTGGCCGAACAGCCGCACATCCAGCCGCACCTTATGCGTACGCAAATGCCCCGGCAGGTTGGCATAGGAGGCGCGTGCCCTGGTCAGCAGGGCGCCGTCGGCCGTGCGCAGCACCCGCCAGCCCGGCTGGACCCTCACGCGGGCGGTGAGCGCCTGGCGAATGACGCCGTGCGTGCTCAGCATGCGCACCCGCGTGATGGTGCACCCCACCGACGCGCCGCCGGTGGCATCCGGCGCCTCGAACCCCAGGCCGTCGCCTTCCGCCACGGGCGTGTTCACTTCCACGACGATCTCACCCTTGTTCACCGCCACGACCGTCCCCAGCACCGCGCCGCGGTTGTCGGGCTGCGTGCGCGTCACGTAGTCGCGCCCCACTCGGCCCCCCAGCATGCCACCCGTGAAGCCGCGACTGTAGATCTGCACCAGCGGCTGGACCTCGTCCGGGCGGGCCGCCACCGGCTGCCCCTTTGCCACGCGATCCAGGAATCCGCGATACGTGTTCGTGACTGTCGCCACGTACTCCGGCTTCTTCTTGCGCCCCTCCACCTTGAGGCAGCGCACGCCGGCGTCCGCCAGCTCCGGCAGGTGGTCGTGCGCCGCCAGGTCGCGCGCCGAGATCAGGTACCCGCGATCCAGTTCGGTGCCGGCCGTCAGGTCGGTGAGCACGTAGTCCTTGCGGCACGACTGCGCGCACGAGCCCCGGTTGGCGCTGCGCTCCGAGATCATGCCGGACATGTAGCACTGGCCGGAATACGAGATGCAGAGGGCCCCGTGGATGAACGACTCGAGCCCCAGCTCGGGGACCGCCGCATGGATGGCCCGGATGTCGTCCAGCGTGTTCTCGCGCGCCAGCACCACGCGATGCACGCCGAGTTCGCGCAGCACGGCGGCGCCGGCCGCATCGTGGACCGTCATCTGCGTGGAGCCATGGATCTCCAGCGCGGGATACACGGCCTGGATCAGGCGGATGGCGCCCAGGTCCTGGACAATGGCCGCGTCTATGCCGCGGTCCACCGCCTCGCCCAGGAAGACCAGCGCGTCCACCAGTTCCTGCGGCTTGAAGAGGATGTTGAAGGTCAGGTAGATGCGTCGGCCGCGCTCGTGCGCCAGCCGGCAGGCCTGCTCCACCTCGTCCAGCGAGAGCTGCGCCCCTTCGTCGCGCGCGTTCCACCGTTCCGCGCCCAGGTAAACCGAGTCGGCGCCGTTGGCCAGCGCGGCGCGGACGGCGTCGAGCGAGCCGGCAGGCGCCAGCAGTTCGGGAACCACAGTGGGAGCGGCGGACATGGCCCGCAAGTTAGCGGCTTCCATACGACGCCGGGCCGGGGATTGCTCCCCGGCCCGGCGCCCCACCTGGCTGATTCGGCAGCGCGACTACATGCCGCCCCTGGTCACCTTGACGTTGCTCACGATGCCGTCGGTGTTGTGGGCAAACCGGATGCCCCACACGCCGTCGGTGGACTTGAGCTTGCCGGCGCCTACGACCTCCGACTTGGGATAGCTGGCCACTTCCGTGCCGTTGATGGAGCAGCTCACCTTGTCGCCCGAAACCGACATGGCGATGTCCTGCGTCACGGGCTTGCCCTTGCCGGCCGCCACGTGGACCGCGGCGTTCTTGGCGCCCATGCGGCCGTTGAGCATGAAGGCCTTGGGCCCGAAGCCGCGGACAATGAAGCGGCCGTCTCCGTACGCCTCGCAGTAGAGGTAGGTCTCCTGGTCCGTCCCCATGTCATTTCCGCCGATGACAATCCCATAAGGATGCGGATGGTCATTGAGGTTCATGTACTTGGGTTCGGTGAACGTGGCCGACACCGTGTAGTTGCCCGTCAGCTTGTCCGCCGAATTCCAGTAAGTGGTGGCGGGACCGGTGGTCACGTGGTACGTGTCGCCTTCCTTGGCAAAGCGCGCGTCGTTGATCGTGCTGCCGTTGCGCGCGGCGCCCGGGTCCACCTTGCCCATCCAGCCCGGCGCATGGATGCCACCATTCGCCACCTTGTGGACGGTTTCCTGCATTCCCTGTGCGGCCGCGGCCCGTGGCAGGGCCACGACGGCCGCGATGGCCAGGACGCTCGCAACGACTCGTTTCATGGGTGTTCCCCTTCGGCGTGGGTGAGTGAGTAAAACCATAACAGCTTCCGGCAGATCCCGGAACGCCTGCAACAGTCAGGAATCGGTATCCTGCGGGTTGAGTGGAGTCCCGTCCACGCGCGCGCGCAGGCGCGCCGGCAGGAACCTGATGACGAAGGCCACCGCGACCACGCCGATCCCCACCAGGCGCACGTTCGGGAGGTCCACCCGGGCTCCATACCCCCAAACTGCCAGCCCGATCCCAGCCAGCGTGAACTTGAGGAGCGTGAAGCGGCTCATGCGGCCGGCAGCCCCAGGGCCTGGGCGCGGCCGTCGGGGACGTCCAGCACCAGGCGCAAAAGGGCCGTGGAGAACACCTTGCCCTGCGCGTCCGTCTTGAGGGACAGCGTCCCGCCGCCGTCCAGCGCGCCATGCAGCAGGAAGTTCACGGCATGCAGGTTGGGCAGCTCAAACCGCTCCACCGGCCCCTCGATGATGCCGTCGAAGTGTGCGGTCACGCGCTTCACGGTCAGGTACTCGGTGAGCACCGGGTACCACTCCGGCCGCAGCGCGATCACGCCCACGTTGGCCATGTCGCCCTTGTCGCCCGAGCGGGCGTGCGCGATGTCCAGCAGTCGGACGCGCATCAGCGGATCTCCACGCGAGTGTTGACCACGGTCTTGTCGATGAGCGCGGGCCAGTAGGCCACGATCTCCTCCACCTTGGGGCGCCCCGCGGCAAACCCGGTGACGCTGGGCGGGCCGTTCAGCACCAGGGGAACGATCTCGCGCGTGAACCGCTCCACGGCGGCGCGGTCGTGCGAGCGGACGCCAATGCGATACTGCACCTCGGGGGCGTGTTGCCCGGCATCGCCCGCCAGGCGCCCGTGCGTGGCCGACGCGCCCACGAACTCGCTGGTCACCTGCTCAAAGTGCAGCCCCAGATTCTCCAGGCGCTGGCGCAGCACGCGGTCGGCGAGCTGCGCCTTCTCCAGCGCATCGGGCCAGGCGTACACCAGCGACCCCACGGCCTTGTAGCCGTCGCGGTAGGCAATGGACACCTTGAGCTTGTCCGTGGGCGGGCGTCCCTTGATGCCGAAGACGCGCACGCGGTTCTCGCCCGCCTGCTCCAGGTGGACGCTCGAGAAGTCGGCCACGACGTCCGGCGTGATATACGAATGTGGATCGCCCATCTCGTACACGAGCTGCTCCGAGACGGAGGGCACGTTCACCCATCCACCGGTTCCGGGATGCTTGGTGACCACGAAGGTCCCGTCCTCGAGCCCCTCCACGATGGGATAGCCGACATTGGCCAGGTCGGGCACGTCGCGCCAGTTGTACAGGCAGTTGCCGCCCGAGCACTGCGCGCCGCATTCAATGATGTGGCCGGCAATGATGCCCGCCGCCAGCCGGTCCCAGTCGTCAGCCTTCCATCCGAACTCGTGGCGCAGCGGCGCCATGGTGAGGGCCGTGTCGGTCGAGCGCCCCGTGATTACGATGTTGGCCCCTCCCGCCAGGGCTTCCACGATCGGCACCGAGCCAATATATGCGTTGGCGGCCAGCACCCGGTCGCGCACCGTGCTGAGCGGTTCGCCGGTCTCCATGTGGGCCAGCGGATGGCCGGCGGCAATGAGCGTATCCAGATGGGGCAGCAGGTCGTCGCCGGTGACCACGCCGATCTTCACCTGCTTGCCCGCGCCCGCCCTGGCCGCCACGCTCCGCACGGCCTCCGCGCACGCCGGCGGATTCACCCCGCCCGCGTTCGCGATCACGCGCACGCCGCGCCCCACAATGGCCGGGAGCACGCTCTCCATGGCGCCCACGAAGTCCCGCGCGTATCCCATGTTCGGATCGCGCTCCTTCTGCTTCTGCACGATGGACATGGTCACCTCGGCCAGGTAGTCGAGCATCAGGTAGTCCACCGGACCACCCTCCACCTGCCGGCGCGGCGCTTCCAGCCAGTCGCCCCAGAACCCCTGCCCCGACGCCACCCGCACGATCTGCTTCATGAAGTCACTCCTGACCGCCCACGTGCGCCGGAAGCACAAACGCACCCAGGTGTGGTCCGCGATTCTGCAATGCCGTGCGCAGCGCCATGGCCAGCGTCTGCCGCGTGTCCTCGGGATACACGATAGCGTCAATGTAGCCGCGCGCGCCGGCGTATTTCGCATCGAGCTGGCGTTCGTAGTCCTCGCGCATCTCGTCCACGGCCGCGGCCGTCTCGCCGGCCAGCTCCTGGCCCGCGGCCTTCGCGGCCTCGATGGCGGGCCCATGCACCGCCTGGATGGCGGCCTCGCCCTCCATCACGGCCATCCGCCCCGTGGGCCAGCTGAAGATGAAGTCGGGGTCGAACCCCTGCCCCGCCATCGCGTAGTAACCCGCGCCGGACGCATGGTTCACCGTCAGCACGATCTTCGGCACGCGCGCGGTGGCCATCGCCTCCACAAACCGCGCCCCGGCGCGGATGATCCCCGCATGCTCGGCCTCGGGCCCCACCATGAACCCGGACACATCCTGCACGAACAGGAGCGGAATGCCCTCGCGATCGCACCGGTCAATGAAGAACGCCACCTTCTCGGCGCTCTCCGCATATACGATTCCGCCAAAGCGGGGCCGCTCGCCCTCGTGCGCCTTGATGAGCCCGCGCTGGTTGGCGATCACGCCCACCTGAATGCCCTCGATGCGCGCGTCTCCGCAGATGAATTCGCGCGCCAGGTGCTCCTGGAATTCGTCAATCCGGCCGCCGTCCAGCACGGCCTTGAGCAGCTCGCGCATGTCGTACGACATGCGGTGATCGGTGGGCAGCAGGTCGTACAGCGTGGCGGGATCGGTGGCGGGCGCTTCGGCCGCGGGCCACGCCGGCAGCACGGGGCGCGGCAGCGCCGAGACCAGCGCCCGCAGCTTCTCCAGCCCCGCCGCGTCGTGCGGCACCGCGTAGTGCGCCACGCCGCTGACCTGGGTGTGCGTCCGCGCACCGCCCAGCGTCTCCGCGTCGATCACCTGGCCCGTGGCGCCCTTCACCAGGTTGGGCCCGCCCAGTCCCATGAACGACGTTCCCTCCACCATGACAATCACGTCGGAGAGCGCCGGCAGGTAGGCCCCGCCCGCGATGCACGGACCCATCACGGCCGCCAGTTGCGGCACGCGCAGGTAGCGCCGCATGATGGAATTGTAATAGAAGATCCGCGCGGCGCCGTACTGGCCGGGGAACACGCCCCCCTGGTACGGCAGGTTCACCCCGGCGGAATCCACCAGGTAAAGGATGGGCACGCGGCAACGCATGGCGATTTCCTGCGCGCGCAGGATCTTGCGGATGGTCTCGGGCCACCACGACCCCGCCTTGACCGTGGCGTCGTTGGCCACGATCACCACCTCGCGGCCCTCCACGATCCCCACGCCGGTGACCACCCCGGCGCCCGGCGCCTGTCCGTCGTACTGGTCGTACGCCACCAGCAGGCCCACTTCCAGGAAGGGCGTGTCCGGGTCGCAGAGCTTTGTCACGCGCTCGCGCGCCGTGAGCTTGCCCTGCTTGTGCTGCCTGGCAATCTTCGCCGGCCCGCCGCCCTGCCGCAGCCGACCTTCCAGTTCGCGCACCGCGTCGCTCAGCGTGCGCAGGCGCGATGTCATGCTTCCTGCCGAGCCCGCTCCGCGAACCACTTGCGGATATACTCGATCAGCTCGGTGGTGGGAGTGCCGGGCCCGAACAGCTCGCCCACGCCCTGCGCGCGGAGGGCGTCCATGTCTTCCTGGGGGATGATGCCGCCACCCGTTACCAGGATGTCGTCCCGCCCCTGTTCCTTGAGCAGTTCCTTGACCCTGGGAAAGAGCGTCATGTGCGCGCCGCTCAGGATGGAGAGGCCCACCACGTCCACGTCTTCCTGGACCGCGGCGCTCGCAATCATCTCCGGCGTCTGGTGCAGCCCCGTATAGATGACTTCCATGCCCGCGTCGCGGAGGGCGGCGGCCACCACCTTGGCGCCGCGATCGTGGCCGTCCAGGCCGGGCTTGGCAACGAGTACTCGGATGGGGCGCATGGACTTCGCTGGTCGAAGGTTAAGCGGCACCGGAGTCGAGTTCTGACTCCTGAAATCAAGCTAGCGGGCGCATCGGGGCGCTGGCAACCGACGCTGCGGCCCCTCCGACAGGGGCAACCGCCGGCGGCAGATCATGAGCACGAACCGCCCACCCAGGCCAGGTTGAACCGGGCAAAGCTGATGGCCGGCCCCTTCCCACGCTCATACAGGATTCCGATGGACCCGTCCGGCAGCATCGCCAGCGTCGAATACCCGGCGGGCCCCGCCTCCAGGGTCCGCGCCTCGGGCCAGGTGCGCCCGTCGTCGCACGACAGCCGCACGGTCAGGTGGTCTCGGCTGGTCCGCGACGCCGTATTGCTGAAGAGCAGCCAGTGCGAGCGCGGGCTCGACGCCGGGGCGTCCGGGAACACCCGGATGATGGAGCCGTTGTTGGCGGGATCCACGAGCGCCGAATCCGCATGCAGGCTGTCGTACGTGGCACCGCCATCCGCGGAATAGGCCACCAGGCGGAACGGCCGGGCCCGGCTGTTCAGCAGGAGCCGGCCATCGGACAGCTCCACCGTCTTGTTCTCATCGAGCCCCGGCCCCAGCAGCTTGCCCATGCGCCAGGTGGCGCCGTGATCGTCGCTGAACAGGCTGGCCGCGTAGTTGCCGCCTGCATAACGGATCACATATTGCTGCACCAGGCGCCCGGCATGCGGCCCGCGCTGAAGCTGGATCCCCTGGCCGGACGCGGCGAACAGCCCGCCCCACGCCGGGTCCTTGATCAGGTGCGAGAGCCGGCGGTGGCGCCAGGTCAGGCCGTCGTCATCTGAGTAGCTGAGATCGGCCTGCAGGATGTCGGGATCGTCGTCCCCGTTCCCCGTGCGCGATCCGCCAAAGCCGGCGTTCACCGACGCCGCGTAGAACAGGAAGATCCGGCCCGTCTGTCCATCCACCAGCAGGCTCGGATCCCCAAAGCCCGCGGGCGCCGAGTCGGCCCGCACCACTTGGCGGTCGTGCCAGGTGCGCCCAGTGTCCGTGCTGCGCCGCACCACCACCGCGATGTGGCTGGGCAGGTCCGCCCCGGAAGGCCGACCGTCGTACGCGGCAATGAGCGTACCGCGTGTTGAGACCGCCAGCGCCGGGATGCGATAGACCGCGTACCCCGCGCCGCCGTGATCCAGGTCCTCGCGCGCCAGACCCGCCGCGGGCGACTGTGGGGCGCAGCCGGCCAGCGCCAGCGCCGCGATTGCCAGGCCGCCGGCACACACGTGCTGGGAAGTTGCGCGTTGCCAGTTGAGAAACCGCCAATCCATTGATTCCCTCACTTCTGTGGTGGCGCGTGTCACCAATGGCTCGTCGTGCCGATGAATTCGGACATTCTGGGCGACTTGCCAAAATTCGCAGCGCGCACGAGGTTTGGCGACTTGCCCGCACGAATCCGGACTCCAATCGAGACCACGATGCCCCTGAGACGTCTGATCCCGCCGGTGCTCGCCGCCGTTGTGCTTGGCGCCGTCGCCTGCAACGACCTTCCCACCTCCGCGCCTATCTGGAAGACGACGTGGATCCTGCCGGTGCAGCAGGACACGATCGGGGTGGCGCAGCTCCTGCCCTCCACTGTGGACACGGCCGGCGGACAGTTCCTGATCACGCTCGATCGGGACTCGGTGCAGCAGACACTGGGGAGCATGTGCCCGTCGTGCGGCGCCGACCAGGGGAACGTGGCTCCCGTGAGCGGCTTCACATACGGCGTGAGCCACACCGACGCCTTCCCGGCGCAGGTGGTCTCCATCACGCCCGGCGGCTTCGCGCTCTCCTACCGGATTGACAACGGGCTCAACTTCGACCCGCTGCGCCCCGGCGTCGGCAAGATCGGCAGCATCGTTACGCAGGTGAAGGACGGCAACGGCAACGTGGTGGCCACCGACAGCGTGAATGGCTCGACGGCCAGCTTTCCCAGCGGCACCTCGCTCACGCGGAGCATCGCGCTGGGCACGTCGCCGATTGCGGGCGGCCTGACGCTGGTGGCCACCTTCCGGGTGCCCACCACCGATCCCGTGCCCGTGGATACCGCGGAGCGGGTGCAGGTGACCACGCTGACCGACACCGCGACGCTGGCCGGTGTCACCGTGCAGCTCACCAGCCAGAGCATCCAGAGCGATTCGGTGGACGTGGACTGGTCGAACATCGATTCCGACGTCCAGTCGCGCATGCAGGGCGCCGCGCTGAAGCTGGTGATGGACAATCCCTTCACGATATCCGGCACGGGCTCGGTGCGGTTCAAGCAGGGCATCCGCGACGTGATTCCCGCCAAGACCGTCACCTTTGCCGCCGGCTCCACCACCAATACCATCGACATCACGGCCAGTGAGATCCGGACGCTCATCGCGGCGGGTCCATCCACCATCACCATTGACGCCTCGGTGGCAGGCACCGGGCCGGGGAATTCCGTGGCCATCACGCCTTCGCAACTTGTCCTGATTGACGCGCACGTCCTGGTCACCATCGTCGTGGGAGGGAAGTGAGCATGCGACGCTTCCTCCTCTCGGCAATCGTCATTGTCGCGGCCCCGACGGCGCTCCAGGCGCAGGTGATCCCCGCGGGTGCCCGCGGCGCCGGCATGGGCCAGAACTATGGGACGCTGGCGCGCGGGTTCAGCGCCGGCTACTGGAATCCGGCCAACCTGGGCCAGCGCGGCAATCCCGTCTTCTCGCTGCTGCTCCCCGGCGGCGGACTCTCCGCGTCCATGGATCCGCTCAAGATGTCCGACATCAAGAAGTGGGGTGGCGACACCCTGACCGACGCGGTCAAGCAGCAGTGGCTGGACCAGATTGGCGCGGACGGTTCCCTGAAGCTGCGCGCGGGCGCGAACGTCACGGAGGGCGGGCTGTCCATTGGCCCCCTCGCGCTGACGGTTGGCACCACCATTGGCGCCCATGGAGACCTGCCCCACGACGCCGTGGCCGCGGTGCTCTTCGGCAACGCCGGCCCCAGCGGCACGGGCGACACGCTCTCGTTCAACAATGGCGCGCTGCAGGCCTTTGCCGTGTCGCACATTGGCGTGAGCTACGGCCTCGCGCTGCCCGTGCACATCACGCACGCGGCCAACGAGCGGTTCTCGGTGGGCATCACGGCCAAGTACGTGATGGGACACGGCCTGCTGGACGCGCGGAACGGCTTCGGGCAGATCACGCCCGACAGTGCCGCCGTGCGCTTCACCACGGTGGCGCTGTACGATTCCACCAGCATCAACAACGGCACCGGCACCGCGTTCGACGTGGGGGCCGCGTGGACCAGCGGCAAGCTCTCGGCCGGGCTCACCATCTACGACCTGGTGAACACCTTCAAGTTCAATAATGTCGGGCGGGCCGGTGACCTCACGGCCTTCATCTCGGCGGACAGCACCAGCAGCAGTTCCCAGCAGGTGCCGCTGGATTCCGCGAGCGCCACGCTGCAGCAGGCGGCGCGCGATTTGGCCAATAACGAAAAGTTCATGCCCAGCTTCCGGCTGGCTGTGGGGTACCGGTTGAACGACCGCATTGACCTGGCCGGCGACCTGCTGCACGAGTCCACCGACGCCAACGCGCTGGCCAGCCAGCCCGGCACCAGCATTGGCGTAGGCGCCGAGCTGCGCTACATCCCGTTCATCCCCGTGCGCGCGGGGCTGCAGCTTGGCAACGGGGCCGCGTCGTATTCGGTGGGCACCGGCCTCTCACTCGGCCCGTTGCACGTCAACGGCGCGGTGGGGCGGCGGACGTCCACCGGTTACAATGCGGCGCTCAGCATTTCGCTGGGAGCGCAGTAGCAGGCTCGCGCCCCAGCGGTTGCAATCGGCTCGAATAGCCGGCCGGAGTCCGGTCGGCTATTCGTAGCGCAACGCCACCAGCGGATCCACGCCGCTGGCCCGCCGCGCCGGCCACCAGACGGCTGCCAGGGAAATGAGCGTGAGCACCAGCGGCACGGCGACGAACACCACCGGGTCGTAGGGCTGCACGCCATACAGGAAGCTGGCCAGGAGCCGCGTGAGTCCGAACGCGGCGGCCAGTCCAATGACGATGCCCACGATGGCCAGCGTCATGCCCTGCGCCACCACCATGCCCTTCACGCGCGCGCCGTCGGCGCCCAGCGCCAGCCGGATGCCGATTTCCTGCGTGCGCTGCTCCACCGTGTACGCCATGAGGCCGTAGATGCCGATGGCCGCGAGCACCAGCGCGCTCAGGCCGAACACCGACATGAGCCACATGTTGAACCGCTGGCGGCTGATGGACGTGGCCACGATGCTGTTCATGGATTCCACCCGCGACACCGGGAGCCCGGTGGCCGCGCGCAGCGCCGCCTCGATCTTGCTGGCCAGCGGCTGCGGTGGCGTCCGGGTGCGCACCACCCACGCCAGCGGCGACAGGCTGGAGTTGAGCTGGTTCACCGCGTCGGCACTCTGCGCCTGGGGCTCGAACATCCGCGGGCTCGGGTTGCTCTCCAGCCCGTTGTCGCGCGTGTCGCCCACGATGCCCACCACGAGCCGCTCGGGCTCGCTGTCAAACTCCTTCATCACATGCCGGCCAATGACGATGTGCGACCCGAGCGCATCGCCCTTGGGCCAGAACTGTTTTGCCATGGCCTCGTTGATAATCACCACCGGGGTGGCCTGCCCGTCGTCCTGGTCGGTGAAGTCGCGCCCGCGCTTGACGGGAATCCTGAAGACCGCGAAATACCCCGGTGAGATGGTCTGCCAGGAGGCGCCGCCCGTGTGCGCCGCGCCATTCTGCGGAGGCTGGCCCACGATGTCAAAGGGAAGGCCGTAGCCGCCCTGCAGCGGCACGCAGCACGTGGCGCTCGCCGTCTCCACGCCGGGAATGGCGCGCACGCGCGTCACGCCGTCTCGGATGGCCGACGCCACCGACGCCGAGGTGGCCCACCGCTGGCCCGTGAGCGACATGCGCATGGTGAGCACGTTGCTCGCGTCAAACCCCGGATCCACGCGAGACAGTGCCAGGTCGGTGCGGATGAGCAGCGCCGAGCCGATAAGCAGCACCAGTGCCAGCCCGATTTCGGTGACGATGAAGATGGACCTGGCCTTGTTGTGCCGGAACCCGGAGCCGTTGCGCGATCCACCTTCCTTAAAGGTGCCCGCCAGGTCGGTGCGCGAGCTGTTGAGGGCCGGAATGAGGCCGAACACGATGCCCGTGCCAAGGGCCACCGCCAGCGTGAAGAGCAGCACGCGCCAGTCCATGTGCACGCCGGCGCCGTCCGGGCCCACGCGTGGCAGGCCGGCGGTGTTCACCGACAGCAGGGCGCGGATGCCCACCGCTCCCAGCACGAGGCCCAGCACGCCTCCCGCCATGGAGAGCATGATGCTTTCGGTAAGCAGTTGCCGGACGATGCGGCCGCGCGAGCCGCCCAGGGCCGCGCGAATGGCAATCTCGCGCCGGCGGCCCGTGGCCTGGGCCAGCAGCAGGTTGGCCACGTTGGCGCACGCAATGAGCAGCACCAGGCCCACGGCGCCCAGCAGCACGTAGAGCGAGGAGCGCGCGTTGGCCACCACCGCATCCCCCATGCCCACGGCAAAGAACTGCGTGTTCTTGCCCAGCGCGCCCGGGAACCGCGCATTGAACGCCGCAGTGGAGTGCTCCAGCTCGGCGTTGGCCTGTTCGAGCGTGACGCCGGGCTTCAGCCGTGCGCCGACGGAGAAGTAGTGGCCCTGGTCCGTGGTGCTGGGACTGAACTGAAAGGGGACGACCACTTGGGGATCGTCGCCCAGGTCACTGAGGTCCAGGTTGTCCATCACCCCGGTGACCGTGTACGGATCGCCGCCCAGCCGGATGGCGCTTCCCACGATCTCCGGGTCACTGTGGAACTGCTGGTTCCAGAGCGCCTTCGTGATGACCACGAAGCGTCCGGCGTTGGGCAGGTCCTGGTCGGCGGTGAACGGCTGCCCCTTGATCATGTGGGCGCCGAACAGCGCGAAGAAGTTGGCGGAGACCTGCGCCGAGCGGAATTGAACGGGAGTGGCGCCGCCTGTGTAGTTCAGGAAGCCCGTGTTGAACGCGGCGACGTCGGACAGCACCGACGACTGCTCGCGCCAGTGCATGAACTTGGCCGGGGAGCCGGAGAGGTTCCGGCCCTGCTGGCCCTTGACCCCGAGCACCACCAGGCGGTCGGGATTGGGAAAGGGCAGCGGCTTGATGAGCACCGCGTTGACCACGGAGAAGATCGCCGTATTGGCGCCGATGCCCAGGCCCAGGGCGGCGACGGCGGCGAAGACGAATCCGCGGTTCTTGCCGAACATCCGCGTGGCATGCTTGAGGTCCTGCAGGAAGGTCTGGAGCATGAGGAGGAGGGAGTCGGTTGGGCAGCGTGGTGCCGGGAGGGGCCGCGCATCGTTGGACGGCGCTCGGCCCCGAACGGTTGCCTCCTACGGGTCGGAGGTGCGGCTGGTTCCAGGGCTATTCGCGTCCCAGCACTTCCATCAGCGCCACGGCGTTGGCCTGGCGGGCAGGCAGGTAGCTGGCCGCCAGAGCCACCAGCACGAGCAGTGCCGGCACTGCCACAAAGGTGAGCGGATCGGTGGGCGCCACTTCAAAGAGCAGGCTGCTCATCACGCGCCCGGCCGCCAACCCGCCGAGCAGGCCCACCACGACGCCCAGCGCGGTGAGCTGCATAGCACGCATCACAAACGCGCGCACAATTCCCCTCGGCGCGGCACCCAGCACCAGCCGAATACCGATCTCACGTCGTCGCTGTGCCACGGTGAATGCCATCACGGACGAGATGCCGCCGGCCGCAAGTAACAACGCCAGCGCCGCAAAGCTCGCCATCAATACCAGGTTGAACCGCGGTGCCGTCATGGCATCGCGCCGATTCCGTGCCAGCGGATGCACGTCGGCCACCGGCAGCGCAGGATCGAGTGCGTGAATTGCGCCCCGCACGGATGCGGCCAATACTGCGGGGTCACCTCCCGACGCACGCACCACCAGCGTCATGCCGGCCATGGGCAGTTGGTTGTATGGGACATACAGTGTGGGTTGCGGTTCGGTTTGGGGTGCGATGTCGCGTACGTCACCCACCACCCCCACCACAGTGCGCGCGGTGCCGCTGGTGCCACCCCAGTACAGTCGCTTGCCCACCGCATCCTGCCCCGGCCACATCTTTTGCGCGAAGCTGCGTGACACCACGACGATGGCCGGTCCGTTCCACGGGTCGGACCCGGAGAACACACGCCCGCGCGACAGGGGAATACCCATAGCATCAAAGAAGCCGGGCGTGACGCTGCGCCACCCCGCCTGCATGAATCCGGCCGAGGGCGCCGACGCTGCGCGGTCCACGGGCGTGACGTCATTCATGTAGTTCCAACCGCTGAACGGATCCACCGCGCCCGCACCTGCGGCGCGGACACCTGGCAACCCGCGCAGACTGGCGGTAAGCCGGCTGAAGAACACCACGCGGGCCTGTTCGTCATAGCGCTGATCCGGCAGGTTGAGCGTCACCGCCAGCACGCGCTGGGCATCGAAGCCGGTATCCACCGAACTCAGGTGACCGAAGCTGCGCAACATCAGCCCCGCCCCGATGAGCAGCACAATGGACAGCGCCACCTGGAACACCACCAGGACATCGCGCTGGCGGCGGTGTCCACGCGAGATGCCGCCGCGAACGCCGTCGCCGAGTACCGCGGCGGGCTCCACACGCGACGCGCGCAGCGCCGGCACGAGCCCACAGGCAAAAGTGGTGACCACGGTGAGCAGCAGCGCCATGGCGATAGCCGGCCGGTCCACCGACACCTCCTCCAGCCGCGGAATGCGTCCGGCGCCAATGGCATGAATGGCACTCAGGCCCCAGAACGTCGCAGTCACGCCCGCGACCGCGGCCAGCGACACCAGCACCCCACTTTCGGTGAGGAGTTGCCGCACCAGCCGGCGGCGAGTGGCGCCGATGGCCGTGCGCAGCCCCATCTCGGTTTGCCGTGTGCTGGCGCGCGCCAGCAGCAGGTTGGCCACGTTGGCGCAGGCCAGGACGAGCAGCAGCCCGGTGGCCGCGAGCAGCACCCATCCCGCGCGCCGGAAGTTGTCGTCAACCAGCACATGCGACAGCGGTTGCAACCGCGCACCCCACCCCTTGCTCATGGGGTAGGTGGCGCCGATGCCGGCGGTGATCCGGTCAAAGTCTCGCTGCGCCTGGGCCACGGTGACGCCCGGCTTCATGCGCCCCACGAGCGACAGCCAGTGGTCATCGCGCCGCGAATTACTATTGGCATGGAGCGGAACGAACACGTCGCCTTCAGGGAAGTGATAATGCTCCGGCAGCACGCCCACCACGGTATACGGGCGCGCGTTCAGCATCACCGGACGACCCACCACCGACGAGTCCGCACCAAACCGTCCGCTCCACAGCGCGTGGCTCAGGATCACCACGTGTGAAGAGTCGCCGGGGGCGTCTTCGTCGGGTCGAAAGGCGCGGCCCAGCGCAAAGTGCACGCCCAGCAGGGGAAACAGGTTGGCGGTGGTGGCCATGCCATGCAACTGCTTGGGTTCGCCGTCGCCCGTGAGCGCAAACTCGCCCGGCTTGAATGCTCCGATGCCGCTGAGCGAACGATTCTGTGAGGTGAAATCCAGATAGTCCGGGTCGGACGCCGAGAAGTCGGCGCCCTGCGGCGTGGTCTCGAACACCTGCACGAGTTGGTGCGGCTCGGCAAAGGGCAGCGGCCGCACAATCACCGCATCGACGACGCTGAAAATCGTCGTGGTGGCCCCGATGGCGAGCGCGAGCGTGAGCACGGCCGCGATCGTGAGGCCTGGGCGCTTGGAGAGACCACGCAACGCGAAGCGGATTTCGTAGAGCATGACCGTATCGGGACCGGGGAAGCTGGGCCGCAACGTGAGATCGATGCGCCGCCCACACGCTAAACTGGCAAGAACCGTGCCCCGACGCATGCCCGTTCACGGGAGTGACCGGCAATGACTTGGCACTTCCGAGGCGGCACGGCCGTGTTCGATTGTGGGAGGGAGTGTTCGGAAGTGAACACTATTTGGGGGTGCAGATCAGGGCTGACAGCGATGTTGCGGACTCGTGGAATCGTCAGCGATGCGCGCGACCTCACTTGCCGTGTACGGAACCTGTCAACGAGCTTGCGGCTCCTTGCGGGGAAAGATTGCTGAGCGGCGGCCTCTTACAGCCCGATGGGTTTGGGGGGATTTATTCACGCCGCTGTGAGGCGCGCCATCTTGTACCATGTGAGAAAAGCCTTCGGAAGGACGCCAGGGAGCATCGACCGCTTGATGTTCGGGGCCGCGAGACTCGAAAACCGTTCGCCAAAACGGTGAATCACCATGCGGCGCTCAACGTCGAACTGTTGAATTGCTGTAAGCTTATCGTCAACCAAAGCTTCGCGGTGCCTAATGCAGCACTAATCGGCAGGCGAGACTCTTAGCGGGTTTGCGTGAGTGTCATGCAAAAAGCGCGGCGCCCATTATTTGCGCTTACGCGTTTGTACCAGCGCGCTGCCTGCCGCCGCCTTTGATGCTTTCGACGTGCGGCCGTCTCGTAACGTTCGAGAAGCGGCCCTTGCCGCCGGAATAGATGTCTCTTTTGGCGGGGCCTTGCGTTGTGAGAGTGAGCTACCTGCTGCCGCTCTTGACTGTGCGCCGGTAGACTTGCTTGAGAGTGTTCTGGACGCTGCACTGGCAGCGCGCCTCGAAGTGACTATCCTGTTTCTCGGCATGGCTGTTCCCCGTGGCGGTCGTCATGTAGGCCGCGATCCGATCCTGCACACAATGCCGTTCTCTCCACCGTTTTCAAAGGATCGCATCCGTCTACCCTATCCCGACTTCCGTTCACCATCCCGGAACCAGACTGCCCCCCACCCCTAAAAAAACACCGGCTCCCGATACGCCCCGAACACATCCTCCATCGCCGCCCGGATCTCATACAGCGTGCAGTAGCTCCTGGCGCACTCCAGGATCAGCGGCATCAGGTTCCCGGTCCCACGCGCACCCTCCCGCAGCGCATCCAGCGCCGCCGTGCACCGCGCACCGTCCCGCTCCGCCCGCACCCGCCGCATCCGCTCCTCCTGCCGCCGAGTGGCCTCCTCCCCCACCTTGAGCACCGGAATAGTCAGGCCGTCCTCTTCGGTGACGAACTCGTTCACGCCCACCACCACGCGACGGTGCTGCTCGATCTCCCATTGCTGCCGCGCCGCGCTCTCGGCAATCTTCCGCTGCAGCCACCCGGTCTCCAGCCCCTTCACCACGCCCCCGATCCGCTCAATCTCAGCAAACATCTCCTCGGCCTCGGCTTCCAGCTTGTCGGTCAGCGCTTCCATATAGTAGGAGCCACCCAGGGGATCAATGACGTTGGGCACGCCGCTCTCATAGGCCAGCACCTGCTGCGTCCGCAGCGCCACCTGCACGGCCCGCTCGGTGGGCAGCGCCAGGGTCTCATCCATGGAATTGGTGTGCAGCGACTGCGTTCCGCCCAGCACGGCCGCCAGCGCCTGGTACGCCACGCGCACTACGTTGTTCATGGGCTGCTGCGCGGTCAGGGTCACGCCCGCGGTCTGGGAGTGAAAACGCATCATCCAGCTCCGCGGATCCTTTGCGCCATAACGCTCCTTCATGTGCCGAGCCCAGATGCGGCGCGCCGCCCGCAGCTTGGCAATCTCCTCAAAGAAGTCGTTATGGATATCCCAGAAGAAGGATAGACGCCGGGCAAACTGGTCCACGTCCAGCCCGCGCGCGATCCCGCGCTCCACATAGGTGAACCCGTCGGCCAGGGTGAAGGCCAGCTCCTGCGCCGCCGTCGAACCCGCCTCCCGGATGTGGTAGCCGGAAATGGAGATGGTGTTGAACAGGGGCGCATGCTCGGTGCCCCACTCAAAGCAGTCCACAATCAGGCGCAGCGCGGGCTCGATGGGAAAGCACCACGCATGCTGCGCCATGTACTCCTTGAGGATGTCGTTCTGGATGGTGCCCCGCAGCTTCTCGCTGGCCACGCCCTGCTTCTCGGCGGCGGCAATGTAAAAGGCCCAGAGGATGATGGCCGGACCGTTGATGGTCATCGAAGTGGACACCTGGTCCAGCGGGATGCCGTCGAACAGCACTTCCATGTCGGCCAGGCTGGAGATGGCCACGCCGGTCTTGCCCACTTCGCCGAGCGAGCGCGGATGATCCGAGTCGTAACCCATCAGCGTGGGGAAGTCGAACGCCGTCGAGAGCCCGGTCTGCCCCTGCTCCAGCAGGAACTTGAAGCGCTGGTTGGTGTCTTCCGCGCTGCCAAAGCCCGCGAACTGCCGCATGGTCCAGAGCTTGCCGCGGTAGCCGGTGGGGTGTACGCCCCGCGTGAATGGAAACGCACCGGGCACGCCCAGCGCGTCGGCAGCGTGGGACTTCACGTCCAGCGGCGTGTAGAGCGGCGCCACCTCGCCATCCGAATTCACGAACGCGAGATCGCGCACCTCACCCTTGGCAAAGCGCTTGCGCCAGGCTTCGACTTCGGCGCGCAGGCGCTCCAGCTCCGCCTGCTGCTCGGTGACCGTGTGGGTCAGTTCATTGATAGTTGTCATGTCTTCCCCTGAGTCAGGAGGGCTCCGCTGCGTGCCAGCAGGGCATCGGCGACGGCAAATGGGTTGGACTTCCCAGCCTCCAGCGCCGGCAATTGTTCATCCAACCATCCAACAGTGTCGGGATCCGTCCAGAGCCGGTCGCGCACCCGCGTCTCCAGCACGTTCATCACCCGATCGCGCAACCGCCGCCGGCGCCGGGCCTGCAACTCCCCGCTCTGCTCAAGATAATGAAAATGGCGGTCGATGGCCTCGACGACTTCGGCAATCCCGGTGGCCTCCACGGCCACGGTCTGCAGCACCGGCGGGGTCCAGCTTTCGGCGTCGTTGGCGTGCGCCGCCTTGCGCGCGGCATAGGCCGGGTTGCGGCGCGTGAGGTCCACGCCATGGTGCGCCGGCACGTGCAGCATGGCGCGCCCCGAGCGCAGGCCGAGCATCAGTTCCAGCTCGTTGCGCAGCCGGTCGGCGCCCGGCCGGTCCGCCTTGTTCACCACGAAGACGTCGGCAATCTCCATCAGCCCCGCCTTCAGCGCCTGGATGGAATCTCCTGACTCGGGCACCAGCACCACGGTGCTGGAGTCCGCTATATGGGAAATGTCAAGCTCGCTCTGCCCCACGCCCACGGTCTCGATGAGGATCCGGTCCAGGCCAAAGGCATCCAGCACGTCGGCCACTTCGTTGGTGGTGCCGGCCAGCCCGCCCAGCGAGCCGCGCGTGGCCATGGAGCGAATGAACACGCCCTCGTCCAGCGCCACGGCCTCCATCCGGATGCGGTCGCCCAGCAGCGCGCCCCCCGTGAACGGTGAGGTGGGGTCCACGGCGATGACGCCCACCGACAGCCCGGCGTCGCGATACGACTTCACGAGCAGCGCGGTGAGGGTGCTCTTCCCCGCCCCGGGCGGCCCGGTGAGGCCAATGCGCCGAGCGCGCCCCAGCTTCCCCTGCCACCCGGCCAGCAGGGTGTCAAACCCCGGTCGGTGGTTTTCGACAATGCTCACGGCGCGGGCCAGGGCCGGCCGCTTGCCGGCGGCAAAGTCGGCGCGAAGTTCGCGGTGCGCCTCGCTGGATCGCGTGCCGGTCATGCGGCGGTTCGGTCAAGGAAGGACGGTGCGGTCATGCGCGGCTCGGAGTCGGGTCGTCGTGTTCGTCGCGGATGTCGCCCACGAGTTCCTCCAGCAGGTCCTCGAGCGTGACGATACCCACGGTGCGCCGGTTGCGGTCCTGAACGATAGCCAGATGGCGATGGTCGCGGAGCATCCGGAAGAGGAGATCGCTGCACCGCGTGTCATCCCGCGCGGTGGCCACGGGACGCGGGTGCGCCAGCGCCACCTCGGCGCCACGCAGCAGGTCAAAGGCGTGGAGCAGCCCGACCACATGGTCCAGATCCGCGTGGTACACCGGCACGCGGGTGTACGCGGCGCGCGCCACCTGCGCGGCTGCCTCCTCCGCGGGCATCCCATCGGAGACGGCGAACACTTCCTCACGCGGGGTCATCACGTCGCGGGCGAGCTTGTCGCCAAAATCCACCACGCCGGTGATTATGGCGGCGTCGTCGGCCGCGCCTATGCCCTCGAGTTCTGCCTCCCGGAGCAGGCGCTGCACGCGCCGACGCTCGGCGTCTGAATTCCCCGCCCCGACCCACGGGCGCCGCGGCACAGCCCGGGCCACCGCGCGCACCGGCGCCGTGGTGACCTCCGCCATGCGAAGCGCCGGCACCACCCAGCGCGTGATGCCCGCCGGCGCATGTCGCGCCACCGCTCGCGCCACGATCTGCGCCGCGAACACTACCACGATGACAGTAACGGCCAGGTCTTCCCACAGGCGGCCTGCATTGTCACGGGCCGCCACCGCCAGGAGCGCACCCGCAACCGCCATCACCAGCGCGGACGCGAGCGTGGCCGACGTGATCAGCCGCTGTGGTCGCGTGGCCGAGCGCAGCGGCACCGCCACGCCGCGCAACCCGCGCTCCGCCCAGTGACGGAGCCAGAAGCGACTGGCCAGGCGCACCACGGTGCCGCCGGCCACCAGCCAGCCCACCAGCAGCGCCGCCGCGAGAATGACGATGCCGGCCGTCACTCGGCCGTCCCTTCGGGCGACGCCGGCAGCCGTTCGAAGTACACACGTTCGATGCGCCGGCGGCGCATGCGCTCCACCACTACGCGGAACTGGCCGATGGTCGTGCTGTCGCCGGCGCGCGGCACCCGGTCGAATCCTTCGTACACGAGTCCGCCGACGGTGGCTACGTCGTCGCGCTCGAATTCCTGGCCCAGCAGTTCGGACAGGTCAGACAGCGGCACGCGTCCGCTCACCCAGAACTTATCGTTGCCTTCGTGGTCCACCTCGGGCTCCTCCACGTCGCGCTCATCGCGGATGTCGCCCACAATCTCCTCGAGCACGTCCTCGATGGTGACGAGGCCCGCGGTGCCGCCAAATTCGTCCATGACGATGGCGATATGTGTTCCCGTCTTGCGGAATTCGCGGAGCTGGCGGTCAATGGTCTTTGACCCGGGAATGAACGAGGCCTGACGCACCAGCGTGACCCACCCACCGGGAGGTTCCGCGTCAGCCAGCGCCCACGTGAGCAGGTCCTTGGCATAGAGTACCCCGGTCACGTGGTCGAGCGTTTCCTGATAGACCGGCAGGCGGGCGTGCGCCGAGCTGCGCGCGCGATCCAGCACTTCCGACCAGGGGGACTCGACCTCCACGCCCACGATGTCCACGCGCGGCACCATCACCTCGCGCACCATCGTATCGGCCAGGTCGAACGCCCCCTGAAGCGCGGCGGCCTGCGTAGTGCGGCCCGCGGGCGCGGGGTCCAGGAGTTCGCGCAGGCGATCGGCCGCCTGCTCGCGCAGCTCTTCACGATCGTCGGACGCCGGGAACACGCGATCCAGCGCGTGTTCCAGCAGCCGCCCCAGCGCCGAGACCGCCGTGAACGGCCACAGCAGCGCCGCCATGCCGCGAATGAACGGATGTCCGGGCGGCAACAACGCCACGCCCGCTTCACGCGCCACCGCATCCAGGCAGATCACGATCGCGAGGGCCACTACCACGGCCGCGGCCTGCAGGAGGTGGGGCCAGGGGACCACCCGCACCGCGCCGACAGCACCGGCGCCAAACGCCAGGTACGCCGTCATGCGGGCCGCGCCAAACACGCGATGCATATCCCTGGACCGGCTCACCTGCCCGGCGTTCGGCGAGACCAGCGCCCCACCGGCCGCCGCGGCGGCCACGGCCACGACGGCTCCCACCGCGGCCACAATCCACGAAGTGGTAACTGTCATGCGGACGCCTTCAGCACTCGGCGCACAATACGCTCCTGCGCGCGCCACATCGCCGAGCTGGTGCGGGCCTCGCCATCGGGGTGGTCGTACCCGACGACGTGGAGCGTGCCATGCACCGCCAGGCGGACGAGTTCCTCGCGCGCGCTGATGCCGCGCGCGCGGGCCGCGGCCCGCGCCACCTCCAGCCCCACATAGACATCACCCACCAGCGGCGCCGGATCGGCCGCGGGCGGGTACCCGAACGAGATGACGTCCGTGACGCCGCGGTGCCCCAGGTGCGTGCGGTTGAGCTGCGCGATGGTGCGATTCGAGACGAACGCGAGCGAGATGACGGCATCCCTGATGCCCCCCGCGCGCAACGCGGCCCGCACGGCCCGCTCGATGACGGCGCGCGAGACGCCCAGCCGCCCGGACTCCACCGACACATCCACCCGGAGGCGCATCAGCGCTGGGCAAAGGTGGCCGAGACGCCGCCGCTGGCTGCCGGGTAATCCACGCGCGAGTGGTGCATGCCCGAGAGCCCCCGGGTGAATTCGGCCTTCACGAGTTCCATGTCACGCAGCGTGAGCGGGGCGTCCCGCAACTGGCCGGCCTCCAGGCGCTGCCGTACGATGTGCTCCACCACTTCATGGATGCGCTGCGGCGTGGGATCGTTGAGCACGCGCACCGAGGCCTCGGCGCCGTCGGCCAGCATGAGCACGGCCGTCTCCACGCTCTGCGGAATGGGACCCGGGTAGCGGTAGTCTTCCTCACGGGGGGCTTCGCCTCCGGCCTTGCGCGCCCGCTCCAGGAAATACGAGATGACGCCGGTGCCGTGGTGTTCCGCGATGAAGTTCCGCAGCACCCGGGGCACGTGGCCGTCCTCAGCGAGCTGGAGGCCATTCCGTACGTGATTGCGTATGACCTGCGCGCTCTGCAGCGGCGTCAACTGGTCGTGCGGGTTGTGTCCCTTGGCCTGGTTCTCCACGAAGTACTGCGGCTTGACCAGCTTACCAATATCGTGATAGTACGCCCCGACCCGCGCCAGGAGCGCGTTGGCGCCCACCGCCCGGCAGGCGGCTTCGGCCAGGCTGGCAATCTGCATGGAGTGGGCAAAGGTCCCGGGCGCCTCCAGGCTCAGCCGCTGCATCAGCGGGCGGTTGAGGTCCGACCACTCCAGCAGCGTCAGGTCGGTTTCCACGCCGGTGTACCGCTCCGCCAGCGGCAGCAGCAGCAGCGCCACCAGCACGCTGATCACCGCGTTCAATGAGCCGAAGGCCGCGGATCGGAGGATCGTGGTGTTCGGCAGGTCCAGCGTGAGCCCCACCGCCAGCGACGACACGCTGTACGCGAGGGCGATGACCACGATCCACGTATACGTCTGCTGCCGCGTGCGCACCGCGCGCACGCTGTACGCCGCCACCGCGCCGCCAATGACCTGCACGTAGAGCGCGTTGGTGCCGCGGAAGACGGACTGGCCGCCAATGAGCGCCGCCAGCAGGACCGCGACGATCATGGCAATCCGCCGGTCGAAGAGCGCGCTGATGACAATGGCGGCGATCCCCACCGGCACGAGCTCCGGGTGCAACGGGCGCATGCGCGACACCAGCGCCCCGCCCAGGATCACCAGCCCCGTCACCGTGGCGATCACCACGAGGGACCGCGTGGAGCCGTACACGTGGGGCCGGAAGATGAGCACGGTGAGGCCGAGCAGCGTCAGCAGGATCAGGTCAAAGAGCACGGCCCCGACGCCACGACGGATATCGGGGATGGCGCCGCGACGTTCGTCCATCTGGTCGCGCAGTGCCACCAGCCGTTCGTGCTGCCCGACGCTGACCACCTGGTTGGCGCCGACAATTTCCTCTCCGGCGCGCACCTCGAACTTGCTGGCCGGCACCGACCCCACGAGCTGGGCCCGTCGCGCCTGCGTGGTGGCGGAGTCGGCCACGATGGTGGGATGGAAGAACGCCGCCAGCAGGTGGTCGTACAGCGTGCGCCCCACCTCGCGCGAATCCGGCTGCAGGGCGTGGGCCAGCGATGCGAACTCTCCGTACGTCCGGATGCTCTCCGCGGGCCGCGCGCGTTCCGTGCCGTTGCGACGCAGCACCACGTCGCCGCTCACCCCGTCCAGCGCCCCCGCGACCGCCACGCCGGACGCCAGCCACCGTCCGTACGCCTGCTCCACCGCCGAAAACATACGAGTTCGCCGCTCGTGATCCGCCAGGTACTGCACCTCGGCGTTGCCCAGCACCAGCGGGAAGCCGGCCGTGGCGCGCTGCATGGACGCCGAGTCGTGCGTTCCGGCGGCGTACGCCGTGGCCAGCGCGCGCGCGAAGGCCTGCACCTGCCGCTCGGAGGAATCCAGGGCCGTGGGCACCAGGACAAACACGGGATCCACGGTGCGCGCGAGCGCGTCCCGCTCACGCGCCAGTTCCGCGCTGTCCTTCATCACGCGAAACGCAAAGGGCGCAATCACGTTGCGCGTGGCCAGGGCGCCCACGTCGTACACCGGGAAGTTGGCGGCCGGCACCGTCGGGAACAGCAGGTACGTGAACAACGTGAGGCCCAGCACCAGCGCGATGCGCACGGCGCGCTCGCGCCGCTGCCCGCCTGGCGGGTCGCCGTTCACGCGGTCCGGGGAATCGTCGGGGGGCACGGGCGGCTCAGTCCTGTGTCTCGGCGGCATAGGCGCGGATAATGTCGCGCACCAGCCGGTGGCGCACCACATCGTGCTCCGTGAAATACTGGAACGCGATACCATCAATGCCGGTGAGGATGCGCTCCACCTGCAGCAACCCTGATTCCTCGGGACGCGGCAGGTCAATCTGCGTCTTGTCGCCGGTGACGACCACCTTGGAGTTCACCCCCAGGCGCGTGAGGAACATCTTCATCTGCATGGACGTGGCATTCTGCGCCTCATCCAGGATCACGAATGCATCGGCCAGCGTGCGCCCGCGCATGAACGCCAGGGGCGCGATCTCGATCACCCGGGTTTCCAGCGCGCGCTGCACCCGCTCAAAGGGCATCATCTCATCCAGCGCGTCGTACAGCGGCCGCAGGTACGGGTCCACCTTGGCCTGCATGTCCCCGGGCAGGAAGCCCAGCGATTCGCCGGCCTCCACCGCGGGCCGGGCAAGGATGATGCGCCGGACGCGCTTGCGGACCAGCGCATCCACCGCCGCGGCCACGGCCAGGTAGGTCTTGCCCGTGCCCGCCGGTCCGATCCCGATGACGATGTCCTCTTCGGCGATCTTGGTCAGGTACTCCGCCTGCCCCGCCGTCTTGGCCTGCACCACCTTGCGCACGCCCGGCAGGGCGATGCGGGTGGGCGTGACCTCGCCGGCGTCCGGCGCCGCACCATCACCCGCGCCGTCGCCGGGATCGAGCGGCGCGCCGCCCGCTTCGGCCAGCCGCAGCACGTCATCAGGCGACAGCGCCATCCGCTGACGCGCGACCTCCACCATCCGCTGGCCGACCGGCGCCGCGCGGTCCACCAGCTCCCCGGGGCCGGAGATGGAGAGCGCGTCGCCACGCAGGGCCACGCGCACCCCGAACAGGCGCGACAGCTCCACCAGGTTGGCGTCGTTCACCCCAGCCAGGGTGAGCAGGTCCGCGCCCTCGGTGGAGACGCGACGCAGCGTGCTTTGCTCGTTCATCTGGCGCCGTCCGTCACGGAAATGTGAAGATCGCGCAGTTCGTCGGGCGGCACCGCGGACGGCGCACCTTCAAAGAGCGCCCGCGCGGCCGTCGTCTTGGGAAAGGCAATCACGTCGCGCAGCGAAGCCGCCCCCGCCAGCATCATGGTCATGCGGTCGAAGCCGAGCGCGATGCCGCCGTGCGGCGGCGCGCCGGCGCGCAGGCCCTCCAGCAGGAACCCGAACCGCGCCTGGGCCGTGGCGTCGTCAATGCCCAGCAGCGAGAACATGCGCGACTGCAGCGCCGGATCGGAGATACGGATGCTGCCACCGCCCAGCTCGGTGCCGTTGAACACCACGTCGTACGCATTGGCGCGCACGCGTTCCGGCGCCGAGTCCAGCAGCGGGATGTCTTCGGCCTTCGGGGACGTGAAGGGATGGTGCACCGAGAGCAACGCGCCCGAATCCGGGTCGCGCAGGAAGAGCGGGAAGTCGGTGACCCAGAGGAATGAGGCCGCGCCCTTGGGCACCAGGTCGAGCCGCCGCGCCACATCCTGCCGCACGCGATCGAGTGCGGGGTTGGCCACGTGGTCAGGCGCGGCCACATAGAGCCCCAATCCGCCTTCGGGAATACCGAGCGCCTGGGCCGCGCCCTCGGTCAGGTACTTGGCTGGAGGCCCTTCCAGCTTGCCATTGACATGCTTGATGCGCAGCAGGCCCATGGCGCCGGCGGCCTTGGCTTCGGCTTCGATCTCGTCCACCTGCTTGCGGGACAAGGCAGCACCTGCGGGGACTGCGATGCCGCGAATCCTCTCGCCACGGGCCAACGCCGATACCGCAATGCTGAACTCGGTATTGCGGAATACCGTGCTTACATCCTGGATTGGCAGGTCGTAGCGCAGGTCGGGCCGGTCGCAGCCGTAGCGGTCCATGGCTTCCGCGTACGTGAGGCGCGGAAACGGGGCCGGCGCCACCTGACCGGCCTCGGCCCAGAGCGCGCCGAGCAACCCTTCGGTGAGGGTGGTGATGTCCTCCATGCCTACGAACGACGCCTCGATGTCCACCTGCGTGAACTCGGGCTGGCGGTCGGCCCGCAGGTCCTCGTCGCGAAAGCAGCGCGCCACCTGGAAGTAGCGGTCGTACCCGGAGATCATGAGCAACTGCTTATACAACTGCGGCGACTGCGGCAGGGCGTAGAACTCCCCCTCATGCACCCGGCTGGGCACGAGGTAGTCGCGCGCGCCCTCGGGCGTGGGCTTGGTGAGGATGGGGGTTTCCACTTCCAAGAAGCCGCGATCGCTCAGGTGGCGACGCGTGACCTGCATCAGCCGGTGCCGCAGCACCAGGTTCTGCTGCAATTCCGGCCGTCGAAGGTCCAGGTACCGGTGCCGCAGGCGCAGGTCTTCCGCCGGCAGGTTCTCCCCCTTGGCGCGCGCCACGGGAATGGCGGGTACAGCCGCCGGCCCCACCACGCGCATGCCCGTCACCTGCACTTCGATGTCTCCGGTGGCCATCCCCGGGTTGCGCATGGCCTCGGGCCGCGCGGCCACCACGCCTTCCACGAGCACCACCGATTCGTTGCCCAGCGCCGCGGCCGCGGCACAGAGCTCGGCGGACGCGCGCTGCGGGTCGAACGACGCCTGCACCAGGCCGCTCAAGTCTCGCAGGTCAACGAAGATGAGCCCGCCGAGGTTGCGCGAACGGTGGACCCAGCCGCCAAGCCGGACAGTCTGCCCCACGTCGGCTGCCCGGAGGGCGCCGCATCTGTGGGTTCGGAGGGTCGTGGAGAAATCGGTGGTCATTCTGGAGTGAAGGTCCCCAACACGCGAACCGACCCGGGCACTCGCGGGCCGGGTCGGTGGGCAGGGGATGCGATAGGGGCCGAAGATGGACTCATCGAACCCTGTATCATAATGCCGGATCGCAACTTACGGTAGGAGGTCGCTTGACCTGCGTGCCTGACGGTGCCTACCATTAAGTCTATGCCCCACTTGGTCTTTACCGCGCTCGGCCGGTGCCGCCGGGATCGCAACTTTCTGCTGTCATGACCGACCGCGAGAACCTGCTGGACCTGACCCCCGCCGGGGCCCTGCAACGCCTGACGGCCTTTGCTGCCGCCGAAGGGCTGCCCGCGTACCGCGCGCGCCAGATTGTCCACCACCTGTGGGAGGCGCCCGCCCCGGACTTCGCGGCCATGAGCGACCTGCCATTGGCGCTGCGCGATCGCCTGGCCGAAGTGTTCGTGCTGCCGCGGCTGTCCATCGCGGCGCGGCAGGTGTCCGCCGACGGCACGCAGAAGTTCCTCTTCCGGCTGCCCGACGGCGAGGCCGTGGAGACGGTGGCCATTCCCGACCGCGACCGCGTGACGCTGTGCGTGTCGTCGCAGGTGGGCTGCGCGCTGCAGTGCGCCTTCTGCGCCACGGGCGCCATGGGCTTCACGCGCAACCTCGCGGTGCATGAGATTGCCTGCCAGCTCCGCGAGATGAAGTTGCTGGACCCGCCCATTGCCGTGACCAACGTGGTGTTCATGGGCATGGGTGAGCCCTTGATGAACTGGAAGGCGGTGGACCCGGTGCTCACGATCCTGAACGACCCGCAGGGCTTTGGCATCGGCGCGCGGCACATCACCGTCTCCACCGTGGGCGTCCTCCCCGGCATCGTGGCGCTGGCGGCCCGCCCGGAGCAGTTCCGGCTGGCCATCTCCATCCACGCGCCCAGCGACAGCCTGCGCCGCGAGCTGATGCCCGTCAACTCCAAGTATCCGCTGGCCAAGGTGATCCAGGCGGCCAAGGCCTTTGACCGGCGCGTGACATTCGAATATGTGATGCTCGGCGGCGTGAATGACGCCGAGGAGCACGCGCTGGGCGTGGCGGCCCTGGCGCAGGAGTGCCGCGCCTTTGTGAACTTGATTCCGCTGCACCCCGGCGGGGCGCGTGGCTTCACGCCCACACCCGCCGGGCGGATCACCGCGTTCGCGCGCGAACTGCGCAAGCAGGGCGTGGAGGTGGCGGTGCGCAAGAGTCGCGGCGTGGACATCGCCGCCGCATGTGGCCAGCTCAAGGTGGAACGACTGGGGCGTCGGGCGGCCCGCGCGACGACTCAGGGGTAGAACGGCCTGGCCGGCGGCCGCCACGACCGTCCCACCAGCACCGTGACATCCACGTAGAGAGTCGAATCGGGCTGCGCTTCCACGCGCGCGTTGCCCATGGTGCGCGCCACATCCGCCGCCCAGCGGGGATGCCCGGACCGGTCGATCACCACCGTGCTGTCGTGCTGGTCGGGGCTGTTGCCTATGAGCACGACGTCATAGCCGTGGTCGCGGAGGTAGAAAGTGGCGCGCCTCGCGAGCCCGTTCACATGCGTGGCGTTCAGCACCTGGACGCGGATGCGCACGGAGTCAGGTGCCGTGGCATCGGGAACCCGTATGGCGTGGGCGGCCTCGGCGCGCTCACGCCAGTACCAGCCGCCCGCGCCGAGCACCACCACCCCCAGCAACCCGGCCACCCACCATCCCGGCTTCATGTGAGTGAGTTCCAGAGCGCCACGGTCTCGGGAAAGAGCTGGTGTCCCTCGCGCAGCCCCCACTCGATGCGGGCGCGGACCACCTGTCGGAATACGCCGTCAAAGTCGCGGGGCACATGCGCCGCCAGGAACGCGCGATCGGGACGGGCAAACTCGCGACCCGGATCCAGGAAGTCGGCCATGTACAGGGCACGCCCGGTGCGCGCCCATTCCGTGTGCCCAATGGTATGATATCGCACGGCGTCCAGCACATCGACGCGGACCTCGCCGTCGCGGGCCAGGCGCTCGGCGGCCGCCGGACCGTGCAGCATCTCCGCCGGCGCTGCCGCGTCTCCGGTGATCGCGCGGAGTTCGGCGTCCGGGGCGTCCCGCAGGGCGTCGTGCCACCGGCCGGCGTCGTGCCAGGCCCTGGCCTCGTCGGCGGGGATGGCCATGCTCGCCGCCCACGAGTCCAGCAGCGCGGTCACCCGCGCGATGTGCGCGCGCCGGTCGTCACCGGCCTGCGCCCAGGCCGGCAGGTCAAGGGCTTTCGCGTCAGCCACGAAGCGCCTCGTCCAGCCACGCCATCTCGCGCCGCCAGAAGTCGCGATCCTTGAGCCCCGGGTGCGGCACTTCCAGCCGGGCATCATGGATGGTGCGGGTGCCGTGGCGCACGATGTCCAGGTCCAGCGTGCGCGCGCCCCAGCGGACGTCGCGCGTGCGCCCCGCCGCCTGCTCGATGGCCTGCAGCGCATCCAGCAGCTCGTGGGGCGGGAGGTCCGTGTCGATGGCGATCATCTGGTTGAGGTAGGGGTCCTGCCCCGGCGGGCCAAAGGGCGCCGTCTCCTCTTCGGGCGACTCGGCGAGCACGCGGGTGCGCGGCAGCTTCCCGACGGCGCCGCGCGCGCCGGCCAGGTATGCCGCGCGGTCGCCCAGGTTGGAGCCAAGGGCGATATATACTACTTCACCCATCTCGCATCCCTGCATGGCGCGCCCTCGCCCTGCCCCGTCACCCAGCCGCGGGCCGATGGATGGCCACCTCGACATGGGCCAGCGGCGCGCCGAGTGGCACGTGCGGCTTGCGGATGGCGACGTCCACCTCGCGCACGCCCGACACCTGCAGCGCGGCGGCGGCCACGCGCTCGGCGACCTCTTCCAGGAATTCGCGCGGCGAGGCCATGACGGCATCGCGCGCCGCGGAGTGAAGCCCGCGATAGTCCACCACGTCCGCCCGCCCCTGGGCGATCCACGCCGTCAGGTCCACCTCCAGCGGCTGGGGAATCTCGCGCTCGTGCGGGAAGATGCCGACGAGCACATGAAACTGCATGGCCCGCAGCGTGATCCGATCCATAGGCGGCCGTGATGTCACGCGACGCTCGTGATGCGGTGGGTCAGTTCACTGAGGTACACCGTCACGGCGCGGAGCTCCCGCGTGGCGCCTTCGAGTTCCCGGAGCGCGACGGCCTGATCCTTGGCCGACGACGTCACCGTCTCGGCGCCGTCGCGGTTGCGCTGCGAGATGGCGGCAATGCGGGCCACGCGTTCCCGCAGCCGGCCGAATTCCAGCTCCTGGTCGCGTGAGGTCTGCGCAATGCGCTGCGCGCCGGCCGCCGCGCCCTCGGTGGCTTCGACAATGAGATCCAGCGCCTCCCGCGCCGACTCGGACAGCGTTTCGGCGTCGCTCACGATGGCCTGGCCGCGGCCCATCTGAAGCGCCACGCGCCGCATCTGCTCCTCGAAGCCCAGCAGCAGGTCGCTGGCCTCGTCGGCGGCCGTGGCGCTCTGCTCCGCCAGCTTGCGCACCTCGTCGGCGACCACGGCAAACCCCTGCCCCTGCTCCCCGGCGCGCGCCGCCTCGATGGCCGCGTTGAGTGCCAGCAGGTTGGTCTGGTCGGCCAGCGACCTGATGACCGTTATGAATTCGGTAATGCGACGGGTGGCCTGGGCCAGCGCCTCCACCTGGTTGCCGCTCTCGCCCACGAACCCCTTGGCGTTCACCAGGCGCTCGATGGCCGTGGCAATGGTGTAGCGGTGTTCACCCGCAATCTCGGTGGCGCGCTGGCTGGCCGCGGCAGCCGCGCTGCCGTCGCGCACCACGGCCGCCGTAGCCTCGTGCAGGCTCGTGGTGGCCTCCAGGCTGCGGTCGAGCTGCTCGTTCTCCTCCACCACGCCGCGGCTCATGTCGGCGATGGTGCGGGCCACGCTCTCGCCCCCGGAGCGCAGGGCCCGGGCCGACTCGGTGAGCGTGTCGAGCTGCGAGCTCACCCGCGTCATGGCTTCCAGCAGCGGCTGGCGCAGGTCGTGGATGTGCAGCGTAGTGGCGAGCTGGTTGGCAAACCGCCGGATCAACCCGACTTCCTTGAGGGAATACGCATTGCGCTTGTGGTGCTCCAGTTCCAGCAGCCCTACGTTGTGGTCGCCGAACCGGAGCGGAATGCAGGCCAGGCTCTCGACGTTCGGCACGGGGACGTCAATGCGCGAGTCGTGCTGCGCGTCGCCCACGATCACCGGCTGCCCCGAGGCGAGCGCCGAGCGCCGCACGGCCAGGTGATGCGGCACCGAAGACTCGGCGCGGGGCACGGCCCCGACCGCCTGGTTCCACACCAGCGCCAGCTGGTCGCCCTGCAGCCGGTAAATGCTGAACGACCGCCAGTCCACCAGCCGGTGCGCCAGCGCCTCGATGCGCCGGAAGGCGTCGTCCAGCCCCACGTCTGACGACACCACCTGCTCCATGGCCAGGATCTTGTTCAGCTCCTCGGCGCCCACGGCCTCGTCCAGGATGCGCTTGAGCAGCAGTCCGCCAAGCCCGAGCACGAGCCCGACGATCGCCCAGCCCGCGGGGCCGAGCTCGGTGATGGTCACCAGGATGATGGCGATGGCAATGGCGCCGGCGCCGAACCCGATCACTTCGTAGCGCAGGATGAGGGATTTCTCCTCGTCCAGCAGCTTGTCGCGAATGAGCAAGGTGAAATACAGCAGGCCGCGACTGATCAGGAAATACGCAAAGAGCAGCAGCGACAGCGCCGGGATGGCATCGGCGGTGAACGCCGGCGTGGCAGCGCCGGTGAGGTGCGAGGCCCACGCGTACATGCCGGCCGACGAGACGACCGCGATCACCTCGCGCCCGGCGTTGATCCACCCGGCTTCCAGGGCCTTGCGCAGGATCACCCGGTCGGCCGCCAGCACGCCGAGGTACAGGCCCAGCGCCGTGCCCGGCGCCCCCACCGCCACCACGCCCGCGATGGCGGGGACCGCCAGCAGGTTGAGCGCGCCGTACTTGGTGAGCGGCACCTGGTAGTACCGCAGGATCACCGACGCCACGAAGATCACGCCGATGGCCCAGCCGTGCGTCATCCAGCGCGGGTCGAGCGCCAGCACCGCGGCGAGCACGAGCATGCCGGCCGCGCCAAGGATGCGCGAGTACACCCGGAGGAAGAACTGCACGCTACACCGAATCCAGGGCGGCGCGGAGCGACCGGGTGAACGTCACCGCATGTTCCACCGACTGGCCGGCCTGGCGCACGATGGCGCTCCCCACGACGACGCCGTCCGCCAGCCGGGCCACGGCGGCGGCCTGTTCGGGACCGGCGATGCCGAAACCCACGCAGATAGGCAGCGACGTGACGGCGCGCAGGCGGGCCACCGTCTCCGGAAGGTCCGACGCCAGTTCGTTGCGCACACCGGTCACGCCCAGCCGGCTGATGAGGTACACGAAGCCACTGCCATGCGTGGAAATCTCGCGCATGCGCGCGGCCGGCGTGGTGGGGGCCACCAGACGGATGAACGCCAGCGGGCCTTCACCCAGCCAACGCTCGCGCGCCACGTCGGCGCCCACGGGCAGGTCCGTGACGAGCACGCCGTGCGCGCCGGCCGCGGCCGCCCGCTCCAGCGCGTCAGGCCCGGCGGCCAGCAGCGGGTTCAGGTAGCTGAACAGCACCACCGGCACGGCGACGCGCGCCTCCGCGATGATCTCCAGCACCGTGTTGAACGTCGTGCCGGCCGCCAGCGCCGCCTGGGAGCTGGCCTGGATCACCGGGCCGTCGGCCAGCGGGTCGGAAAACGGCACGCCCACCTCGAGCACGTCCGCCCCGGCGCCGGCCAGCCCCTGCAGCAGCGCAACGGAGCGCGCGCGGTCCGGGTGGCCCGCGGTCACATAGGGCACCAGCGCCTTCCGACCCGCGGCCTTGAGCGCCGCGAACCGCGCCTCAATGGCTTCAGATGAAATAATCGCCGACACGAATTCCGTACCGCTCCGGGTTCTCAGTCTTGATGATCGTGCGCTTGAAGTTGCCGGCCTCGTCCTTGTCGGCCAGGTCGATGATCTCGCCCGGATGGAGCATGTTGCCCTGGGCGTCGCTGATCACGCGCACCAGCGGCCGCGACAGCATCTCGGCCAGCGGATTCACCGCGTGCACGATGCCCAGCTCAAAACTGTCCAGCACCACCAGGGTGCCCACGGGATAGATGCCCGTCAGGTTGGCGAACGCCTTCACGAGCACCGGATCCATGCCGCGCCGCGGGTTGTCGCGCATCTCCTGCATCACCAGCGCCGGGTTCAGGGGCGTGGTCTGGTACGAACGGCGCGAGGTGGCGGCGTCAAAGCCGTCCGCCACCGCCACGATCTTGCTGTAAATGCTCATGGTCCGCGGCCGGATGGGGCGCGGGTATCCGGTGAGGTCGGTCTTCATGTGGTGCTCCATGGCCACCACCATGGCGCGATACGGGAACTCCTGTTGCCCGCGCACCTGGAAGAGCGCCAGCACCCCCATCCAGGGATGCGCCGCGATCAGCCGCCACTCCTCGTCCGTGAGGCTGCCGGACTTGTTCAGCACCTCCGCCGGCACCCGCTGCTTGCCGATATCGTGGAACAGCGCCGCCAGGCCCAGGTCGTAGAGCTGCAGCTTGGTGAGCCCCAGCCGCTTGCCGATGGAGACGGAAAAGATGCAGACGTTGACGCAATGCGTGAACGTGTATTCGTCGTAGTCGCGGATGGACGTGAGGCCGATGAGCGAGGATTCCTCGTTCAGGATCTGGTCCACGATACCCTGCACCACGCGCTTGATCTTCTTGATGCTGGGGCTCTTGCCCATGCGCACCGAGTGCATGAGGTCCTTGGCCACCACCACCGACTGGGAGTACGTGCGCTTGGCGCGCTCCTTGGCCTGCTCGGTGTTGCCCGACGCCTGCTCCGTGGGCGGCCCGAGCGAGAAGGCCTGCACCCCGGCAGCGTCCAGCTTGCCGCTGATGGCGGCCAGCCGCTGGTCGTCGGCGTCCTGCGGCGGCACCTGCACCAGCGAGACGAGCACCATCCAGTCCCTGGCCGTCGCCCCGTCGTGCACGTGCATCGACCCGATGCCGTGCGACCGGAACACGCTGAGGATGTGGCTGAAGCTGGCGTAGTTGTCCAGGTCGATGCGCAGGCGGACGGCATTCACGAAGATGAATTCGCCCGACACGCGCAGTTGCAGGTCGTCCTCGTGCGCCAGGATCTCCTGGCCGCGGCTCGTCACCTCGGCCAGCGCCTTCTGCACCGCGGCATTCTCCACGGGGTAGAGCTTGACCGCGCGCAGGGCCGCGTACAGATCGCGAATCAGGTCGCGGCCCGCGCGCCGCACGAATGAATCCTCGCCGTGCGCCCCCTCGCCGCCCGTGGCGGACGTCTGCATCGTGGCCCGCGTCAGCGCCTGCGTGGGACGCGGCGTCGGCCGGCCCTGGTCCGGACTCACAGGGCCCCCCCGCGCAGCGCCTTGTTCACCGCGTTCCGCACCACGACATCCTTTTCCGAGCTCGCCTTGCGCAGGCTCTGCTCCGCGGCCGACGACGACTTGATGCGACCCAGCGCCATGGCCGCGCACGCGCGCACCTCCGGATCCTCGCGCCGCCCCAGGAAGCCCTTGCCGTTCAGCACAGAATCCAGATACGGCACCCCCGCCTCGCCGGCCAGCATCCCGTACGCCTCAAAGAACGCCACGCGCTCCGTGAGGTCGGCATCCCGCAACGCCTTGCCCTTCACCACACCCTCCACCCTGGGGAGCGCCGGCTTGTAGCCGCGCGTCGACAGCAGACGCACCGCGGCCACGCGCGTGTCACGGTCTCCGTCCACCACCCACGGCTCCAGCGCCTGCTGCGCCCCCGGCGACCCGATCTCCCCCAGCGCCTGCACGCACACCAGCCGCAGTTCATCGTCGGCACCGGACATCACGCGACTGATGGCCGCGACGCCCGCCTGGATCTGCAGCGCGCCGCACCGCCGCACGGCTTCGAGCGACACCGCGCGGTCGGGGGACTGGATCAGCTTCACCAGTTCCGTGGTGTTGGCCGCCGTGAGCCGCGAGGCCGCCTGTTCCAGCAGCGGACGCAGGCGCTGGTTCTGCAGGCGGCCGAGCCAGGAGAAGACCGTGCCCAGCGCCCCGGGGCGCAACTGGTCGAACAGCTCGCCAAGCTCAACCACCGGCGGCAGGTCGCTGCTCTCGTCGAGCGTCTGCAGCAACTGGCCCAGCGGTTCGGGCTGGCTGAGGCGACCGGGCAACTCCGCCAGGCGCTGCCGCTGCTCCGGCGTGATGTCCCTGGCGCGTTTGGCGGCCTCGCCCGACTCGCGCAGCAGGTACGCCACCGTCCGCAGGTGACCGCCGGCCAGCAGGTACAGCATCATGGTCTCGATGAGGTCGGCCACCTCACTGCGCACGGCGTCACTGGGCTGCGCTTCGTAAATGTCGAAGAGGCTGCCCGTAACCACCTGCCGCAGGTCGGCTTCGTATTCGCGCTCGATCTCCGCCTGGAGGTAGTCAATCTCCTTGTCGTCCAGGAAGTAGAGCGTGGTATCGAAGTCCGCCATGTTCACCACGCCCGGCGGTGGCTCATCGGGCTCGGCGTCCTGCGAATTGCCGGTGGCGGCCTCGCGCACCTCGCCCGGTGAGAGAGGCGGCGGCGGTTCGCCGCCATCTTCCAGCGCGGCCGCCGGCTCCAGCCCCAGGTCCACGTACCGGTACTGGAGGCTCACGAACTCCGCCTCCCAGAGCATGGCCAGCAGGTCGTCGTCGTCGGGCGTGGCCTTGCGGGCGCGCTGCAGGATACCGAACAGCGTGACCAGTTCGTCCTGCTCGAATCCCTTGAGCAGCGTCAGCTCACGCACGCCGTCCTTGTAGAAGAGCCAGGGCAGGCTGTCTGACGACTTCGTGTCCTCGTGCAGCACCGAGCGCCCGTACCACAGGATGTCGGTTTCGCTGAACGTCAGCACCAGTTCGTCGGTCTCTTCCCACAATGGCGCAAAGGCCCCGCGGACGGAGTCAATGGCCGCCTTGTAGATGGGATTGTTGGGCAGGTAAAGCTGGTGAGCCCGGAGCCCCTTCACGAATGTCTTGAGCAACTCCTCCACTGGAGCACTCGAGAACGGAAGGTCGACCAGGTCCTTAGCATCGTCGCTGTCCTGCCGGGTGGGCGCCGTCACGCTCCCAAATTACCCATTTCCATAACTTGCGCCACATCCTTGTCACCCCGACCGCTCACGCAGAGCAGGAGCGGACCGTCGGCCGCCGCCCACTGGCCGGCCCGGGCGTCCACCCAGGCCACGGCATGCGCGGATTCGAGCGCGGGAATGATGCCCTCCAACCGCGAAAGGGTCTCAAAACCCTTGAGCGCTTCGTCGTCGGTGACGGCCACATAGGTCGCGCGCCCCGAGTCCTTGAGATACGCGTGCTCGGGCCCCACGCCGGGATAGTCCAGGCCCGCCGAGATGGAGTGCGCGGGGTGCACCTGCCCCGCGTCGTCCTGCAGCAGGTAGCTCAGCGAACCATGCAGAACGCCGGGCCGCCCCTGCGACAGCGAGGCTGCGTGGCGATCGGTGGTGAGGCCGGCGCCGGCCGCCTCCACACCCACCAGCGCCACCTTCGCGTCCGGCTCAAAGGCGTGGAAGATCCCGATGGCGTTCGACCCACCACCCACGCAGGCAACCACCACCTGCGGCAGGCGGCCCACGCGCTCCAGCACCTGCGCCCGCGCCTCACGCCCGATCACGGCCTGGAATTCCCGGACCATCCGGGGATACGGGGCCGGCCCCACCACCGACCCGATGATGTAGTGGCTGGTGCGCACGGTGGTGACCCAGTCGCGAATGGCCTCGGTGGTGGCGTCCTTGAGCGTGCGCGTGCCGCTGGAGACGGGCACCACCTGCGCGCCCATGAGGCGCATGCGGTACACGTTCAGCGCCTGTCGGCGCATGTCCTCCTCACCCATGTACACCACGCACTCCAGCCCGAAGCGCGCGCACACCGTGGCGGTGGCCACCCCATGCTGGCCGGCGCCGGTCTCCGCGATGATGCGCTGCTTGCCCATGCGCCGGGCCAGCAGCGCCTGCGCCAGCGCGTTGTTGATCTTATGGGCGCCCGTATGGTTCAGGTCCTCGCGCTTGAGCAGCACGCGCGCGCCCACGCGCTCCGAAAACCTCGGCGCCTCGCTGAGCGGAGACGGCCGTCCCACATACTGCGAGAGCAAGGTGTCCAGCTCGGTGCGGAACGCCGGGTCGGCCTGCGCTTCATCGAATGCAACTTCCAGTTCGTCCAGCGCGGGCACGAGCGTCTCGGGCACATAGCGCCCGCCGTACTCGCCAAAGCGGTCAGTCGTCTTCGGCTGGGTCATCTGGCAACCTCCATGGAACGCACCGCATCCCGGAAGGCGCGCATGCGCGCCGGATCCTTGATGCCAACCGTGGATTCAATGCCCGACGAGACGTCCACGACGTCAGGATTCAAGACGCGCACGGCCTGGGCAACGTTGTCGGGGCGCAGTCCGCCCGCCAGCACGAAGAGGGACCGCGTACCCCGCCGAGCCTCCGCAACTCGCGCGGCCAGCCCCGCCCACGGCAAGGTCACGCCGGTACCACCCAGCGCCCCATCCACGCGAGCGTCGAGCACCACGGCGTTGGCCGCGGCAAACAAGGCGGCGGCGCTCGCGGGCAGTTCCGCGCCGTGCACGCGCACCACCGCCCAGACCTGCCCCTGCCAGAGGGCGCGCAGCGCCTCCACGTCGGCCACGGACGGATCGCCATGCAGTTGCACCGCGGTGAGCCCCAGCGCCGTGGCCTGGCTGGCGATTGTCGCGGGCGGCTGGGCATCGAACACACCCACGCGCCCGATCTCCGGCGGGAGTCCGGCGAAGATGCGCCGGGCGTGGTCGAGTTGCTGCGTCCGCGGACCGGGCGCGAACACCACGCCCACGTAGCGCGCGCCGGCCGCCACCGCGGCGGTGGCGTCTTGCGGGCGGGTCAGGCCGCAGAACTTGATGTCAGGCACGGGAAGCGGGCCGGGTGGAAACATGCGTGAGCGCAGCGACTGCGGCGCGGACGTCGCTCGCGCCCGCGATGGCCGATCCCACGAGCACGGCATCGGCGCCGGCGGCCGCCGCGCGCTCCACATCCGCCGCCGTGGAGATGCCGCTCTCCCAGATGGCCACGACGCCGCGCGGCACCTGGGGCAGGAGGCGCTCGGGGACGGCGGGGTCCAGCTCCAGCGTCTCCAGATCGCGGCAGTTGACCCCCACCGCATGCGCGCCGGCGGCGAGGGCCCGCTCGAGCTCGGCTTCGGACCGGGTCTCGACCAGCGGTTCCAGCCCCAGGGCGAAGGCCACCGCGACCAGCCGGTTCAGGACCGCGGGCTCCAGCGCCCGGGCGATGAGCAAGACGCCGGAAGCCCCCAGGGTCCTGGCTTCAAGTAATTGCACATCGTCAATGTGGAAGTCTTTTTTTAACAACGGGATGCGGACTGTGCTTCTCACCGTTTCGAGGTCGTCAGTGGAACCGCCGAAGTGCTCGGGTTCCGTGAGTACCGAGATCACGGCCGCTCCACCGGCAGCATAACTGGCGGCCTGAACGGCCGGGTCGAGCCCGGGATTGATGTCTCCCTTGGAGGGTGATCGCCGCTTCACCTCCGCAATCACCCGGACTTGCCCGCCCTTCAGCGCGGGGGCAAACGGCAGCACCGGAGGGGCGGAAGCCAGGCGCCGTTCCAGCTCCCGACGGCGGCCTCGCAACGCCGCCACCCGTTGCGTCGTCTCTTGGACGATCGCGCCAAGGGTGCCACCCGGAGCTGCCCACGCAGAAAATGCTTGCACTTCGGTTCCTGTTCGGCTAGTCTATGTTCGGTGGGTCTTCGGTTATGGCAGCTACTGCCGCTTCTCTTCCGTTATGGAGTTCGTCGCATGCCGCTCACGAAACGCCAGCGCGAAATTCTAAACTACCTCATCGCACACACCGAACAACACGGGTATGCGCCCAGTTTTGAGGAAATCGCGTCCCACTTCCGGTTCAACTCGCTGGCCACCGTCCACGAGCACCTGAGCAACCTGGAGCGGAAGGGGTACATCAAGCGCACCTACAACGAGAGCCGAGCCATCGAGATCATGGCCTCCGACGCCGTTGGCCGCGCGCTGGAGCTCCCGCTGCTGGGCGCCGTGGCTGCCGGCGCGCCCATCGAAGCCATGGAGAGCGGGGAGACGGTGATGGTGCCCGAGACCCTGGTGCGCCGCACCGGCAATCACTACGTGCTGCGGGTGCGCGGCAATTCCATGATCGACGAGCAGATCCGCGACGGCGACTTCGTGGTGGTCAACGACCGTCCGCGCGCCGACAATGGCGAGACGGTCATCGCGCTCATCGAGGGCACGTCCGCCACGGTCAAGAAGTTCTACCGCGAACGCGACGGTCGGGTGCGCCTCCAGCCCGCCAACCAGACCATGGACCCCATCTACGTCAATGAGAACGACATCCGGATCCAGGGCGTGGTGGTGGGAGTGATGCGGCGGTACTGACAGGCCGCCCGGCCCACAGTTCCCCGTTCTCTTATGACGGCCGGGCAAACGCCGAGCGCAACCGTTCCAGCGCGTCCAGCCCTGCCCCCGACCTGATGGCCGCTTCGGCTTGGGCCAGCCCCTCCTCATACGTGGGCGCCAGCGCCGCTACATAGAGCGCCGCCGCCGCGTTCAGCAGCACGGCCGCCGTCGCGCCACGCGACGCCCTGCCCTGGAGCACGTCGAGCACCGCGGCCGCATTCTCCGCGGGGGATCCGCCAGCGAGTTCATCGGCGGTCGCCCGCCCCAGGCCCAGCACGGTGGGGTCGATCACCCACTCACGCACCTCACCCGCGCGTACCTCTCGCACTTCCGTGGGCCCCAGCGGCGAGATCTCGTCCATGCCGGCGCCATGGACCACCAGGGCGTGCACGGTGCCCAGTTCCGCCAGCGCGCCGGCCAGCAGTGGCGCGCGGTCGGCGTCCCCCGCCCCGATCACCTGTCGGCCCGCGTGCGCCGGGTTGGCCAGCGGGCCCACAATATTCATCACGGTAGGCACTCCCAGTTCGCGGCGTACCGGACCTACATGGCGCATGGCCGGGTGCATCAGCGGCGCGAACATGAAGACGATTCCTGCCTGGCGCAGCGCCTGCTCCATCACCGCCACCGGCACGTCGATACGCACGCCGAGCGCTTCCAGCACGTCGGCGCTGCCGCACTGCGTGGTGAAGGAACGGTTGCCGTGTTTCGCAATCCGCGCGCCGCCCCCGGCGGCCACGAGCGCGGCGGCCGTGGAGATGTTGAATGTGCGCACGGTGCCGCCGCCGGTTCCGCAGGTGTCCACCAGATCCCCCGGGGCGTCCGCGGCCAGCGGCACCATCACTCGGCGCAGCGCGCGCACGACGGCGGCGACCTCGGCGGCGGTCTCGCCCTTGACCCGCAACCCCATGAGCACGGCCGCAACCTGCGTGGGCGTGGCTTCGCCCGCCATGATGCGATCGAACGCGGATGTCAGCTCGTCCGGCGGCACCGCCTCGCGCATGGCCAGGCGGCGCATGACGGCGCGCAACGGATCAGCCATGGTACTCGGGCTATCCACCCATCGCCTCCGCCAGCCGCTCCGGGAGTCGCGCGTTGGTGGCGGCCAGGGCAATCACCAGCCCCAGCAGGCGGACGCGCTCCAGGTCGTCCTCCACGAACACACCCGCCAGGCGCCGGTTGGTGAGGTTCACCACCCCCAGCAGGTTGTCGCGATACACGAGCGGGAAGCTCAGGAACGACCCCGTGGTGAAATACTCGTCCTGCAACAGCGGATGCTCCTTGGCGTCGGCGGGTTCCTGGACCAGCAGCGGTTCGCGCGTGGCGGCCACGCGCCCGGCGATGCCCGTGCCGATGGAGACCCGCTTGCCCTCCGGGACCTCGGGCGCGACGCCCCGCGCCGCCGCCAGGAACAGCTCCTCGGCGCCGGGCGCCCGCAGCAGCAGCGAACAGCGTTCGGCGTTCATGTCGTCGCCCACCAGCGAGAGCAGGCCGTCGGCCAGCTCGCGCGGATCATCCGTGGACGAATCGAGGGTGAGGACGCGCTCGATGAGGTAGAGCGTCCGCGTGCGCTGCCGCACCTGCTCACTGCGGCGATGCAGTTCCACGTGCGCCTTTTCCAGTTGCTCCACGGCAGAGCCGATGGTGGCTTCCACGGCTTCGGACTTTCGCGTGGCGCGGCGGGCGTCCTCGCGAGCCTGCGCCAGCTCCCGCTCCAGGCCCACCGTGAGACCCTGCGGGCCCAGGGCCTTGAACTCGCCCGTGGCCTTGAGCAGTTGCTGCTCCAGGTCGGCAAGCTTACGCGCGTGTTCTTCGTGCACCCGCTGGGTGACATCCTCCAGCGTACTCACGGCCTCGCGTCGCGCTTCGCCCTCCAGGAACCGGGCATACGCCAGCTCAAAGAGCGCCACGGCCGGCTGGATGCGCTCAGTGGTGCGCGTGCCGAAGATCTTGCGCGGTTCGAACACGCCCAGGATCCCTGACAGCGCGCCTTCGAACACCAGTCCCTTGAGCGCGAGGTTGCCCCCTTCGGCGATCTCGGGCAGCGCGAGCAGCCGGGCGAATTCGGCGGAGTTGTCGGCGAAGTCCACGAATTCCGCGCCGGCCGTAACGGCGGTGCGCTCGCGGGCCGGCAAATGGTCGAGCGTGGTGTCGATGGTCTGACGCGTGACGCCGTCGGGCGTGGCGATGGCCCGCTCGCGCATGAGGGCGTGCCTCGGGTCAAAGCTGACCAGAGTCAGGCAGGCCATGCGGTCGAGCTCGGCCACGCCGTCGGCGAGCGCGACAAGCGCCGCGTCCAGGTCGGGCGCGGTCTGCAGAGCGTGGGCGAGGGAGGCAAGGGTGCGCGGAGGCATGAGCGGGGGCCGACGACGGAGCGTACGGGCCCGCGGCGACCGCCGGGGAAATGTGATGGCGTACGTCCAACAATGTCAATCGGTTGGGCCGCGCGATTGCTTGACATCATGCGGGTGCCGGGTAGGTTTCTCGCAATGGCGGAGCGCACTGTGCAGCTCGTGTTGCACTATGACGGCTCGGGATTCAGCGGATGGCAGCGACAACCCGACCAGCGCACCGTGCAGGGAGAGATGGAAGCAGCGTTCGAGCGCCTCTGCGGCGCCCCCATCGGGGTGCTGGGCGCGGGACGGACCGATGCGGGAGTGCATGCCCGGGGCCAGGCCGCGGGGGTGCGGGTGCCCGAGAAGTGGCGGTGTCCCGAGTTGAGGCGGGCGCTCAATGCGGTGCTTCCAGCGGACGTGTGGGTTGCCGCGGCGCATGAAATGCGCGCCGACTTTCACGCACGCTTCAGCGCCGTTGCGCGTCACTACGTCTATTACGTCGGAACCGATGAGGACGCCGACTCTCCCTTTCGCCGCCGTTACGAATATGTCGTTCGCCGTCCCGTGGACCGGGGCGCGCTGTACGACGCTGCCCGCCAGCTCGTGGGCAGTCACTGCTTCCGCGCCTTCGCGGTCCAGGGCACCGCGCCCGCTGGCGATTCGCACGCCAGCACGATCACCCGGGCCGAGTGGCGTGATGAGGGCGGCCGGCTGGCGTTTGAGATTGAGGCCAACCGGTTCCTGCACCACATGGTGCGCTTCCTGGTGGGCACGATGATGGACATCGCCACCGGGCATCGGCCGGCGGCCGACCTGCCCCGCCTGCTCGTCGCGTCCGACAACCGTGAGGTCTCGCCGCCCGCGCCCGCACATGCGCTCTTTCTCCAGGCGGTCACGTACCCGGCGGAGTTCTACGCCTCATGAAGCTCCTGCTCGCCACGGCAGACCTCGATGACATCCGGTGGGCGGCCGGCGACGGGCTGCTCAACGGCGTCCTCACCACCCCGTCACTGCTGCGCGACGCCGGGTCCGCGGGCGATCGCGCGCGCGTGGAGGAGATCTGCGCGCTCACCACGAGCCCGGTCTACGTGGCGGTGCATGCAGTGACCGGGGCCGACATCTATCGGGACGCGCGGGAGCTGGCGCGCATCTCGGATCAGATCATCGTCCAGGTGCCCCTGGTGGAAGAAGCCTTTGGCGCCATGCACCGGCTCCACGGCGATGGCGTGCGCGTGGCGGCCATGCTGGTGTTCAACGCGGCGCAGGCGCTGCTGGCCGCCAAGGCCGGCGCCGCCACGGTGGTGACGCCCCTGGACCAGCTCGACGCCGTGGGTCACAGCGGTGGCGAGGTGATCCGCGAACTGCGCCGCGTCTTTGACGCGTCGCGCACGGAATGCGATATCCTGGCCACCCGCCCCACCACGGCACAGCAGTTTGCGGAGTGCGCGCTGGCAGGCGCCGACGGCGTGGCGGTCTCCCCGGACGTGCTCCGGACGCTGCTCCTCCACCCGCTGACGGACCGGGGCATGGACCAGTTCCTCAACGACGTCTCCGCGCACCACCAGGGGTGGGCCGACCAATGATGAGTTCCCGTATGCTGAGCGCGGCGGCCTGCCTGTGGGTGGCGGCCGCGTGCTCGTCCCCCGCGCGCTCCGACACCACGCGGGATTCGACGACCGCGGCCCCCGCCGACAGCCCCGCGCTGGCCACCGCGATGCCGGCCCCGGGCCGAGTGCGCGCGACGGTCACCGACTCCGTGTCCGACAGCCGGCGCAACGCCATCACGCGGGCCATTGCGCGCGTGTCGCCCGCCGTGGTGACCGTGCAGACGGAGCAGGTGCAGCAGGTGCAGCCCGACATGTTCGACTGGATGATGGGGGTGGGCCCGCGCGCCCGGTCGGAAGCGGGCCTGGGCACGGGGATCGTGATCCGGCCCGACGGCGTGATCGTGACCAACGCGCACGTGGTGGCGGACGCCAACCAGATTTCCGTGATGTTCCCCAGCGGGGCCGTGTATCCCGCCAAGGTGGTGGGCGTGGACGGCACGCAGGACGTGGCCGTGATCAAGATCGATGCCAGGGGCCTGCCCGTGGCCACGCTGGGCAATTCCGACGACGTGCTGGTGGGCGAATGGGCCATTGCCATTGGCAACCCCTACGGCTTCATGCTGGGCAACCCCGAGCCGAGCGTCACGGTGGGCGTAATCAGCGGCACGGGCCGCAACCTGGTGGCCGGCGCCGGCGGTCCGCAGGCGTACTTTGACATGATCCAGACCGATGCCGCCATCAACCCGGGCAACTCCGGCGGGGCATTGGTGAACGCGGATGGCGAAGTGATCGGGCTCAACAGCTCCATCTACACGCCCAGCGGCGGCTCCGTGGGACTGGGATTCGCCATCCCGATCAACCGCGTGAAGCACGACGTGTCCGACCTGCTGGCGTACGGGCACGTCCGGCGCCCGTGGGTGGGCGTCAAGCTGAAGGTGCCCAGCGCCGACAATGTGCGCGAGGCCATCGCCCAGCGGGCGGAGATTGAGACGGTGGTGCCCGGCTCCCCCGCCGAGCGGGCCGGCGTCAAGGCGGGGGACGTGATCGTCGGGGAGAATGGCCGCAACATCCACAACCGCTTTGACTGGGAGGGGGCCCTGCTGGACCTGGGCGTGGGGCAGCGCGTGACTCTGGACCTCTCCCGCGACGGGCAGATGGTGCAGAAGACCATGACCACCATGAACCTCCCCGAGGTGGACGCGCCCAAGGTGGAAGTCCTGAAGCAGATGGAGCTGGTGAGCGTGACGCCCGCCATCCGCGCACAGCGTGGCCTGCGCAGCAAGGCCGGGGCGCTGGTGTTCAGCGTGAGCAAGACCATCGCCAGTCAGTTGGGCATCCAGGCCGGCGACGTGATCGTGCGCATCAACAACGTCAATATCGCGTCGGCGAACGATGCCTCGAAGGCCCTCGATCGCTTTGCCGGCAAGGGCCCCATCCGGATGTACCTTGAGCGCTCGGGCAGTTACTACATCACCGACTTCGAGATCCGATGACCGCCCACGACCGCTACTCCTCCCCCCTGGCCGACCGGTACGCCTCCACCGCCATGCTGGAGCTCTGGGCGCCCGGCACGCGCTACGGGTGGTGGCGGCGGCTCTGGCTGGCGCTCGCGGAATCCGAGCAGGCGCTGGGCGTGCCCATCCCCGACGAGGCGCTGGCCCAGATGCGCGCGCACCTGGATGACATCGACTTCGAGGCGGTGGCGGGCTACGAACGGCGCTATCGCCACGACGTCATGGCGCACGTGCACGCGTTTGGCGACGTGGCCCCGGCCGCTCGGCGGTTCATCCACCTGGGCGCCACCAGCGCCTTTGTCACGGACAACACCGACCTGATTTTGATGCGCCGCGGGCTCGCGCTGCTGCGCGGCCGCGTGGTGAGCGTCCTGAAGGCGCTGGACGCCTTTGCCCGCACCTGGCGGGCGCTGCCCACGCTGGGCTCCACGCACCTCCAGGCCGCGCAGCCCACGACGGTGGGCAAGCGCGCGACGCTCTGGATGCAGGACCTGGTGCTGGACCTGCACGAACTCGACCACCGGACCCGGGTGCTGCCCTGTCGCGGGGTGAAGGGCACCACGGGCACACAGGCGTCGTACCTGGAGCTGCTGGGGGGCGACCACGACAAGGTGCGCCGCCTGGACGCCATGGTGGCGGCGGCTATTGGATTTTCGGAATCCATTCCCGTGAGCGGCCAGACCTACACCCGCAAGCTCGACGCCGCCGTGCTCGACGTGGTGGCCGGCATCGCCGCGAGCGCCGCCAAGTTCAGTGGCGACCTGCGCATGCTGCAGTCCTACGGTGAGATCGAGGAACCGTTCGAGGCCGAGCAGGTGGGGTCGTCGGCCATGGCCTACAAGCGGAACCCCATGCGAAGCGAGCGCATCGCCTCGCTCGCGCGCTTTGTGCTGAGCCTGGAACCCAACGCCAACCAGACGCATGCGGCGCAGTACCTGGAGCGGACGCTCGACGACAGCGCCAACCGGCGCCTGGCCATCCCCGAGGCGTTCCTGGCCACCGACGCCATCCTGGTGATCCTGGAGAACGTGGCGTCGGGCCTGCACGTGCACGAAGCGCGCATCGCCCGACGACTGGCGGACGAGTTGCCATTCATGGCCACCGAGTCGTTGATCCTCCAGGCCGTGCAGGCCGGGCTGGACCGGCAGGACGCGCACGAGCACATCCGCCGCGCCAGCATCGCGGCCGCCGCGGCGCTCAAGGACGGCGCCGCGTCCAACGACATGCTCGAGCGCCTGGACGCCGACGCGAAGTGGCCGCTGCGCCTGGACGTGATGCGCGGGCTGCTGGATCCGGCCAGGTTCGTGGGCCGCGCGCCGCAGCAGGTGGACGAGTTCCTGGGCCAGGTGGTGGCGCCGCTCATCAAGGGCGCGCCGGCGACGGCGCGCGAGGAGGTACGGGTATGAGCATCGTGGCCCTGGCACCGCTGCCGCTGCGCCACCTGCGGCGCGGCAAGGTGCGCGAGGTGTACGAGGTGGATCCCCTGCACCTGCTCATTGTCGCGACGGACCGCGTGAGCGCGTTCGACGTGGTGATGAAGGAGCCCATCCCGTACAAGGGCGCCGTCCTCACCCAGATGACCGCGTGGTGGCTGCGCCACTTTGCCTCCGAGGTGCACCACCACCTGGTCTCGGCGGACATAGACGAAATCGTAAGGCTGGTGCCGTCACTGGCGGCGCATCGTCGCACGATTGCCGGCCGGGCGATGCTCTGCCGCAAGGCGCGCGTGTTTCCCATTGAGTGCGTGGTGCGGGGGTACATCAGCGGTTCGGCGTGGAAGGAGTACGCCGCGCACGGCACGCTGGCCGGCGAGCCCCTGCCCCGCGGCCTGCGCGAGGCCGACCGATTCGAGCAGCCCATCTTCAGCCCGGCCACCAAGGCGGAGCAGGGCCACGATGAGAACATCACCATCGAGCAGGTGCGCACCCAGGTCGGCGCCGAGGCCGCGGCGGAGCTGGAGCGGCTGAGCCGCCTGCTCTACGCGCGGGGCAGCGAGATGGCCGCCAAGCGCGGCATCATCATTGCCGACACCAAGTTCGAGTTCGGCCGGGATGCCGCCAATCAGGTGACGCTCATAGATGAAGTGCTCACGCCAGACAGCTCGCGCTTCTGGCCCGCCGACCGCTACGAACCCGGTCGCACGCAGCCCAGCTTTGACAAGCAGCCCCTGCGCGACTGGCTCGAGGCCGAGCGACGGGCCGGCCGGTGGAACGGCGAGGCGCCCGGCCCCGTGCTGCCGCCCGAGGTAGTGGCCGCCACCAGCGAGCGTTACCGCGATGCGTTCCGGCGCATCACCGGCGCCGAGCTGGACGTGGAACTCCTGACGTGAAATTCGCCCGCGAGGGGCTCCCCTTCATGCTCGTGGCCACCGCGCTGGCCGCGGCCGGCTGGGCGGTGGCCCTGGCCGTGCCGGCGTGGGCGCTCTGGCTGCTGGCGGCCCTGCTGACGCTGGTGGCCCTGTGGGTGGCATACTTCTTCCGTGATCCGGATCGGGATGGACCGCGCGGCGACCTGCTGGTGATTGCGCCGGCCGACGGCCGCGTGGTCCACATCACCGAGGTGGAGGAACCCGCCTTCCTGCGGGGCACGGCGCTGCGGGTGTCCATCTTCATGAATGTCTTCAACGTGCACGTGAACCGGTATCCGGTGAACGGCACGGTGGATTACGTGCACTACAATCCGGGGCGCTTCCTGAACGCGGCCAACGAGAAGGCGAGCCTGGAAAATGAGCAGATGTCCGTGGGCCTGACGCACGCCGGCGGGCGCGTGCTCATGCGCCAGATTGCCGGGCTCATTGCCCGGCGGATCGTCACGTACAGCCGGCCGGGGGACTCGGCGCGGCAGGGCGAACGCATGGGGATCATCCGGTTCGGATCGCGCGTGGATGTCTTCCTGCCACCCACCGCCGTCGTGAAGGTGCGCGTGGGCGACCAGTCGCGTGCCGGGAGCACCGTGCTGGCGGAGCTGGCGTCCTCATGACGCCCACCGGACGTTCCATGCGCGACCGCACGCGGGTGCGCCGAGCCGTGGTGCTCTTTCCCAGCGGGCTGACGCTGGCCAACCTGTTCTTCGGGATGTTCGCCATCGTGGCCGCTTCACGCGGCGAATTTTACCACGCCGGGTGGTACGTGGTGCTGGGCGGCGTGGCCGACATGCTCGATGGGCGCGTGGCCCGGGCCACGAACACGGGGGGCCGGTTCGGCGAGGAGCTGGATTCGCTGGTGGACGCCATCACGTTTGGCGTGGCCCCCTCGCTCATCATGTACTTCGCGGTGTTCAACCGCGAGAACTGGGAGTGGCTGTTCGCCTTCTTCTTCACGGCGTGCGCCGTGCTGCGCCTGGCGCGCTTCAACGTGGAACAGGCCGGCACGGCCAAGCGGTACTTCCAGGGCCTGCCCACCCCGGCGGCCGGCCTCACGCTGGCCACGTATTACTGGTTCAGCCAGACGCCGCTGTATCAGGAAACGATGATCGCCAACCTGCCCTGGCATGTGCTGCTGCGGTACATCATCCTGGGCCTGGGATTCCTGATGGTGAGCAACGTGCCCTATCCGGTGATGCCGTCCGTGAGCCTGCGCTCGGCGCGCGGCCTGACCGGGCTGGTGCTCGTGCTCGGCGCGCTGGCCGCGCTCGTCTTCCTGCCCAGCCAGTTCTTCTTCCCCGCCGCGGTGCTGTACGTGGCCTATGGGCTGGTCCGCGGCGCCTGGCTGGGGCTGCTCGAACGCCGGCCCGGATCGGCCACCACGCACATAGGCGGCGCGGCAACCCCGCCTGAAGGCGTCCCTCGGCAAGAGGAAGTGGGCGATGCTCGCGACTTCCTTGAGCGTCCGCGCCGCCGACGCCGCTCGCGCCGACGCCGAAACGGAAGGCTGGACACCACTCACCCGCCCGACACCCCTCCACCTGAGTCTCCCGACGCATGAGCCGGTTTCGCGTTTCCCTCCATATCAATCCCCGTCAGGGCCTGCTCGACCCGCAGGGCAAGGCCGTGGCCGACGCCCTGCATACCCTCGACTTTGCGTCGGTGCGCGGCGTGTTCGTCGGCCGGCACCTCATCCTGGACCTGGACGCCGCCGACGCGGCCGACGCCGAACGCCAGGCGCGCGAGATGTGCCAGAAGCTCCTGGCCAACCCGGTGACGGAGGATTACGAGGTGGCCGGCGTGACGAGGGCCGACTCGTGAAGTTCGGCATCGTCACCTTTCCGGGGTCCAACTGCGACTACGACGCCTACCGCGCCGTGATCGATTCGCTGGGCGAGGAAGCCGTGTACCTGTGGCACAAGGAGCACGACCTCAAGGGCGCGGACGTCGTGGTGCTGCCCGGCGGGTTCAGCTACGGCGACTACCTGCGGCCGGGCGCCATCGCGCGCTTCAGCCCGATCATGACCGACGTGGGGGCGCACGCCGCGCGAGGTGGACCCGTGCTGGGCATCTGCAATGGCTTCCAGATTGCGTGCGAAGCGGGCCTCCTGCCCGGCGCCGTGCTGCGCAACGAATCCCTCAAGTTCGTGAGCAAGGTCGTCACGCTGCGCGTGGAGCAGGCGACATCCATGTTTACCAATCGCTACCGGGTTGGCCAGGAACTGCGCATGCCCATTGCCCACGGCGACGGGCGGTACACGGCGGACGAGCAGACGCTCGACCGCCTCGACGACGCGGACCAGGTGCTGTTCCGGTACGTGGCACCCCGGCCCGACGCCGGCAAGTGGTGGAGCCCCAACGGGGCCATGCGGGCCATCGCCGGGATCGTGAGCGAGTCGGGTAACGTGCTCGGCATGATGCCCCACCCCGAACGCGCCATGGACCCGCTGCTGGGTTCCGTTGACGGCGCCGGCATCTTTGAGTCCCTGCTGGCGACGGTGGCGGCATGACGGTCCAGCCTCGCCCGGGCGACCCGGCCATCACGCCGGCGCTCATCGCCGAGCACGGGCTGTCCGACGACGAATACCGCCGGCTGGTGGACATGCTCGGCCGGACACCCACATTTACGGAATTGGGTATCGTGAGCGCCCTGTGGAGCGAGCACTGCTCCTACAAGCACTCGCGCCCACTGCTCCGCACCCTCCCGACGGAAGCCGACTATGTACTGCAGGGCCCGGGGGAGAACGCCGGCGTGATTGCCATTGGCGACGGGCTGGCCGTGGCGTTCAAGATCGAGTCGCACAACCACCCGTCGGCCGTGGAGCCCTACCAGGGCGCCGCCACCGGCGTGGGCGGCATCCTGCGCGACGTGTTCACCATGGGCGCGCGCCCGGTGGCCATGCTCAATTCGCTGCGCTTCGGCAGCCTGGATTCCCCGCGGGTGCGCTACCTGTTTGCGGGCGTGGTCAAGGGCATTGGCGATTACGGCAACAGCGTGGGAGTGCCCACCGTCGCGGGGGAAGTGGTCTTCGACCCTTCGTACGAAGGCAACCCGCTGGTGAACGCCATGTGCGTGGGCGTGATGAAGGAGTCCGAGCTCATGCGCGCGGTGGCGCAGGGCGTGGGCAATCCCGTGATCGCCGTGGGGGCACGCACCGGGCGCGACGGCATCCACGGCGCCTCGTTCGCGTCCGAGGACCTGAGCGAAGCCAACGACGCCAAGCGACCCCGCGTGCAGGTGGGCGATCCGTTTACTGAAAAGCTTCTGCTGGAAGCGAGCCTGGAACTCATCCGCAGCGGGCACATTGTCGCCATCCAGGACATGGGAGCGGCCGGGCTCACGTCCTCGTCGGCGGAGATGGCCGCGCGCGGCGACGTGGGCGTGACCATTGACGTCACCAGGATGCCGGTGCGCGAACCGCACATGACGCCATACGAGATCCTGCTCAGCGAATCGCAGGAGCGCATGCTGGTGGTCGCCCGCAAGGGCCGCGAAGACGCCGTGCGCGCCATCCTGGAAAAGTGGGACCTGACCGCCGCCGTGATTGGCGAGGTGATTGCCGAGCCCGTCTATCGCGTGACGGAGGGCGATCGCGTGGTAGCCGAATTCCCGGGCAGCCGGCTGGTCACTGACTGCCCCACCTACACCCCCGACGCGGTGGAGAATCCCGCCATCACCGCGCTCCGGGCGCAGGACGTGGCCGCCATCCCCGAACGTCCGGAAGAAGCGGACCCCGCCTGGACGCTCGTGCAACTGCTCTCCAGCCCGACCATCGCCAGCAAGCAGTGGGTGTACCGCCAGTATGATTCCACCGTGCGCACCAACACGGTGGTGGGGCCTGGCGGCGACGCCGCGGTGCTCCGGGTCCGCGGCTCCAGCCGCGCCATTGCCGTCAAGACGGACGGCAACGGACGATACGCGTACCTGGATCCACGCATGGGCGCCCGCCTGGCCGTGGCGGAGGCGGCGCGCAACGTGGCCTGCGCCGGCGCGCGGCCGCGCGCCATCACGAACAACCTCAACTTTGGCAATCCCCGCCGCCCCGATATCTACTTCCAGCTTCGCGAGGCGGTGGCCGGAATGGGAGAGGCGTGCCGCGCACTCGGCACGCCGGTGACCGGGGGCAACGTCTCGCTGTACAACGAGAATCCCCGCGGCGCCGTGTACCCCACGCCGGTGGTGGGCATGATAGGCGTCATCGAGTCGCTGGAGCACGTGACCCGTTCCGCCTTCAGCACTGTCGGCGACCGCATCGTCCTGCTGGGCTCCCCTACCGCGGAACTGGGCGGCAGCGAGTACCTGCAGCGCGTGCATGGCGTAGTGGCCGGTCCCCCGCCCTCGTGCAACCTGGACGCCGAACGCGCGCTCATCGACGCACTGCTGGCCGCCATCCAGGCCGGCGCCGTGCGCTCCGCCCACGACTGCGCCGACGGCGGCCTTGCCGTGGCGCTGGCGGAATGCGCCATCCTCGATCGCGCAGGCCAGATGGGCGCGACCGTGGACCTGGGCGCATGGCCGGAACTTCCGCTGCGCGCGCTCCTGTTCGGTGAGGCCGCGGGCCGCGTGGTGGTCTCTACGCCGGACCCAGCCACGGTGCTGCGCCTGGCACGCGAGCACGGGGTACCGGCCGCGGAAATCGGGACCGTGGACGGCGGCGATGCCCTGACCATTCGCATGGGCGCGCGGCAACTCGCCGTCCCGCTCGCCCGGCTGGACGACGCCTACTTCGAGACCATTCCACGCATCATGTCGCGGGCCATTGGCGCCACGGCGGAACCCTCAACCACCACGGCGGCCTGAACCATGTGCGGCATCTTTGGAATACGGGGCACGGGGGACGCGGCGCGACTCACGCAGACCGGCCTCTACTCCCTGCAGCACCGGGGCCAGGAGTCGGCCGGCGTGGCCGTGATTGACGGCGACCGCGCGCATGTGGCCCGCGTCATGGGCACCGTGAGCGAATCGCTGGGCCGCGAACTCGTGGGGGCCACCGGCAACGTGGCCATCGGCCACACGCGGTACAGCACCGCCGGGTCGTCCACCATCGAGAACGCCCAGCCCATCGTGGTGCGGTCGCGCGGCGGGTGCATTGCGCTGGCCCACAATGGCAACCTGGTGAACGCCATCCAGGTGCGGACGGCGCTCGAGGCCGAGGGCTCCATCTTCTCCACCAGCGCCGACTCGGAGGTGATCGTGCACCGGCTGGCCCGGTCGCACGCGTCGTCGCCGGCGGCCCGGATGGCCGAGGCGCTCACAGGGCTTGAGGGCGCCTACAGCCTGGTGGCCGTCATCGGCGACACGCTGATCGCGGCGCGCGACCCCCGCGGGTGGCGTCCCCTGGTGATGGGCCGGGTGAACGGCGCGGTGGTGTTCGCCTCGGAGACCTGCGCCCTGGACATCGTCGGCGCGGTGGCGGAGCGCGAGGTGGGCCCCGGCGAGATCATCGCGGTGGACGACTCGGGCGTCCACGTCACCCAGGCCATCGAGCCCCTGCCCCTGAAGAAGTGCGTGTTCGAGTACGTGTACTTTGCCCGGCCCGACAGCCGGGTATTCGGGGGGTCGGTGGACCGGGCCCGGCGGGCGCTCGGGCGCCAGTTGGCGCGGGAGCACCCCGCCCCCAACGCCGACCTCGTGTTCAGCGTACCAGACTCATCGAACTCCGCCGCCCTCGGGTTCGCGGAGGTCAGCGGGCTCCCCTACGAGCTGGCGCTCATCCGAAACCATTACGTGGGGCGCACGTTCATACAGCCAACCCAGGCGGGGCGGGATGCCAAGGTCAAGGTGAAATACAATCCGGTGCGCGAGTTGATCGAGGGCAGGAGCGTCGTGATGGTAGACGATTCCATTGTGCGGGGTACCACGACGCGCGGGCTGGTGCGGATGATCCGGGGCGCCGGCGCGCGCGAGGTTCACCTTCGCGTCAGCTCACCGCCCATCACGGGCCCCTGTTACTATGGTATTGACACTCCAACGCGTCGCGAGCTGATCGCGGCCAACCTGAGCCAGGAAGACATTGCGAAGCAACTTGGAGTGGATACGCTGGGGTACCTTTCGCGAGACGGGATGCTGTCCGCGGTACCCAACGGCCCGGACGGATTCTGCGACGCGTGCTTTTCCGGGGTCTATCCCACCGAAGCCCCGCTGGACGCCCGAGACCGGTAAGCCGGAGCACAACGCATGGCAATCCTGATTCCTGGCAGGCGCACGGCCCGCGGACGTCGCGTCATACTGCCGGACCTGCCGCAGCTCCCGGCCGAGCCGGACGCGCATGCGCTGCGCATCGCGCTGGTGACGGAGTACTACTACCCGCACCTGGGCGGCGTCTGCGAGCATGTGCACTTCTTTGGCCGCGAGGCCAGGCGTCGCGGGCACCATGTGGACATCATCACCTCGCGAATCCCCGGTGCCGAGCCGATGCCCGATGTCATCCGCATTGGGCGCAGCCAGCCGGTGCAGGCCAACGGGTCGCAGGCGCGGATCACGCTGGGCCCGGGGTTGCGGCGCACCATGCGCCGCCTGCTCCGCGACGGCGGGTATGACATTGTCCACGTGCACTCGCCGCTCACCCCCGTGCTGCCCCTGCTGGCCATTGACGAGGCCGAAGTGCCTGTGGTCGGGACATTCCATACGTATTTTGATCATTCGTATGGCTATGAGTGGTTCAACCGGTACTTCCAGCGCCGGCTGGACCGGCTGGCCGCCGCCATCGCGGTGTCCCCCTCCACCACGGTGGCGTTGAACCGGTACTTCACCGCCAACTGGCAGGTGATTCCCAACGGGATCGACGCGCAGGTATTCCATCCGGGGGCCCCGCGACCCGCCGCGGTCCGCGCCGATGTCCCATCCATCCTGTTCCTGGGCCGGTTCGATCCGCGCAATGGCCTGGACACCCTGCTCGATGCATTCCGGATCGTGAAAGCGCGCGGGCGCCGGGCCCAGCTCGTCGTCGTGGGTGACGGTCCCCTGCGCCAGCATTACCACGCCCTGGCCGGCCCCGACCCCGACATCGTCTTTGTCGGCTCGGTGCTGGATGGCCGCGAGGGGTATTACGCCAACTGTTCCATCTATGCGTGCCCCACCACCAAGGCCAGCTTCGGCATCACGCTGCTGGAGGCCATGGCCTGTGAAACCCCGATTGTCTGCTCAGACATCCTGGGCTTCCAGGACGTGGTGCAGAACGAGCGGGAGGCGCTGATGGTACCCTCCGGACAGCCGGAAGCGCTGGCCGATGCGCTCATCCGGCTCATCGACAACCCGGACCTGCGCCGCCAGCTGGGAACGCGCGGACGCGCGGAGGCCCACCAGTACGCCTGGGATCGCGTGGCCGACCGGGTGCTCGGCGTGTACCGCGCGGTGATCGCCCCGGCGACGGTCGCACGCCGCACCGGCCTGCGATGACCGGACCGGCGCTCGTCACCGGCGCCGTGACCCTTGGCGGCCTGGCCGCGCACGGCGCCTTCTACCGGAACAGCCTCGTGTTTGGCCGTGCGCTGGGGCGCCTGCCCACGCGCGACCGGGAGGTGGCGCTCACCTTTGACGACGGCCCCAACCCCGAGGCCACGCCGCGCATCCTCGATGCCCTGGCGGCGGCGGGGGTGCGGGCCACCTTCTTTATCCTCGGCCGCCACGCGGAGCGCTGGCCCGCGCTCGTCCGGCGCGTCCATGACGAAGGGCACGCCATAGGTAATCATGGATACCACCACCGCAAGCTGCACTTCAGGCCCCCGGCCTACGTGCGCGACGACCTGAGCCGCGGCACCGAGGTCATCGCGGAGGCCGCCGGCGCGCGTCCCGCCCTCTTTCGCGCGCCGCACGGCTTTCGCAGCCCCTGGGTGAACGGCATTGCCGCCTCGCTGGGCCAGCGCGTCATCGGATGGTCGCTGGGCGTCTGGGATTCGGCGCGTCCCGGCGTGGACGAGATCGTGCGGCGCACGGTGCTGGGCACGCGCCCTGGCGCCATCCTCCTGCTGCATGACGGCGACGGCTACGATCCGGCCGGCGACCGGAGCCAGACCGCCCAGGCGGTACCGCTGGTGATCCAAGCCCTGCGCGAGAGTGGCTACCGTTTCGTGACGGTGCCCCCCGCATGAAGCGCACAACGGCTCGGCTGCTGCGCGTGGGCGTGTGGGTGGTGGCGGTCACGCTGCTGGCCCTGTTCGCGCGCCGAGTGGACTGGCACGACATGTGGCGCGCGCTGGCGACCGCGTCGCCCGGCATGCTGGTGGCCGCGGCCGCGGTGAACCTGGCGTCGCTGGCGCTCAAGGGCGTCCGCTGGTGGATCTTCCTGCGCCCGGTGGGCGCGCCCTCATTCCGGCTGGCCATGCGCGCCACCTTCGCGGGCGCCGGGCTCAACAATGTGCTGGTCGCCAGTGGCGGGGAGGCGGCGCGCGTGATCTTTGTGTCGCGCGCGGCCCATGTGCCCAGCTCGCGCATCCTGGCCACGTTCGCGCTGGAGCGGCTGTTCGAACTGAGCGGCTATGTGCTGATGCTCGTACTCGGCATCTGGCTGCTGCCCCTGCCCGAGCATATCTCGGCGCTCCGCCCCCTGGCCCTGACCGCGATGGCCGTGCTGGGGTTCTTCGTGCTCTTCCTGTTGAGCCGGGAGAAGACCGAGGAACGCGTGGTGGACGAGACGACCTGGCAGGGCCGGCTGCACGCGTACGCCCGCCGGTTCGTGCACACGCTGGCCAGTGTGTCCACGGTCCCCCGGTTCTCCGCGGCCATGGCGCTCTCCATTGGCGCCTGGGCGCTGCAGATCGCCACATACCACATGACCGCGAAGGCGGTGCACTTTCCCATCACCTTCACCGGGACGGTGGCGTGCCTGCTGGCAGTGAACGTGGGGTTTGCCATCCGTACCACGCCCGGGAACGTGGGCATATTCCAGCTCGTATATGCCCTGACGGCCGCGGCGCTGGGGTTTGACGCGAATGCGGCGGTGGCGGTGGCGGTGCTGATCCAGGCCCAGCAGATCCTGCCCGTCACGGCCATTGGCGTGGCGCTCGCGCCGGAGTTCCTGCGCCGGCGTCGCCCGGCCGAGTCGGTGGCGACGTGACAAGGGGCCGGCGCATGGCCGGCCCCTTGGGAGTGCAATGGAGGCGCGGGGAATCGAACCCCGGTCCGGAAATAGATCTACCACAGCGTCTACGTGCGTAGCCCGTCGATTGATGTTTCCGACGGCTGGCCGATGGGCCGCCCACCGCCGGATGAGTCCCCTAAAATCTCGTCAGTTCACCGAGGACGCGCGAACCAACCATCCCGGTTTTTCGATACTCCGGAAGCCGCCCCGGGAGGGCTGCCGCTGGAGCACTCGGCATAACCGAAGTTACGCAGCGAGGGCCAAGTTGTGGTTGGCAGTTGAAACGTTCCCGAGTGTTTAACCAGGGACCCGAGGACCTGGGCACGCGGCCACGGCTTCACTTACCCCGTCGAAGCCTGTCGCCCCCTCATACCTGCATCCCGCAATCTAACCCTCCAGGACCTCCGGCGATACACCAACGGCGCGCACGCAGTTCCGCCCGGCCCGCTTGGCGTCGTACAACGCCCGGTCGGCGGCACGGAACAGCCCCTCCCGCGTGGACACCCCGTCCCGGTAGGCCGCGATGCCGCACGAAATCGTGACGGACAGATCCTCCCCCTTGTACTTCACGTCCGCGCCCTCCACCGCCTGCCGCAACCGGTCGGCAAGTTCCATCGCGCCATCCACTGACGTCTGCGAGAGGAGGATGGCAAACTCCTCGCCCCCGTAGCGCGCAAGTTCATCCACGTTGCGCACGCCCTCCTTGAGCTTCCCGGCCACCAGGCGCAGCACCTCATCCCCGGCCTCATGCCCCCAGGTGTCGTTCACGCGCTTGAAATGGTCGATGTCCACCAGGATCAGCGCCAGCGGCTGCCCGAACCGGTCGGCCTCATTCAACTGGCGCCGGAAGTACTCGTCGAAGGTCCGCCGATTGCCAAGGCCCGTCAGCCCATCGGTGCTGGCCCGGCGGCTCACTTCGTCAAACTCCCAGAGGATCTGCAGCGGCGTGGCCGAGAACTCCCCCAGGATCTTGAGGTTCTCGAACTCGTCATGCGTGATCAGCGTTTCCTCGTTGCTGACCACGACCAGCGCGCCAATCACCCGCGCATCCGACTTGAGCGGCACAATGACGATGGAGCCCATGGGCCACCCGCCGTCGCCCGCCGAGATCAACGGGGCATCGGCCCCGGGGCGAGGCTCGTCGAAAAAGCGGAACTCCGCCTCCACGCACGCGCGTGCCACCAGCGTGTCGGCGTCCACGGGAAAGCGCGCCTGCCGCAGGAAGCCCGCCGTGGTGTACACCGCCGCTCCCTTCTGCTTTTCGCTCCGCCAGTGAACAAGCGCCGCGCCGGTCCCCGACGAGACGTCCAACGCGTTCCGGCAGATGGAGTCCGCCAGCCCCTCCTGCGTCGTGTTGCCCTGGATTTCCCGGATGGCCGTCATCAGCGACTGGCTCTGGCGCTGCTGGCGCGCATGTTCGCGGCGCGATTCGCTGAGCAGCAGCAGGCGCAGCACCTGCCCCGCATAGCGCGGCATCCACTGGCGGGCCCGGTCACGCCCGATGCCAAGGCCAGCCGCGTGCGTCACCGTGAGGACGCCAACCAGCACGTCGTTGTCCACCACGGGCGCCCCGGCAAATTTGGGCGACGCCGCCGGCTCTCCGGCGTCGAGCACGGGCATGCGCTCCTGCGCCACCCAGCGCGCCAGCGGCCCCCATACGGCCATGTCAAAGCCCTGGGGACGATCCGCCTCGGCGCGCGACCAGGCCGCGGGCGACAGGAGGTCGCGCGTGTCATCCCATCGCCAGAGCACGGCCTCCTCCGCCTCGCACTCGTCGCGGATGTCCGCGAGCTGCGCCGTGAGGTGCAGGTCGTCGGAGGCCTGCTCGTCGGCCTCGTGCGACGCCGCCTCCCGGCTCCGCAGGTCGGTGACCGGCGCCCGCGACGACGCATCCTGCGCGCTCCCAGGCGTGGAGCCGAGCAGCGAGTGCACGCGTCGGGCGGTGGCGGCCTGCGACCGGCGGGCGGCCCCGGCTGGCGGCAACGCATGTTCCTCAGCGCGCGGCGTCCCCTTGCGCCGCCGAACCAGCGCCGTGGCTCCCCACGCCACCAGCGCGGCGCCGCCCAGCCCCGCTGACCATTCCAGAAATGTCATGAGGGCGGCGCCTCGGGCCGGGGTCAGTCGTGCGTGATCCGGCTCGCGGCCACGGCCGCGCCGAACCCGTTGTCGATGTTCACCACCGTCACCCCGGCCGAGCAACTGTTCAGCATCGTCAGCAGCGGCGCCAGGCCACCCAGCGCGGCCCCATACCCCACGCTGGTGGGCACCGCGATGACGGGCCGGGCCACCAGCCCGCCCACCACCGAGGGCAGCGCGCCATCCATGCCGGCCACCACGATCACCACGGCGGCCGAGAGCAACTCGTCCATCCGCGCCAGCAGCCGATGCAGGCCGGCCACGCCCACGTCATTCACGCGCAGCACGGTGTTGCCCAGGGCCGCGGCGGTGACCGCGGCCTCCTCGGCCACGGGCAGGTCGCTGGTGCCGGCAGTGACGACGCACACGGATCCGCGGCCCGCCTCCGGCGCTTCCCGCCCCGGCAGGTAGGCCGTGCGGGCCGTCGCGTTCAACTGGACCGCGGGAAGCGCGCGCGTGAGCGCTGCGCCTGCCTCGTCGCCCAGGCGGGTGGCCAGCACCCCATCTCCGCGGGCCGCGATGTGCTGGGCAATCTCCACAATCTGCGCCGGGGTCTTGCCCGCGCCGTAGATCACCTCGGGGTAGCCCTGCCGCAGCGCCCGGTGGTGGTCCACGGTGGTGTGCCCCAGATCCTCGATGGGATCCACCGAGAGCTCCCGCACGGCGAGTTCCACAGTGAGCGTCCCGTTCGCAACCCGCGCCAGCAGATCGCGAACGTGGGCTCGCATCATGCGCCCACGGGCTCCAGCCGAGCATCAGCCGGCGGTGCCGGGGCGTCCCCCTCCACGTCGTGCGTGCGCAGGTACTCGTCAAAAATGCCGGCGATTTCGTGGTGCGTCTCCACGGCGTGCAGCTTTCGCCGCAGGTCGGCGGAATCCTGGAGCCCCTTCACGTACCAGCCCAGGTGCTTGCGGAATTCGATGGCGGCGCCGCGTCGGTCCGGCTCATACGCGTCCGCCATGGCCGAGTGCTCCAGGGCCACGCGGAATCGCTCGGCCACGGGCGGCGCGGGGCGCATGGGACGGCCCGCCAGGAGGTCGCGCGCCTGATCAAAGATCCACGGCTGGCCAAAGGAGCCGCGACCAATCATGACGCCGGCGCAGCCGGTGTGGCGATACATGCGCACCGCGTCTTCGGCCGTCTTGATGTCCCCGTTGCCGAGCACCGGGACGTCGAGGGCCTCGGCCACCGCCGCAATTTCATCCCACTGCGCGGCGCCACTGTACATCTGCGTCCGCGTGCGGGCATGCAGGGCGACTACCCTGGCGCCCGCGTCCTGGCAGCGGAGGGCGATGGTCACCGGGTCGCGCATCTCCTCGTTCCACCCGCTGCGGATCTTGGCCGTGACTGGCAGGTGGGTGCTCTGGATGACCGCGCGGATGACGGACTCCACGAGGTTCAGGTCCTTGAGGCAGCCCGAGCCGCCGTTGCGCTTGACGACCTTCTTGACCGGGCAGCCGAAGTTGATGTCCACGAAGTCCGGCTGGAACACGTCGGTGACGAACGCCGCGGCCTCGCCCATGGCGGCCGGTTCCGCCCCGAAAATCTGCACCCCGATGGGATGCTCCTCGGGCTTGAACCGGAGCTTGTTGATGGTGGCCGGGTTCTCCCGGCGAATGCCCTCCGCCGAGAGGAATTCGGTGACCACCACGTCCGCGCCAAAGCGCCGGCAGAGCCGACGAAAGGGCGATTCCGACACGCCGGCCATGGGAGCCAGGTAGAGCGGAACGTCAGGGCGGAGGGGAAACGGGAAGGGCATTCACAGCAAGGTAATGGCCCCCCGAAACCGGTGCAACGCCGCTATTTGACACGACTTGGGCCCTCTCGTTAACTTCGCCCAGCCAACGAATTACGCGAACGACGGCGTGCATGCGCCGGGCCATTTCACGGGTGGGGTCCTGGTTCGATGGAATTGCGCGAGTTTTTCAGTGAAGATGCGATCAAGCTCGAGATTGAGGGCACGAGCAAGGACGACGTCCTCAAGGAGCTGATCGCCCTCCTGAAGCTTGGCGAGAAGTCGGAAGGCATGCTGTTCAAGATGCTCAAGCGCCGAGAGAACCTGGGGTCCACCGGAATCGGACGCGGCATCGCCATCCCGCACTGCCGGTCGCTGGTGGTGAACAAGCTGCGCGTGGCGTTCGGCCGCAAGAAGGCGGGCGTGAACTTCAACGCGATTGATGAAAAGCCGGTGCAGTTCTTCTTCCTCATTGTCGCGCCGCCGCTGGAGGTCTCCAACCAGTACCTGCCGGTGCTCGGCAAGATTGCGCAGTTCAGCAAGGAGCCGGACGTGCCGGCCCGGCTGCTGGAGATCACCGAGCCAAAGCAGTTCCTGGCGCTGCTCGAAGAAAAGGGAGTGTAACTCCCTGCCCCGCGTGCTGACTGCGACCGCCCTGCTGGCCGCGGCAGCGCTGTCGGCGTCCGGGCAGCAGCCGGTGCGGCTGGACACCGTGCGCACGACCGTGAGCTCCCGGGTTTCCACCGGCGCCGCCGCGGCCCGCACCGTGGACGTGATTTCGCGGCGCGAACTCGCCCGGCGACGCGGCGAGTCGCTGGCCCAGGTCCTGGCGGCGCACCTTGGCGTGGACGTGTACACACGCTCGCCCGCGCAGGCCGACCTCGCCCTCCGCGGTTCATCCATCGACCAGGTATTGGTGCTCGTGGATGGCCACCGCGTGAGCGACCAGCAGACCGGCCACTTCAACCTGGACCTCGCCGTGCCCATGGACCTCGTGGACCACATCGAGATCCTGCGGGGCACCGGGTCCACCCTGTACGGACCGGACGCGGTGGGCGGCGTGGTGAACATCGTCACGCGCGGACACCCGGCGAGCCAGGCCGCGCGTGTCTCGTCCGGAAGCTTCGGCACCCTGGGGGCCTCGCTCGCGCGCACGGGGGCGCTGGGACCATTCGACACGCAGGCGGGCGTGGATTTCGCCCGCTCGGATGGGCACCGGAACGACACCGACTACCGGGTGCTGCAGGGACGGGCGGCCGCGGGCACGGCCGTCGGCGCTGGGCGCCTGCACGGCGCGGTGGGCATCGGCGTGCGCGACTTTGGCGCCGCCCAGTTCTATGCGCCGTATCCATCATACGAGGACACTCACACATCCACCGCCCAGCTCGACTACCAGGCACCGCTCGGGACGCGGTGGACGGTGAGCTCCTCCGCCTCCGGCCGGCGGCACGTGGACCTGTTCACGCTCATCCGGGACAACCCGGGCGTGTACCAGAACCACCATGACAACTGGCAGACGGGCGGCAACGTGACCGTGCGCTATGCGCCGTCGGACGACGCCGGTGTTGCATTCGGGACCGAGGCCTTCGATGCCCGGCTGGTGAGCAACAGCCTGGGAGACCGGGATGAGACGCGCACCGCCGCATTCGCGGAAGTGCACGTGGGCTCGCCCACGCGGACGTCGGTGAACCTGGGCGTGCGCGGCGACCACAGCTCGGTGTACGGCGATTTCCTCTCGCCCTCGGCGGCCGCGTCCGTGATGGTGGCCCCGCGTGCGCGGCTGCGTGCGTCCATTGGCCGAGGCTTCCGCGCGCCCACCTGGACAGATCGGTTTTACGTGGACCCGGGGAACATCGGCAACCCCGACCTGCAACCGGAGCGCTTCTGGGCCGGGGAGCTGGGCGTGAACGTTGCGCTCCACGCACAGGCGCACCTCGACGTCGCGCTCTACCAGCGAAACGCCGACAACCTGATAGACTGGGCGCGTCCGGCCGGCTCGCCGGATTCAGTACCCTGGCACACCCTGAACGTCGAGTCGGCGCGCTACCGCGGCGTGGAGGCCACGCTCGGCGGCGCGCACGCCGCCGGCCTCGACTGGACGCTGCGTGCTTCGGGCCTTCGCTTTGAACCGGTGGGTGATTCGGGGTTCGAAGGCAAGTACGCGTTGCGGCCCATCACCCGGACCATTGGCGGCACGGCCTCGCTCCCGCGGACGCACGGTGTGGACGCCACGCTGGACATCCTCTCGGCGCGGCGCGCGGGTGAGGACGGGTACTTTCGCGCCGACCTTCGGCTGGGATACACCTGGCGCGCCACGCGATTCACCGTGGACCTGCGCAACCTCACGGGCGCGGACTACCTGGATGCCTCCGGCCAGCCCGTGGCGGGGCGTGGCGCCTACGTTGGCCTGGCCTGGGCCGCCGTCGGCAACTGAGCGGGCGCGCTCAGCGCAACTGCACCCACACCAGGCCCACCGACACCACGGCGAGCGCGAGCGCGTACACCACGCCCACCAGCGTGGTGCGGCCCAGGGCCGTCCGGCGCGCGACGTGACACGTGCGCTGCACCCCAGCCATCAGGTTCCAGGTCAGGTACCAGAGGCCGGCCAGCGATGCGGCGATGTTCAGCAGCGTGCTGCCAAGGAGCCCGATCACCGCCAGCACAATCATCAGCCCGAAGAGCGTGGCGTGCGCCTCCAGGCCATACGCCCAGTGCTGGGCAAACCGCGGCGCCGACCGGCGGAACGCCACCCACATGAGCAACGCCGAGAGCGGCATGAGGAGCACGAACGCCACCGGCACCGCCAGGTTGAAGGCGCGCGTGACCGGCGCCGGATCGCAGATGAAGCGCAGGGTGAGGGCACTGGCTCCTGCGACGAGGGGCGGTGCCCCGCCCTCCGGGGACGCGGCAGCCCGCAGCGCGCTGCCAACCGGTGAATCCATCACCCAGTCGGCGCAGGCCTGCTCCAGCGCGGGCGACGGACTCGAGCGCTGCGGCTGTCGCGCCAGGGTCAGCGCAAGGAAGAGCACGACGGCCGCGGCCAGCACCCACCCTGTCGGCAGGTACGGGTTATCAGTTCCCTCAAGGCGCGCCTCGGTGACCACCCCGGGGCGCACGGCCAGGTCGCGCAGCGTCCGGACCAGCTTCCCGGGCGCCGGCTTGCTCACTCCCACTCGATGGTAGCGGGCGGCTTGGAGCTCACGTCGTACGCCACGCGATTCACCCCGCGCACCTCGTTGATGATGCGGTTGGAGATGCGGGCGAGCACGTCGTGGGGAAAGGGGAACCAGTCGGCGGTCATCCCGTCCGTGCTGGTCACGGCGCGCAGCGCCACCACATTCTCGTAGGTCCGGTAGTCGCCCATCACGCCCACGCTGCGCACCGGCAGCAGCACGGCGAAGGCCTGCCAGATGGTGTCGTACAGGCCCGCGGCGCGGATTTCCTCCAGGTAGATGGAGTCGGCGTGGCGCAGGACGTCGAGGGCGGGCTCCGTCACCGGCCCGAGCACGCGAATGGCGAGGCCGGGCCCCGGGAACGGATGGCGTCCCACCATCACGTCAGGCAGCCCGAGTTCGCGGCCCACATTGCGCACTTCGTCCTTGAACAGTTCGCGCAGCGGCTCGATGAGGGTGAACTTCATGCCCGGCTTGAGGCCGCCCACGTTGTGGTGCGTCTTGATGGTCACCGACGGGCCGCCGCTCGGCGAGGCGGACTCGATGACGTCCGGGTAGAGCGTGCCCTGCACCAGGAACTCGGCGCCTCGCGCATGCTGCTCCGTGGCGTCCTCGAAGACATCGATGAAGGTGTGGCCGATGATGGTACGCTTGCGCTCCGGTTCCTCCACGTCGCGCAGCGCATCGAGAAACCGGCGGGCGGCATCGACGGTCACGAGCTCGATGCCCATGCTCGCGCGGAAGGTGCGTTCCACTTCCTCGCGTTCACGGAGCCGCAGCAGTCCGGTATCCACGAACACGCATGTGAGCTGGTCGCCAATGGCGCGGTGCACGAGCGCCGCGGCCACGGCGGAGTCCACTCCCCCGGAGAGCCCGCAGATGACCCGGCGCTTGCCCACCAGCTTCCGGATGCGCGCCACTTCACCCTCGATGAAGGCCTCCGGCGTCCACGACGGCTCGGCGTGGCAGGCTTCGAACAGGAAGTTGGCAATGATGTCAGAGCCGCGCGCGGTGTGCGCCACCTCGGGGTGGAACTGCACCCCGAACAGCGGTTTCGACTCGTGGCGGTACGCGGCGATGGGTGAGTTCCTGCTGCTGGCCATCGGGACGAAGCCCGGCGGAAGCGCCTTCACCTGGTCGCCGTGACTCATCCACGCGGCAAACTGCTCTCCCTTGCGGAAGCCCTTGAACAGCGATCCGCCGTCCAGCACCGTGACATCAGCCCGGCCGTACTCGCGCTGGGTGGCGTGCGTCACCTCGGCGCCGGCCAGGTGGGCCACCAGGTTCATGCCGTAGCACACCCCCAGCACGGGCGCGAGGTCGAGCACGGAGGGATCGAGCGTGGGGGCGCCCTCGTCGTACACGGAACTGGGCCCGCCGCTCAGGATGATGCCCGTGGGCGCCCACTGGCGGATCCACTCCGCCGAGCGCGTGGGCGGATGGATCTCGGAATAGACATGCGCCTCGCGCACCCGTCGGGCAATGAGCTGGGTGTACTGCGAGCCGTAGTCGATGATCAGGATGCGGGAAGCCACTGGCAGTCGAGTGCGGGAAACGGAGGAATCAGCGGGTCCACACCGCCGGGTCGAGCATGAGGAATTCCACGTGCTTGGTTTCGAGATCCAGGATGGCCGCCTGCGGGGTGCCGTGCAGCCAGCCGCACGCCTCACCGGGGTTCAGGATCAGCGTGTCCCCGCGCGTCTTCATCTCCTGCTGGTGCGTGAAGCCGTGGATCACGATGGTGTGGGCCTCGAGCGAACGCTGCTGCACGTCGCCGATGTCGTGCACGATCAGGATGCGCTCGCCGCCGACGTCGAAGCTGTGGGGCGATTCCGAAATCTCCAGCCCCAGCGCCGCGCTGGCGCGCGTGCGCAACCCCTCGGGATCACCGTCATTGCGGCCGAAGACCCCGGCCAGGGTCACCTGCGCGGCTTCGTACGGTCCGAGCGAGAACGGGGAGCAGAAGTCGCCCGCGTGCAGCACCATGGAGATGTCCGCCGCCTGCATCTGCGCGAGCAGTGCCGCCACGGCGGGTACTCGATCGTGCGTATCGGCCATCACGCCAACTCGCATCATGTCCTCCAGTCGAGGTCGTCAATTTCCAGGCGCATCAGGTCGTCACCGCTCTCCCGGCGCGTCGCCAGGGCAAAGTGATCGCCGTCCACCAGGACCTCCGCCGGACGCCGGCGGCTGTTGTAGCTGGACGCCATAACGTACCCGTACGCACCGGCGTCGAACACCGCCAGCAGGTCGCCGGGCCCGGCGTCGTCCATCTCCCGGTCCAGCGCCAGGAAGTCGCCCGACTCGCAGACCGGTCCCACCACATTCAGGACCGTCCGCGCCCCGGCACCGGACACCCGTTCCACGCGGTGATAGGCCCCGTAGTACGAGGGCCGCAGGAGTTCGGTCATGCCGGCATCAGCAACTGCGTATTGCCGGCCACCGGACTGCTTGCGATAGAGCACCGTGGTCAGGAGCACGCCCGCGTTGCCCACGATGAACCGGCCCGGCTCCACGACCAGGTCCAGCCCGAGCGCGACGGCCGTCGGCACCACCGCCGCGGCAAAGGCGTCAACGTCCAGCGGCTGCTCGTCCGCGTAGCGCACGCCCAGGCCCCCACCCACATCCAGGTGCGCCAGCGTCTCCACGCCCCCCGCGCGCACCTCGGCGCACAGGTCCGCCAGCCGCGTCACTCCGCTGCGATACGTCTCCGCGTGCGACAGCATGGAACCCAGGTGCATGCCCAGCCCCACGAGCCGCACGCGCGGCAGCCGGGCAGCCAGCAGGGCCACGCCACGCGCCTCAGCCAGCGGGATGCCGAACTTGTGGCCGCGTTCGCCCGTCTTGATGTACTGGTGCGTGGCCTCCACGGTCACCTCGGGGTTCACCCGAAGCGACACGCGGGCCTCCACCCCCAGCTCCGCGGCCAGCCGCGCGATGGCACGCACCTCGGCTTCCGATTCGGCATTGATGAACGCCACGTCGTGCTCCAGCGCGCTCCGCAGTTCCTCCTCGGTCTTGCCGACGCCGCCAAAGATGATGTCCTCGCCGCCAAAGCCGGCCGCCGCCGCGCGGTGCAGTTCCCCGCCCGACACCACGTCCACGCCGCTCCCCTCCTCACGCAGCGCACGCAGCAGCGCCCGGCTGGAGTTGGCCTTGAGCGTATAGTGAATCCGATGTGGCACGCCCTGGAGCGCGAGGTCGAGCGTACGGTAGCGCTCCCGCACCAGGCCCGCGGAATACACGAACGCGGGGGTGCCCACCGTCGCGGCAATCCGCTCCAATGGCACCCCCTCAGCCAGGAGTTGCCCATCCACGCGCGGGAACCCTGCGGTCAGTACGCCTTGGCCCATAGCGCCTCGGCGCTGGCCGGCTTGCCGCAACGGAGGCACGCCGTCGGGGCGTCCGCCGACCGGAACTCCTCGTCGGGCAGGCACCGGATGGTGGCCTTGGTGTCCCCCTTGATCTGCGCTTCACACGCCGCGTCGCCGCACCAGCCGGCGTACACGAACGCCCCGTCCCCGTCCATGACCTCGCGGAACCGGTCATACGAGATCTGTTCACGGATGCTGTGCGCCTCACGGCGTTCGCGCGCGGCCGTCAGCATGTCGGCCTGGATGCGGGAGAGCAGCTCCGCCAGGTCCTCGCCCAGCGTGCCCAGCGACACCGGCCGCTTTTCCCGCGTGTCGCGGCGCACCAGCACCGCCTGCCCCTTGTCCAGGTCGCGCGGACCAATCTCAATGCGCACCGGCACGCCGCGCAGTTCCCACTCGAAATACTTGGCGCCGGGCTTGATGCCGTCGCGGGCATCCACGTGCACGCGCAGGCGCCCGGGCTCGCGGCGTTCCCACGCCCCCAGGTTCGTTACCATGCGGTCCGCGGCCTCGAGCACGCGCGCCCGTTCCTCGTCCGTGCGGTAGATGGGCACCACCACCACCTCGATGGGCGCGAGCTGCGGTGGCACGCGAAGGCCAACGTCGTCGCCATGCGTCATCACCAGCCCGCCCACCAGTCGCGTGGACACACCCCAACTGGTGTTCCAGGCATACTCCATCTCCCCCGACTCCGCCTGGAACTTGAGGTCGAACACCTTGGCAAAGTTCTGGCCCAGGTTGTGCGTCGTGCCGGCCTGCAGCGCCTTGTTGTCCTGCATCATGGCTTCGCATGAATACGTGCGCAGCGCGCCCGCGAACCGTTCCGAGTCCGTCTTGCGACCCGTGACCACGGGCATGGCCATCCAGCCTTCCATGAAATCGCGATAGACGCCGAGCATCCTGCGCGCCTCCACCTCGGCCTCGTCGTGCGTGGCATGCGCCGTATGCCCCTCCTGCCACAGGAACTCCAGCGTGCGCAGGAACAGGCGCGTGCGCATTTCCCACCGGACCACGTTGGCCCACTGATTGATCAGCAGGGGCAGGTCGCGATAGCTGTGCACCCACTTGGCGAACATCGCGTAGATGATCGTCTCGGACGTGGGGCGCACGATGAGCGGTTCCTCCAGCTTCTTCCCGCCGCCATGCGTGACGACCGCCGTCTCGGGCGCGAAGCCTTCCACGTGCGCGGCTTCGCGCTCCAGGAAACTCTTGGGGATGAAGAGCGGAAAGTAGGCGTTCTGGTGGCCGGTGGCCTTGAACTTGTCGTCCAGGGCGCGTTGCATCCGCTCCCAGATGCCGTAGCCATTCGGGCGGATGACCATGCACCCGCGCACGGGCGAGTAGTCGGCAAGCTCCGCGCGGAGCACTACCTCGTTATACCACGCGCTGAAGTCCGTGGCGCGCGGGGTGAGCTTCTTGTCGTCAGCCATGCGTAGGTGAGGGTCGGAAGGCGGGGGTCAGGCGAGCCGGCCTTCGGTGAATCTAACGGCTCGCTCCTCCCCTGAGGCGAGCTGCTTCAGCACCAGCGTGCCGTCTTCGCGAAGGATCACGGCCTGCGCGGCGCCCGCGGCACTCGCCGCCTTGAGCTGCCGCCCGAGCTGCTGCGGGCGGAGCGCGTACTCCACGGCGGCGCCACCGGCGCGCAGCCCCTGCGCCAGACGCATGGCATCGGGCAACTGCTCCGGGTTGCCGTAGGCCACCCAGTAATCCGGCGCGGCTGCCCGCGCGGGCATCAGCCCGCGGTGCCGCAGCAGCTCCCCCAGCACCACGTCGCCCATGCCGAAGCCGAGCGCCGGCAGGTCCACGCCACCCAGGGACTTCAGGAGGGTGTCATACCGGCCGCCACCACACACCGCCCGGAAGGTGCCCGTGGCATCGAACAACTCGAACACGATGCCCGTGTAATACGCCAGGCCGCGCACGATGCTCAGGTCCAGGTCCACCCAGCCGTCCACTCCCAGCGCGCCCAGGTACGAGAAGTAGCGGTCCAGGTCGTCCAGCGCCGCGACCACATCCGCGTGGTCGCCATAGCCCGCGCGCAGATCCGCGATGGTGATGCGCCCCGCCAGCGCCAGCACCCGCTCCACCACCGGCGCCGCCAGCCCTGCCGCCGCCAGCTTCTCGCGCGAGACGTCCCGCGGCTGCCGCTCCACCTTGTCGAGCACGGCAAACACCGCCGGCGTGGTGGACTCGTCAATGTCCAGCGCCGCCAGGAGCGCCCGGAGCAGCCGCCGGTCGGAGACCCGCGCGCGTACGTCCTCCTGCGTCAGCCCCACCGCGCGCATGACCTCGATGGCCACCGCCAGGAGTTCCGCGTCGGCCGCCACGTCCACTTCGCCCACGATGTCCACGTTCAACTGGAAGTGCTCGCGCAGCCGCCCCTTCTGCTGTCGCTCATACCGGAAGAGTTGTGGCATGGAGAACCAGCGCACCGGCTTCCGGAGCGCGTTGGCGCGCGCCGCCACCATGCGCGCAAACGTGGGCGTCATCTCGGGACGCAGCGATACCTCGCGGTCGCCCTTGTCGGTAAACGCATAGAGCTGACCGACGATCTCCTCGCCGCTCTTCTTCGTGTAGAGATCCAGGGGTTCGAGCGGGGGTCCGTCATACTCCACGAACGCAAAGCGGCGCGCGACGTCGCGCCAGGCGTCCATGATGAAGGCCCGCTCGGCGAACTCCTGGGGGTAAAAATCCCGGAAGCCGGGGAGGGCGCCTTTGGCCATCCCCCAAGCTATTGGGGGAGTGAAGCCACGTGCAAGCGCGCCATCGCGTCGCCCACCGTGTGGAAGGAGCCCGTGACCAGGACCGTGTGCCCCAGCTCCCCGCCCCGCGCCAGCGCCCGGTCAAAGTCCGGCTCGGACTCGAACGCAATGCCGCGCGCCCGCGCGAACGCGCTCACCTCGTCCAGGTCCCACGCCCGGCTGGCGGGCGCCGTCGGCGCGTTGGTCAGCACGAACCGCTCCACACACGGCGCGAGCGCCAGCAGCATCTCGTGCCAGTCCTTGTCGCGCAGCGCGCAGACCACGGCGGCCACGGGCGCGGGCGGCGCCACTCGGCGCATGGTCTCCGCCAGCACCCGCGCCCCGTCGCCATTGTGCGCCACGTCAAACAGGTACCGCCCCTCGCGCTGGAAGCGCCCCGGAATGGAAATCCCGGCCAGGTGGCGCTCCGCGTCCTCGAGGGTCACCGCAAATGGAGGGCCCGCCGCATCCAGCCATTCGAGCGTGAACGCCAGGTTCGCCGCCTGATGCGCCCCCGTCAGGGGAGTGCGCAGTCGCCGTCGCTGGCCCAGCGCCGAGAGCGTGAATTCGGTCCCGTGGGCGTCCACCACCACGTCATCCACGCCCGTGCGCTCGGCGACCACGCGCACATCAGATGCGCCCGCGGTGCGCGCCCGGTCGGCCAGGAACGAACGGATGTGGCCGTCGGGCTCCCCGATCACCGCCGGACGCCCCGTCTTGAAGATGCCCGCCTTCTCAGCGGCAATCTCCTCCAGCGTGTCGCCCAGGTACTCCATGTGGTCAAAGCCAATGGAGATCACGCCGGCCGACACCGGGTCCACCACGTTGGTGCTGTCCAGCCGCCCGCCCAGCCCGGTCTCGATGAGCCCCACGTCCACGTGCCGGTCGCGAAAGTGGGCGAACGCCATGGCCGTGGTGGCCTCGAAGAACGTCCCGCCAATCCGCTCGACCAGCGGCGTCCACTGCTCCACGAACGCCACCACCTCCTGGCCGGAAATGGGCACGTCGTCCACCACGATGCGCTCGCGGAAGTCCACCAGGTGCGGCGACGTGTAGCGCCCCACGCGGAGCCCCTTCGCCTGCAGCAGCGCCGCCGCCGTGGCTACCGCGCTCCCCTTGCCGTTGGTGCCGGCCACGTGGAGCACCGGGAACGCGCGGTGCGGATTGTCCAGCGCGCTGAGCAGGGTCTCGGTGCGCTCCAGTCCGAACTTGTAGCCGCCAGTCGTCCGCGCAAACAGGTTCTGCAGCGCGTCCTGGTACGCGGTCAGGTAGACTCCCACCCCGAGGCCGCCGGTTTGCCGGACATGTGGCGAAGCAGTTGGCTCACCACCTGCTTGAGGTCGCGACGGTGGACCACCGTGTCGAGCATGCCGTGCTCGAGCAGGAACTCCGAGGTCTGGAACCCCTCCGGCAGGTCCTGCCCCAGCGTCTGCTTGATCACGCGAGGTCCCGCGAAGCCGATCACCGCGCCCGGTTCCGCGATGATTGCGTCACCCAGCATCGAGTAGCTGGCGCTCACGCCGCCCGTCGTGGGGTTGGTGAGGATGGAGATGTACGGGATGCGCCGCTCCGCCAGTTGCGCCAGCATGGCCGACACCTTGGCCATCTGCATGAGCGAGAGCACCCCCTCCTGCATGCGCGCGCCGCCCGAGGCGGAGATGACGATCAGCGGGTACTTCCGCTCCAGCGAACGCTGGCCCAGCCGCGCGATCTTCTCACCCACCACCGACCCCATGGAACCGCCCATGAAGGCAAAATCCATGATGCCCAGGTTCACCGGCGCAGCGTCAATCATGCCCGACACTGCCAGCAGGGCGTCGGTGTCGCCGGCCTTCTTGATGGCGCGCTTGAGCCGCGCCGGGTATTCGGGGAAGCCCAGGGGATCGGTGGACCGGAGGTCCACCTCCAGTTCCTCCATCGTGCCGTCGTCCAGCAGGATGCCCGCGTACTCGTGCGCCCGGATGCGCCGGTGGTGGTCGCAGTTGGGGCAGACGTTCAGGTTGCGGACAAACTTCTCGCGGATGTCCGTGTACCCGCACGCTTCGCACTTTTCCCAGACATCCGCGGGAATCTCCAGCTTCTCGCGGCGGGATTGCCGAACCTTCTTTTCCTTCCGGAACCAAGCCATCCCGCAAATCTGGCGGGGCTGCGCGGGCGGGGGAAGTGGTGGGCTCAGCGCGCCACGGGGCCCAGGCCGGCCCCGCGTCCGTCACTCGAAATCCGGACCAGCAGCCCCACCGCCAGCCAGCAGGTGAACATGAACGATCCGCCGTAGCTGAAGAAGGGCAGCGGAATGCCCGTCACCGGCGTCAGGTTGAGCGTCATGCCCACGTTCTCGATCACGTGCGTGAACCAGAGGCCGAGCAGGCCGGAGGCCACCAGGCTGGTGTAGGATTCGCTGGCCCGGGCCGCGATGCGCACCACGCGATAGAACAGGTAGCCGAACAGCAGCAGCGCGACCGTGACGCCCACGAAGCCCAGCTCCTCGCCCACGACCGAGAAGACGAAGTCGGTGTGCTGCGCGGGCAGGAACGCGAGCCGCTTCTGCGTCCCCATGGTGAAGCCCTTGCCCAGCCATCCGCCCGACCCGATGGCCACCTGCGACTGGATCACATGGTACCCGCTGCGCAGGGGATCGCTGGACGGATCCAGGTACACGCGCAGCCGCGCCTGCCGGTAGCTGCCCAGGTGCGCCCAGAGCAGCGGCGCCACCACGCCGGCCACCACGTTCGCGGCCACGAAGGTGATGCTCTCCCAGAGGTAGGGCTTGTACCAGATCACGAGGGCCAGCAGCAGCAGGAACCACGCCCCCCACAGGCTGGTGCTGAACGCCAGCACCAGGCTGATCACGGGACTGGCCAGCAGCACCAGCAAGGGCCACTCCACCCCGGCCCAGTACAGCATCACGAAGAAGATGCCGACGAACACGATGCCCGTGCCCAGGTCCGGCTGCAGCATGATCAGCACCCAGGGCACGCCCACCACCGCCGCCGGCTTCCAGAGCTTCACCAGCGAGTTGGGGGCGTCGCGGTTGGCAGCCAGCACCTTGGCCAGCATCATCGTGACGGTCAGCTTGGCCAGCTCCGAGGGCTGTCCCAGCCGGATGCCGCCGATGGCGAGCCAGCTCCTGGTGCTGGCCGCGGTGCCCGCTCCTTCCCCGATGAACAGCAGGAGCACCAGCACGCCAATGGTCACCGCGTACGCCGGCAGCGTGACATACTCCAGCATCCGGCCCGACAGCCGGCTCACCCCGAACGCGGCGGCAATGCCCAGCACGCACCACACGATCTGGTTGCGGTAGAGGTGCGCCACGCTGGTCGGCACGTCGGTCTGGCCGGCCGAATACACGATGGCAATGCCGTACACGGAGAGCAGGAGCGCCGTGATCACCAGCGGCCAGTCCATCGGGAACCGGCGGGCGGGGCTCATCCGTTGGGCTCCACCAGGCTGGTGACACTGGTCTTCAGGTAGTGGTTGATGATGGACGACGCGACGCGCGCCGCGCGCGGCCCGTGTCCGCCGAATTCGATCATCACCACCACCACGATCCGGGGATTGTCCGCCGGTGCGAACCCGGCGAACCAGGCGTGATCCTGTTCCACGCCATTTCGGAGCACGCCGCTCTGGGCGGTCCCGGTCTTGCCCGCGAGCGCCACGCCCTGGATGCCGGCGCTGGAGGCCGTGCCCCCTTCCTGCACCACGCCCATGAGCGAATTGCGGATGGCCGCCATCTGGACATCAGATAACTGAAATATGCGATTCCGCTCGGGCGGCTTGACGGCGACCTCGGGCGTGGGGGCCAGGCCCCCCTCGGCCAGGGCCGCGTAGAACTTGGCCATGCCCACCACGGTCTGCGCGTTGGCACCCTGCCCGATGGACATGTTCATCACCGTGGCGCCGCGCGTCCATCCGCGTGGGCCGAACTTCTCGTCAAAGTACTTCACCTGGTCCGGAAAGCGCGGCCGGCTGTCCTCGGGCAGGTCGATGCCGGTGGAGGACGTGAACCCCAGCGCCACGCCGCCCGCCAGCAGCCGGCTGAGCCCGATCTGCAACCCGAGCTGGTAGAAGTACACGTCGCACGACTTGACGATGGCCTCGCCCAGCGTGAGGTCCCCGTGCCCCTTGGGTTCCCAGCACGCCCACGCGCGGTTGCCGTACACATAGCTGCCGGTACAGGGCTCGGGCATGTGCGAATCCATGCGCACGACGCTGTCCTGCAGCCCGATCACCGCGGTGGCCAGCTTCCACGTGGACCCCGGCGGATACTGGCCCTGCGTGGCCTTGTTGTAGAGCGGGGTGCGCGGATCCTTCAGCAGCGAATCATAATATGCATAGGACACGCCCCCCACGAACCGGTTCGGATCCCACGTCGGCGCGCTGTACAGCGCCAGCACCGCCCCCGTACGGGGCTCCAGCGCCACCGCGCCCCCCGTCAACGAATCCCCGAATACGTGCGCGATGTATTCCTGCAGGTCCAGGTCAATGTTGGTGTAGAGCGGCGTCCCCTGCTCCGGCTCCAGGTCCTCCCGCGCCCCCACTTCGCGCACCACGCGCCCGCGCGCGTCCACCTCCACGAACCGGCTGCCCTCGCGGCCGCGCAGGGAGGACTCGTACTGCCGCTCCAGTCCCTGCTTGCCCACCAGCATGCCAGGCTTGTAATCCGCAAACGCGGGCAGCGTCAGCTCCGAATCACTCACCTCCCCAATGGTGCCCACGAACGACGACACGATGCTGCTGTCGGGGTAGTACCGCTTGGGCGCGGACTGGATGATGAGGTTCGGAAAGTCTATGCGGTGTTCCTCCAGCACGGAGATCTGCTCGAACGACGGATCGGGCAGGATCACCGTGGGCCGCACGGGGTTGCGGTTGAACCGGCGCAGGGCGGCGTCCACCTCGCCCTGGCTCATCGGCACCAGGCTGGACACCCGGCCCAGCGTGCTGCGCAGCGAGTCGGCGGACCGCGCCAGGATGGACACCGTGTAGCCGACGACGCTCCCCGCAATCACGCGCCCCGTGCGATCGTAAATGGTGCCGCGCGGCGCCACCAGCGGGACCTCGCGCAGCCGGTTCTCCTCCGAGCGCAGCGACCACTGCTGGTTCCGGATCACCTGCGTGCGGAAGAACGCCACCACCAGGACCGCCAGCGCCAGCCCGATGATCGTGAGCAGCGCGCGGCCCCGCCGCGCCACCTCATTCGGGTGGAATCTCACCGCACCGGTCCCCTGCCCCGTACGTCGGCCACGGCCCCGGTCAGCGGACGCAGGATGGCCAGCACCACCACGCCCGCCACCGCGGTGAAGGCCGCCGACAGCACCGACCACAACAGCAGTTGCGCCAGGGTGCCACCCACGGGCAGCCGGTGCTGCACCAGCACATAGATCAGGTCAAACACCCACTTGCCCGCGAACAGGAATCCCGCGTTGATCGCCACCGTGTCGGCAAAGAACGCGGCGCGCAGCCACGAGGCCCCGAATCCCACCACCGAAAGGGCCAGCGCGCCGGCGCCAAATCCGCCAAGCGCCAGTGAATCGGTGGCCAGGCCCAGCACGAACCCCAGCACGGCCGCGCTGCCAGGGCGCACGCGCAGCGCCGCATACAGCAGCGCGATCACCACGAAATCCGGCGACACCCGCCAGGGGATGAGCGGCCGCACCGCAAACTGCAGCACCACCAGCACCACGACCACGATCCCGATCCGGACGCCCGCGCCCCCCTTCACTGCTCACCGCCGCCGTTGGCGCGCCGCACGGAATCCGCGCGCGCGCTGTCGGGCGGCGTGGCGTCCACCACGGCGCGATGCCGGGCCGCTTCCAGCTCCGCCGCGTGCCGCGCCAGCGCCGCCGCGCCCGATTGCATCCGCTCGCGCGCTGAGTCCGCGCCGAGCGCGGTGGCCCAGGCGTTGCCCACGTCCTGCGCCGCGCGCTCCGGCGTCATCACCATCACCGACGTGACGTTGGCGGGGTTCACCGCCGGGCGCACCAGGTACGTGCGCGACCACCCCGCCGACGCCTTGATCTCCGCCACCACGGCGCCCACCGGGATGCCTCGCGGGAAGGTCCCGCCCAGGCCGGAGGTGATGATCTCCGTGCCAGGCCTGAGCTGCGTCCGGAACACCACGTTGCGCAGTTCCAGCAGGTAGTCCGACGCGCCCGAGCCCTCGTGCGGGTACACGATGCCGAACCCCGACCCATCCACCGTCTCCGCGCTCACGCGAAAATCCGGATTCGAGAACAGCATCACCACGCTCGTCTGGGGATCCACCGACTGCACCATGCCGATCACGCCCTCGGGGCCGACCACCGGGCTGAACGTCGCGACACCGGCATTGCTGCCCGCGCTCAGCACCAGCGACGTGAGCAGCCCGTCGGGACGCGCGGAGGTCTGCATGGCTTCCGCGGGAATGATGCCCCACCGGAGCCGGCCGCCAAGGCCAAGCAGGTCGCGCAAGCGCGCGTTCTCCAGGCGCAGCGACCTCGCGTCGGCGGCCTCGACGGCCAGTGAATCGCGCCCCAGCGCCAGTCGCTCCGACTCCAGCCATGCCACGCGCCACTGCTCGGCGCCGTGCTGCACGGTCACCAGGGGCGCCATGAGCGTACGACGGAGCCCGCTGGCAATCGGCGCGCTGGTGTCGGACGGCAGGGTCATGACGAGCGCGGCAAGGCCGACGCAGATTGCCATGACGGCAACATCAAGACGGGAGCCGGATCCGGGCGCGCGCACCACGACGCCCGTCAGCTACTCAGCACCGACCAGTACTTCGCCTCGTCGTCCAGGATCCGCCCCGTCCCCCGCACCACACACGTCAGCGGATCCTCGTCCACGTGGATCGGCAGGCTGGTCTCCTGGCTCAACAGCAGGTCCAGCCCGCGGATCAGCGCGCCACCGCCGGTCATCACGATGCCGCGATCCACGATGTCGCTGGCCAGCTCCGGGGGCGTGATCTCCAGCGCGCGCCGGACGGCGTCCACGATCTGCTGCACCGGCTCCTGCAGCGCTTCGCGGATCTCGCTGGAATGCACGCGCACCGTCTTGGGAATGCCCGACACCAGGTCGCGTCCCTTCACTTCCATCTCGCGCTCGTCCCCCACCGGGGCCGCCGACCCCACCTGGATCTTCACCTGCTCGGCGGTCTGCTCGCCAATGAGCAGGTTGTAGTTCTTGCGCAGGAACTGGACGATGGCAATGTCCAGCTCGTCGCCGCCCGTGCGAATGGAGGTGTCGCTCACGATGCCCGAGAGCGCGATCACCGCGATTTCCGTGGTGCCGCCGCCAATATCGATCACCATGTTGCCGGTGGGCGTCTCCACGGGCAGTCCCACGCCGATGGCTGCCGCCATGGGCTCGGCCACCATGAACACTTCCTTGGCGCCCGCGCCCATGGCCGAGTCGCGCACCGCGCGTCGCTCCACTTCCGTGATGCCCGACGGGACGCAGACAATGACCCGCGGCTTCACCTTGAATACGTGATTCTCAATAATCAGGGTGAGGAAGTACCGCAGCATCTTCTCGGTCACGTCGAAGTCGGCAATCACGCCGTCCTTCATGGGCCGCACGGCCACCACGCCATCCGGCGTCCGGCCGAGCATGCGCTTGGCCTCCAGGCCCACGCTCTTGATGACCTTTGTCTCGCGATCAATGGCCACCACCGACGGCTCATTGAGCACGATGCCTTCACCCTTTACATACACCAGCGTGTTGGCCGTGCCGAGATCCACGCCGATGGCGTTGGCGGGAAAGAGCGAGCCCGCTTTGAAGAAAGGCCAGCGCATCAGGCGGTAGTCGAAACCCGGGACAAGAGGACGGAGGGCGAGACTTTACGGGGTGAGCGGACGGGCGGGCGCCTCAACGTACCACAACAGTCCGATGCCAGCAAGATATTGCCCTGTCGTAACCTACGCCACTCGCCCCCGCTTCCGGATCACATAAAAAAACGGGGGCGGCGGCCACCCCGGCGCGCCGCCCCCTTCACTCGGACCCGGCACGCGCCGGAATGGGTTCAGCCCACGAACCGCGCGGCGTCCTCGTATGGCATCCCGAACGCCTCGGCCACGGCATGGTAGGTCACCTTGCCGTCCACCACGTTCAGGCCCTTGAGCAGCGCGGGGTTCTCCTTGAGTGCCCGCTTCCAGCCTTTGTTGGCCAGTTGCAGCGCATAGGGCAGCGTCGCGTTGGTCAGGGCCAGGGTCGAGGTCCGCGGAACACCGCCCGGCATGTTCGCCACGGAATAGTGGATCACGCCGTCCACCACGTAGGTGGGGTCTTCATGCGTGGTCGGGCGCGTGGTCTCCACGCAGCCGCCCTGGTCCACGGCCACGTCTACGATCACCGACCCGTTACGCATGCGCTTCAGGTCCTCGCGGCGCACCAGCTTCGGCGCCTTGCCGCCGGCAATCAGCACCCCACCCACCACCAGGTCGGCCGTCGCGATGGCGTCCAGGATGTGGTGCCGGTTGGAGTGGATGAGCTGCACGTTGGCCGGCATCACGTCGCTCAGGTAACGCAGCCGCTCCAGCGAGATGTCAAGGATCGTCACCATGGCGCCCATGCCGGCCGCCATCTTGGCCGCGTTCGTGCCCACCACGCCGCCGCCCAGGATCACGACGCGCGCGGGTGCAACGCCCGGCACGCCGCCCAGCAACACGCCGCGCCCGCCGTGCAGCTTCTCCAGGTACTTGGCGCCCTCCTGCACCGCCATGCGCCCCGCCACCTCGGACATGGGCGTGAGCAGCGGCAGCTCGCGATTGGGCAGTTCAACGGTTTCGTATGCCACGCACACCGCGCCGCTGGCCAGGTGCGCCCTGGTCAGCTTCTCGTCCGCGGCAAAGTGAAAGTACGTGAAGACGAGCTGGCCCTTGCGCAGGCGCTTCCACTCGGGCTCGATGGGCTCCTTCACCTTCATGATCATCTCACTGTCGCGCCAAACCGTGTCCGCATCGGACCCGATCTTCGCACCGACGGCGGTGTAGTCCGCGTCGGCGAACCCGCTGCCTTCGCCCGCGCCTGCCTCGACGAGCACCGAGTGGCCCGCCGACACCAGCGCCTCGGCGCCGGCCGGAACCAGGGCAACCCGGTTCTCGTTCGTCTTGATTTCCTTGGGGACGCCAACTTTCATGGCTTGATCTTGGGCAATTGGAAGTGGCCGGCCGCCGACGCCCCGATGCGTCGGTCGGCAGGTGGCCATACAGGAAGTTAACGTTCCGCAGGGGCACCAGCACCGGGGGCGGACGATAGCGGCTCCGCTTGCCCGATACAATTTAAGAGGTCGATTCGCCTGGGGCCGCAGGGCCCAGCGTGCGAGCTGCAGGCTGGCGACCTGCTGCATCTCGACGTGAAGAAGCTCGGGAGAATCGGCCGGATCGGGCATCGCATCCACGGGGATCGCGCCCAGCGGGTGCGCGGCATCGGCTGGGAATACGTGCACGTCGCCATCGATGACTGCACCCGGGTGCCCTACGCTGAAACGCTGGCCGATGAGACGGGCGCGACCACGGCCGGCTTCCTCACCCGAGCCCTCACCTGCTACCGGGCCCGCGGCATCCGGGTTCCGCGCCTGCTCACGGATAACGGGGGCCACTACCGGAGCGGCGCGCTGCGGGCGGTCGTCCGGCGCCACCGCCTGACCCATCGCCGGCCCCGGCCCCACACGCCCCGCACCAACGGCAAAGCCGAACGCTTCATCCGCACGCTGCTCCAGGCCTGGGCGTACGCGCAGGCCTACCGCACGTCTGCCCACCGCGCGCGCATGCTCCCCAAGTACCTATATTACTTCGCCACGCAGCGCCGCCACTGCGGCCTGCAGGGACAGACGCCAGCCGAGCGCCTCGCCCAGGTCCTGTGAACAACGTCCTGATCAATAACAGCTAAGGCGCGACCGCCCCGGGCGGATATCGCCTGGCTTCATCGCTCATTGAAAGGCCGGAGCAAGCCCGGAAACCCGCACCTCGGTGCTGTCACACGAATGTATGCGCGATGGACCCGATCGACTTCAGCTTGCCCTCAACACCGTGGAAGCATCAATTCGCATGACCTGAGCCGCGGCATACGTGATCGTAGCAGCCAGAATTACTCCAAGGGTGACACTCCCCGCCAACAATCCGACCATTGACCAAGTCTGAAGACTCGCCGACCAGTGCCGCAGGACAGACAGCACACCGAGCTCGATAGGGATCCCCAGGCCGAGGCCGGTGAGGCTCCAAAGGGAGATGGCACCAGCGACCGACCACATCAGGCGCGAACGCTGAGCACCGAGCGCCAGTCGAAGCCCGGTGGCCAGTCGCTGCGACTGGATTTCGAACCGAATCGCCGATGCAACGGCAAGGACGATAAGCACCAGTAAAACCATCGTCGCGGCAGCAAAGATGTGCTCCGCGCGTTCCCACGACCGATACTGACCCCTGGCGACTTCAACGAGGGATTGCACTCGATAGGCGCTCGGGTCTGCACCGGCGGATCGTATGGCCCTGTAGATCGCACGATATCCGCCGGTGTCTCCCCGGCGGAACCGTACCACGACTGGAGTCCTTGAGCTGAATTGGAATCGCCCCGGATACAGCCCGGCGCGACCTGCTGAATAGAGCGTGGGGCGAGCGCGACTCCAAAGGCCAATGAACCGTGTACTGTCAACGACTCCAATGACCACGGAGCACCCGTAAATGGAGTTCTTCCCCAACAGGCAGCGCCCCAGAATGTCATTCACTGTCATGCCCAACACCTGAACCAGCTTCCGATCAACGACCACCACTGGACGGGCATCGCGGACTTCGGCCGGCGTAAACGTGCGACCCGCTACAAGATGAATTCCCAAGGCGGCAAAGTACTGGGCGTCCACGACGTTTCCAATGACGGAGAGTACCCCATCGGGAATCCGTGCGGTGCGGGGAACCACCAGGTCGAACAGCATAGACGAGATGAGCGGAACGGTCGGTGTGCGGGACACCGCTATCACCCCAGGTATGAGACGCAGCGGCTGAAGGATGCGGTCGTGCGGTAGATTGCCGGGGTCACCTATTCGGGAATTTTCGCCGGCGTTCTGCGGGATGATTGCGTACGCGCCCGAGAGATCGTACCCGGTGTCCAGTCGCGACGCGCGCCAGACGTTCTCGGCGAGATACCCCGTGGTCCAGCACAGCACGCCGCCCAACAGGATCTGACACGCGATCAGGGCGCCACACGCGCGGCGAATTCCCTTGGTCATCCCCTGGCCGGCCAGCCAACGGCTGAGCGCATGCCCCCCCGGCATACCGACGTCGAAAATTGCCGCCGGCACAGCAGCCAATGCTCCACCCACGACGATCGCCACGCCCCCGAACCAGAGCATGTCCGACCATTCCCGTGCCCAGACAAATGGCAGCATCCCGGACCGACGCAAAAAAATGGCGGCGGGAACCACAAGCAGGGCAACGCCCAACCCGCACTTGGCGATCAGCACACCGGCACCAGCTGCACGTGCACGCAGGATGTGGGCAGAAGAGGCTCCAAGCGCTCGTCGAGTGGCTGAGTTTCTCCGGTCAAGCACCGCCTCGATGAGCAGGACGAGCGACGCGACAGCGGTACCCGTCACAAGCATCGCGACGAGCAGGATCGAGACGCCCATGCGAAACGCGCCAAGCAGCTTGCCATCACTGTCGAAATCGAAGTCGGAAAGTGTTCCAAGCTTCACTCCCAGCTTGTGCACCCCGCTACCGAGCCACGGGCCCGGGTCAACCCGTGCAACGACCGTCGCGAGTTCGGACCGCACAGCGGACCGCTTGACACCGGGTTGAGTTCGCGCGATCAGTTGGAGATAGCCGCTTCCCGGGTCGCCCTGCAGTGGCACCAACCCCATACGTGCCGCGAATCCGACGGACATCCAGAGATCCGTTGGCTGCCGACCAATTCCGCGAAATGCCGCCGCCGTCACGCCCACGACGGTTGCCACGTGGCCGTTGACCGTAATGGCCTGACCTAACACCCCCGGGTCCCCACCCCAGACGCGCATCCAAAGTCCATGGCTGATAACCACTGCGTCGTTGGTCGACGACACGGAGACAAGCCCAAGGGAGGCCCCGACGCCGAGCAGCCGCAGGAACCCGGGCGTTACAATTTCGGTCTGCACGTTCTGGATCGTTTGGCCTCCGGACCGGATGCCAAGTGTCTCATCGGCGTACGCAGCGAGTGCAACTGGCAGGCTACTTGATACAAGGAAATGGAAAGTCTCGCCTGAAATAACCGGCGCCATTTTCCAACCGCGAGATGGCATCGGACGGGTCACCCAAACGCGATACACCTGTGCTGGGGCCTTCACGCCTGCCAATGGTGCGCGCCGGAAACCATCGCCCGCAGCAAATGTCAGCGTAGCACCTGAGACGCCGAGGATGAGACTCATCGTCGCAAGGCGGGACATTCTACGTGCACGTTGCCGCCACCAGGATCGTTTGACAAATCCGATGTCGGCTGCCATTACCACCTCGTTACCGCGCCCGAAGCACCAACAGGGTCGGCCGACGAGCGCTGGACAGCACCGCGTACGTCGAATCCGCGATGGCAGCGATGGCGGCGCACCGATCCGGCAATATGTAGGATCCCAGATATGCGCCGGTATCCCGTCGATAGCGGTCGATCACACGATCACGGAGCTTCGTCCGGCCTCCAAAGAGAATCGACACAACAGACCCATACACTGTCGCACTGATCGCTGACACCACCGCCCGACCCAAATGGTTCGCCTGACCACCAGCGACTGAATCGGACACCACGATCGGTGATGGTGTATGCTCAACATATTGCCCAACGAACCCCTTGCTGCGGACGCCGTCGAACGAGAACCACCCATCCGCCAGTTCTAACGCATATACCCAATGCGAGGAGTTCGGGTCACTGGCCAGCAGCCCTTGCCGCTGTAACGGCTGCCAGGATTGCAACCGCGGATCAGGGAGCGCGATCAGGCCGTTCGCCGCCCCGGCCCCCAAAACGAACAGCGGACGAGGCATGTCTGGTGCAAAGGCGACAATCCGTCCGTCTGGCAGCGGAGCAATTTGCTCTATGCCCGCTATCGCGCCGACGCGTTCACTGTCGAGTAAAGCTGCCGCCCTGGAATACGACCAGAGCGTCGTCGCCCGCTGATCAACAACCAGCAATCGGCCACGGTAATCGGCCTTGAGGTCCCTCGCAAATCTGATTGCTCCAGGACGGGACGCATGCCACGTCTTGTGAACCATATCGAACACGAACAGGCGTTCCCCTCGATCCGCGAACACCGCCAAGCCATGTTTGACGACTGCCAGTCGGAAAGCCCCTTCGAGGTCAGCCCCCAAGCTAGCCGTCTCCACGACCGCCAGCGTATCCCAGCGCGTCGCGAGCACTCGCCTGGATTGCTGGGTTGCCTGCGAATCAAGACTGGGCGCGGGGTGCAGGATGATAGCGGCCTTCTGATCATCCACAGGGAACGCAAGCCCTATCATCGCACCCACGATAACGCATCCCGCCACACTGAGAATCACCCGTTTCAACATCATCGCGCGTCGCCCCGTGGCTCCGGCATTCGACTTGGCGTCACGCTCCGGGTCTGCGCCGGAGTGCCCGACAGCAAGTTCCTCCGGGCTCTCGCGCCTGGATCGGCCCGCCGAGCAAGGCCTGTCACGAGAACGCTTTCGAGACGCCCATCCGGACGTACTGAGATTAACACCGGTGTGACACGGGCTCCCGCTGCCCTGAGAATGGCGGATGCCGATGCCGGATCGATCAGCGAAACAGGGAACTGGATGCGATCGGCTGAAGCGATCGCCCGCCACCCAGGCACCGATTCCACAGTGCCAACCATGAGGCCCTGAATCCGGACCCCATACTGCGACACCAAGGCATTTAGACTATCGATCGCGGCAAGGCGTTGTTCGCAGTCGATGGGCTGGAAGATGAAGCTGGCCGCCAAGTCTCTGCGCGTGTCGTGTTGTACAAATCTGCGAACGGTCAACCACGCCGTGATCCCGCGCACCGATGGGTCCCACCGATGGCGGGCAATCGCCGTCACGGCGGCAACGAGAAAAATACCGGACAGGCACACCAAGAGAATGGCGTCTCGACCCCTGCGCCGCGCTGGCCGGGCACTCGCCGTAACTACTTGGTGTCTCCGCATGTACCTCATGCCAGTCAGCTCACGGCAAGCGATTGGCGAACCATGCCCAGTCTCGAGATCACCGACTTGTGCCTGCCACCTCAATACGGGTGTGGCAGGCTATCCGAGTACACCTTGCCAACAATATACCCGTCGCAATTGCCATACTGGTCAAAATGAGAGCATATAGGGAACGTAGCACACACGTACTTAGCTCCAATTGGGCAGCCGGAAGAATCCACCGTTGCGGAGAGAACCGGCTTTGGCTGTGCGACCGCCGCGAGCACCGCGAGCACCGTTCCCACGATTGTCAATCCGATTGCCTTTTTCATGACAGCTCCTGACGAAGGTACTAATCAATGCGTCTCGCCCAACAGAGGCCGAAGCCGGCGCGACCCCTAAATCAGCGTGGCCCCTCGGTTGCTACTGAGGCCGACGACCGCATTTGCAACGGTACCCCCCCCCCCTTGATTTGTCAAGAGTACTTTACAGATCTAAATCCTGCTGCTGGATCTGTCCCAACTTCAATTGAAATATCGCTGGGCTCACGTCGTGCGCCAGCGGATCACGCGCTCCGCTGGCTGGCAGGGTATGGGCACCACGCCTTCGAGCTCTACAACACGGACCCTACGTGATTGCCGCTCCCTGAACGCCAGATCGTCACGCCCTCTCAGGGCCCAAGGACACCACCGTCTGCGCCGCCGGATCAAAGAACTCCTGCGCCACCTCCGCCACGGCCTCGGGTGTCACCGCGTCCACGCACGCGAGCATCTCGTCCAGCGTACGGAAAGGCTCATCATACAACGCCACCGTGGCCGCGCGATACATCCGCGACGCGGGGCTCTCCAGTGAGAGTACCAGCTGCCCCTTGAGCTGCTCCTTGCCCATGGCCAGTTCGGTGTCTGGTAACCCCTGCGTGGCCAGCCGCTTCAGCTCGCCAGCAATGGCATCCACCGCCTGCTCGGCAGCGTCGGGCGCAGTGCCCACGTACACGCCGTGCATACCCGTGGCCTGGTGCAAGGACTGGAAGGTGTACACGGCGTACGCCAGCCCCAGTTCCTCGCGCACCCGCTGGAACAGGCGCGAGCTCATGCCGCCCCCCAAGAGCATGCTCACGAGCACCAGTGCGTGCCGCCGCGGGTCGCCGTGTCGGATGGCGCGCGAGCCAATCACCAGGTGGGTCTGAGCGCCGTCGCGCGCCACGTGCCGGCGTTCAGGGCCCACGGACGGGGCCGGCGATACCGCCGGTCGCGGCGTGCCACCCCGCGGCCGCGCCGCCCATCCCGTCCGCTCCAGGATGGCCAGCAGGTCGTCGTGCGCCACGCTGCCCGCCGCCGCTACCACCATGTGCTCGGGGTGGTACGCGCGCGCATGGAGCGCCCGGAGTTCTGGCGTGCCAAGCCGCCCGACCGTCTCGCGCGTGCCCAGGATGGCGTAACCGAATGGGTGCTGTCCCCAGAGGGCGGTATTGTGCAACTCAAATACCAGGTCATCGGGCGTGTCGTCCACCATGGCGATCTCCTCGAGGATCACCTTGCGCTCCAGCGCCAGGTCTTCCTCGCGCAGCGCCGGGTGGAACACCATGTCGCCAATCACGTCGGCGGCCAGCTCCAGGTGCTGGTCCAGCACGCGGGCCTGGTACACCGTGTGCTCGCGCGACGTGTAGGCGTCCAGTGAGCCACCCACGGCCTCCAGCGCCAGCGCAATTTCCGCCGCCGTCCGGCGCTCCGTCCCCTTGAACACCATGTGCTCCAGCAGGTGCGAGACGCCCATCTCATCCGGCCGCTCGTGCACCGACGCGCTCCGCACCCAGGCCCCGAACGACACCGACCGCACTCCCGGCATGTGCTCCGAGAGTACGGTCAGTCCATTGGGCAGCGTGGTGCTGCGGAAGTCGGGCTCGGCGGCTCGCGCCGCGCGGCTCACGACCGGTGCGACCGCTCGCCGCGGCGTCCGCGACGGTGCTCCCCGTGCTCGCCT
>DASSOG010000008.1:0-95645 GCA_035700805.1 Gemmatimonadaceae bacterium | reverse complement strand
GCGCGAGGTGGCGGCGAGCACCCCCGGGGCATCCATCCAGCTCCAGCTTCCGGATTCACTGCCGCCGGTGCGCGCCGACGCCGTGGTGCTGCGCCGCATCCTGGAGAACCTGGCATCCAACGCCGTGGATGCCCTGGCGGGTACCACCGGCAGCATCGTCATGGGCGCGGAGCCGCTTGGTGACGGCGTGGACGGCCGCGTCCGGATCACCGTGGCGGACACCGGCCGCGGGATGACGCGCCAGCAACTGGACCGGGTATTTGATGATTTCTATACCACGAAGACAGCGGGCACCGGGCTGGGGCTGTCCGTGGTGCGCCGACTGGTGGCCGACCTGGGCGGCTCCGTCAAGGTGGAAACCGCGCCGGGCCAGGGGAGTACTTTCATGCTGGAGATTCCCATCGCATGAGCACCATCCTCGTGGTTGACGACATCAAGGCGCTGGCCGACCAGTACGCCTACGACCTGAAGCGCGTGGGCGCCCACGACGTGACGGTGGAAACGGGTGGCGCTGCGGCGCTCGAGCGTCTGCAGGCGAGCTCCTTTGACTGCGTGATCCTGGACCTCGAGATGCCGGGCACTGACGGCTTCGAGGTCCTGCGCGCCCTGAAGCACCGGGGCGACGACACACCGGTGATCGTGTACACGGGCACTGGTAACTTTGACCGCTGCATCGAGGCCGTGCGGCTGGGCGCCACCGGGTTCATTGACAAGGCCGAGCCCATGGAACGCGTGGCGCAGGAGGTGGAGCATGCGGTGGAGCGCCACCGGCTGCGGCGGGAAGTGTTCGCGCTGCAGACGCGGCTGGGTGAGTCCACGCTGCTGGGTCGCAGCAAGGCGATGGATGAATTGCGCAACACCATCGCGCGCGTGGCTGCCGTGCGGAGCCCCGTGCTGATCGTGGGGGAGAGTGGGACGGGCAAGGAGCTGGTGGCGCATGAAGTGCACCGGCTGGGCGCCAACCCGTCGGCACCGTTCGTGGCCATCAACGCCGCGGCGCTGCCCGAGAACCTGGTGGAGAGCGAGCTGTTCGGCCACGAACGCGGCGCCTTTACCGGCGCGGCCGCCATGCGCAAGGGCGCGTTCGAGTCGGCGGAGACCGGGACGATCTTCCTGGACGAGATTGGCGAACTGTCGCTGGCCGTGCAGCCCAAGCTGTTGCGCGTGCTGGAGCAGCACACGGTGCAGCGCGTAGGCGGCAACCGGGACATCAACGTGAGTGCGCGCGTGGTGGCGGCCACCAACCGCGACCTGGACGCCATGGTGAAGGAAGGGACGTTCCGCGAGGATCTGTTGTATCGCCTGAACGTGCTGGTGGTGCAGGTGCCGCCGCTGCGCGACCGTCGGGAGGATGTCGCGCTGATCGCGGAGCGATTTGTGGATGCCGCATGCCGAGCGTTCGGCGTCCTGCCTCGGCGGCTGGCGCCCGAGGCCCGTGAGGCGCTGGTACGCCATGACTGGAGTCGCAACAACGTGCGTGAGCTTCGCAACGTGATCGAGCGCGGCGTCGTGGCGGCGGATGGCGAGGTGATCCGGCTGGAGGACCTGCCGCCCGAACTGGGAGGCGGGACCCGCGGCGGTGGCGGCCACCAGGCGGACGACATGTCATTCCAGGCCCAGCGGATGGAAGCCGAGCGGCGGATTGTGCTGGCGGCGCTGGAGAAGCACGCCTGGCACATCACCCGCACCGCCGAGTCACTCGGGCTGGCGGATCATGCCAGTCTGTTAAAGATCATGCGACGGCTGGGGGTGTCGAAGGGCTGAGCGGCTACCCGGGATGCAGACCGGCACCGGCGGGCCGACGAGTGCCGCGCACGCCCGGGTGTCCATCCGGCCACGCCTTCCACGCGCGCGTGTGTCCGGCACGACACGCACGAACCGGCCCGCCTGAACCGCAACTTGGCCGCCACCAAGCAGTTGCCATCCGCACCGTCTCGTGGCGGCGGGTGGCCCGGAGCATGCCTCCTGAAAGGGGTGTCACACCAACCCGTGCCGCAGGAGGCCGCCATGTTCACCGCCATTCGCCATACCAATTTTCACCGTCTGACCTGGGCCGCACCGATGGCCCTGGCCGCTCTCGCCGCCGCGTGCGGGGGTGACAAGGCCCCCGAGCGACCGGCTGCCACGGTATCCGTGGCAACCACGCATCCGGTGCAGCCACCCGCGCCTCCAACGACGCCGGCCACGTTCGCGGCCAACCGCACGGCCGCGGAGGGCGCGGGCGCCATGGGCACCGACGTGGCCACAATGCCGGCCACGTATGAAAACGCAGATGACCTGTACAAGGCCGGCCGCTTTTCGGACGCCGCTGGAGTGTTCGGGCGATACGTGGAAGCGAATCCCAACAAGGCGATGGGCTTCTACATGCTCGGCCTTTCCCGCTGGAAGGCGGGGGACTTTGACGGCGCCAAGCAGGCGCTTGATCGCTCCATTGACCTGAACCCCGCGTTCGCCAGGAGCTACTTCAATGAGGCGCGCGTGCTGCTGTCCATGCAGCGCGGCCCGGAGGCGCTGGAGCAGGTACAGGAGGGCCTGAGCATTGACAGCGCGTCCGCCGAGGGGTGGCTGCTCAAGGCGCGGGCGCAGGCGGTCTCTGGTGACATTGATTCCGCGACGCGGACCTATCACGAGCTGCTCGCGCGCAACGATGCCGATACCTGGGCGCTCAACAACCTGGGCGTGCTGCTGCTGGATACCGGCGACTTTCAGGGCGCGCTGGGTCCACTGGCCCGACTGGTCCTGGTCCAGCCCACATCGCCGATCTTCCAGAACAACTTCGGGATGGCCCTGGAGCGGTCGGGGTACCCCGTGGCGGCGCTGCACCACTACGAACAGGCCGTGCGCAACGACTCCACCTATACCAAAGCCATGAAGAACGCGGACCGGCTGCGCGCCGGCATCACGGATACCACGACGCAGGATGAGGTCAGCGTGGATTCGCTGGCGGAAGCCTTCCGGCAGAAGGTGAAGACCTGGAAGGAGGTGGTGGTGCCAGCCGGTGCGCTGCAGGTGCCCGTGAAGCCGGACACCGCGCTGGTGAAGGACGACTCGATGCCGCGCACCACGGGGAATCCCGGGAACCGCTGATCCACCGGGCAGGACTGAAACCCACCGACCCGAAGGCCCGTCAGTTCATCGCTGGCGGGTCTTTGGATTTCGGGGATCCGGCCACTGTCTCACAGGTGCAGTCCAACCCAATTGGCCGATGGGGTGTCCAACGACCGGCGCCGTATCCGGTTGCGACGCAACACTCCACATCCCGCCCGACTTCCAGGACTCCGCATGCGTAATGTGAAGCTGGCCTTCCGCACCCTCCTCAAGACCCCCTTCGTCTCCACGATCGCCATCCTGTCGCTGGCGCTGGGGATCGGCGCCAACGCCGGCATCTACTCGATTTTCCAGCAGGTCCTGCGGCGGCCCCTGCCCGTGCCGCACCCCGAGCGGCTGGTGAACCTCGGGGCGCCCGGACCCAAGTGGGGCTCCACGTCATGCAGCCAGGCCGGCAACTGCGACCAGGTGTTCAGTTACCTGATGTTCCGCGACCTGCAGAAGGCGAATACCGGACTGAGCGGCCTCGCGGCGCACGTATCGTTCGGCGCGAATGTCGCGTACAACGACCAGACGCGGACTGCGGACGGCCTGGAGGTCTCCGGCTCGTACTTCCCCGTGCTCCAGCTCAAGCCGGCCCTGGGTCGGCTGCTGGGCCCCTCGGATGACCAGCAGATTGGCGGCGCGTTCGTGGTGGTGCTGGGTTATGACTACTGGCAGGCGCACATGGGTGGCGACCCCGGTGTCGTAGGCAAGGTGCTCAAGGTCAACGGGCAGTCCATGACCATCGTGGGCGTGGCGCCGGAGGGATTCGAGGGCACGACACTGGGCGTGATCCCGTCCATCTATGTGCCGATTACCATGCGCGCGGCGCTGGAGAATGGCTGGAAGGGCTTCGAACGGCGCGACTCGTACTGGGCGTACGTATTTGGACGGCTCAAGCCGGGCGCCACGATGGAGCAGGCCAGGGCCGCGCTGAACGCCGCGTACCACCCGATCATCACGGATGTCGAGGCGCCGCTGCAGAAGGGAATGAACGACGCGACCCTGGCGCAGTTCAAGGCGAAGCAGGTGACCGTGACGGATGGCCGGCGGGGGCAGAGCAGCATCCCGGACGACGCGAAGGCCCCGTTGTTGATCCTCCTTGCCATTACGGGAATCGTATTGCTTATTGCGTGCGCCAACATTGCCAACCTGCTGCTGGCGCGCGCGGCCAGCCGGACCACGGAGATGGCGGTGCGCCTCTCCATCGGCGCCACGCGGATGCAGCTCATCGCGCAACTGTTGACGGAATCGATGGTGCTGGCATTCATCGGCGGGGCGATCGCGATTCTTGTCGCGCGCGGCACGCTGATCGCCATCATGGCCCTCCTGCCGGGGGAGATAGTAGCGTCCCTGCACTTTCAGCTTCACTTCGACGTGGTCTGGTTCGTGGGCGCGGTAGCCATCGTCACCGGCATCCTGTTCGGGTTGTTCCCCGCACTGCAGAGCACCCGGCCCGACCTGGTGACGGCCCTGCGCAACAGCACCGGCCGGCTGGCGGGCACGAAGGCTGCCCTGCGATTCCGCACGATCCTGGCGACGACGCAGGTGGCCCTCTCCATGGCATTGCTGGCGGGATCGGGGCTCTTCATCAAGAGCCTGCGCAACGTGAGCCGGGTGGACCTGGGCGTGAAGGTGGAGGGCGTTTCCACCTTCTCGGTCTCGCCGGAACGCAACGGATATGCCAACTCGAGATCAGCAGTATTCTTTAATCGCGCTGCGCAGGAGCTGGGCGCCCTTCCCGGGGTGGCGGGCGTGACCGAGTCCCTGGTGCCCCTCGTGTCGGGCAGCAACTGGGGCAACAGCGTCCAGGTCCAGGGATATCCCACGGACCCGAACACGGACCACAGCTCCCGATACAATGAGGTGGGGGCGGAGTACTTCCACGTGATGGGCATTCCGCTCCTGTCGGGGCGCGACTTTACCTCGTCGGACGTGGCCGGCGCCCCCAAGGTGGCCATCGTGAATGAGACGTTCGCGAAGAAGTTCGGGCTGGGACGCGACGCGGTGGGCAAGTTCATGTCCATGGGCAACAAGGACCTGGATATCCAGATCGTCGGCCTGGCGAAGGACGCCGCGTACAGCAGCGTCAAGGATTCCGTCCCGCCGGTCTTCGTCATTCCCTGGCGGCAGGACACCACCATCGGATTCATAAATTACTATGTCCGGAGCGCCGGCGACCCAGGCCCGGTCCTGCGGGCCGTCCCCGGGGTGATCAAGAAGCTCGACCCCACGCTCCCCGTTGAGGGCCTGAAGACGCTGGAACAGCAGGTGAAGGACAACGTGTTCATGGACCGGATGATCACCACGCTCTCGTCGGCGTTTGCAATCCTCGCGACGCTCCTGGCTGCGGTGGGGCTGTACGGAGTGCTGGCATACTCCGTGTCACAGCGCACGCGGGAGATCGGCTTGCGCATGGCGCTGGGCGCCGACGCCGGCATGGTGCGCCGGATGGTGATGCGGCAGATGGGGGTGATGACCCTCATCGGGGGGATCATCGGACTCGCCGGCGCCGTGGCCCTGGGACGCGGAGCACAGTCCCTGCTCTACCAGATCAAGGGGTGGGATCCGGTGGTGATGGCCATCGCGGCCGTGCTGCTCTCGCTGGTGGCGCTCGGCGCGGGATACGTGCCCGCGCGGCGCGCTTCGAAGACGGACCCGATGAACGCGCTGCGGTACGAGTAGCGATTCTCCCGGACCGGGCAGGTTAGCCCGGACGGGCGAGCTTATTCGGTCCGCAGCGCCACCACCGGATCCACGCGCGCGGCACGGCGCGCGGGAATGAAGCTGGCCACCGCGGCGACAGCCAGCATCGCGATGGCCACGGCGCCATACACCACGGGATCGCGCGCCGACTCGTCGAACAGCAGCGGACCCACCCACCGGGACGCCGCCAGCGCAATCCCCGCTCCCAGGACAACCCCGGTGGCGGCCACGACCATTCCCTGACGCAGGACCAGGTCCATCACGTCCCGCACCTGCGCGCCGAGGGCCACCCGGACGCCCAGCTCGTGGGCCCGCTGCGCGACGTTATACGCGATCACGCTGTACAGGCCGACGGCCGCGAGCACCAGCGCCAGGAGCCCAAACGCGAGGAACATCGTCGCGCCCACGCGCCAGGATTGCGTTTCACCCCCGAGCACATCGCTCATCGGCGTAACGGTCACGTACGACACGCCTGGCATGTGAGCCTGCAGCGCCTTGCGGATGACGTCACCGGACCTGGCCGCGTCGCCCCGCGTGCGGACGAACAGGCCGCCCTCAGTCGGCGCAAACTGCTCCCATGACACATAATAGTATAGCGCCGGGTCGTCGCTCAGGCTGTTGTTCTTGATGTCCTCGGCGACTCCCACAACGTAGGTGCACGGCGCCGTTTCCTTGCCCATCTTGACGCACTGGCCGATGGCATCGGCGTGGGGCCAGAGCTTCCTGGCCATGGACTGGCTTACGACCATGGACTTCGGCGCACCGGCCACGTCGGCCTGCGTGATGCCACGCCCGCGCAGGATGCGCGTGCCCATGGTGGCGAAGTAGTCCGGCGTCACCGAATTCATGTCGAACTGGCCCAGCTTGGCCACGGTGTCAATGCCGGCCACGTACAGCGAATGCGATTCCGTGCTCCAGAAGGGCATGGCCACCTGCATGGACGCGTGCTCCACGTCCGGGAGCGCCGTGGCGGCCGCGAGCAGCGACAGACGCAAGTTGTGCGCCTGCGTGCTGTCGAGCGTCACCCCGCGTTCGTGCAGGTCCACGACCGCCACATGCGGTGCATCGTACCCGAGCGGCGTGGACTGGACTCGCGACAGGCTGCGCACGAACAAGCCGGCGCCGATGAGCAGCAGCACCGAGAGGGTCGCCTGGAACGTGAGGAGGCCGGTGCGCATGCGTGATCCATGATATGTGCCCTCGCGCACCCCAGCCTTGAGGTCGCGGGTGAGATCCGCGCTCCCTGTCTGGAGGAGCGGCGCGAGCCCGGTGAGGAGTCCGGCGGCCGCCGACGCGACTCCCACGAACAACAGGGTGCGCGGATCCTCGATCACAGTTGCCGTCGTGGTTTCTGACAGGAACATCGTACGCAGCAAGGCCCCGCCCCACTGGGCCACGGCGATGCCAGCCACGCCGCCCAGCAGGGCCAGGGCGCCGCTCTCCGCCATGAGCTGCGAGGCGAGCCGGCCACGACTGACACCGAGCGCCAGCCGCACGGCGATCTCGCGACGCCGCCTGAGCGCTCGCGCCAGCAGCAGGTTGGCCACGTTGGCGCAGGCAATGAGCCACACGATGAGCGCCACGCCGCTGATCCACGTGACAATCCGCGTCATGCTGGACTGGTTGGGGCCACGGTCGGCGAGGATCGAGGCCACGAAGGCGTGCGGCCTGGTGACCGACATGGGCGTCGCCCGGTTTTTCGTGGCGAGCTGCCCCGCGTAGCTCCGCCGGAATGCGCGCGTGAGGTCGGCATCGGCGTCCGCCGTGGTGACGCCGGACTTCCGTTCCGCGATCATGCTCGCCCACGTCCAGTTGAACGTGTTGTACCAGGTCTGGCCGTTCTGTGTAATGCGCTTGCCAACGTCCGCGCCATAGTTCGTGATCGGGATGAACGCGACTGGTGGGTTCTCCGACCAGAGCCCGACGAATCCCTTGGGAGCAACACCAATCACGGTGAAGACGCCCGCGCCAATGTGCACCGTCTTGCCGAGCACGTCACGCGCCGAGCCGAACGCCCGCTCCCAGTATGGATAGCTGATCACCGCCACCGCGGCGCCCCCGGGAATGGTGTCTTCCGCGGAAGTGAAATAGCGCCCCAGCACTGGCGGCGCATCGAAGAACCTGAAGAAGCTCGCGCTGACGATGCCGACTTGCATCTCCTGCGAGGCAGCGCCCGTGCCGACGGCCAGCTTCCGGGCGGTGAACTCGGCCGTCCGCGCGAACGACTGCGTCCAGTTGGTGAGGTCGGTGTATCGGGCGTACTGGACATAGTTCGACTCGTTCTCCTGTCCGCGATACGTTTCGGCCAGGTACACGCGATGCATCAACGCGGGGTTGCGAAGCATCGGCGGTGCGCGGAAGAGGAGCCGGTCCACGATCGAGAACATCGCGGAGTTGGCACCGATGCCAAGTCCGAGCGTGACCACCACGGCGGTGGTGAAGCCCGGCCGGTTTCGGAGGCCGCGGAGGGCGTAGCGGATGTCGTGGGCGACGGCGTCGAGGAAGCTGCGCATAGGCAAGATCCGGGATGGGGACTGGTCCGGAGCTTGGACACTCCTGCCCCGGAAATCGTTGTCGAGCTACTCCGCCCGCAGCGCCACCACCGGATCACGCGCGCGGCACGGCGCGCGGCGGCGTGCTCATGCGCCACCCCCGACTTTCTCTGCCTGCCGCCGCGCCGCGGCCACCACGCTGTCGGCCCGCTCACCGGCGATGCGCACGATGGACGCCGCCTTCTCGTCCGCCTGCTGGCGCAGCTTGTCCGCGGCAGCCTTCGCCGCCACCTGTGCCAGCGGATTTCCACCCGCCCTCGCGGTCAGCGAGTCCGCCTGCTTATAGCCCTCCTCCTTCACCTTGTCCGCCAGCGTCTGCGCGTCCGCCCGGATCCGGGCGGCCTGCTGCTCCGCCGACTGCACCAGTCGCGCGGCCTCGGCGGAGGTCTTCTGCTTCGCGGCGTCGGTGACGGCCTGCGTGGCGGCTTGCGTGGCGCTCTTCACCGCGGACGAGGCCACGGTCCCCAGGTCCGCCGAGACGGTGGGGCTGGTGATCGTCCCGCCGATGCGGATGGCCAGTGGGAGCGCCGACGTGGTGGCGACGTCCACTCCCGCCTGCCGCGCCCGGGACATCACGCCGGCCAGCGCGCTGTTCGCCGCGCCGCCCAGCAGCGAACGCGGAACGCTGAGGTCCAGCGTGTACTGGAGCGACTGGTCGAAGCCGTTGGAACCAGCCACCTTCATGCCCACGCCGGCCACCCGGGCGTCAAATGGCTTCATGAACAGCCGGCCATTATGGATCTCAAATGACGCGTTCAACGCCTGCAGCGTCGGGTTATCCAGGAAGGCCAGCCTGGTCACCTCCGCCGCCTTCTGGAGCGGGGGAAAGTCGCGCATCACCAGCGGTGAGGTCTGGAGGGTGCCCGCCCCAACCAGGCCGGGGATCACCGGCAGCATGTTCTGGCCCAGCGTCCCGCCCAGGTGCAGCGAGCTCGTCACCGTTCCGGTGGCGTACCTGGCGGCGGGAGCCAGCGCCTGGACGGTGGCCAGGGTCTGGAAGGCCCGCGGGATGTCCACGCTGGTCAGCGAGAGATTGACGTCGAACGTCGGCTTCGTAAGGTCAGTAGTCTCATAGTAACCAGTGACGCCGATCTGTCCGCCCAGCGCGTTCATCTGGAACTTCTGCAACGTGACGCGCTGGTCGGCGATCCGCAGGCCACCAGCGGCATCGGTCATGGTCAGCTTTCCGTAGAGCAGCTCCGCCACGGTGGCATTGAGCGTGAGATCCACGTTGGCGGGCACGGGGATGATCTGCAGGCGGGTCGTGTCCGCCTTCCATTCGTCCAGGTTGAACCGCTTGCTGTGCACCGTGGCGCTCCCCTGGAGCGTACCCTGATGCAGCGCGAAGCCCAGCAGGTTGTCCAGTGTGCCCGAGGCCTGCACGTCGCTGCTGCCAATGGTGGCGGCGAATGAGCGGAGGCGGGCATGCTGCGGCGCCAGCGTGAGCGACGCCTGATGGATGGCCAGCGGTTGCGGCAGCGCGTCGCCCCTGACCGTGAGCCCGGTGATATCCACGCTGCCGCTGGCGGCGACGCTCTGGTACTGCTGCTTCTTCAGGTAGGACATTCGCGTGCGCACGGACGCGTTGGCGGCCACGGTGCCCGCGAGCTGGTCAATGCCTTGCAGCTTGATGGTGCGCCCGACGTCGGCCAGGTCGAGCGTCCCCGCTACCCGCGCGTCCACGTCGGGGTCGGACACCGGGGTCGTGAGGGTCATCTGCGCGTCAATGGGATTCGCGCCGAGCACCAGGTGGAAGCGGCTGAGCTTGACGACCGTCCGGTCGGGACTGCCGCCCGGGTTGGTGAGCGCCAGGTCCAGGCCAATGGAGCGTGCCGGGAGCGGGAGATCCGGGTACTTGAATGTCGCATCATTCACCGTCGCGTTCACCGCGAAGGCCGGGAAGGCCCTGGCGCCGTAGTCGCCCTTGACCCAGCCATTCACGGCAAAGGTGCCGGACGTCTGCAGCCGGGCAAAGTCATGCGCGTAGATGGCCGGCACCAGCGACAGCAGGCTGCGGAAATCCGTGTCGGGCGCCTTGAAGGTGAAGTCGAGCCCCAGTTGATCGCCGGCGGCGCGCGCCGAGCCGGCCACGGCAAGCGCCAGGCCGTTGAGGCGCAGCTCCGTGTCCTGGAGCGTGTAGGATTTCGTATCAAAGTTCGCGTCAATGCCGGCGGTAAGCCCCAGGCGCACCCCGTCCAGGTATGGTACGCCGGCGAAGACGACGCGCACGGTATCGGCGTCGGCCCGGGTGTGGAGCACCACTCGGCTCTGGCTCAGGTCGCCGGAGAGCGTCTGGCTGTAACCCGCGACGGTGGCCCTGACGTTCGACTGCCGACTCTCAAAGGCGACCGTGGCGTTGCTGATCGCAAAGTTGCGGAGACTGACCACGAGGGGCCTGGAAGCCGTTGCCGGTGCGGACGCCGCCGCGGGCCTGGCGATATCCCAGTTGGCGGTTCCATCCTCGAGCGCCAGCAGGTGGAGCCGAGGCCGGTCAATTTCGATTCCCTGAATCACCAGCGGCGATCCCCGCATCACGGTTCCCAGCACGCTGCCCAGGCCCAGCACCACCCGCACGCGACCGACCGCGGCCAGGGTGTCGCCCTGGAACTGCCCAACGCCGACAACCGAGAGGTCGCTGAGCGAGAGACTGAGGTTGGGAAAGTGCCGGAAAAACGACAGTCCGGCGGCGCGCCACGCCACGTGCGCATTGACGCGCTGGTTCACCTCGGCCTGTACGCGCCGCGCCACCTGGCCACTGAAGAACAGTGGCACGATGGCCAGCACCGCGACTATGACCACAACCAGCGCCGCGACGATGGCCGCAATACGTCTGGGACGTTTCATCCCTCACCTCACCAGCGGTCAGTGTTCAGGGAGCGGAGTCTTCGTAGTATACGCCGGATTGGCAAAAAGTGTACGCTGGATCCAGCCGCCCGTCCTGCATCGACGCGCGGCTACCACACTCGGCGGCCCAGCCCTAGTTTGGGGCCAGCGCCACCTGACCCGAACGGAGTTCCCATGTCCGGCCATCCCCAGCTCGCCGCCCTGCTCGCGCGCCTCTCTTATAAGGAAGGAGATTTCACGCTCGCTTCCGGCGCGAAGAGCACGTTCTACCTGGACGCCAAGCAGGTGACCTACCACCCCGACGGCGCGCCGATTGTGGGCGCGGCGGTGCACGCGCTGGCCCGCGATTTGGGCGCCACGGCCGTGGGCGGCCCCACGCTGGGCGCCGACGCCATCGTGCTGGCCAGCGTGGTCGCGTCGGCCGGCACGGACCATCCGCTCACCGGCTTCATCGTGCGCAAGGATGCCAAGAAGCACGGACTGGGCAAGTGGGTGGAAGGCGTGATCCCCGAGGGGAAAAAGGTGGTGGTGGTTGAGGACGTGGTGACGTCCGGCGGCTCGCTGCTGAAGGCCGTGGAGCATGTGCGTGAGGCGGGCGCCCGGATCGTGGTGGCGACCGCGGTGGTGGACCGGGAGCAGGGGGGGCGCGCCGCCATTGAAGCAGCGGGAATTCCATTTCGCCCGCTGTGCACCATCAGCGAAGTGCGCGCGGCGTTCACCCGGCACGGGTGACCGGCCGGCTACCGACCAAGGCGCGCTATCAGGGTTTGTACAATTCGTACGGTCGCGTCAGTTCCGCGAACGCGCGCGACTGTTGTTCCAGCCGGACAAGCAGCTCCGCCACCGAGCCCGCGTCCACCGCCAGCCGCAGGGCATCGCTGCCCGCCAGCCGGTCGATGTGCGGCACCTTCCAGGCGAACTCCCCTGGATGTCGCCGCCGGATGACCTGCAGCATGTACGCGGCCACCTTCACCGGCCTGACCAGCGCGGCATCGGTCACCCTCACGTGCAGCATCGGGATCACCTGCCCGCCCCACTTGGCGCCGGTCGCCACGGCCTGCGAGGTGGAGTCAAATCGCACGCCCTCCATGTTCATGAGGTTGAGCTCACGCGCAATTTCACCGGCGTCGGTGAGCCACCCGGCCCCCACCAGTTCAAATGGGGCGTCGGTGCCGCGCCCCTCGCTCAGGTTCGTGCCCTCAAAGAATACCGTGCCCGGATACAGCGTGAGCGCATTCATGCTCCGCAGGTTGGGCGACGGATCCACCCACGGCAGCCCGGTCTGGTTATACCGCATGGACCGCCGCCAGCCGTCCATCGGAATCACGTGCACATCCGCGCGCACCTGTCCGGTGCCCACCAGGTAGCGGAGCAGTTCACCCGGCGTGAGCCCATAGCGCAATGCAACCGGGTACTCACCTACAAATGACCGGTACGCCGTGTCGAGCACTCCACCCTCCACCTGCTCGCCGCCAAGCGGGTCGGGGCGATCGAGCACCACGAACGGGACACCGGCCCGTCCGGCGGCATCCGCCGAGAGGCCCATCGTGGAGATGTACGTGTAGAATCGCACCCCGGCGTCCTGGATATCATATATCAGTACGTCAATGCCACGCAGCATGTCGGGAGTGGGCGCGCGCGTGGCGCCGTAGAGCGAATAGATGGGGAGCCCCGTGGCCGAGTCCGTGTCGGAGGCAATGGTGGCCCCCGCGGCGGCCACACCCCGGATGCCGTGCTCCGGCGCGAAGAGCGCTACCAGCTTCACACCGGGCGCATGGTACAGCAGGTCAATATCGCTGCGTCCCTGGCGGTCACGCCCGCTCTGGTTGGTGATGAGCCCCACGCGCTTGCCGCGCAGCAGGGAGAGCGAGTCGCGCAGCAGCACCTCGATGCCGGGCACCACGCTCGACTCCTGCGCGTGTCCATGCGCCGCGCAGGCGGTGGCGGCCAGCAGTGCGAGAAGCAGGACCCACCGGCCCCGGGGCAATGGCGTCGTCATGCCTGATTCTACCGCCGGCGCCCCGAACGCACACGGGGCACCTTCCGAAGAAGGCACCCCGCGTGGACGACACCCGTGGTTGGGAACGGGCGTCAGAATCGAATGAAGTGCACTCCGCGCCTGGTGGGGAAGAGCCGCGTGAGCCCGGATTCAACGCGCACCGCCCGCGCCTCGTCGCGCACCCGCTGCAACTGGGCCTGGTCCAGCACCCGCCGCACCTCATCGCGTAGCTGCGGCGCGCCCACGGTGACGGCGCCAAAGTTTCCGGGCCCGCCATCCCTGAAGAGCACCATCCCGCTGTTGCCCAGCTCGGAGGCCTTCACTGTCTTGATGTCCACGGTCCGGAACTGGCCATCGGCATACACCTGCAACTTCACGGTTTCGCCGGGCTTCACCTTCCGCATGGCGTCCTGCAGCCGCTGGTACCGCCCCTGGGCCACGTACTCCGCACCGGCGTCTGCGGGGTTGACCTTGAGGTTCACGCCATTGATGGCGGCAATGCGGTTGCCCTGCTCCAGCCCCGCCTTGGCCGCCGGTCCATCGTCGTTCACATCCGTGATCAGGATGCCCAGGGTGTCGCGCTTGCTCCCGGTCACCTGCAGGGAGACCCCGAGCGCCGCGCGGTTGCTGTCCCAGACGGACATGCCGGCCATGTCGGGGAATGCACGCACACCCGAGGGCGCCGCGGCGCGAACGCGGAAGACGGCCGCAGGACGATTGCGATACAGGTCGTCGGCATCCACGGTCTTCACGGTCACGGTCTTCAGCGATCCGTCATGGTACACCCTGAGGGTCACCACATCACCGGGGGCCAGCTTGCCCAGTTCCCGCGTGAGGCGGTGGGCCATGGCATTGGCCATCACGTCATCGCCCACGTCCACCTTGGCGAGCCGAAGGTCAACGCCATTGATGGCCTGCAGGCGGTCGCCCTCCACGATGCCGGCCAGGGCGGCAGGGCTGCTGTCCGCCACCTCGCTGACGCGGACGCCGAGCGTGTCGGCGGCATTGTCCGTCGCCAGGGTGACGCCGATGACCGCGCGCGGTGAATCGTCGCGGCCCACGGAAAATGCGAACGCCCGTGGGGCGGTCCGCACCTCCACTTGCGCCGCAGCGGGCGGAACGAAGGTGGCGGTTGCCGCCACGGTGAATGCCACTGAAATGAGAATGCTGGTACGCATGAGTCCTCGGCTTGCAGGGGGAGTCTGCAAGGTGAGTCACGCCGCCGCGGGTGAAGGGTTTACGCCGGCCCCGGACGACCTCACCGTCTCCATCAGGGCCCTGGGCCAGCGGACCGCGCCCGCGCCTGCCATATTTCTCCTCCATGTCGTCTGCCTCCGCTCCCGCCCCCGCCCCCACTGCGTCCGCGCCGGATCCGACGCCCGACCTGGAGGCATTTCGCGAGCACTGGCAGGACGAGGCCGACGCGGCGCACCTCTACCGCATCCTGGCCGGGTTCGAGCCGGACGCCGAGAAGAAGCGCATCTACCTGGAACTGGCCGGCGTGGAAGACCGCCACACGAAGATCTGGGCGGCGCTGCTGGCGGAGCACGGCCAGCCGGTGGGGAAGTTCCGCCCCACGGGGCGCACGCGGCTGCTGGCCTTCCTGGGCCGGTGGCTGGGGCCGGGGTTCCTGCTGCCGATGCTGCTGGCCGAGGAGGGGCGCGAGGTCCGGCAGTACCTGAACATGCACCGCGGCACCGCCACGGGCGCGCCGGGCTGGGACGAGGCGCTGCTGCTGGCGCGCGAGTCGGCGGAGCACGCCACCACGCTGGGCACGATTTCCGGGCGCAAGGGTGAGCCGTGGCACCGCACCGAATCGGGCGGATTCCTGCGCAACGTGGTATATGGGTTCAACGATGGCCTGACCGCGAACTTCGGCCTCGTGGCCGGCGTGATCGGCGCCTCGGTGACGGGAGAGGCGCACGCGGTGATCGTGGCGGGCGTGGCCGGCCTCATCGCCGACTCGCTCTCCATGGGCGCCAGCGGGTACCTGGCCGCCAAGAGCGAGCAGGAAGTGTACGCATACGAGATTGCCATGGAGCGCGACGAGATCGCGCTCATGCCCGAAGTGGAGCGCGACGAGCTGTCGCTCATCTACCAGGCCAAGGGCATGCGCGCCGACGCGGCGCACGCGCTGGCCACCGAGGTGATGCGCGACCCCGCCCGCATGCTCAACGAACAGGTGCAGGAGGAGCTGGGCATCGGCGATCCGCACATGTCGCCCCTGCGGGAAGGCTGGGTGACAGGCGCGGCCACCGCCGTCGGCGCGTTGATCCCGGTGGCGCCCTTCCTGTTCTGGACGGGCAACACGGCCATCATCCTGGCGTTCTCGATCTCCATGTTCTCGCACTGGCTGGTGGGGGCCGCGCGTTCGATCTTCACGGGACGCAGCGTCTTCCGATCGGGCCTGGACATGTTCGTGGTGGGGCTCGGCGTGGCCGGTGTGGGGTACGTGGTAGGCGATTGGATATCCAGGCTCCTTTGACACTACATTCCATGCCCATGCGATCCCTTGCTACCGCCATCCTGCTGCTCACCATCGCCGCCCCCACCGCCGCGGCCCAGGGCGGACTTTCCGCCGGCCACTTTGGTGCCGGCTTCGGCGTCAGTATCCCCACGGGTGCGCTGGCCAACACCCACTCCGCGGGCTTCAACCTGAGCTGGAACGCGTCGTATCAGGCCGTGGACCAGCCCATGGGCATACGGGGCGAGCTCTTCTACCAGCGGTTTGGCGCCAAGGCCGGCGCCACGGGAGTCAAGGCGAGCCAGGCCTTTGCGGGAGTGGTGGATGGCGAGTACCACTTTCAGGGATTCGCGTTCCACCCGTACCTTATCGGGGGGCTGGGGCTCTACCACGTGACCGATGCCGGCACACACCCTGGCTTCAACGGAGGCGTGGGCATTCGCATCCCCCTCGTGGGCATGACGGCATACTTCGAGGCGCGGCTGCACAAGGTGCTCACTGACACCCGGTCCTACGTTTCCGTGCCCATCAGCTTTGGCCTGAGCTTCTAGTCCACCTTTTGCCATGACGCCCACCAACCCGGCCCCACCGCTGCTTTCCGGCAACGACATTCATGTATGGCACGCGACGCTGGCGGCAACGCCGGAGAACCTGTCGGGCGCCATGGAGTTGCTGCCGGTGGGCGAGCGCGACAAGACCGCGCTGGTGGCCAGCGAAGCGCAACGCGCGCGACTCACGCTTTCACGCGCGTGGGTGCGCGGCATCCTGGCCAAGTACCTGAACCAGGCCGGGCCTGACATCGCCATTCGCCGTTCGCCGCGCGGCAAGCCGACGGTGGAGGCGGGCGACGGCGCCGAGCCGCTGCAGTTCAGCGTTTCGCACGCGGGCGATCACATGCTGGTGGCGGTCACCCGCTCCGACGATGTGGGGGTGGACCTGGAGCGCATGACGCGCGTGGCGGACGCGGAGCGCATCGCGGCGCGCTTCTTTGCCCGCGCCGAGTACGATGCGCTGCTCGCGCTGCCCGCCGACCAGCGGGCGGACGCCTTTTTCCGCGCGTGGGTGCGCAAGGAAGCCGTGGTCAAGGCGCTAGGCACCGGCATCGCCTCCGCGTTTGACGTGTTCCATGTGTCGCTGGGCAAGGACCAGCAGCAGGAGATCGACGTCACGGGCATCACCGGCGTGGATCGGCAGCGGCTCTGGGTGCGCCTGCTGGACATCGGGCGCGTGGACTACCTGGCCGCGGTGGCATTTGCCAGCCCCGACGCCACGGTGCAGTACAACGAATGGCAGTGACCGGACGGCGCGGGCGCGCCGTCCGGGCGTCATTCACAATCCCTGAATCACCAGGTTGAGCAGCCGGTTCTTCACGTAGATCACCTTCTTCGGTGCCCCCGTGACGAACTTCGCGATCACCGGCTCAGCCATCGCCGCTTCGACCACGGCGTCCTGCCCCGCGTCCTTGGGCACCTGCACGGTGCCGCGCGTCCGGCCGTTCACCTGGACCGCCACCGTCACCGACTCCTCGACGGCCAGCGCGGCATCGAACACGGGCCAGCCGGCGTCGAACACGCTCTCGTGGTGCCCCAGCACCTCCCACAACTCCTCGGCCACATGCGGCGCGAAGGGCGCCACGAGCTGCACCAGCGGCTCCACCTCACGCACGTGCGGACGCCGCTCGTGCGCGCGCAACACGTTCACATATTCCATCATCGCGGCAATGGCGGTGTTGTAGCTGAGGGCCGGCAGGTCGTTGGTGACCTTGTCGATGACCTGGTGAAGCTTTCGCATCACGCCGGCCGCCGGCTCGCCCTCGCGGGACACCTCGTGGGCCGAGGCCCACACACGATCCAGGAAGCGCCGCACGCCGGAGATGCTCTGGTCGCGGAAGTCGCCGCCCTCCTCGTACGGACCCAGGAACATCAGGTACGTGCGAAACGAGTCCGCGCCCCACTTCTCCACGTACTCGTCGGGGTTCACCACGTTGCCGCGGCTCTTGGACATCTTGGCGCCATCGCGCACAATCGTGCCGTGCGCGCGAAAGCGCGTGAACGGCTCCTCAAAGGCCAGCATCCCCGCGTCGTGCAGCACCATCGTGATGAATCGCGAATACAACAGGTGCAGCACCGCATGCTCGTTGCCACCGATGTACGAATTCACCGGCAGCCAGTGCCGGGTGCGCGCGGCGTCAAAGGCCACGTCGGTGCGGTCGGCGCTGGGATAGCGCAGGAAGTACCAGGCGCTGTCCAGGAAGGTGTCCGACACGTCCGTCTCGCGTCGCGCCGGCTTGCCGCAGGTTGGGCAGGAGACGCGGAACCAGGACTTGTCGCGCGCCAGCGGCGACACGCCGGAATCATCGGGACGGAAGTTCTCCAGCCGCGGCAGCACCACGGGCAGGTCCTTCTCTGGGACGGGCACCGGGCCACAGGCGTCGCAGTAGATGATCGGGATGGGCGGCCCCCAGTAGCGCTGCCGCGATATGCACCAGTCGTGAAGCCGGTACTGCACGACCGGCTTGGCCGCGCCCCGCCTGGCCAGCCAGTCCACGATGTTACGCTTGGCCTCGGCCACGCCCTGGCCGCTGAACTTCCCGGAGTTCACCATGACCCCTGAGGTCGTGTCGGTGAACGCGGCATCGGTGGGCGGCCTGGTGTCGTGCGCATCGCGCCCCACCACGCGCGGCGTGGACAGCCCGAACTTCCGCGCGAACTCAAAGTCGCGCTCGTCGTGGCCGGGCACCGCCATGATGGCGCCCGTGCCGTACTCCATGAGCACGTAGTCGGCCACCCAGATGGGCAGCAGCTCGCCGTTGGCCGGGTTGATGGCATACGAACCCGTGAATACGCCCGTCTTCTCCCGGTTCACCTTGCGCGTGACGATGTCCTGCTTGCCCGCCGCGTCACGGTAGGCCTCCACCGCGGCGCGCTGCTCCTCCGTCGCCAGCCGGTCCACCAGCGGATGCTCGGGCGCCACCACCAGGAACGTGGCGCCAAAGATCGTGTCGGCCCGGGTGGTGAACACGCGGAGCTCCACGGGCGTGGAGATCACCTCGCCCGACAGGCCACCCCCGCCCACCGTGGCGCTCCCCGCAAACTCCATCAGGTCCTGCACGCGGAACGACAGCTCCGCGCCCTCGGACTTGCCAATCCAGTTCCGCTGCGCCGTCTTGGTGGACTCCGACCAGTCCAGCGTCTCCAGGTTCTCCAGCAGCCGACCCGCGTAGTCGGTGATGCGGAAGAACCACTGTTCCAGGAAGCGCTGCTCCACCATGGTGCCGCAGCGCTCGCACGCGCCGTTGATCACCTGCTCGTTGGCCAGCACCGTCTTGTCAAACGGGCACCAGTTCACGGCGCCCTTCTTCTTGTACGCCAGCCCGCGCTTGAAGAGCTGCAGGAAGAGCCACTGCGTCCACTTGTAGTACGCCGCGTCCGTGGTGCTCACGGCATACCGCCAGTCCACCATGAGCCCCGCGCGCCGCACCTGCCGGCCAAAGTTGGCGATGTTGCGCGGGATGAGCTCGTTGGGGTTCACGCCCACCTTGAGAGCGTAGTTCTCCGAGTGGATGCCGAACGCGTCGTAGCCAAACGGCTCGAACACCGTGTGGCCGCGCATGCGCTGGAACCGGCCATGGATGTCATTGCCGGTGAACGCGAACAGGTTCCCCACGTGCAACCCCTCGGCCGAGGGGTAGGGGAACATCATCAGCGTGTAATACGGATCGGCGCCCGCGAGATCCACCTGATTGGTGCCGCGCTCCACCCAGCGTTCCTGCCACTTCCGCTCGACGGCGGACGGGTCGTACGCAATGGGGAGTTCGGCCTCGGTGGGAGGCGATTGGGTCTTGTCTGTCATGCGTTCCGGAAGGCGCGTCTCGGACCTGGCCTGCGTGGTCCCGCCCGGCGCCGCGAGGCGATTGCCAAGTGTGCCCGCAATTTACTTGGCCCCAGAGGGCAAACAAGCCAGATTCCGGGACGGTGCCCGGCGCGGGGTACCCTGGTGCACTCCCGCCCAATCATCAATGCCACCCTCCGACACACCCACCGCCAGCTCCATCCCGACGCCGTCTCCCGCTGCCACCGTTGCCGCGGCCCGGCGCGCCGCCATTCGCACGGCGCTCTCAATGCGCCTCGCGCCGCTGGCCGCCCTGGTGGCCCTCGTGATCCTGGTGCCGCTGGGCTTCCTGGCCAATCGCGAGCTGGCCCGCTCGCTGCGCGCCCTGTCCGACACCCAGTTGCAGCAGACCGCGGCGCGTTACGCGGCGCTGGCCCAGGCCGTGGCGGGCTCGCGGGCCGGCGCCGCGCCTGACTCTGCCCTGCGAGCCACGCTCCAGGCCGTCTTTGCCACGGCCGCCGCCGCCGACATCAACGTGGACCTGGCCGACTCGGCGGGCCATGCGCTGATTGCCACGCACAGCGCCTCCGCGAACGACGCGGACGCCATTGCCGCGGCCGCCGCGTCGGGCGCCGACTCCGCATTCACCATCACCACGTCGCGTGGCGCCGAACGCGCGGCGCTGGCGCGCACGAACCTGGACCGGTGGGTGGTGCTGGCCCGCGAGCCGGTGGCCGTGGCCGATGCCACTTACCTCAAGGTCCGCGCGATCCTCGTGGGCGTGGCAGTCCTGCTCTTTGTGGTCATCGTGGCACTGGGCTTTGCCGTGGACCGGCTGGTGAACGAGCGCATCCGCCGGCCGGCCATGGAGCTGGCGAACCTGGCCGAGGCCGTGGCGAGCGGCAACCTCACGGTGCGCGTGAATCCGGTGGAGTCCACCAGCGAGATCGAGCGACTGAGCCGCTCGCTGGCCACGATGGTGTCGGAACTGCGGCGGCTGGCGCGCGGCCTCAACGAGGCGGCCGCCGAGACGTCGGCCATGTCCACGGAGATCACGGCCAGTTCCGAGCAGATGTCGGGCTCGGCGGCCCAGATTGCGCAGACGGCCAGCGACCTCAGCGGGCAATCCACCGTGATGGCCGAGTCCATCCAGGCGCTGGCGAGCTCCGCGGGCGACCTCATGCCGATGACAGGCACGTTGAGCAGCGGCGCGCGCGAGGGGATGGAACGCAATGCGCGCCTGCGCGCGCTGGCGTCGGAGAATCGTCACATGCTCGACGACGGCTCGGCGGCGCTCGAGGCCCTCTCGGCGGACGTGGATGCCACGCAGTCGGCCGTGAACTCGCTGGTCTCGGCGTCGGAGGAGATCCGCAGCTTCGTGACACTGGTGCAATCGCTGGCGCACAATTCCAAGCTGCTGGCCCTCAACGCCGCCATGGAGGCAGCGCGCGCCGGCGACCAGGGCGAGGGATTCTCGGTGGTGGCCACCGAGGTCCGTCGGCTGGCGGCCATGTCGTCGGAGGCGGCGGAGCGCACGCATCAGGTGGTCGCGGAAGTCATGGCCGGCGTGGAGCGCTCCCGTGAGCACACGGAACGCATGGCGGGCGCGTCGCGCGAGGTCCGCCGGGCCACCGAGAAGGGGTCGGCGTCATTCACGCAGATCGAGCAGGGCGTGGCCGAGCTGGAACAGTGGACGGCCGCCATCGAGCAGGCGGCGTCCGGCACCAGCGCGCTGGTACATCAGGTGAGCGAGCGCCTGGACGCCATCGCGCGGGGCACCGAGGCGTTTGCGGCCGCCATGGAACAGGTGGCTGCCGGCAGCGAGGAGCAGAGCGCCAGCACCCAGGAGATCGCGGCGTCCGCGGGAGCCATGGCCCAGGCGGCCGGGCGGCTCCGGGCGCTGGTGGCCAACCTCAGGATCGGGGACAGTCGCGCCAGCGGCGGCATGCAGTCCTGACGCTCAGGCCCGCGCCCTGAGCTCCTGCCCCAGTACGTCGAGCAACTGCTGCAGCCCCGGCACGGTGTGGTCGCCCATGTGGCCAATACGCAGAGTCATATCGCGCAGCGGCCCCATGCCGTAGCCGATGGTGAACCCGTGCTCGGCCACGGCGCGCACCAGGTGGTCGGGTTGCGCGCAGAGGATGCAGCCCACCGTGGGCGATCGTTCACCGGCCGCGGCCAGCATGCTCACGCCGCTGCCGGCGGCGTGCTCGCGTTCCGCCCACTCCCAGCAGGCGCGCGCCATGTCCGCGTGGCGGGCAAACCGCGCCTCGAGCCCCTCGAGTTCGATGTCGGCCAGCTGGCGATCGAGCGCGAAGAGAAGCGGGATGGACGGCGTGGTGGGGCTCTGCGCGCGGTGCCAGAAGTCGTCGTAGCGCAGCAGGTCCAGCACAAAACCGCGATCCACCAACTGGCGCGCGCGGTTGAGCAACCGCTCCGACGCCGCCGCCAGCGCGAGCCCGGGCGGCAGCGCCAGCGCCTTTTGCGAACCGGTAAACACAAAGTCCGCGCCCCACGCGTCCATGGCAAAGGGCATGGCCCCGATGCTGGTGACCGCATCCACGAGCAGCAGGGCGCTCGATCCCTGGCGCACGACCTGCGCGATGCTGGCCATGTCGGCGAGCGCCCCCGTGGAAGACTCCGAGTGGACCACGGTCACCGTGTCGTAGCTGCCGTGCTCAAGCGCCAGCCGCACCTGCTCCGGCGAGACCACGCCACCCGGTTCGGCCATGAGCCGCGTGACCGTGCGGCCCGTGGCTTCGGCAATGGTGGCAAAGCGCTCGCCGAACTCACCGCACACCAGGGCCAGCACATGCTCGATGCTGCCGCAGCGGATGCCCATTTCCATGGCGCTGGTGGCCGACCCGTTGACGACATACACCGGGCGCTCGGTGCCAAACAACGGTTGCAACCGGTCGTGGACGGTGCGCATCAGCACCTCCATGGCCGCGCCACGGTGCGAGATCATCGAATGGCGCATGGCGTCGAGCACTTCGGCCCGGACCTCCGTGGGTCCGGGCAGGAAGAACCGCTCCTCGTCCATCAGCTCGCCGCGGCGGCGGTGCGTCGTGTCCCGTCGCAGGCCGTGCGCAGCGCGCGCACCGCCGCGGGATCGGCCATGACGATGATCCGCGAGCCGGGACGCAGCAGCGCCGTGTCCGGCGGGTGGTAGGTGTAGGCGTCGCCTTCGGGGTCGTGGATGGCGAGCACCAGCCCGGCGACGGGCACCTGCGACTGGAGGTCGGCCAGCGTCCGGCCGGCGTAGGGTGAGTGCGCGGGCACCGGCACTTCCTCGATACGCAAATTCTTATTGGTGTCGCGCAGCATCATGTCCAGGAAGTTCACCACGCTGGGGCGCACGAGTTCACTGGCCATGCGCATGCCGCCGATCAGCGCGGGAGACACCACGCCGTCCGCGCCCGCCTTGCGCAGGCGCGTCACGGACCGTTCCTGCCCCGCGCGCGCGATGACGCGGATGCCCGGCGCGAGCTGCCGGGCAGTCACCGTCGTGACCAGCGAATCCTTGTCGACGGTGGTACACACCACCACGCCGGCGGCCCGCTGCACCCCGGCCTGCAGCAGCACCTGGTCGTCCGTGAAGTCGGCCTCCAGGATGGGCACGTCGGGAAATTCCTCGCTGAGGCGCTTCACCCGGTCGGCGCTGTGCTCGATGGCAATCACCGCGCGCTCGGTCTTCACCAGCTCCCGAAGCACGGCGAGGCCGGTCGCGCCCACGCCACACACGATGTAGTGCCCCTTCACTTCCTTGATGGCCTGCCGCATGCGCCGCCTCCTGAATCCCAGCGTCAGATCTCCCTCGACCACGAACGCGGTCACGACGGAGATTCCATATACTACCGTGCCGGCCCCGATGAACAGCAGCAGGACGGTGAACAGCATCGCGCCCCCGGTGCGCGCCACGTCGATGGGGCCGGCAAACCCCGCCGTGGTGAGCACGGTGGCCGTGGTGTACACGTCCTCCAGCCACGTTTCGCCCGGCGCCAGCAGGTGGTAGCCCACGGTGCCGATGAGGCAGACCACCAGCACCGCCACGGCCGCGACCAGGAGCCGCTGCCGCAGGTCGGCCATGGTGGTCTCAAGGTTGCTCATCGCGGTATCACGAGCGTCCCGGACATGGGGCGGCCCTTGGGCCGTTGATCATATGTGTACATGTATGCGAAGGGCTCCAACCGCGCGCCCTTCGCGTCGCACACGGCAAATGAGATGGGATGCGCCGGATCGGCCCCCTGATACGCGATGGCCGCGCCGTATTCCCCCTGCTTGTTCACCGCGTAGTACTCCAGGTCAAAGTACGGACGCCCATGCTCGTCCAGCAACCGCGCCTCGGTCATGGCAATCACGCGCTCCATCACCTTGAGGCACGCCTGCTGCGGCGACATGCCCTGCCGCATGAACTCCACGGCCAGGAACGCGCCACACACCTTCATGTTGGCCTCGCCGCGGCCCGTGGACCCGGCCGCGCCCACCGTGTTGTCGCAGTACTGCCCCGCGCCAATGATGGGTGAATCCCCCACGCGGCCCGGAATCTTCCACGAGAGCCCGCTGGTGGTGGTCACCGACGCGATATCCCCGGCCGCCGTCACCGCGTTCATGTTGATGGTGCCATACGTGTGCGGCACGCCCTGGGCGTCGTGAAACACGTGCAGCGACTGGCCCAGTGTCTGCTCCTCGTCGCTGCCGCCGCCCCCCGCCTTGCGCGGCGGCAGGTTGAGCCAGTTGTCACTGGGGTTCAAGCCCGCCTTCCAGCGCATGTAGTCGCGTCGGCTCTGTTCGGTGAGCAGGTCCTGGGGCTTGAAGCCCATCTCAATGGCAAACTTCCGCGCGCCGGCTCCCACCAGGAAGATGTGGTCGGTGTAGTCCATCACGGCCTTGGCCACCGCCGCCGCCGACGCGATGTCCTCCAGGCACCCCACGGCACCGGCCCGCCTGGTGGGCCCGTGCATGCAGGACGCATCGAGCTGCACCACGCCATCCTCGTTGGGCAGGCCCCCCAACCCCACCGACTGATCCTCGGGATTGAGTTCCACCACGTTCACCCCGGCCACGATGGCATCCAGCGGATCGGCGCCGCTGCTCATCAGGTCCCACGCCACCTGGATCCCCTGCCGGCCGGTGGCGTCTTTCGACAGGCCGTTGGCCGCGGAGATGATCACGGGCCGCGTCGCCGCGCCGGTGGGCCTCGGCGCCTCCCGCTCCACGACGGACGCAATGAGCGGCTGTGCACTGGCCAGCCCCGGCAGGGCGAGGCCCGCGGCAGCCGCCGCACCGGTGCCGATGAATTCACGACGCGAGATGGTCACGATTTCCCCCGAATGGCGCGATAGACTTCGACAAATCCTATAGCATCCGGGCGCAGGGCGCGAGGACCACGCGACGCCATTTGCGCATGCCGGCCTCACCGGTCAGGTTGTAGGGTATGCAGGACACGCGAGCGCGGGACCACGCTACGGCCGAGTCGTGTCGGACCATGCTGGAGGAGGCCCGGCAGCGCACACTCGCCCTCATCGCGCCACTGGACGATGCCGACCTGCGCCGCCAGCACGATCCGCTCATGAGCCCCGTCCTGTGGGACCTGGGGCACATCGCGTCGTTCGAGGAGCTCTGGCTCACCCGGAACCTGGACGAAGGCGTGCGGTTCGTGGAGATGCCCGGCCTGTACAACCCGTTCGAGCATCCGCGCGCCACGCGCGCAGCGCTGCCGCTGCCCACGCGCCAGGGGGTGCTCCAACTGCTGGCCGACGTCCGCGAACGCACGCTCGAACGCCTGGACCGCGAGGGCCTGGACCCGGAGAACGCATTGCTGCAGGACGGGTATGTGTACTCCATGGTGGCCCAGCATGAGTACCAGCACAACGAGACCATGCTGCAGACACTGCAGCTCAAGCTCGGCGCGCCGTACGCGGCGCCGCGCGCGTACGCGCCCCCCGCGCCGGCCGCCCGCACCACCGGCATGGTGCGGTTTGGCGGGGGGAGGGTGGACATCGGCACCGACAACCGCGCAGCGGCCTACGACAACGAGCGCCCGCGGCACACCGTCCGCCTGGCCCCGTTTGAGATTGACGTGGCGCCGGTGAGCAACGCGGATTACGCCGAGTTCATTGCCGATGGCGGATACCGCCGTCCGGAGCTGTGGAGCGAGGCGGGCCGCGCGTGGCTGGCTGAGGCCAAGGTTGAGGCGCCCAGGTACTGGGCGCGCGACGGTCATGGGTGGACCACCCGCTTCATGGACCTCACGGTCTCCCTGCCAGGCGACCATCCCGTGTGCCACGTGTGCTATCACGAAGCGGACGCGTACGCCCGCTGGGCGGGCAAGCGCCTGCCCACCGAGCTCGAATGGGAGACGGCCGCCTCGTACGAACCCGGCAATGGCGCCAAGCGCGACTACGTCTGGGGCAATGAGCCCCCCGACCACACGCGCGCCAACGTCGACCAGCTCACCTTTGGCACCACGCCCATCGGCAGCTACCCCGCCAACCGCTCCCCACTGGGCTGCGTCGACCTGATCGGTAATGTGTGGGAGTGGACATCGAGCGACTTCTCCGCCTGGCCCGGATTCACGGCATTCCCGTACGCTGAATACTCCGAGGCCTTCTTTGGCCCGGACTACAAGGTCCTGCGTGGCGGCGCCTGGGCCACCCGCCCCGGCGCCATCCGCAACACCTTCCGCAACTGGGACTATCCCATCCGCCGCCAGATCTTCAGCGGCTTCCGGTGCGCGCGCGATGGCTGACCCGTCCCTCCTGGCCGGCGCCGCCACGTCACCCATGGTGCGCGACGTGGCAGCGGGCCTCGCCCAGCCGCAGAAGACGCTGTCTTCCAAGTATTTTTATGACCGGCACGGCTCGGAGCTGTTCGAGCGGATCACGATGCTGCCGGAGTACTACCCCACGCGCACTGAGCGCGCCATCCTCACGGCCCAGGCGCCCGCGCTCATGCGCACCCTGCGCCCCGCCACGCTCGTGGAGCTCGGCGCCGGCAGCGCGGCCAAGACCCGCCTGATCCTGGACGCCATGCGCGCCACGGGCGCGGCGCGCGAATACGTGCCGCTCGACGTGAGCGCCTCGTTCCTGGCCGACACCGCCACTCGGCTGCGCGCCGATTACCCGGGCCTGCGCGTGACCCCGGTGGCCGCGGACTTCACCGCGCGCATTCCGCTGCCGCCCGACGTCTCCCGCCCGCTGCTCATTGCCTTCCTCGGCAGCACCATCGGCAACTTCGATTCCGCCGACGCCACGCGGCTGCTTCGCCGCATCCGCGCTACCCTGCACGCCCACGACCGCCTGCTGCTCGGCGTGGACCTCCGCAAGGACGTGCGGCGGCTGGAGGCGGCCTACAACGACTCCCAGGGCGTCACCGCGCAGTTCAACCTGAACGTGCTCACGGTGCTCAACCGCGAACTGGGCACCGATTTCGACATCGGCGACTTCGAGCATCGCGCGACCTACAACCGCGAGATGCATCGCATGGAGATGCACCTCGTCAGCCGGCGGGCGCAAACGGTGAACCTGCCCGGCGCCGGCTCGTTCCGGCTTGCCCGCGGCGAGTCGGTGCGCACCGAGATCAGTTGCAAGTACGATCGCCCGGCGGTGGAGCGGATGTTCGCCATGGCCGGCCTGCACCTTGACCAGTGGCTCACCGACCGCAACGACGATTTCGCGCTCGCGGTCGCGGCACCCGACCCCTCGGCCGCGTAGTGCTCACGCCCGCGCAACTGCGCGACGACGTCGCGCGCGCCTTTGGCATCGGCGGCCCCCGCGGCCCCCGCCGCATCGGCGTCGAGGTGGAGGCGATTCCCATGGACGTTGCCACCGACCTGCCCGCGAGGATCCCGCGCACGCTGGCCGCGCTGCGCGTGCTCAACTGGCGCACCGAAACGTCGTCCAAGTCGGGCGCTGCTGAACTGTTCCACCCCGCCGGCGGCCACGTGAGCTTTGAACCGGGCGGGCAGGTGGAGTTCAGCACGCCACCGCGACCCACCGGCTCCGCGGCGCTCGCCGACGTGGACGCCGCCCTTGCCGCCATGCGCACTGCCCTCGACGCCCACGGCATCCAGCTCCGCTCGGCAGGGCTCGACCCGGTCACACCCATTGCCGATGTCCCGCTGCAACTCGACGGCGAGCGCTACCAGCGCATGGACGCGCACTTTGCATCCGTGGGCCCGTGGGGTCGCCGCATGATGCGACAGACCGCCGCGCTCCAGCTCAGCATTGACGCCGGACCGGACCCGCTGCAGCGCTGGCGGCTGCTGTGCGCACTCGTGCCGGTGACCACCGCCATCTTCGCCAACTCGCCCGCCGATTCGGGCACGTTCACCGGGGAACGCAGCATTCGGAGACGCATATGGGACTCGCTGGACCCGTCGCGCACCGGGCTGCCCGCGCTGGGCCCCGACCCGGTGGGTGAATACCTCGCGTTCGCGCTCAACGCGCGCGCCTTCCTCCGGGGCAACCACCCCCACCGCGCGGAATCCTTTGCCGCGTGGATCCCGCGCGGCGCCACGCTGGACGACTGGCACGCACACCTTTCCACGCTCTTTCCGGACGTACGCCCACGCGGGTTTTTTGAGCTCCGCGCGGCCGACGCGGCCGCTGGCGATGCACTCCCGGCCTTGATCGCGTTGATCTGCGGACTGGCCTGGCACGAGCCGTCAGGGAGCGAAGCGCTGCGGCGGCTTCCGCATCCGGATGCCGAGCTGATGGCCCAGGCCGGCCGGCTGGGCCTGGGCCACCCGACGCTTGCCGCCGCGGCCCGCACCGCGGTGGACCTGGCCCTGCAGGGTTGCTCGGCGCTGGGGCCGAGCGCGCTGGACGCTGAGGACCTGGCGCGCGCCGTGCGATTTTTTGATCGCTATACGCGCCAGGCGCGCTCACCCGCCGACGACTGGCAGGCGAGCGACTTGCGAGTTGCCGTCGGTGCCGGCCGCGAGGCCGCGGCCCGCATCCCGGTCGCGTAGCAGCCACCAGGCAAGGCCCACATGCCCACACCCGGCGCGGCACTCACCGCGGAATCCGTGCACCGGCGCTTTGGAACGGTCACGGCGCTGGATGGGGTCTCGATGCACGTGGCGCCCGGCGAGACGGTGGCCCTCGTGGGCGAGAGCGGGTCGGGCAAGACCACGTTATTACGGTGCTTCAATGCCCTGACCCGCCCCGATGCCGGCCGCGTGCTGGTGGATGACCTTGACGTGGCCACCTCCGACCCCGTGGCGCTGCGCCGCCGCATGGGATACGTGCAGCAGGATGGTGGCCTGCTCCCGCACTGGACCGTGCAACGGAATGTGGAACTGGTGCCGCGCCTGCGCGGGCACCTTGACGCCGACAACCTGGCGCGGGCCGCGATGGAACTGGTGGGGCTCGACCCTGCGCTGTTCGCGCGACGCTGGCCCCGCGAACTCTCGGGCGGGCAGCGCCAGCGCGTGGCGTTCGCGCGCGCGCTGGCCGTGCACCCTGGCGCGCTGCTCCTGGACGAACCGTTCGGCGCGCTGGACGCCATCTCCCGCTCCGAATTGCGCGAGGTCTTCTCGGCGCTGCGCGCACGCCTACATATTACTACGCTGATTGTCACCCACGACGTGGCGGAGGCCGTGGAGCTGGCCGACCGGATCGTGGTGCTTCGCGCCGGGCGGGTGGAGCAGGACGCGCCGCCCGCGGAGCTGCTCGCGCATCCGGCCACCGCCTACGTGGGCACCCTGCTGGAACGCGCGGGGGTGCACGCGTGAGCGCCCGCCTGGGCGCGCGGCGTGCCGGAGGGACGGCGTGATGCGCGCCCTGCTCGCGTTCGCGCTCCTGCTGCAGGGCGGCGCGCCGCCGCAGCGCCCGGTGGTGGTCGCGTCCAAGCCATTCGGGGAGTCGTATCTCCTGGCGGAGATGTTCGCGCAGCTCCTGGAAGCCCGCGGCCTGGCCGTGACGCGGCGCCCCGGGCTGGGCGCCACGCAGATTGCGTTTGCCGCGCTCCGGCGCGGCGACATCGATGTCTATCCCGAATACACCGGCACCGGGCTCGTGGCCATCCTGCATGAGCAGCCCACGGGTGGGCGGGCCGCCGTGTACCGCCGGGTGGCCGCGGAATTCCGGGACCGGTGGGACCTGCGCTGGCTGCCCCCGCTGGGTTTTGAGAATACATATGCCATCGCCATCCGCCAGGCCACGGCCGACTCGCTGCACCTGGCCACGCTCACCGACCTGGCCCGGGCGGCGCCAGGGCTCCGGGCCGGCCTCTCCCCCGACTTCATTGGACGCGCCGACGGCCTGCCCGGACTGGCCCGCGCCTACGACATGCACTTCAAGGCCGTGCGCGCCCTGTTGCCGGCGGTGAAGTACCAGGCGCTGGCCGCGGGCGCCGTGGACGTCATTGACGGGTACTCCACGGACGGGCTCATCGCGCGCTACCACCTGGTGGTGCTGCGCGACGATCGCGAGTTCTTTCCGCCCTACGAGGCGGCCCCGCTGGCCTCCGGTGCACTGGCCCGCCGCAACCCGGCCGCCATTGCGGCGCTGTCCGAGCTGGCCGGCCGCCTGGACGTGGCCACCATGCGCCGCCTCAACGAACGCATCGAGGTGGACGGCGAGGCGCCCGCCACCGTGGCCCGCGACGAGCTCCGCGCCCTCGGTCTCACGGGCGACCGCGCAGTGCGGACGCCGGAACCGGCAGGCCGCGCGGCGGCGTTCTCCAGCTACCTCTGGTCGCGCCGGGCGTCGCTGTGGCACGAGACGCAGCGGCACCTGCTGCTGGTGCTCGTCTCGCTGGGCGCGGCCGTGCTCATTGCCGTCCCGCTGGGCGTGGCGCTGGAGCGCGCCCCGCGCGCCGCGGAGGGCGTCATCCGGCTGGTGGGCCTGCTGCAGACCATTCCCGGCATCGCGCTGCTGGCCTTCATGCTCCCGCTCTTTGGCATCGGCGTGGTGCCGGCGCTGGTGGCGCTCACGCTTTACGCGCTGCTGCCCATTGTCCGGAACACCTACACGGGGGTGCGCGACGCCGATCCGCCGGCCGCCGCCGCCGCACTGGCGCTGGGCATGACGCCCCGGCAGGTGCTTCTTCAGGTGCGGCTTCCCCTGGCGGCCCCCGTGATCTTTGCGGGCATCCGCACGGCCGGGGTGATAGCCGTGGGCACCGCCACGCTGGCCGCGTTCATCGGCGCCGGGGGGCTGGGCGATCCCATCGTGGCGGGGCTGGCGCTCAACGACACGCGCATGGTGCTCTCCGGTGCCGTGCCTGCGGCGCTGCTGGCCGTGATTGCGGACGGCGCGCTGGCGGTGGCCGAACGGGTGTCAGCCCCAAGGGGGTTGCGGTAGGGCGCCCGCGGGCTTCCTGTCCACCGCCGCGGGTCGGGCATAGCTTTGAGGCATATGCCACACAAGACCCGGAAGGAACTGCTCAAGGGTATCGCCTTCTTCGACACCCTGGCTGAATCACTGCGCTGGCACCTGATCCGTGCCGGAACGCCCACCACGTTCGAGAGCGGCGCCCTGCTCTTTCGCGAGGGGGACCCGCGCGAATTCTTCGCGGTGATCCTGAGCGGCAGCGTGGCCATCGAGACCGCCAACCACGCCGGCCCCCTGGCCACGCTGGGCGCGGGCGAGGTGGTGGGCGAGGGCATGCTGCTGGACGACACACCGCATGGGACCTCGGCGCGCGCGCTCGTGGCCACCGAAGCCGTGCTGTTCGGGCGCGTGAATCTCGAGCCCCTGCTCAAGGACCAGCCCGCGCTGCACGCCGCGCTCATCCAGCGCGCCGGGCGCGCCATTGCGCAGCGCCTCAAGGCAGCCGACGCCACGCTGGCCGGCCGCGGGCGGACGCTGGGGTTTGGCGGCGGCGACACTCGGCGCGAACACGACCTGCTGGGCGAGCGCGACGTGCCCGCGGGTGCGCTGTACGGCATCCAGACGCTCCGGGCGATGGAGAATTTCCCCATCACGGGCACCCCCATCCGCGAGTTTCCGTCGCTGGTGGACGCGCTGGCGGCGGTGAAGGCCGCGGCGGCCCGCGCCAATGAGGAGCTGGGGCTCCTGAAGCCCGATGTGGCGGCGGCCATCGTGGAGGCGGCGGGCGAGATCCGGGCCGGCCGGCACCATGAGCATTTCCTGGTGGACGGCATCCAAGGGGGCGCCGGTACATCCACGAACATGAATGCCAACGAGGTGATTGCCAACCGCGCGCTGGAGCTCATGGGACGGACGCGCGGCGACTACGCCGTGGTGCATCCCAACAACCATGTGAACCTCAGCCAGTCCACCAACGACGTGTACCCCACGGCGGTGAAGCTGGCCCTGCACGCGAGCATCGAGGGGTTGCGCGCGGCCATGCGGGCCCTGGCCGAGGCCTTCCTGGAGAAGGGCCGCGAGTTCGCCCCCTTCGTGAAGATGGGACGCACCCAGTTGCAGGATGCGGTGCCCATGACGCTGGGCCAGGAGTTCGCCGCGTTCGGGCACACCATGCTGGAAGACGTGGATCGCCTGGGCGAGGCGCAGGCGCTCATTCGCGAGATCAACATGGGCGCCACGGCCATCGGCACCGGGTTGAACGCGCCCGCGGGCTACGCCGAGAAGGTGCGGGCCCACCTGTCGCGGATCACGGGGCTCGACCTCATTACCGCGCCGGACCTGGTGGAGGCCACATGGGACACCGGCGCCTTTGTGCAACTGTCGGGTGTCCTCAAGCGCTGTGCCGTGAAGCTGTCCAAGATCTGTAATGACCTGCGCCTGCTCAGCTCCGGGCCGCGCGCCGGGTTCAATGAAATCAACCTGCCGGCCATGCAGCCCGGCTCGTCCATCATGCCGGGCAAGGTGAACCCGGTCATTCCGGAAGTGGTGAACCAGGTCTGCTTTGACGTGGTGGGCGGCGACGTGACGGTGACCCTGGCCGCGGAGGCCGGGCAGCTCCAGCTCAACGTGTTCGAGCCGGTGATCGCCTATCGGTTGTTACGGAGCATTGACACGCTGCGGAACGCCTGCGTGGTGCTCCGCGAACGGTGCGTCACGGGCATCACGGCGAACCCGGACCGCATGCGCGAGTTCGTGGAGCATTCCATCGGGATCGTGACGGCGCTCTCGCCCGTGCTGGGCTATGAGGTTTGCACGCAGATCGCCAAGACCGCGCTGGACACCGGGCGCGGGGTGACCGAACTGGTACTGGAGCAGAAGCTGCTCACCCGCGTGCAGATCGACCGCCTGCTGGACCCCGCGCGCATGGCCGCGCCGGGCGCCGAAACCCCTTAGGTTCCGGACCATCGGCATCCGGGGCGCGCGACCATGGCAGGCATCAGGCTCGACGGGGCGGGACAGGCCAAGCTCAAGACGCTTGAGGACGCGGAGGTCATCCTCCAGCGCATCCACGGGCTGGTGGAGCAGTACGCGCTGGCGGTAAAGCGCAAGTCGCCCGGCAGCGCCTACCTGATGAGCCTCAAGCGGCAGTTGCCATCCCTGGGCGGGTTGCTCAAGGGGCAATTCGGGATGATCGCCGACCAGGTCTTGGCCATGAACCTGCAGTTGGGCCGAGGGTCCAACGAGGGCACCCGGATCCGCCAGGCCCGCGAGGGGGTGGGCCAGCTCACCGTGGCACTGGAACTGGCCACCAAGGGCGTGATCGAGAAGCACAAGGTGGAAGACGAGAAGCCATCACGCCCGGCTGGCTGAGGGCGGATATTCGCCGGCCGGCGACGTGTTCCGGATTGCCGACGGGGCCACTCGGGATGCCCCCACTTCGCTTGCTTGGCGCCGTACCCACCCGTAGTTTGCCAATGCTGTTTCTCCGCTTGCGCCTCCTTCCCTGGGGGCATCCAGACCACGCCGGTACAAGGACTCCGCATGGGACCAGAATCCCGCGCGCGTCGGCTGAGCGCCGCCGCGTTGACGGCCACGCTCGCAGTGCTGATCGCTGCCTGCGCCCCAGCACATCCCAACTCGATCTTTCATAACCACACCGACTTCAACCGAGAAGTCGGGCACCTGTGGAATATCCTCTTCTGGCTCGGCTCGTTCGTCTTCGTGTTCGTGGAGACGCTGCTGGTGGTCACGCTCATCCGCTTCCGGAAGCGCGAGGGCCAGCCCGCGCCGCAGCAGGTGCACGGCAACGCCCGCCTGGAGATCCTCTGGACGATCACGCCGGCGGTGATCCTGGCGTTCATCGCGGTGCCCAGTGTCGAGACCATCTTCCGGACCGAGGCTCCCGCGCCGGCCAACGCACTGCAGGTCACCGTGATCGGCCACCAGTGGTGGTGGGAGTTTGACTACCCCACGCTCGGCTTCAAGACCGCCAACGAGGTGTACCTGCCCATTGGCCGCACGGTGAACTTCACGCTCAAGTCGGCGGACGTGATCCATTCCTTCTGGATCCCGGAACTCGGCGGCAAGCGGGACGTGGTCTCGAACCGCACCAACTATCTCTGGTACACCCCGGATTCGGTGAGTGATGACGTGTTCAACGGGTTCTGCGCCGAGTACTGCGGGACCTCGCATGCGAACATGCGGTTCAAGGCGTTCACCGTGAGCCAGGCGGAGTTCGATTCGTGGGCGAAGCATGAGGCATCCCCCGCGGTGGCGCTGGACACCGGCAGCACGCCGCGCGCGTCCGCCCGCACGGCGGCGGCCGCGCCCCAGGCCGCGCCGAGCACGGCGAGCTTCATCGCCTTTGACCGGTCGAAGATTCCCGCGTACGCGGTGCCGGCCACCCCGATTCCGGCTGGCCTGACCATCGACTCCACGCTCGTGGGGAACCCGGTGGAGGGCGAGAAGCTCATGGCCACGTCAATGGATGCGCTCTGCATGAGCTGCCACACCATCCGGGGCAATCCCCGCATGGCCGGCGTGATCGGGCCGGACCTTACGCACATTGCCTCACGCTCCTCGATTGCCGGCGGGCTGTTCCCGAACGACAGGCACCACCTGGAGCTCTGGATCAAGAACGCCCGCCTGATGAAGCCCGGCGTCAAGATGTACACGTTTGGCGTGGGCCAGTTCGATCCCGAGACCGGCAAGACCAGTACCTATGGCAAGCTGACCGACCAGCAGATCGCCGACATCGTCGCGTATCTGCAGACCCTGAAATAGCCCCACGGAGACCCTGACGTATGGCAACCACTGCTGCCGCCCCGCTCTACACCTCGACCTACGAAGGGTCGCAGAGGGGCCTGTGGAGCTGGATCACTACCGTTGACCACAAGCGCATCGGTATCCTCTACCTCATCACCGCCCTCACGTTCTTCCTGATTGGCGGCACCGAGGCCGAGATCATCCGCATGCAGTTGATGCATCCGAACGGCGCGCTCGTGTCGGCGGATACGTTCAACGAGCTGTTCACGATGCACGGCACCACGATGATCTTCCTCGTGGTCATGCCGCTCTCGGCGGCGTTCTTCAACATCCTGATCCCGCTGCAGATCGGGGCGCGCGACGTGGCCTTCCCGCGCCTGAACGCCTTCAGCTACTGGGTGTTCCTGTTCGGCGGCGTGTTCATCAACCTGTCGTGGTTCCTGGGCGCCGCGCCCGACGGCGGCTGGTTCAGCTACGTGCCGCTCACCACGCTGCAGTTCAACCCGGGCCTCAACATCGACTTCTGGGTGCTGGGCATCCAGATCCTGGGCGTGAGTTCGCTGGCGGCGGCGTTCAACTTCATCACCACGATCATCAACATGCGCGCGCCGGGGATGAACCTCATGCGCATGCCGATGTTCACGTGGATGGCGTTCATCGTGCAGTTCATGCTGATCCTCGCCTTCCCGGTCCTCACCATCGCGCTGGTGTTCCTGCAGTTCGACCGGTTCTTCGGTACGCAGTTCTACGAGCTGGCCGCCGGCGCCGATCCGCTGCTCTGGCAGCACCTGTTCTGGATCTTCGGTCACCCCGAGGTCTACATCCTCATCCTGCCGGCCTTCGGCCTCGTGTCCGAGGTGCTCCCCACCTTCTCGCAGAAGCCGCTGTTCGGCTATCCCGTGATGGTGTACTCGGGCATCCTCATCGCCTTCCTGGGCTTCGGCGTGTGGGCCCACCACATGTTCGCCGTGGGCATGGGTCCGGTTGCCGACTCCGTATTCGGCGTGACCACCCTGCTCATCGGGATCCCCACGGGCGTGAAGATCTTCAACTGGATCTTCACCATGTGGGGCGGCAACGTGCGCTATACCGTGGCGTGCAAGTTCGCCATCGCGCTCGTGGCGCTGTTCACCATCGGCGGCATCTCGGGCGTCATGCACGCCTCGCCGCCGGCCGACCTGCAGCAGACGGACACCTACTTCATCGTCGCCCACTTCCACTACGTGCTGTTCGGTGGGTCGATCATGGGCATCTTCGCCGGCATCTACTATTACTACCCCAAGTTCGTGGGGCGGTTGATGAGCGAGAAGCTGGGCAACTGGCACTTCTGGCTCACGTTCATCGCGATGAACCTCACGTTCTTCCCGATGCACTTCTCGGGCCTGGCCGGAATGCCGCGCCGCGTGTACCGCTACGATGCCGGTCAGGGCTTTGACCTGTACAACCTGATATCGTCGTACGGCGCCTTCCTGCTGGCCTTCGCCACGCTGCTCTTCGTGATCAACTTCATCCGTAGCTGGAAGAAGGGCGCGGTGGCCGGCCGCAACCCGTGGAACGCGCCGACGCTCGAATGGTCCATGCCCAGCCCGCCCCCGGATTACAACTTCGCCGAGATCCCCACGGTGACCTCGCGCTATCCGCTGTGGGACTCCAAGGGCGTCGTGGTGAAGCAGAAGGAAGACGAGCCCATCAAGTCGGCCCGCGAGCTGGGCATCGCCATGCCCCTCAACACCATCAAGCCCCTGCTCGTCGGCCTGTTCATGACGCTCATGTTCTCCGGCCTGCTGTTCATCCACAAGAACAACTGGCCCATGGCGTACACCTTCATCTTCGGCGGCGCGGCCTGCATGGTCGCTTCGTTGTACAGCTGGCTGCTCAGCCCCGTCGAATAGCCGCACCACCCCATCACGGTTTCTTCAATGGCCAATCCCGCCGCAGCACTTGAGCATCACGGGCACCCGCCCACCACCACCGGGCTCGATAACAAGAAGGTCGCCATCTGGGCCTTCATCGGGTCGGAGTGCATGCTCTTTGCGTCGCTCATCTCCACATACTTGATCTACAAGGGCCGCAGCGTCCACGGGCCCTTCCCGCACCTGGTCTGCAGCCCGCCGCTTTGCGACAAGGTGATGCCGGCCGTGCTGGATATCCCGGTTACCTCCATCTCCACCTTCGTCCTGCTGGTCTCGTCGCTGGCCATGGTGCTGGCGCTGGCCGCCGTGGAAAACGCCGACAAGCCCAAGCACACGATGGGCGAGAAGATCCTGGGCAACTCCCGGCTCTGGCTGTTCATGACGGCGCTGCTGGGCACCACGTTCCTCGGCTTCCAGGCCTACGAGTTCACGTCGTTCGTGCATAAGGGCCTGACCATCCAGACCAACCTGTTCGGCTCGTCGTTCTTCACGCTCACCGGCTTCCACGGTGCCCACGTGACTGCCGGCGTGCTCTGGCTGCTGACGCTCCTGGCCATCGACTTCAAGCGCGGGCTCAAGCCCAAGGATGCGCTCATCGTCGACATCTGCGCCCTCTACTGGCACTTCGTGGACGTCGTCTGGGTGGCCATCTTCACGCTCGTCTACCTCATCCACTAACGGGATCCCCCATGGCCCTCGATCAAGCCGACGCGAACGCCGCCCACGTGGATCACACCGCGATGGGGATCGCGCACGAGCACCCCACCTGGTCCGTGTACTGGAAGGTCGCCGTCATCCTCACGATCCTCACGGCCCTCGAAGTCTGGGTGTACTACATCCCCAGCATCGTCGCCACGCACTGGTTCGTGCCGATCCTGCTCGTCCTGGCGGCTGCCAAGTTCGTGATCGTCGTGCTGTTCTACATGCACCTGCGCTATGACCACCGCCTGTTCAGGGCGTTGTTCACGGGACCACTGCTCATCGCCATGAGCACCATCGTGGCCCTGCTGTTCCTCTTCGGGCACCTGGTCATCAAGTAACCGCCCCCGCAACGCAGAAGGCACCGGCCGAGGACCCCACCGCAACGTCTCCGGCCCTGGATCGTCCATAGTGATGCGGCTCCGGTCGCGCCGCCCGTCACCAACCCGTTCTGGCACACCATGAAACCTGCGGTTGCCGTGGCCGCCATTGCCGGCGGCGTCTTGCTCATCGTCGCAGCCCGTAACGGTGCCAGGCCATCGCTGGCAGGCACCGCCGTGCCGGACGCGACCGCGGCCCCCATCCGCACCGCGGATGCGGCCACCTCCGCGGCCGCCACCTCCGCGGCGGCCACTGCCGCGGCCTCCGCCGAAGTGCGCTCGCTGGACGCCGACCTCAACCGCGCGCTGGGCCGCGAAGTGCGCGGCGGCCGCTGGGGCGCCATCGTCGTCTCGCTCACCCGCGGCGACACGCTCTTCACCCGCTCGGCCGACCGGCTCATGCAGCCGGCCTCCACGCTCAAGCTGTTCACCACGGGGCTGGCCTTCGACCGCTTTGGCCCCAGCTACCAGCTCCACACCGACGTGCTTCGCGATGCGGACGTCTCCGCGGACGGCACCCTGAAGGGCAACCTCTACCTGCGCGGCGGCGGCGACCCGGCGCTCTCCTCGCGCTTCCTGGGGCGCGACGCATCACCCACCGACCAGCTGGCCAGCGCCATCGTGCTGAGCGGCATCCGGCACGTTTCGGGCGACATCGTGGCCGACGCCAGCGCCTTCGAAGGCGATGGCATCCCCTCGGGCTGGCGGCGACGCTACCTCTCGGCCACGTACGCCGCGCCCGTGTCCGCGCTCTCCATCAACGAGAACGTGGCGTGGGTGGCCGTCACGCCCAGCGGCGATCACGCCACGCTGGCGCTCCAGCCCGCCAGCACGGTGTTCCACCTCATCAATAACGTCACGGCGCGCCCGGGCAGCCGTGGTGAATCCATCGTCGTGTACCGCCGCGGCACCGACGAGCTGGAAGTGCGCGGATGGATCGGCACGCTTTCGCCCACCAGGCGGTACACAGTGGTGCTCAAGGATCCGCCGCGTTTCGCGGCCGGCGCGCTGCGGGCATCACTCGAGGCTCATGGCGTGACCGTGGACGGCGACATCCGAGAAGGGGTGACCCCGCCGTCGGCGGCCGCGGTGGCATCGCTCAAGTCGCCACCGCTTGCGCAGATCATCTCGGCCATGAACCGCGAAAGCATCAACCATGTTGCCGAGCTGCTCTTCCGCGACGCCGCGCGGGCTGCCTCGCCCGACCACGTGGGCTCCGTCGAAACCGGCCGCGCGGCCCTCGACAACTTCCTGGTGGACAAGGTGGGCGTTCCCGCGCTGGACGTCCGCGTCGCCGATGGCAGCGGGCTGTCCGTCCGCGACTCGGTCACGCCCCGCGCCATGGTGAGCCTGCTGGCATACGCGCACCACGCTCCGTGGGCCTCGGCGTTCCATTCCTCGCTGCCGGTAGCCGGCGAGTCGGAACTGCTGGAAGACCGGATGCGCCGTACGTCGGCGCAGGGCAACCTGCACGCCAAGACCGGCACCACCAACACCGTGGTGTCGCTGGCGGGGTACGTGACCGCGGTGAATGGCGAAATCCTGGCCTTTGCCATGATCTACAACGGCCCCGATCGCTGGAATGCGCGCGCCGCCATGGACCGCAGCGGCGTGCTCCTCGCCTCCTTCGCCAGGCGATAGCAAGCGGGGCGACCTCGCGGCCGCCCCACTCCATACATAATGACGAATCCCGCCCGTCAGCGCGTGGCGGGGGTCCCGGTCATCGAGACTGCTCCTTGATGACCACGCCCTGCTCCTTGAGCGCGGCCATGTACGGCTCCGCGGGCATCGCCTCATCGGGCGTGCGCACGCCCAGCGCCTTCACCTTGCCCCGCACCTGCGTGAGTCCGGTGATGGCCAGCGAGAAACCGGTGGTCCGCTCCATGGCGCTGATCCCCGTCTTCGGGTCCATGCGATCCACCAGGTCCCACTGGAACGTCTTCGGCTTTCCGGCCTTCGTGCCACTGACGATCACGCGCAGTGCCACCAGGTCGGCGCTCTCGGGCATGGTGAGTCGGGGCGTCATGGCCGCCACCGCCACGGCCCGCGGCGAGACGCGGAGACCGTTCACCTCAATGGGCTCCTGCTCCAGCAGTCCCAGCTCGCGGATGCCTTCCATGATCCGCGCGTGCCCGGGATAGCGCAGCGTCTTGTATTCCATGGTCGGGATCTTGCCCTCATACCGGAACGCCATGGTGGAGAGCCCGCCCGCCGTATGGAAGGCCTCCAGCGTGCCAATGGGAGCCGGGAAGTCGATGGGCTCCAGCTCCGACAGCGCCTTCACCTGCGCGCGCTTGCCGTCGCGCAGCACCCACGAGAGCGTGGTGTAGTAGTCCAGCACTCCCTCAAGCGAATAGACAATCTGGTAGTTGAGCGGCCCCGAAGGATGCTGTGGCAGCCCACCCACGTAAATGCGGACGGCGTCCACCGTGTCGAGCTGGTCAATGCCACGCTGCGCCAGGATGTTCACCATCCCCGGCGCCAGCCCGCAATCGGGCATCACCGAGATTTTCTTCTTCGTGGCCTCGGCGTCCAGCGTGCGCTGCCGCGAGACGATCTCGGTATTGCCGCCCAGGTCCGAAAAATGCACGCCGGCCTCCACCGCGCACTCGGCCATCTCGAAGTTGAAGTAGTAGGGAATGGCGCTCATCACGGCGTCCACACCCTTCATGGCCGCGAGCACGGCCGCCCGGTCGCGCACGTCGAGCTGGAGAGGCTTCAGCTTCTTGTCGGCACCGGCCGCCTTGGCCAGGAACTTCGGCAGCTTGTCCACATGGAGGTCGGCAATCCGCACCTCGGTGACCTCGGTATCCTTCAGCAGGCAATAGGCGCAGGCGGAGCCCTGCAGGCCGGCGCCCAGCACGAGCATCTTCATTCGGGTGTGCCTCCGGGTAGTCGGAATCAAATGTGATATCATTCCAACTTAACCTCTTGCACCGCGCGCCGGCATGCGCGGCCACGAGCCACGTACGCCCGCATCTTTCGGAGTGGACCCGCCCTTGACGCACACCGACGAACCGCATACCGCCGACTGGCGCTCGCACCTCATCGAGGACGATGCCGGCATCCGCCGCGTCATCGAACAGTCGCACCGCATCGCGGTGCTCGGCATCAAGACCGCCGAGACCCAGCGGTCCGCCTACCTCATCCCCGAGGCGCTGCAGAAGTCGGGCTTCGAGATCATCCCCGTGCCGGTCTATTATCCGGAGGTCACGGAGATCCTGGGTCAGCCGGTGTACCGGACGCTGGCGGCCATCCCGGGCGACATCGACCTGGTGGACGTGTTCCGCCGCCCCCAGGACATTCCCCAGCACGTGGATGACATACTGGCCAAGAAACCCAAGGCGGTGTGGTTCCAGCTCGGCATCCGCAACGACGAGGCGGCCGAGCGTCTGGCGCGCGCCGGGATTGACGTGGTGCAGGACAAGTGCCTCATGGTGGAGGCGCGGCGGATAGGTCGGTAACCACGCGCCAGTGGTCCGGGTCCAAGCCGCCATCCCACAGAGACACGGCGAATATGCGGATGAAACGACGATGACGCGGATACCACATTTTTTGTTTGTGTATCCGCGGAATCCGTACTATCCGCGGAATCGCCGTGCTATCAGACGATGCCGATGCGTCAGCGAGGCCCGCCAGCCATCGTGATGCTGGCCAGCACGTCCACGTCGGGGTCGGAAACCAGGGATACTGGCGCGCCGATCGCCCGCAGTGGGACGATGCTCTTTGTGGTGCCGGCCGCGTCCGCCTCCATCGTAGCCCGCTCGACGTGCCCCTCGGCGTCCCGGAATTCCAGCACGAGCGGCAGGTCGTAGTACCCAAACCGGTCGCCCTGCGCCACCGTGACGTGGGCGCGCCGCATGGCTGCATCGTACGTCCAGCTCACCGTCAACACCGGGTAGCCCGGACGCCGCAGCCATTGGTCGAAGAACGCCGTGAGCTTGCGGCCTGAACTCTGCTCCAGTGCCACGCGAAGGTCGGATGACGTCGCATTCCCGAACTCGTGGGCCTTGAAATAGATGCGGAGCCCGCGAAAGAACGCGCTGTCCCCCAGTTGCATGCGCAGCATGTGCAGCACGAACCCGCCCTTCTCGTAGCTGTTGGCATCCAGCAGCGCCAGCAGGTCCGTCTCCACGGTGTCAATCACCGGCAGGCGCGCCACGCGGTTGTCACGCAGCACCTGTTCCCGAATACCAAGCATCTGCTCGCGAAACGCGCTGTCACCGAGCGATCGCCGAGTCCAGAGCGCCGAGAAGTACGTGGCGAAGCCTTCCGAAAGCCAGAGCTCGGGCCAGTCGGCTTCGGTGACGGCATCGCCGAACCACTGGTGCGCCGTCTCATGCGAAATCAGGCCGGCGTTCATCGTGTGCCGGCGGAAGGCACGGTCCGAATAGAAGATCTCGGTGGCATTCTCCATGCCGCCAAACCGGGTGGACGACTGCAGGTGCGCCAGTTTCTCGAATGGGAATGGCGCGATGAGTTGCGAGAAGTACGTCACGATGCTGTCCGCGGCACCGAACGGCCCCGGCATGTAGCTCGCCTGCTCCGGCGCCGTGTACACCATCTGCGGCACGCAGCGCGCCACACTGCCATGGCCACACGCCGTCTCTCCCAGCGGGGTTTCCACCAGCGGCGCGGCCGCGATCACCATGAGGTACGTGGAGATGGGTCGGATCTCGTTCCAGCGGGTCACGCGGCGCGCGGCACCGCCAGCGCTCAACGGTGCCGCCGGCGTCTGCGCGGTCATGGTCCCATTGCCCACCACCGTTTCGGAGGCGGGTGCGCTCACCGTCCACGACACCGTTGCCTTGTCGCTCGGGTGGTCCACCGTGGGCAGCCAGTGGCGCGCGCGGTTGGGCCAGTTGTCGCCAAAGTATGTCCACCGGCCCGCGGAATCCTGGCGGATGATCAGCCCATCGTCCGGCACGCCGCCGTAGTCCACCACCACGTGGAGCGTGTCGCGCGCGCCAGCCGGCAGCGGGACGAGGAGGCGGCCGTCGGAACGTGGCGCGTCCACTGCAACCTTGTTCACCACCACGCGTCGGACCGTGAGCCCCACCAGGTCGAGCGCCAGGGTGTCGGCGGGCGCGCGCCGCGCCACCGTGATGTTCGCCACCGCCTCAAAGCGGTGTCCCGAGTCCGGAAGCGTGAGGGCGAAATCGTAGTGCAGCACGTCCAGCGCGGGGTTGGGCAACGCCCGCTGCGCCGTTGCCGATACGGCCGCGAGCAGGCACGCCGCGGCGAACCGCACCGCTCCGCCCCTCATCGTCCGAACAGCTTGCCGAACAGGCCCCCGGCGGGCGCCGCGCCCGCCGCCACGGTGAGCGCCTCGGCAAAATCGGGTGTGGTCTCGTAACGCTGGTCCGGGTTGCGGGCCATCGCCTTGCCCAGCACCTGTTCCACGCTTTCGGGAAAGCTTAAATCCGGGCGCATCTTGCGCAGTGGAATGGGATCACTGCGCAACCGCGCGATCATCATCTCCTGCTGCGTCTTGCCCTGGAACGGCAGTCGCGCGGTCAGCATCTCGTAGGTGAGCAGCGCCAGTGAGTAGATATCAGTACGCGGATCCAGCGGCTTGCCCCGCAACTGCTCCGGGCTCATGAATTCCGGGGTGCCCAGGATGATCCCCGTGGCGGTGAGCTTCTGCAGCTCCGCGCCCGCCTTGCGCTCCTTGGCCAGTCCGAAGTCCATGACCACGGCGTACTCGGTGCCATCGGCCCGCGTGCACACCATGATGTTCTCGGGCTTCAGGTCGCGGTGCACAATCTTCAGCTCGTGCGCCACATGCAGGCCGGCGGCCATGTCGCGTACGAGGCGCACGGTCTCTTCCAGCGAGATGTGCCCCAACCGGTTGTTGCGATCGGAGAGGATCTCGCCTTCCACAAAGGGCATGACCACATACACCAACCCGTCTTCCGTTTCGCCCATCCGCATGATGTGGCAGACGTTCGGATGCGCCAGCCGCATGCCAAGGCTGGCCTCGCGCTTGAGGCGCGCCATGGCATTGCTGTCCTGGGATAGCGCCGCCGAGAGCACCTTGATGGCGCAACGTTCCTGCGTGGTGACGTCCGTAGCCAGATACACGAACGACATCCCGCCCTCGCCCACCTTCCTCTCAATGTGGTAGCGGCCATCGAGCGTCTGGCCGGCCAGCCCGGCGCCGGTGGCGTCCACTCCGCCTGCCGGTCGCGAGGCCGCCGCGGTGGCACGTCCGTCGGCGCCGGGCGCCGGCACGTCCATCAGGCGCGTCCCGTCCTTGGTGCAGAACTGGGCGTCGTCGCCGTACGTGGTACGGCAGCTTGGGCAGCGCTTCATGCGGAAAAGCTGCCGCGCGGGCTGTGCGCCGTCAAATGCGTGCGGTCACCAGTCATGCCGAGCCCAGCAACTGGAGCAGCCCCGGCCATTCCACGTTGCCCCCGCTCAACACGCACACCGTGGGGCCCTCCGCGTGCGCCAGCCCGGCCTGCAGTGCCGCCACGGTGATGGCGCCGCTGGGCTCGGCTACCAGCTTCGCGCGGTCCAGCAGCAGGCGCACGGCGGCCGCCAGGTGCGAATCGTCCACCATCACCACCTCGTCGATGTACCGCTGGTGGTGCGCAAAGGGCAGGTGGCCCACCTCCACGGCCAGCAACCCGTCGGCCAGGCCCGAGGTGCGCTCCAGCCGCACGGGATGGCCCGCCTTGCGGGCGCGCGAGAGCTTGGGCGCGCTGGCCGGCTCCACGCCAATTACGCGTACGTGCGGCGCCGAGAGCTTGACGGCCGTGGCCACCCCCGCGCTCAGGCCGCCGCCGCCGACCGGCACCAGCACCGTCCGCACATCGCGCAGGTCGGCCGTGATCTCGAGGCCCACCGTGCCCTGACCGGCGATGATCGTCCGGTCGTCATACGGCGGCACGACTCTGGCGCCCGTGGCCTGCGCCAGCTCCAGCGCGCGGTCCATGCGGTGTGCCGTGGTGGTCCCGGCGAGTTCCACGCGCGCCCCCAGGCGTTCGGCGCCCGCGCGTTTGGGCGCGGTGACCGTGGTGGGCATCACCACGGTGGCCGGCACGCCGAACAGCCGCGCCGCCAGCGCCACGGCCTGCGCGTGGTTGCCGGACGACGGGGCAATCACGCCACGCGCGCGCGCCTCCGCCGGCATGGCGGCCAGGTAGTTGTACGCGCCGCGAAACTTGAACGCCCCGCCCCGCTGCAGCATCTCCGGCTTGAGCCAGACACCGTCACCCAGCGCCTCGCAAGGGAGCAGCGGCGTGCGTACGGCCACGGGAGCCAGCACCGCCGCCGCGCGGCGCAGCTCGTCAAGCGTGATCAGCGCGGATTCTGGCATCGGTACGGCATATGATATCAGGAATACACCCGGTTGCGACCACTCGTCTTCGCCTTGTAGAGCGACCGATCGGCCTCATGGAGCAGCACCTCGGGGGAGATGGGGTCGGTCCCACGGGCCAGCGCCACCCCGACGGACACCGTGGCCGCCACGGGCGCCGCCTCGGTGCCAAAGGCGTGCTCCTGTACCTCGCGCCGCAGCCGCTCCGCGAACGCCACGGCGCCCTCCCACCCCGTGTCGGGCAGCACGATCACGAATTCATCGCCGCCGGTGCGCGCCACCGTATCCGTCTCGCGCGCCGTGCCCTTCATGATGCCGGCCAGTTGCTGCAGCACTACGTCCCCCACCGGGTGGCCGCGCGAATCGTTGATCATCTTGAAGTGGTCAAGGTCAATGGCCACCACCGCCACATGAGACCCTCGGCGCTTGGCCAGGCGCCAGTCGCTGCGCAGCCGATTTTCCAGCGCGCGCCGGTTCACGCACCCCGTGAGCGGGTCGGTCCCGATCTGCTCAGCCAGCCGGTCGCGCATGGCCTCGAAGCTCCGGGCCAGCAGCGTGAGGTCGTCCGGGTGCGGCGCCTTGGTCGCCGCCAGCTTGGCCGACAACTCACCCTCCTCCACCAGCAGGCAGAACAGGCGCAACTCGTCCATGCGCGCGCGGAAGCTGCCCAGCACCAGGATCACGATGCTCGCCACCACCGCGAACACGAGCGCGGTCAGCGCCACCTTCTCGGCGGGCGGCTGTGGGCCGGCCGTGAAGGGTGGCGCCACCAGTTCCATCCCGACAAACACCGCCACCGTGAGCCCCGCGGCGTAGCTCCCCAGCACGCGCCCGAAGTAAAACACCGAGAGCACCACTTCGAGCAACCCCACCAGCAACAGGCGATGGTGCGCCTGCCCCACGCTCCCCAGGTAAAAGAACCCGGCCATCACGCCCAGGTCGGCCGTGACCAGCAACGACGGCAGCAGGGGCGGCAGTACGCCGCCCTGGGAGCGCTTCACCCACCACGACGTGCCCGCCACCACACCGATGTACACCACGGTCAGCAGCAGCGTGGGCAAGAGCGTGGCGTCGCGGGGCGCCGACCCGAACAGCAGCGTGACCAGCACGGCCAGCACCACGCCCACGTACCGCACCCAGCGCTGCCAGAGGATGGCTTCGCGATGCGCCTCGGCAGCGGCACGAGTCAGAGTCTCACCCAGGTCAGTCCGACTCGCTATGGAATCGCGGACGACTTCAAGCGAGATGGAGCTCCGCCGGGAGGGATGGCTGGGGCGCGCGGGTGGGGACAAGTCAGCGTGGCATCAGAGTCGAGCCAAGATACGCGTGAGACGCACTGCGGTAAAGCGCAACTTGCCCCTGCCGCGCCCGGCGCTGCCAGGCCATCTTGGCGCAACCTGGGTGCTCCGGTTTTTATGTGGCCGCCATCCCGCCCCAAGCCAACCACTCCATGAACGACGCGGATCCCACCCCCCAGTCGCGCTCCCTCCGTACGGTGCTCATCGGCGCCGCCTTCCTGATGGCCACGTCGGCCATCGGACCCGGCTTCCTCACGCAGACGGCGGTATTCACGGCGCAACTGGGCACGAGCTTCGGGTTCGCCATCCTCGTGTCGGTGGTGGTGGACCTCGTGGCCCAGCTCAATGTGTGGCAGGTGCTCGTGGCAAGTGGCCAGCGGGCGCAGGACCTGGGGAATGCCCTGCTGCCGGGGCTGGGGTGGGTGCTGGCCGCGCTGGTGGCCGCCGGGGGGCTGGCGTTCAACATCGGGAACATCGCCGGCACGGGGCTCGGTCTCAACGCGCTCCTCAACCTGCCCGTCTGGGTGGGAGCGCTCATCAGCGCCGTCGGGAGCATCGGCATCTTTGTCGCACGCGACGCCGGGCGCGCCATGGACCGGTTCGCCCAGGCGATGGGGTTCGTGATGGTGGGCCTGACGCTGTACGTGGCCATCACCGCGCACCCGCCGCTGGCGCAGGCGGCCGTGCGCACGGTGTTGCCGACACATATGAATACATTCACGATCGTCACCCTCGTGGGTGGCACGGTAGGTGGATACATCACCTTTGCCGGCGCGCACCGCCTGCTCGACGCCGGGGTCACCGGGCTCGCCTCGCGAGCGGAAGCCACGCGGTCGTCGGTGCTGGCCATTGGCGTGGCCTCGCTCATGCGCGTGCTGCTGTTCCTGGCGGTGCTGGGTGTCGTCGCGCGCGGTTTTACGCTGGATCCGGCCAACCCGCCCGCGTCCGTGTTCCGGCTCGCCATCGGCCAGTTGGGCTATCGGCTGTTCGGCCTCGTGATGTGGGCCGCGGCCATCACGTCGGTGGTGGGCGCGGCGTACACGTCCGTGAGTTTCCTCCGCTCACTGCACCCGTGGTGCGACCGCCACTGGAACCGACTGGTGATCGCGTTCATCGTGGTGAGTACCGCGGTGTTTCTCGTGGTGGGCAAGCCGGTGCGCACGCTCATTGCGGTGGGTGCGCTGAACGCGCTGGTGCTGCCCGTGGGGCTGGCGGTGGTGCTGGTGGCGGCGCATCACCGGCGCCTGATGCCGGCCGGCTACCGCCACGCCCGCTGGCTCACCGTCACCGGCGTGCTGGTGGCGGTGGCCATGGCCGGAATGAGTGTTTACACAATTTCCACCGAGCTGCCCAGGCTGTGGATGCGCTGAGGACGGACGCGCCGAGGGGTCCGGCGCCGCGTGGCACCGGACCCCTCGGTGGTCGTGGATGACGCCTACTCTTCCTCGTCAGCACCCACGGGCTCGCCCTCACCTCCGTCGTCGCCCGCGGCGGCCTCGTCGCCTTCCTCTTCCGGCACTACGCGCGCCACGTCGCGCACCAGGTCGGTCGGCTCCAGCTCCACCAGGCGCACGCCTTGCGTATTCCGGCCCGCCACGCGGATGCCCTTCACCGGCATGCGGATGATCACGCCCTGCCGGGTGATGAGCATCAACTCATCGTCTGGCAGCACTTCCTTGATGCTCACCGCGTCGCCCGTCTTGTCGGTGCGGTGCACGGTGATGATCCCCTTGCCGCCGCGCCGCTGCACGCGGTAGTCGTCAATGGGCGAGCACTTGCCCAGTCCGCGCTCGGTGACCACCAGCAGGTTGGCGTCGCGCTTCACGATCACCATCCCCACCGCCACGTCGTCGGCGCCGAGCTCAATGCCCTTGACGCCGGTGGTATCGCGGCCCATGGGGCGCACGTCGCGTTCATGGAAGCGGATGGACAGGCCGTGCCGGGTGGCGAGGACGATGTCGTTGTTCCCGTCCGTCACCTGCACGTCCATCAGCGCGTCGCCCTCCTCGATCTTGATGGCCTTCAGCCCGTTGGAGCGCTGGTTGGCGTACTGCGACAGCGTGGTCTTCTTCACCGTGCCGCCACGCGTGGCGAATACGAGGTACTTGTCCTCGGGATAATCGCGGACGGCCAGCGTGGCCTGGATGCGCGTATCCGGCGACACGTTGATCAGGTTCACCACCGGCTTGCCCTTGGCGGCGCGTCCCGCCTGCGGCAGCTCGTGCACCTTGAGCCAGAAGACGCGCCCGTCGTCGGTGAAGAAGAGCAGCGAGTCATGCGTGGACGCGATGAACAGGTGCTCCACGAAATCCTCATCCTTGAGCCCCGACCCCGTGCCCCCCTTGCCACCCCGCCGCTGCCGCCGGTAGGTGGAGACCGCCGTGCGCTTGATGTAGCCCGAGTGCGAGATGGTGACCACCATGTCTTCCTCGGCAATCAGGTCCTCGATGGTGAACTCGCCCTCGTCGCTCGTGATCTCCGTGCGGCGCGCGTCGCCGAACTTGTCGGCCACGTGGCTCAGCTCTTCCCGCATCAGCGCCATGCGCTTGGGGCGCGACCCGAGCAGCGCCGTGAGGTCCGCGATGATGGCGAGCACTTCGCGCAGCTCCTCCTCCAGCTTCTCGATCTCCAGCCCGGTGAGCTTGGCCAGTCGCATGTTCAGGATGGCCTCGGCCTGCCGTTCGGAGAGCTTGAACCGACGCTGCAGCTCGGCGTTTGCCGACGGCGTGTCGGCCGCCGCGCGGATGACCTTGATCACGGCGTCGATGTTGTCGACGGCAATCTTGAGGCCTTCCAGGATGTGCTCGCGTTCCTGCGCCTTGTCCAGCTCAAACTGCGCGCGCCGCACGATCACGTTGTGCCGGTGCTCGATGTAGTGCACCAGCACCTCCTTCATCGGCATGATCTTCGGCACCAGGCGCCCCGTGACGGCGTCGGGCACCAGCGCCAGCATGATCACCCCGAACGTGGCCTGCAACTGTGTGTGCTTGTAGAGCTGGTTCAGGACCACGCGCGGAATGGCATCGCGCTTGAGCTCGACGACGATGCGCAGGCCTTCGCGGTCTGACTCATTCCGCAGGTCACTGATGCCCTCCAGCTTCTTGTCGCGCACCAGGCCCGCGATGTCCTCCATGAGCTTGGCGCTGTTCACCTGGTAGGGAATCTCGGTGATGACGATCTGCGACTTGCTGGAGGATTCCTTTTCTTCAATAACGGCGCGCGCGCGCATGACGATGCGGCCACGGCCCGTCTCCTGGTAGTCCTTGATGCCCTGCCGGCCGTAGATGAAGCCGGCGGTGGGAAAATCCGGGCCCTTGATGTGCTTCCGGATGTCGGTGATCGTCGCGTCGGGATGCTCGATCAGGTGGAGCAGCGCGCTCACCACTTCGCGCAGGTTGTGCGGCGGGATGTTGGTGGCCATGCCCACCGCGATGCCGGACGAGCCGTTCACGAGCAGGTTGGGGAACCCGGACGGCAGCACCGAGGGTTCCTGCAGCCGGTCGTCAAAGTTCGGCACGTAATCGACGGTGTTCTTGTCGATGTCCGCCAGCATCTCCATGGCAATCGGCGTAAGGCGGGCTTCCGTGTATCGATATGCCGCCGCCGGATCGCCTTCCACCGAGCCGAAATTCCCCTGGCCATCGATGAGCGGATTGCGCAACGAGAAACTCTGCACCATGCGCACCAGCGCGTCATAGACGCTGGCGTCGCCGTGCGGGTGGTACTTGCCCAGGACGTCGCCTACCACCGTTGCTGATTTCTTGTATGGCCGCCCCGGCACCAGCCCCAGCTCGTTCATCGCGTAGAGCACGCGCCGGTGCACCGGCTTCAACCCGTCACGCACGTCGGGCAGCGCGCGCGAGACGATGACGCTCATCGAGTAGTTGATGAACGACTCCTTGAGCTCCTCGTCAATGAGGCGCGGCAGGATGCGTTCGCGGTTGTTGGGAGCGGTCATTTTGAGAGGGTGGGATGGGTCGGAAATACGGCGGAAAGACGACCCCGAAAGCTAACAGTCCGGGGGGCGAAAATCAACCGATTGACCACCTGCTAACCGCTTGGGGCATGGCGACTTATGCACGCCCCGTCCCGGTCAGATTTCCAATACCACTTTTCCAAACTGTCCCCCGCTCTGCAGCCGGGCAAATGCATCGCGCCCCCGCGCCAGCGGCCACACGCCATCCACCGGCGGCAGCAGCCGCCCGGCCCGCAGTTGCTCCACCACGGCGTCAAACTCGGCGTCGTTCCCCATGGTCGATCCCAGGATGGACCACTGGTTCCAGAACAACCGCCGCACGTCGGTCTCCACGATCGGACCCGTCGTCCCGCCACAGGTCACCAGGCGCCCGCGCTTGCCCAGCGCGCCCAGGGAATGCTTCCACGTCGCCCGGCCCACGTTCTCCACCACCACGTCCACGCCCGCCTTCCCCGTGGCGGCACGTATCTCCCGCGTTACGTCCTGCGTGTTGTAGTTGAGCCCATGGTCCGCGCCCAGCTCCCGCGCGCGCGCCAGCCGCGCCTCGCTGCTGGACGCCACCCACACCTCCGCGCCCACCCGCTTGCAGATCTGCAACGCGGCCGTGGACACACCGCCACCGGCGCCCCAGATCAGCACGCGCTCCCCCTCACGCACCTGCGCGCGCGTCATGAGCATGCGCCAGGCGGTGAGCGTGGCCAGCGTGAAGCCCGCAGCCTCGGGCGTGGGAACGTCCACCGGAATCGTCCGCACATTGTGCTGCGGCACCACCACGAATTCCGCGGCGGTACCGGGATGATGCTCGCCCAGGATGCCGAACCTGAGGCACAAGGACTGCTCGCCATCGCGACAGTACACGCAGGTCCGGTCGCTGATGCCAGGGTTGATCACCACGCGGTCGCCAGCGCGCACCCGCGTGACCTCCGTGCCCACCTGCTCCACCACGCCCACGGCGTCACCCGCCACCACCCAGGGCGGCCTGATGGTCACGCCGGGCAGCCCCTCAATCACGAACAGGTCCAGGTGATTCAACGCCGCGGCCTGCACGCGCACCCGCACGTCAGTGGGCGCGCCAAGCTGGGGCTCGGGCAGGTCGTCGCGCACTTCAAGCTGGTCCAGCCCGCCGTGCGCCGAGATGGTCAGTGCTCGCAACGGTATCCCCTGCGGTTATATTCCAGACGTGAGCGGCCGATGCCGCGTGACCCGGTGGCCAGTAGTTGAAATATGCACGGGTTGGACTCGGCGCGCGGCGAAATGACGGTCCCGAACCGACACCAGAAATGACGTCCATCAAGGTCCCCCCACTCGGCGAATCGATCACCGAAGCCATCGTCTCCCGCTGGCTCAAGGCCGAGGGCGATGTCGTGGCTCCGGGCGACACGATTGTCGAACTCGAAACCGACAAGATCACCGTGGAGGTCCCGTCACTGGGCGGCGGCGTGCTGACCAAGCAGCTCCACGCCGAAGGTGACACCGTCCATGTGGACGACGTGCTGGCCAACATCGACGAGTCGGCCAAGGGCGCCGCGGCCGTCAAGCCGGCGACCGAGCCAAAGCCCGCGGCATCGGCACCCGCTCCCGCGACTCCCAGTCCGGCGCCCGCCAGACAGCCCACCAAGCCGGCTGATGCACCGACACCATCAGCCGCGGCTGCGGCCGCACCGGCCGCGCCCCCGCGCGTTTCACCGGCGGCGCAACGCCTGGCCACGGAGTCCGGGCTCGATACGTCTTCCGTCAAGGGCACGGGACTGGGCGGCGTTGTCAGCAAGCCCGACGTGGTGGATGCGCTGGCCGCCGCTCCCGCAGCGGCACCAGCCCAACCCGCGCCCGCCGCACCTGCACGTCCTGCCGCCCCGCCGGCGCCGGCGCCGGCGCCACCCGCGCTCCACCCGGCCGACGGCCCACGCGAGACGCGCGAGAAGATGACCACGCGCCGCCGGCGCATCGCCGAGAACCTGCTTCAGGCCCAGCACGCCACCGCCAACCTCACCACGTTCAATGAAGTGGACATGAGCGCTGTCGTGTCCCTCCGTTCGCACCTGCGGGACCGGGTGCAGGAGCAGTACGGCGTCAAGCTCTCATTCATGCCCTTCTTCGTGAAGGCGGCCTGCCAGGCCCTCAAGGCCTACCCGATAGTGAATTCGCAGATCGAGGGCGACACGATCGTCTACAAGCACTATGTGAACATGGGCATCGCGGTGGCGTCGGAGGCCGGCCTGGTGGTGCCGAACCTCAAGGACGTGGACCGCATGGGGCTGGTGGACATCGCCCGTACCATGAACGAAGTGGCCGACCGCGCGCGCAGCTCCAAGCTGACCATGGACGACCTCACGGGTGGCACATTCACGATCACGAATGGCGGCGTCTTCGGGTCGCTGCAGTCCACGCCCATCCTGAATTACCCGCAGGTAGGCATCCTGGGGTTGCACAAGATGCAGGACCGCCCCGTGGCCGTGGACGGCCAGGTGGTGATACGGCCCATGATGTACATCGCGCTCACCTACGACCACCGCGCGGTGGACGGACAGCAGGCCGTGCTGTTCCTGGTGCGCGTCAAGGAACTGATCGAAGAACCCGGGGCCATGCTGATCGACTGACCGGCGGCACTCGCCGCGCGGGCCCCGGCACCAACTTCCACGAATGACATGACTGACCTTGCCCCGAACCAAGCCGATGTCGCCATCATCGGCGGCGGCCCGGGCGGCTATGTGGCCGCCATTCGCGCCGCGCAACTTGGCCTCTCCGCCGTCTGCATCGAGATGGACCAGACCCTGGGCGGCACCTGCGTGAACGTCGGGTGCATTCCATCCAAGGCCCTGCTCAGCTCCAGCGAGCATTATGAATTTGCGCGCACCCACGCCGCCGACCATGGCGTGCTCACTGGCGAGGTGAAGCTGGACCTGGCCCGCATGCTGAAGCGCAAGGACGAAGTGGTGGGCCAGAACACCAAGGGCATCGAGTTCCTGTTCCGCAAGAACAAGGTGGCGTGGGCCCGCGGTCGTGGCACGCTCAAGCCCGGCAACGTCGTCGCGGTGGACGCCGCCGACGGCCGCTCGGCGGAGATCCAGGCCCGGCATGTCATCATCGCCACGGGTTCGGTGCCCGTGCAGCTTCCCTTCCTGCCGTACGACGAGGACCGTGTGCTCAGCAACGTGGGCGCGCTCAGGATCCCGGAAGTACCAAAGCACCTGATCGTGATTGGCGGCGGGGTGATTGGCCTGGAACTCGGCTCCGTCTGGCGGCGGCTGGGCGCCAAGGTCACGGTGGTGGAGCTGTTCCCCACCATCCTGCCGGGCATGGACGACGAGGTCATCAGGGAAGCCGATCGCACCTTCCGGAAGCAGGGGCTGGAACTCCGCCCGGGCACGCGCGTGACGGGAGGCCGCCGCGAGGGCAAGCGCGTCCTGGTGGACATCGAGAAGGATGGCAAGGCGGAGACGCTGGAAGGCGACTACGTGCTCGTGTCCGTGGGCCGCAAGCCCGTGCTCACCGGCGTGGACGCCGCGGCGCTCGGCCTCAAGCTGGGCAAGCGTGGTGAGGTGCTCGTGGATGACCAGATGCGCACCAGCCTGCCCAACGTATATGCGATTGGGGATTGCGTTGGCGGCAAGCTCCTGGCGCACAAGGCGGAGGAAGAGGGCGTGGTGGCCGTCGAGGTGATGGCGGGTAAGCCGGTGCACATGCACTACAAGTCCATTCCGGCAGTGGTATACACCTGGCCCGAGATCGCCTCGGTGGGCCTGTGCGAACGTGAGGTGAAGGAATCGGGCCGCGAGTACCGCACCGGCAAGTTTCCCTACTCCGCCAACGGGCGGGCACGCTCCATGGGCGAGGCGTCAGGCTTCGTGAAGTTCGTGGCCGACGCGCGCACCGACGAATTGCTCGGCTGCCACATCATTGGTCCCAACGCCTCGGAACTGATCGCGGAGATCGTACTCGCGTTCGAGTACCGCGGGTCAAGCGAGGACATCGGGATCACGGTGCACGCGCATCCAACGCTCTCCGAAGCCACCAAGGAAGCGGCATTGGCCACGCTGGGACGCGCCATCCACATCTGACCCCATGCCACCCCTGGCGCGGGCGCTCGTCGAATCGGCGCTGGGCGGGACGCCCTACCTGGCACCGGCCGTCGAGCTGCTGGAGCAGGCTGTACATGGTGGGTCAGATGAGTGCGTGGCCGTGTGGACGGAGCACGGCGGCGCGGCCACCGCGCTGGCCCTGGTCGGGCTGGTCGCGGGCGCGAGCGGCGCGGGAAGGATTCGCCTCCTGCTGGGCAACGATCCGCACCTGGTGGCGCGCGCGTGCGATGTGCTGCGTGCCATGGGCGCGCGGTTCGTGGTGGCGGAGTGGCCCGCGGATGCGGCGTTTGCCGCTGCGGTGGCGCTGCTGGAGCAATACGGATTTACGGAGATTGCCCGCATTCCCGACTACTACCGGCCCGGGGTGGACCAGGTGGTGCTCCGCCACGATCTGTAGAACGCCCGTCGCCTAGACACGAAGCGCGGCGGCCGCGGCTCCCAGCACCAGGTTTGCCCACTCGGCGTACACCGCCCCGGCTGGATGAAGCCCATCGGCCACGAAGTGCCGCGACGCATTCCATGCGCGCGAACTGGCCGTGATGTCCACGTAGCGCGCGCCGTGCCGGATTGTGACAGCCCGGTTGGTGGCGTTGAAGGCATCGATGCCGCGAGCGATGGCGGCCCGGTCGCGGCCCTCGGCAAAGGGACTCACCCCCCAGTCGGGAATCGAGAGCACCACGACGCGTCCGGTGCGATCGCCGGCGAACTCGGCGGCACGGCCAAGCAACGCCTCAAACCGACGCCCGTACGCTTCCGCGCTGGCCCCCCGGTACTGGTCGTTCACGCCGATAAGCAGCGACACCAGCGGGTAGGGCCCGGACGGAAGCGCCGCGTCGATGGCCCGCTCCAGTTCCTCGCACGACCAGCCCGTGCGCGCAATGACCTGGGGTTCGTCCATGGGCACGCCCTGTGCGCGCAGCAGCCCGGCGAGCACCGCAGGCCACCCTGCTCCAGCTCCCACACCCTCACCGACAGTGTACGAATCCCCGAGCGCGAGGTAGCGAACCCCGCTCACTTGGCGCCGGTGCCCAGCGCGCGCTTCAGCACGGCAATCTGCCCGGTGTGATACGCGGTGTGCTCGGCGGCCCCGCTGAGCATGACATGCAGGGGATAGCCGCGGCCCGGCACCTCCGCGTCGAGGTCGCCGCCGGCGCCCCGCTCCACCGCGGCCGCCAGCTCCTCATGTGCATCCAGGACGCGATCACACGCCGCCGCCCATGCGCGAGGCGACGCATCGCGAACCCGCGGAAAGTTCTCTGGTTCCGACGGATCGAATCCGGCGTCCTCGAGTCGCCTGGCCACCGCATGGGTCCATGTGGTGAGATGGCCGACAAGTTCCCAGATGCTGTGAGCGTCGGGCACCGGGCGCGCGATCGCTTCGTCCGTGGTGATGTCGTCCAGGACCTCGGCCAGCGACGGGCCATGCCACGCCGGCCCATGCGAGGCCCGGCGAATCTGCTCGGCTATACGTGTGTGCTCATGCATGGAGGCCCCGGTATGAGACAGGCGGCCGGGTTCGCGAGGGATCCCGACCGCCTGTCCGTGCGTGTGCCGACGAAGCCGTCAGCGCACGAGCAGTGCGGTCACGATGGAACCGGCCGCCACCAGGGCGGCGCCAACCAGCAGGGCCGTGGCCGGCGTGATCACGAATTCGCGGCGGTACCAGGGCGAGATCGCCGCGGCCGGCGCATGCGTCGGCAGCGCGGCCATGATCTGCGCCTCGACGTGCTGCGGCGTCCGCAGGCGGCGCACACGCGCCATCTCGGTGTCCAACGCCCGCCAGAATTCTACGTCCTTGGAAGATTCAGTCTTGCGCACGGCCGCCTCCGGCAGCTCCCCATCCAACCACGCATGTACGGCCGCGGCGAGGGGGCGATCCGCCTGCGGACCCAACGGTACTTCACGATCTACGAGTGGACGCGCCGGCCCTTCCGGTGCAGGCCGCTTGCGGCCGTCGCGTACGAGCCCGGCGTCGGAACTCAGGTCTTCGTGCATGGTCAGGCGTACTTCTCCTCGAGTAAGGCCTGGAGCGCCTCGCGAGCCCGGTGCACGCGCATCTTCAACGCCCCTACGGTTGTCCCCAGCAAATCCGCCATCTCCTCGTACGATCGCCCCTCCACGTGCTTCATGATGAAGGCCTCCCGCAACGATGCCGGGAGCGACGCCAGCGCACGATCCAGATCCGAGCGAAGTTCCGTCCGGTCCAACTCCTCGTCAGGGGTCGCCTGCTGCGAGGGCTGGTCATCCTCCTCGTAGCTCAAATGCGACCGCCGAATATTCTTCAGCCAGTCCTTGCACCCATTCGCCACAATCCGAAACACCCAGGCGTCAAACCGACCCCGCACCTCGGACAGGTGCTGGTACGCCTTGATGAAGGAGAGCTGCAGCACGTCTTCCGCGACGTCTGGACTCCCCGTCATGCATAACGCATGCCGATACAACGGGTCGCTGTACCGCGAAATCAGCAACCGAAAGGCGTCGCGGTGACCCGCAAGCACCTCCTGAATGACCAGTTGATCCGAGGCATCCTGATCAACGTTGGCGGCAATGGCATCCGTCGTTTTCACGACCCTACAGTAACCCACTTTCCCTGTATCGAACAGGGAGCGTCACCCGCGCCGCCAACCCCCACGGGTACCACGCTGGAAAGACGAGCCCCACGATGGCGAAGTAACGCCCCTCCCACGGTCAGCCTGACCTCCCCACGACCTTCGGCTGATGCTCGGGAACGCCGGGTCATCGGGCGAACGCCGCCCACCCGTGCGCCCGGATCAACGCCCCGTGCTCGTCCAGTTTCGGGGGTGGACGCCGCACCGTCCCGCCCACGCTGGACGGCATCCCCGTGAGTGCGGACGCCCCAGGCAGGTCGCGCAGCACATCGAGCACCGGACGCACCACCCCGCTCGGCACCCCCACCGCCGCCAGAACCTGCTCCCAGTGCGCCGCGGGCCGCGTGCGCACGCGCTCGGCCACCGCTCCCACCAGCCGGTCGCGATGCGTCACCCGCCCCGCGTTGGTGGCCAGTTCAGCGTCGGTTGCCAACGCGTCGAGCCCCAGCGCGCCGGCGCACGCGCGCCACTGCGCGTCATTCCCTACGGCAATCACCACCGGCTGGTCAACCGCGTGAAAAAGCTGGTATGGCACCAGGTTGGGATGCCCGTTCCCCCACCGGGTGGGCTGCGCGCCCGACACCAGCGCGTTCTGGGCCACATTCATCAGCGATGCCACGGCGCTGGCATGCAGCGAGACCGCGACATGCCGCCCGGCACCCGTCCGCTCTCGCTCGAACAAGGCCGCGAGGATGGCAATGGCCGCGTCCTTGCCGGTCACCACGTCCACCAGGGCCACCCCCACCTTCATTGGATCACCGTCCGGCTCGCCAGTGATGGCCATCCACCCCGACTCCGCCTGCACGACGAAGTCGTACCCCGGTCGCGCACTCTCCAGCCCGAACCCGGTGATCGTGCACCAGACCAGCCGAGGATGCTCGGCCAGCATGGCCGTGACATCCAGCCCGCGACGCGCGAGCGCGCCGGGCCGGTAGTTCTCCAGCACGACATCGGCGTCTGCCATCAATCGGTGCACGAGCGCCACATCCTCGGGCCGGTCCAGGTCTCCCGCCACGCTGAGCTTGTTCCGGTTCACGGACAAGTAGTAGGCGCTTTCACCCCGTTCGTCGAAGGGCGGCCCCCAGCCTCGGGTGTCATCGCCGGAGCCCGGCCGCTCCACCTTGATGACGTCAGCGCCAAGGTCGGCGAGCAGCATGGAGCACAGCGGGCCGGCGAGGACGCGCGACAAGTCGAGGATTTTGATGTTCTTGAGCATATAATGGCCTTGTAGTGGCGCTATATTGGCCGTATTATCAGTCGTCGCACGCGGATGTTCGCGGCGGGAAACCCTGCCCCGCGCCGGGTCCCCACTCCTTGCATAGCTGTCGAAAAATCATATACTTGCCGCGCACTCTGCCTCTCCCTCTACGGACCCCCATGCCCGCGAACTTAGCGTGCGCACCTGGGACCATCAAACGTTTCGGGGCGAAGTGGCCCCCTACTTCCAAGCTTGAACCTGGTGGACGTAACTAATGCCGGATTCTGTGCAATCGGGACCTGCAGGCGGCGACGCGGCACCTCAGGCAGGCGCACCGCGCCGAGGACCCGGACACCGCGCCGACGCCCGCGACACCCTTGCCGAACTGACTGAGAAGGCGCAGCAGATCAGCCGCGAAGCCGGCAGTCAGGTGGCGGCGGCCATGAAGGACGTGATCAGCGCTGGCGCCGGCATTGCGGGTTTCGCCATCGAGAGCGCGCGCGACCTCACGGCATTCATGGTGCGGCGCGGGCAGATGACGCAGGACGAAGCCGACAAGTTGTTGCGCGAGGCCGAAGCGGCGCACTCACGGCGGTCGCCGTCGGAGCGTAGCCGGCCAACCGCCACGCGCATTGCCGCGGACAAGGCCGCGCTGGTGCGCGCCCAGGCCGCGCATGCGGCGGAGCTCGCCGCGGCGGCATTCGCCAAGCTGCACCCGCCGCGCAAACCGAAGCCGCCGTCCAAGGTGTTCATGCCTCACGACGCCAAGCCGGCCAAGGCGGCAAAGAAGTCCGCGACTGCGAAGTCTTCCCATAAGAAGACAGGCAAGCCGGCCGCCAGCAAAGCCGCCGGCAAGACGGCGCACAAGAAGTCCACCGCCGCCAAGTCGACTTCAAAGAAGCCCGCTGCGAAGAAGTCCGGGCACAAGACCGCCACCAAGTCCGCCAGCAAGTCCGCCGGCAAGTCCTCGGCGCGGAAGCGCTGATCACGAAGCCCCCCGTGTTCCGGCCGCGCCACCTGATCCTGCTGCTCGTCCTCGTGGTGGTTGCGTGGTTCAGCCTGGCACGGCTGGCGGTGAAGCCGGCCGCGACGACGCAGGATCCGGCCATGGTACGCCGCGAAATCTTTGCCGTGCTCGATCATGGCGCCGGTGCGTGGGATGCCGGAAACCTGGATGAGTTCATCTCCGACTACCTGCCCGACTCGGGCACCACGTTCATCACCAGCACGCGCGTGCTCCACGGGGTGGACGCCATCCGCGCCGTGTACGCCGCCCGCTTTGCCCCCGGGGCGCAGCGCGATTCACTGCACTTCCAGGACGTGGAAGTGGACCTCCTCGCTCCCGATGTGGTGAACACGATTGCGTGGTACGTCCTCACGCGGGGTGATTCCATCGTCGCCCGCGGTCCCACATCGCTGGTAATGCGCCGCGTGAACGGGCGGTGGCGCATCGTGCACGACCACTCGAGCTGAGATGGCCCGCGTGGTGGCCATGCGTGCCCCCACGCGCATGGACTTTGGCGGCGGATGGACGGATGTACCTCCGTATGCGGACCGCGAGGGGGGTGTGGTCTGTGCCGCGGCCATCGCGCGGTACGCCACGGTGGTGTTGCGGGAGCGTACGCCGCCAGACCCGGCGGCCCCGAGTGGGGGTGCAACCAGCGCAGAAGCAAACCCTGATACCCCGCTCATCAGCGCCGCACTGCGGCGCGCGGGGGCTGCCCAGCTGCTGCGCGCCGACATGCACAGTGACTTCCCCATCGGCGCCGGACTCGGCGGTTCTTCCGCGGCTTCGGCGGCGGTGCTTGGCGCGCTCGATCGGTGGCGCGGCCTGCCGCTGGATCGCGTGCACATTGCCGAACGCGGACGCCAGATCGAGGTGGAAGACCTGGGCGTAGCCGGCGGCCGGCAGGACCACTACTGCGCCACCCACGGTGGGCTGCTCGGCCTCACCTTTGGGAAAGGGGCCGCCGTCGGCGTGGAACGCCTGCCGCTGCCACCCACGCTGCGTCAGGCGTTGGAGCGCCGCTGTCTCCTGGTGTACACCGGCGAGTCGCGCATTTCGGGCAACACGATCACCGGCGTGCTCGACGCCTGGGCCGCGGGCGAGCCGCGCGTGACGCGCGCGCTCACGCGCATGCGCGAGCTGGCCACGCAGATGATCGAGGCCTGCCGAGCCTGCGACGTGGATGCACTCGGCGCGGCGGTGGCTGAGCACTGGACACACCAGCGGGCGCTGCACCCCGCCATCCCCACGCCGCGCATTGACACGATCATCGAGCGGACCCGCGCCGCCGGCGCGCTGGGCGCCAAGGCCACTGGTGCATCGGGCGGCGGATGCGTGCTCATCATTGCGCGTGACGGCGCCGAAGACCGGGTGCGACACGTCGCCACGGCGCTGGGGGAATCGTTGCCCTTTACCCTGGATGAGGAGGGACTGGTCGAATGCGACTCGAACGCGGCGATGCGGCAGGGCTGACGCGCGCGCTGGTGCGCGCCGACTCGCGGAACCCCTCCCTGGTGCCGGGGGCCCCGGGCGAGGGAGAGGCGGCACGACTCCTCGCCGGCGTGCTCGAGGCGTGGGGGTGCCGGGTGGAACTCCAGGAGGTGGCGCCCGGCCGTCCGAACGTCATCGCCCGGGTGGGCACGCCTGGTAAGCGTTCGCTCATGTTCAACGGCCACCTGGACGTGGTGGGCGTGGAAGGCATGGTGCACGCGCCCTTTGAGGCGCGTGAGCGGGACGGCCGGATCTACGGACGCGGCGCCGCGGACATGAAGTCCGGCGTGGCCGCCATGTGCGCCGCCGCCGCGCGCGCGGCCGACGGGCTGACGCATGGCGAGGTCATCGTGGCAGCCGTCGTGGACGAGGAGTTTGCGAGCGCGGGCACGCGCGCGCTGGTGGATGCCGGCATCCGCGCGGACGCCGCCATCGTGGCCGAGCCCACGCAACTGGCCATCATGCCGGCGCATCGCGGATTCGTGTGGCTGCGGCTCACCTTTCATGGCCGCGCCGCGCACGGCAGTCGCTACGACGTGGGAGTGGACGCCATCCGCCACGCCGGCCTGGTGCTCGCCGAGCTGGATGCACTCGACGCCGGCGAACTGACCACGCACGTGCACCGGCTGCTGGGCCACGCGTCGCTGCACGCCGCGTTGATCGCGGGCGGCACGGGAATGTCCACCTATCCCGACCGCTGCGAACTGCGCGTGGAGCGGCGCACCATGCCCGGTGAGACTCCGGCGCAGGTGCTGGCCGAGGTGGCGGCGGCATGTGATCGGGTCCGTGCGCGTCGCCCCGAATTGCGGGCGGACGTCGAGGTGGAGCTGGCCCAGGACCCCAGTGACGTGCCGGCGGATGCCCCGGTGGTGCGCGCATTGCGCGCCGCCGTGACGCGCGAGGGGCTTCCGGTGCGCATGGAGGGGATGAGCGCGTGGACGGATTGCGCTATCCTGAATGCCGCCGGAATTCCGGCCATTTGTTTTGGGCCAGGCGATATTGCACTGGCCCACGGGCCCGAGGAATACGTGGACGTACAGCAGGTGCAGCACGCCGCCACCGTGCTCGAACACCTGGCACGCGACTGGTGCGGCGGCACGGGAGCCACATGGCAGAGTTGAACCATCAGCAGTACGACATGCTGGAGCGGGCGATCACGAACGGATCGCGGATTGTCGTGTACCGACGGGGGACGGAATACGTCGTCGTGCCCGAGCGGCTCTCGCTGCGCGGCAGGCGCGAACTGATTGAGGCCCGGAACCCGACCACCGGAGATCACCTGCGGTTGTTCATCGACGAGATCGATACGCTGGAGCTGGTGCGATGAAGGCGCGCGACCGCCAGCGGCGGTGGCGGCTGGACGCATGAGCGACATCCTGCCGCAATTCCCGCTCGTGGCCATCTACGCCGACGAATCATGCCTGGGCAACGGACAGGAGGGCGACAACCCGGGCGGTGCCGGCGGCGTGATCGAGTATCGCGCGGAGGACGGGCGCATCGTGCGTCGTGATTTCTGGCGGGCGGAACCCGCCACCACCAACAACCGCATGGCGCTGCTGAGCGTGATCGAGGCATTTCGCGTGTTGTCGGCCAAGGGGGGCCGCTTCCGCGTGAGGTTCACCAGCGACTCGCAGTACCTGGTGAAGGGCATGAGCGAGTGGGTGGCCGGATGGATGCAGCGTGGGTGGCGGCGCAAGGGCGGCGCCATCGAGAACCTGCCGCTCTGGAAGGAGGCCGTGGAGGCCGTGCGACCCCACGAGGTCCAGTGGGCGTGGGTGCGGGGGCACGACGGACACGTCCAGAACGAGTATGCCAACGACCTGGCGGTCCGCGCGGCTCGCGAACAATCATCCTCGGACGGGGCCGTGCCCTCGGGCTTTGACACCTGGCTGGCCGCCGGGCGCGGGCGCGGCCGCCTGCTCGCCGATCCGGCACCGTTTCCCGAGTCGCATAGATTCAAGCCGTCGCGGCCATTTCCCGCCGTGGCCCAGGCGACGCTGCTCGACTAAGTGGAGGACGCGATGGACGCGATGGACCGCATGTTCTCGGTGCTCACGGAGACGGTGCGCAAGACGCAGCCGCGCTACCTCACGCAACCGTTCGAGGTGGCCGAGCTGTACCAGACGCTGCTGCCATACCGGCATTTCCGGCGGGAGCTGGCGCTGGACACCAACGAGGATTATGAGCTGACGCTCATGCAGCTCCTCTCGGGCGCGCGGGGGTACCTGATCGTGGACGACCGCATGCGCGACGCGCTGGCGCAGGAGCTGCAGTCGCCCAACCCCGATCCCGGAGCGTTTCGCGAATTCGGGTCCGCGCAGGTGGCCCTCTCCCCCGCCGCGCTCCAGCGGCAGGATCCCGCGGCCGCGGATGCCGCGAGCCCCGACATCGCCCCGCACCGCGCCAGTTCGACGGTGCGCCTCTCCACGCCTGCCACGGCAGCGGCCGCCGCGGCCGCGGTGGAGGGTTCGCGCTGCCGCTACTGCAGCGGCCCGCTGCCCCATGGCCGGACCATCGTGTTCTGCCCGCACTGCGGGCAGAACCTGACGGTGAGGAACTGCGGCGCCTGCGGCGCCGAGCTCGAGATGGGCTGGAAATTCTGCGTGGCGTGCGGACGCTCCACCGGGGTCGAGGCGTGAACGCCATCAGATCGCGGCTGCTCCTGGCGCTCACACTGGCGGCCGCAACGGGCTGCGCGGGTTCGGGCCGGCCGGGGTCGGCGCCGGTCCCCGTCACTCGCCAGTGGCCGGTGACTATCGAGGAGCACATCGACCTGTGGCTCCATGGCTACGCGTTGCTCACGCGCGACGTCTCGCAGGTGCCGGTGTTCCGCCGCGGCTATCGCGACACGCTGGACGCCGTGCGCGCGGAACAGCACGTGCTCACGGGGCTGGATGCCAATCATGCCCAGTTGGCCACGCTCATGGCCCGCAACCCGGAGATTGCCAACGGGCAGTTCCTGCCGCTGTACTTCGACTCGTGGGACACGCTGACGACGGCCATCGATGCCTTTGTGCGCGCGGGCGGAGTGCCGCCGCGCGAACCCGCGGCGCGGCAGCAGTACGCGCTGCTCAATTCGTTCTTTCCCACGGCCCAGAGTCGCGAGTGGCTGCGGTTGTTCACGCAGGCCGAAGCCAGTGAGTCCAGCCAGTTCTACCACGCCTACTGGATGGCGCAGGAGACGTCCCGGCGCGGCGTGGTGACCGCTGTCGATTCGCTCTTTGACGCCGTGCGCCCCCGCTTGCGGCGCTTCCTCACCACCACGCGACAGACCGGGGGCAAGCTGGTGCTGTCGCTGGTGCTTGGCGGTGAGGGACGCACGCTCAATGCGTCGCCCGACCACAACGTGGTGGTGGTCACCATGCCGCGCAGCCCGGCCGACGCCGCCCAGGCGATCTACGGTTTCGCGCACGAGATTGTGCAGTCCATTGCCACGTCCGCGGTGAACGACAACATGTCCCCCGCCGAGCAGCGGAGCGGCGCGGCGGCGGCCCTGCAACCCATCGCTGCCGTACGCGCCGGCGCGATGCTGCTGCAGCAGACGGTGCCGGAGCTGGCGGAAGGCTACATGCGCTTCTACCTGGCGCAGGCCGGCGTGGCTGCTCCTGCCGGCAACCCGGAGGCGAAATTCATCGAGACCTTCGACGTGCCATCCGCAGTGACGGCCGCGCTGATGCGCCAGATTGCCACGGCGCTGGGACGAATCTGAGCTCGCCATCGCCCGTATGATGAAATGCCATGAGTGATTCCAAAGTCCCGGACACATCGGTCACGCCACCCGCCCCGCTGGACCGCGCCGCGATGGAGCGCGTGCTCGCGCGCGCGGCTGAACTGCAGGCGCGCAGCGCGGAGACCACCGGAGCAATGACGGACCAGCAGATCGTCGAGCTGGGCAAGGAAGTGGGCCTCTCGTCGGCACACTTGCGGCAGGCGCTGGCTGAGGAGCGCACACGTCCCCGCGCGCTGGAGGGACGCGGGTTCCTGGGCGGCGCGGCCAGCGTATCGGCCGAGCGGGTGGTACGCGGCACGCTGCCCGAGATCCTGACGGCGCTGGACACGTGGATGGAGAAGGACGAGTGGCTGCAGATCCGGCGTCAGTTTGCCGATCGCATCGTGTGGGAGCCTCGGCACGACTTCGAGGGCGGTGTGCGGCGGATGTTCAACGTGGGCGGCCGCGGTTACATGCTCTCCAAGGCCAGCAGTGTGGGGGCCACCGTGGTGCCCACCGAGGATGGCCGGATGCTGGTGCGCCTGGACGCGGACATTTCGGGCGCGCGGCGCGCGGCGGTGGGAGGCGTGGCGGGCGCCGTGACGGGTGGCGTGGTCACCGGAGGCATCCTCCTGGTGCTCAACTTCGCGGCGGTCGTGGCCGCCGCGCCGGTGGTGATACTGGGTGTGGCGAGCTACCTGGGGGCGCGCGCGTCGTACGGGTCAGTGGCCGCGCGGGTGCAACTCGCGCTGGAGCAGACGCTCGACCGCCTGGAACGCGGGGAGCGGGCGAACAATCCATCACTGCTCAAGCTCATCGCCCAGGCGGCGGGGGCCGCGATTCCGCGTCACTGAGTCTACATTAAGAGGTATGTCCCCACGATTTCCGCTGCTCCCCCAGCGTCTGGCCGGGTTGGCCGAAGTCGCGGGAAACCTCTCCTGGAGCTGGAACCGGGATGCACGCGGGCTCTTCCGCGTCATTGATCCGCAGCTCTGGACGCGTTCCCGGCACGACCCGATCCGGCTGCTGAACGAGGTGTCGGCCGAGCGGCTCGCCCAGTGCGCCACCGATCCGGATTTTCTGGCGCAATACGACGCGGTCATGCGCTGGCACGCATCGGAACAGTCCGCGGCGTCCACCTGGTTCGCGCAAGAGTACCCCGAGCAGGAGGATCGCGTGATCGCGTACTTCTGCGCCGAGTTCGGCTTTTACCACTCCGTGCCGATTTACTCCGGTGGACTGGGCGTACTGGCCGGCGATCATTGCAAGACGGCGTCCGACCTGGGCGTTCCACTGGTGGGAATCGGGATCCTGTACCGGCAGGGGTATTTCGATCAGCATATACGTACGGACGGGTGGCAGGAAGACGGCGACGACCCGATCGAACTGCAGCGCACGGCGCTGGAGCTGGTGGAATCGCCCGATGGCAAGCCGTATCTCACGTCCGTCCGGATGTGTGGCCGTGAGGTATTCATCCGGGCCTGGCGCCTGCGGGCCGGGCGCGTATCCGTGTACCTGCTGGACACGGACTTTGAGCAGAATCACCCGAACGACCGGACGCTACTCAGCAAGCTGTACGCGGGCGGGTATGAGATGCGCATCCGGCAGGAGTGGCTGCTCGGGGTCGGCGGTGTGCGCGTCCTGCGCAGCCTGGGCATCGCGCCGGCGGTATGGCACGCCAACGAGGGCCACGCCGCGTTCATGCACCTGGAACGGCTGCGCGAGCGTATCCAGGGCGGGGAGTCGCTGAGCGATGCCATCGCGCACGTTCGGGCAGCCAGCGTGTTCACCACCCACACGCCGGTGCCGGCGGGCCATGACATGTTCGATATGGCACAGGTGGTGGCCTGCACGGGGCCCATTCCGGAGGCGCTGGGCATTGATCACGACACCTTCAGGATGCTGGGCCACCATCCGCTGATCGACGATGACACGTTTCACATGACGGCCGCGGCCATCCGGCTCAGCCATCGCGTGAATGCGGTGTCGCGGCAGCACGCCGTGGTGACTCGCCAGTTGTGGAGCGCCCTCTGGCCCGATCGGCGCGAGGAGGCGGTGCCGATTGGCCATGTCACCAACGGCGTGCACCTGGCCACGTGGATGGCGAACCCGGTCATGGGCATGCTCGAACAGCACCTGGGCGTTGATTGGGATGCGCGCCGGGACGACCCACTGCTGTGGGAACAGGTCCTGTCCCTGGACGATGAGGTGCTCTGGCGCGTCCACCGCCAACTCAAGGACACGCTGCTCGTGTATGTGCGCGAGCATGCGCGCCGGGCGTTCGCGTCCCGCGCACAAGCGGCCGAGCAGCTCGTGGGAGCGGGAATCCTGCTCGACCCCGGGGCGTTGACCATCGGCTTCGCGCGGCGGTTTGCGACGTACAAGCGTGCGCACCTGTTGCTCGAGGATCCGGAGCGCCTGCGGCGCATCGTCACCAATCCCGCGCGGCCGGTACAGATTGTCTTTGCCGGCAAGGCGCATCCGGCCGACAACCTTGGCAAGGAAGTCCTGCAGCGCGTGTACCAGGCGACGCGCGACCCGCAGTTCGAGGGGCGGGTGGCCTTCGTGGAGGACTACGACCTCCACCTGGCCCACGTACTCGTACAGGGCGTGGACCTCTGGATGAACCTGCCGCGCGTGCCCATGGAGGCGTCGGGCACCAGCGGGATGAAGGCGGCGCTCAATGGCGTCCCGCAGCTCAGCACCGCCGATGGATGGTGGGAAGAGGGATTCAATGGTCATAATGGCTGGTCGGTGGTGGAGGAACCCACCGTCTCCGACGCAGAGGCCGCCACACGGGCGGCGGAACAGGTGTATCGCCTGCTGGAGCGGGACGTCGTACCGGCGTACTACGAGCGCGACAGCAAGGGCGTGCCGCGGCGTTGGCTGCAGCTCATGAAGCACGCCATCCGGGCGGCCGGGTTGCAGTATACGGGAAGGCGGATGCTGATGGAGTACGTGCGGGATTACTACGTTCCGTCGATGCTGGGCGACGGGGGCATAGACGACCCGCCCACCGATCAGCGGCTGTGACGCCGGGGCGGGCGGCGCCGGCTGACGCCATGCACTCCGTTGTCGTTCACGGCCATTTCTACCAGCCGCCGCGCGAGAATCCCTGGCTCGGCAGGGTGGAAGTGGAAGCGAGTGCCGCGCCGTTTCACGACTGGAATACGCGCATCGCCAGCGAGTGCTACGAACCGTGTGGCGAGGCGCGGCTGCTGGATTCGTCGGGCAACGAAATCCGGCGCATCAATCTGTATTCTTTCATGAGCTTCGACGCCGGCCCCACGCTACTGCGGTGGCTGGAACCGAACGCGCCGCATGCGTACGCGGCCATGCTACGGGGCGACGCCGAGAGCGCCCAGCGCCTCGGCGGACACGGCAATGCCATCGCCATGCCGTACCACCATGTGATCCTGCCGCTCGCGTCGCGTCGCGACAAGGCGATGGAGATCCGGTGGGGATTGGCCGACTTTCGTCGTCGCTTTGGCCGCGAGCCCGAGGGATTCTGGATGCCCGAAGCGGCGGTGGATGAGGAAACGCTGGTAGTACTCGCCGAGCAGGGGATCAAGTTCACGATCGTGTCGCCGCACCAGGTGGAACAACCGCCCGCCAACGGCGAGCCGCTGCGGTTCAGCGCCGGCGGCGGGCGCGAGATTGCGCTGTTTGCCTACGACGGCGCCCTGGCGTCAGGCGTGGCGTTCGGGACGTTGCTCCAGGATGGCGACCTGCTGGCCCGCGCGCTGGCGCATGATTTTCCCCAGCATGGATTCTCCCTGTCCAGCCTTGCCACCGACGGCGAGACTTTTGGCCACCACCACAAGTTTGGCGAGATGGCACTGGCTCGCGCGCTGACGGTACTGGCAGGGGACGCGGAGGTGCGCGTGGAGAACTTCGCGTCGATACTTGCCCGGCAGCCACCGGTGCGTGAGGCCCTGCTGGTCGAGCCGTCGGCCTGGAGCTGCGCCCATGGCGTGGAACGCTGGCGCTCCAACTGCGGCGACCGCGTGACGCCGGGTACCTCCCAGGCCTGGCGGCGGCCGCTCCGCGCCGCCCTCAACTGGCTGGCTCGCGAATTCGACGCGCGCTTCGAGGCGGAAGGCCCGACTCTGTTCACCGATCCATGGAGCGCGCTGGACGCATTCGAGGCCGCGGCCACGCTGCCCGGCGCGGCGCGGCAGGCCTTCGTGGGTCAACGGCTCGCACCCAACGCCAACGTGGTGCGCGCCGTCGCCGTACTGGACGCGATGTGGGCACGCTTTGGCATGTTCGGGTCCTGCGCATGGTTCTTTGATGACGTAGCCGGCCACGAGACGGTGCTCATGCTCTGGCTCGCGGCGTACGCCATTGAACGCATGGGGGACAAGGAGCTGGAGCGTGGGCTCCGGGACCGGCTGGCACTGGCACTCAGCAACGACCCGGCGGCCGGGAATGGCAGGAGTGTCTACGATTCGCGCGTGGTCACCGTCCGGCCGCCGGATACCGCATGACGAGTCCGTCTGCGCCCACCCCGGTCCGCTTCGTATTCGGCGTCCACCTGCACCAGCCCGTCGGCAACTTCGACCATGTATTCGCCGACCACGCGCGCGACGTCTACCGGCCGCTGCTGGCGAAGCTCAAGCAGCGCCACGTTGCGCCGGCGCTCGTGCACATCTCCGGTCCGCTGCTGGAATGGATTGAAGCGCATGATCACCAACTGGTGGATCAGCTCGGCGAACTGGCCGCCAGCGGCGCGGTGGAATTCCTGCTGGCGGGCATGTACGAACCGGTGCTGGCCTCCATTCCTCGCGCCGATCGGGTGGAACAGGTGGCCTGGCTGCGCGAAGCACTGCGCGCCCGGTTCGGCGTATCCGGGAACGGGCTCTGGCTCACGGAACGCGTATGGGAGCCGGAGCTGGTGGCCGACCTTGCCGATGCCGGCGTGCGCTACGCCCTGGTGGATGACCGGCACTTTCTCGTCACTGGCTTCCCCCGCGACCAGCTCTATGTGCCGCATCGCACCGAAAGCGACGGCCAGGCAATCACGCTCCTGGCCATCAACGAGCGACTGCGCTACCTGATTCCCTTCCGGCCACCAGGGGAGCTGGCGGAATTCTTCCGCGCGCTGCACGCCGCCCGGCGTCCGCTGGTGGTCCTCGTGGACGATGGAGAGAAATTCGGCGGGTGGCCAGGCACGCGGGAGTGGGTGTACGAGCGCGGCTGGTTCGATCAGTTCTGCGACACACTGGACGCACTCCAGGATGCCGGCGTCATCCGACTTTGCTCAGGCCAGCAGGCGGTGGACGAAGTGCCGTGCGGCGGGCTGGCGTATCTACCCACGGCCTCGTATCGCGAGATGGAGGGGTGGGCGCTCCCCACCAACGCCGCTGTCCGATTGGCGAGGCTCGAAACCGACCTGGGCGCGGAGCGCATGGCCCGGGACGATGGCGCCCTGGTGCGCGGCTCCCACTGGCGAAACTTCCTGGCCAAGTACGCCGAGTCCAATCGGATGCAGAAGAAGACATCCGCGCTCAGCCGGCTGTGCCGCGAACGAGGGGACCCGCCCATCGCCCGGCGGGCCGTGGCGCGCGCGCAGTGCAACGACGCGCTCTGGCACGGCGTGTTTGGCGGGCTCTACCTGCCGCACCTGCGTGCCGGCATCTGGCAACAGCTTGCGCTGGCTGAAGGCGAACTCCGGCGCGGCGAGTCGCTGGCGGCGGAGACGCTCGACATCAACAGCGACGGTTCGGATGAGGTCTGGATCCACTCCCAGCACTTCTCGGCCATCCTCGCGCCCGCGCGCGGCGGCGTGCTGGAAGAGCTGACCTGCTTTGCCACGGGCCACAATGTTGCCGACACGCTGACCCGCCGGCTCGAAGCCTATCATCTGGCGCGGCCCGGGCATCCCGCCGCCGCCGCCCACGAGGGCACGCCGAGTATTCACGAATTGGAAACATCGGTGGTGTTCGAGTCGCGGCCACCCGTGGACCTGGCGGATCGTGCCATCGGCGTGGCACGCATCCTCGCGCGCGACCTCGACATGGCAACGTACGCTGACGCGGCCTACACCCCGCTGCGCACCTTTGCGCATGTGCGCTGCGCCGCGCGCGTCGAGCCTGCCGGCAGCGACCTGATCGTGCGCTGCGACGGGGACGGTTTCTCGGTGGCATGGCGATTCAGCCCCCGCGGCGAGGTGGAGGCAACGTTCACGTGGGACCCCGCCGGCATCCCCGAGGGCGGGTGGTTTGCCCCCGAACTTTCGCTGGCCCAGCCGCTGGCGCTCGACGCGCCCGACGCACGGCAGGTCTGGCGATACGAGATCATGACTGCGACCAAGACTGACCAGGGCATCGAACGCGTCCGGCAGGGCGAGGCGATCACGCCCCTGTTCGACGCCGCCGCCGGCGTCGCCCGCTTCTCCCTCAGGTAGCGGCGAGCGGGCCCGGCGCGGTCGTTCCGCCCGATGGGGCAGACTCCAGATAGTCCAGTACCGTTGCGGCGTACGCGGCGTGGCTCCAGGTGAGTGGCGACACAGACAGGGGCTCGCCGGTGTACGGGTGCAGTTGCTCGGCCATCACGCCCGACGGCAGCGCGTGCTGCGCGGCCCATTCAATGAGGGAGCGGGCAGCGACGCGATCTTCGGCGGTGCCACGCCTGATGTAGTAGCGGGCCAGCCAGAGCGTGGAGATGAACCATGGGTTACCCGGGACCGCGTCCAGCCTCCTCGTTTCCACCTGGTTGTACGGGTCATTTTCGTACCGCGCGATGCCGCCAATGTCCGTGTTCACCTTCAACCGGGCAGCCGCCTGGCGTACCGTGGAATCAAATTGCGCATCGTCGGGCGCAAACAGGTCCATCTCGACCAATCCGAACAGGCAGGAATCCATGGTCATGTCCAGCGAGTAGCCCTTGGGCGTCGACGTGGCCATGCGCGCAAACCGTTGCTCCTGTTCATTCCACATGACCGCCCGAAATGCCGCCAGCATCCGGTCGGCGCCGGTCTGGTAGCGGGCGGCGCGTTCGGTCTCGCCAAAGGCCTCGGACAGCTTGCTGGCTGCCCGCAGGCCGGCGATCACCGCGCCAACGGTGTACGCGTGTACGCCCCATCGTTCTTCCCATAAATCGAACGACGGATTCGGCAACCCGGTGCCCGGGTCCACGAAGCCCAGCATGAAATCAGCCGGTCGGGTCACCAGCGATCGATAGTGCGGGGCAATGCCTTCCACGCTGTGGAACTTCTGAAAATTCCGCCACAGCGCCCAGGTCACCAGGGCCGTCTCGTCTTCCTGGATGGGGAGCACCGGCTTGCCGTCACGCAGGTAACTCTGCCAGGTGGACGCCAGCGTGCCGTCGGGGTTGTACTTGTGCCGCATGAACCCCTTGGGCGAGATGACCCTTGAGCAGAACGAGAAGAATCGATCCGGCGGCACGGAGTACCCGGCGCGGATCAGCGCCACGGAGACCAGGGCGCCGTCCCGCGGCCAGACGTAGGAGTAGGTGTCCCGCGCGAAGGCCAGGCTGTCGCTGTCGTTCGCGGCCAGGATTCCGCCCCCCCGGTCGATCTGTGTCCGGACGATGAGCACGCTCTGCGTGTACCGCTCCATGGCCAGCCTTGAGAGATCCGTGGCGCCCGCCGCCCCGCGGTCTCCCCACAGGCACCAGTAATCGTGGGTGCGCACCTGCAGGCGACGGGGCACCTTGGTGCGCACGACCGAATCGAGCCGGGCAACGGCCGTGTACTCGGTGCCGGCCGCCAGCCAGTAGAACAGGTCTGCCGACCCCTGCGCGGGCACCTGGAGCGTCATGCCAATGGTCGAATCCACCGACCCCTGGGCAATCGCATTCCCCGAGAGGTTGCCGTCCTCCGCATCACGCCAGGTCCCCTCCTTGCCATCCATGCCCTTCTTGCCGCAGGCGTACTGCATGACGCCCACGTGGTCCCCCACCGCGCCGTTGATCAGGAAATAGCGATCGTCCTTGTAATGGATGACCCCGTGGGTCTCCGGGTCGAAGAACGCCGTGTCGCCAACGTCCGTCCCACTGATATAAAAATCATGATGGAAAAAGACGCGGACCTCCCGTGGCCTGGCGACCTGGTTGTGCACGGTCACATGGCGCAATAACACATTCTCAAAGAAGTCCACCGTATCGTGACATTCCAGCTCGATCCCCAGCGCCTCGTGCCGCGCCCGCACCTTCGTGACCAGCGTGCCGGCCTCGTACTGCAGGTCGAGGGCCCAGTCGGCCCCCACCCACGCCATGTGCCCCTCCGTCCAGACCCCGAACCGGAACGGATGCCCGCTCACATGGTTTTCCTTCCCGATATTCGGAAAGTAGATGTCGCGAATCAGGTAGTCGCGGCCGAACGCGACGAGCAGCGAGCCGTTGGCGAGGGGAAGGTCACGGGGCATGAAGGGACCCCGGGGAACCGGCAACCGTGGGAATCAGCCGCACCCGCCGCCGCCTGACCCACCGGGCCAGCGACGCGAGCGCGTGGTTGCTCAGGATTCCCGCGAAGCCCAGCAGCGTCAGCGACTTCACCTCTCCCCGCGAAATCTTCACCACGTGCCGCCGAGCCAGCGCCGTGGGCATGCGCGTGATGTCGCGCAGCGTGGCGTAGGCAAAGAGCAGTGGCAGCACGCAGAACAGCCGGATGGCCACCGCGCGGCGCGGGATCAACAGCAGGTAGTCGCGCGCGTGCTCCAGGTCCGCCCACGCGAGCTCGATGAGCGACGCCACCGCCGCGCGCGTGTTGCCGGCCCGCTCCCCATGCAGGATGGTGGCATGGCTGCCACCGTGCTCCCGCAGCAGTTGCTCGGGGATGTAGATGGAATTCTCCTGCTCGGCGTCGGTCGCCACGTCCTTCAGGATGTTCACCGTCTGCAACGCCTCGGCGAACGCCCGGCTCCGCTCACGTAACACCGAATATTGCCGCGGCCCGATGCTCGGCGCGTGCTCGTGCCACAGGTCGGTCAGCAGGTACCCCACGGTGCCCGCCACGTAGTAGCAGTATTCGCGGTACTCCTCCAGCGTCTGGATCCGGATGCCCCGCGGATACAGGAGTACGAATTTCCGCATGCCCGTCACCATCTCGGTCACCCACCGCTTGACGTGCTCCCGCGTGGCCGCGTCCAGGCTGCGATACACCACGAAGACCAGGTCCGCGTGGCGAATCAGGTCCACGTGGTCGCGCCGGCCCGAAACCGACGCCACCAGCTCCGGGAAATGATCGGCCTGGGTCGCGTCGTCAAAGCACTCCAGCATCCGGTCAAAGAGCACGGCCTTGTCCGAGGCCGCCATGGCCGGCTCATCCTCGATGGTATCGGCCATCCGGCACAACAGGTAGGCGTTGTTCACCGCGCGGCCCAGCCCCCCCGAGAGCACCCGGATGCTCAGCGCGAACGTGCGCGACACCCCGGGCAGCACCTCCCGCGAAAAGCGCAGCGCGCGCGCCAGCCGGGGGTCCGGATGGACCCCGGTGGATGTCCGGGGGGGAGGTGAAACGAGCGACACGATGGTGATGGAGGTCGGGGTCGTCGCAAGTGCCGGCGGTGAATTAAACTACGGCGTCGCGGGTGTGTCGGAAGCTACCGCACCCGCCCGTCCGCCGCCCCCTGTCGGCCCGACCCCTCTTCCAGGACGTGGTTGTCGTGAGCAGCACCATACCCCCGGGCTTCCGGGGCACTTACCGCACTGATGATGCCGCTCGCGCCGTGTACGGCGAGGGCGCCGGCGTGGCGCGTTGCTGGCCCCAGGCCGTGGCTGTGCCCCGCGACACCCGCGACCTCCAGACCCTGGTGGGCTGGGCGTTCCGCGACCATGTGCCCCTCATGCCGCGCGGCTCGGGCAGTGGCATGGCCGGGGGCGCCATTGGCGACGGGGTGGCTGTGGACCTCAGCCGCTTTCGCAGCCTCGGCGCGGTGGACCGTGATGCCCGGACCATCCGCGTGGGGGCCGGCGTGTTGCGCGGGGAGGTGGAACGCGCCGCCCGCCTGGCAGGACTGCGGTTTCCGGTGGATCCCTCCAGCGGCGAGTTCTGCACCGTGGGCGGAATGGCCGCCACCAACGCCGCCGGCGCCCACACCATGCGGCACGGGCCCATGCGGCCCTGGGTGCGGATGCTCCACTGTGTGTTTGACGACAGCTCCGCCGTCGAGGTGCGCCGCGGCGCCCCCGCTCCCCGCGAGATCTCCGCCGTGGACCGCTTCATGCGCGAGGCGCACGACGCGATCCTGCGCCGTGAACGGGTGACCCCGTCGGTGCACCGCAACGTGTGCAAGGACTCCTCCGGCTACGCCACGGCCGCCTACGCGGCGAGCGGCGAACTGGTGGACCTCCTGGTGGGCAGCGAAGGCACCCTGGCATTCTTCACCGAACTCGAACTGCAGCTGGAGCCAATCCCTGCGGCCAGCGGCAGCCTGCTGGCGGAGTTTGCTTCGCTCGACAGCGCGGTGCGCGCCCCAACCGAGGCACGAAAGCTCGGCGCCAGCGCCTGCGAGCTGCTGGATCGCACCTTCCTGGACGTGGCAGCCCGCGGCTCGACGCCCATCCCGGCGGCTGCAAGCACGGAAGCCGTGCTGCTGATCAAGCTGGACGGCGAATCGGCCCGGGACGTGGGCGCGCGGGCGCGTTCCATAGAACAGGCCTTCCGGCGCATCGGCGCGGCGTCCGTCACGCTGGCCCTGGACCCGGCGGCAGAACGCGAGGTGTGGGCCCTGCGGCATGCCGTGAGCCCCATCCTGTCCCGCCTGGACCCGACCATCAAGTCCATGCAGTTCATTGAAGATGGAGCGGTCCCCCCGGACCACCTGGCCGACTACGTGCGCGGTGTCCGCTCAGTTCTCGATCGGCACGACGTACCAGGCGTGATCTTCGGACACGCTGGCGACGCACACATCCATGTCAACCCGCTCATTGACGTGAGCCGCAGCGACTGGCGCGCCAAGGTGGATGGCATCCTGGACGGCATCGTCGCCCTCACGGCATCGCTCGGCGGCACACTCACCGGCGAGCACGGCGACGGCCGGCTGCGCACCCCGCTGCTGGGCCGCGTCTGGCCCGACGCGGCGCGCGAACGGTTTGCCCTGGTCAAGCGCTGCTTCGACCCCACGGGCATCCTCAATCCGGGGGTGAAGGTGCCGTTGCCCGGACAGCGCGCGCTGGGCGACGTGAAGTACGACCCAGACCTTCCACCCCTGCCCCCCTCCGCCGCTCGCGCCCTGGAGACGGTGGAACGGGACCGCGCCTACGCCCAATTTCGCCTTGCGATGCTGGAGTCACCACAGGAATCTTGAGTTCAAGCGCCCGCGCCATCCCGCCGCACCTCCGCCATCGCGCTCCCTGACGACCCCCCACCCCGCCACGCCATGCCCGAATTCTTTACCGCGCCGCGCGTCACCCTGCTCGCCCGCCCCGCGTTTGTCGAACCGGCGCACCTCCCGGTGGAATGGCAGGGCGAGGGCACCGACGGCGAACGGCTGGCCGAGTTTGCCGGCCGCCTCTGCTACATGAGCCAGCACAACCCCGCCAGGCGATCCACTCGGGAGTATCTGGAGAACATCAAGAAACAGGCGCACGGCAGCGTGCTCGAACACGCCAACTTCTCCATCCTGCTGGAAGGGGTGAGCCGCTCGCTCACACATGAGCTGGTCCGGCACCGCGCCGGCTTTGCCTACTCGCAGCTTTCGCAGCGGTACGTGGACGAGTCCCACGCGGCGTTCGTGGTTCCCCCGGCCATCCTCGGCGACCAGGCGCTGGAGGCCGCGTGGCGCGCGCAGGTGGAGGCCGCCCAGCAGGCGTACGTTGACCTCGTCACACGGCTGATGGAGCGCTACGACTGGGTGTCCGACCGTGTGCACCGCCGCAAGATGGCGCGCGAGGCGGCGCGCGGGGTGCTGCCCAACTCCACCGAGACCAAGATTGTCGTCACGGGCAACGCCCGGGCCTGGCGCACCATGCTGGAGTTGCGCTCCAGCGAAGGCGCCGAGCAGGAGATCCGCCGGGCGGCGCTGGCCATCCTCCGGCTGCTTCAGGCCGAGGCGCCGGGCTTCTTCTCGGACTTCGAGATCTACCCGGCCGACGACCGGCAGGACGCCGCCCGCATCGCGTTCCACAAGGTGTAGCCGTCCGGGCGGCCGGGCCTTCGACGGCTGTCCGCCGCGCCGGCTGCGCCCCGAACGATTTTCCCGTTGCGCGGCGGAACGGACGCGCCTATCATTCCGCGTCCTTTCGAGAGCGGATGACGCGCATCGGTTTCGCGTACAATCAGAAGCCCGAGTCGAACGATGCGTCGTCGCGCGCGACGGACGCATCCACCAGCGACGACGAGCCGCCCAGTACGCGCCGGGATCCTGATTCCCGGACCCTCAGTTCTGCATCGTGCCCGCCGTTTTCCGAAAGCGGCGGCTCGGCACTGGCCACGGCCGCGCCACCCACTCCCGCGATCGACGACATCTACGCCGAGTGGGACTCCCCCGCCACCATCGACGCGGTGGCGCGCGCGCTCGCCGAATGCGGCGACGTGATTCGCCTCGAAGCCAACGCGGACTTTCCGCAGCGCCTGCGTGAGTCCCGGCCCGACATCGTGTTCAACATCGCCGAGGGTCTCTATGGCCCCAATCGCGAAGCCCATGTCCCGGCCATCTGCGAATTCTTTGGCGTGCCGTATTCTGGCAGCGACCCGTTCACGCTCTCGCTCTGCCTGCACAAGGCCCGCACCAAGCACGTGCTGGCGGCACACGGGGTGCCCACGGCGGCATTCGCCCTCGCCGAGACCACCGACGACCTTGAGACGCTGGCCGCCCATCCGCACCCCGGGCTCGACTATCCATTATTCCTGAAGCCGGTACAGGAAGGATCGTCCAAGGGGATCACGCAGCACAACTACGTGCAGAGCCCAGCGGAGCTCATGGCGCGCGGCGCCGAACTCCTGGCACTCTACCGGCAGCCAGTGCTCGTGGAAGCCTACCTGCCTGGCGCTGAATTCACGTGCGGGGTACTCGGCAACGGCCGCTCGGCGCGAATGCTGCCGCCGGTGGCCATGCGCTTCGACACCCTGCCGGCCGGCGCGCTGCCGGTCTATGGGTTTGAGGCCAAGTGGATCTGGGATACGCCGGGTCACGCGCTGGACATCTTCGAGTGCCCGCCCCGCATCTCGCGCGAACTCCTGGCCGCCATTGAGACAGTGACACTGCGCGCGTACCACGCGCTGGGGTGCCGCGACTGGTCGCGCATCGATGTGCGCCTGGACGCGGCCGGTGTACCCCACGTCATCGAGGTGAACCCGCTGCCCGGCATCCTTCCCGACCCCACCGAACATTCCTGCCTGCCCCAGGCGGCGCGCGCCGCCGGACTGTCGTACGACGAACTGATCCAGACCTGCCTGCTCCACGCTGCCGAACGGCACGGGATCTCACTCCAGCACCGGAGCGCACGATGAAGATTGCGATCCTCTTCGACGGGGCGTCGGCCATCGCCGAGTTTCCGGACCTGCAGATCCTGGAAACCGTGGAAGCCATCGAGCGCGCGCTCCTGGACGAGGGGAACAGCGTTTCGCACGTGCCGGTGCGGGTTGACGGCCGGTGGATCGAGCGGCTGCGCAAGGGCGGCTTCGACCTCGTGTTCAACATGTGCGAGGGAATCGACGGGGTGGCCGCGCTGGAGCAGTCGGTCATCTCCATGATCGAGCTGCTGGGGCTGCCGTTCACGGGAAGTTCCAGCTTCACCACGGGGCTCTGCCTCAGGAAGCCGCTGGCCAACGCACTGCTGGCCAGCCGGGGCCTGCCCGTGCCCGACTTCATCACGCTGCGTCCGGGCGAGCCGGTGAGGCCCATCGGATTTCCGGCCATCTGCAAGCCGGCGGCAGAGGATGCATCCATTGGCGTGGAGCAGCGCTCGGTGGTGCGCACACGCCGCGCGCTGGCCGATCGCGTGGGTGCCATGCATGAGCGTTGGCAGAACGTGCTGGTGCAACGGTACGTGGAGGGCCGCGAGGTGAACGTCGGGATCGTGGGCGACCAGGTCCTGCCGGTGGCGGAGATCGACTTCAGCAACATGCCAACGGACAAGTGGCGCATCGTGAGCTACCGATCCAAGTGGGAAGTGGGCAGCGACGAGGACACCGGCACGGTACCCCACTGCCCCGCGCGACTCGACAAGTCCGTGGAAGCCGAGGTTCGGCGGGTGGCGCTGGCCGCGTGGCGGCTGCTGGGTGGCTCCGGCTACGGTCGGGTGGACCTGCGTGTGGATGCCGACGGGCAGCCGTGGATCCTGGAGGTGAACCCGAACCCGGACCTCGCGCCCGACGCCGGGCTCGCGCGGATGGCCGCCGTGGCGGGGCTGGACTACGCGCGTCTCATCCGCACGGTGTGTGAGCTGGGCGCGCGCCGGCGCGTGGACGTAGCCGAGGCCGACCGGCTCTGGGGGCTGGCCTTCAAGCTCTCGGGCGGGGTGGATCCGGATGCCGAAGGCGACCTGTTCGACGCGGCGCGCCAGGCCTCCTGATGCTGACCATGGGCGCGCTCGACGCATCGCATCGTGCCGCGGTGAACCGGCTGCTCACGGCCACCGGCGCGTTCAGCTCCGACGAGGTCGGGGTGGCGCTGGAGCTGTTTGACGAGGTGTTCGCGGCGCCGTGGCGCGGGGTGGCGGACTACGAATTCGTGGGCGCGTTCGATCCCATCGGCGCGCTGGCCGGTTACGCGTGCTACGGCCCGACGCCCGGCACCGAGGGGACGTACGACCTCTACTGGCTGGCGGTGGAACCCGCACGGCAGGGTCGCGGCGTCGGGGCCGCGCTGCTGGCCGAAGTGGAGCGTTGCGTGGGCGCGCATGGCGGGCGCCTGCTCGTGGTGGAAACGTCGGGGCGCGACCCATACGCGCCAGCCCGGCGGTTTTATGGCGCGCACGGCTACGCGGTGGCGGCGCGCGTGCGCGACTTCTATGCCCCGGCCGATGACCGGGTGGTGTTCACGCGGTACTTCCGCAGTCCTCCTTCTCCCGCGCCCACGGGCGCCCAACCCTCATGAGCAACTGGCAGCAGACGGTCCACGGCAGCATCGACACGCTTGACAAGCTGGCCGACCAGTTCGGCCACGACGTGATCGACGTCAACGCCCTCCAGCCGGCGTTTGATAATTTCCAGATGCGTATCACCCCGAACGTGCTTGAGCAGCTCAAGGCGGGCGGGGACGGTATCTGGAACCAGTATGTCCCCACCACGCAGGAGCTGGAGGTGGTGGATGGCGTGATCGATTCCCTGGATGAGGACGGCGACTCGCCGGTGCCCAACATCACGCATCGCTATCCCGATCGCGTGCTGTTCCTGGTGAGCCCGGTGTGCGCGTCGTACTGCCGGTTCTGTACGCGCCGCCGCAAGGTGGGCGACCCCGAGAAGATCCCGCTCAACCAGTACGAGTCGGCGTTCGAGTACATCCGAAACCACCCGGAAGTCCGCGACGTCACGATGAGCGGCGGTGATCCCATGATGCTCTCCGACCGGCGGCTGGAATACATCTTCCAGCGGCTGCGCGAGATCCCGCACGTGGAGATCATCCGCCTGGGCAGCCGCATCACGTCGCACCTGCCGGAGCGCATCACGCCGGAGTTCTGCGAGATGGTGAAGAAGTACCACCCCATCTACATGAACACGCACTTCAACCACCCCAGCGAACTGACGCCGGCCACCGTGGCGGCGCTGGGGCGGCTGGCCGACGCCGGCATTCCCCTGGGCTGCCAGACCGTGCTGCTGCGCGGCGTGAACGACAATCCGGAAACCATGAAGGCGCTGATGCAGGCGCTCCTGCGCGCGCGGGTACGGCCGTATTACCTGTACATGGCCGACCAGGTGGCGGGCGGCGAGCACTTCCGCACGATGGTCGAGACCGGCCTGGAGATCATCAAGGCGCTGCGCGGCTGGACGTCCGGCCTGGCGGTGCCCCACTTCTGCATCGACGCACCAGGCGGAGGCGGCAAGGTGCCACTGCTGCCGGAATACGTGGAGAGCATCACGGAAGACGAAGTGATCTTCCGGAACTACCAGGGTCAGCGCTTCACGTATCGCCAGCCGCGGCTGCCCGCCGCGGCAACAGCCGATGGCCATCCGGGAACGAACCCGGATCCGGTGGTGCTCCCCATCCAGGCCGCCAAGCCACGCCGGAAGTCCGGACGGGGCCCTGGCCGCGGCCGCACGCGCAAGCTGGGATGACGGAGAAAATCGCGGGGGGCCGGCATTCGCCGACCCCCCGTCCGCTCAGGTGAGCGTGCCGATGCGGGGGGCGATGGACAGCCAGGCCCTGAGGGTCTCTTCCTCGATGTCGCCCACGCTTCCCGGCAGCTCGACGGCGACGGCCCGCGCCGACTGCCTCACCTCGCTGACGCAGGAGAAGACGACAGCGCCGTGAGCGCCGTCGTCACCCGGTACATACACGGCGCTCCAGGTGCGGCCGCGCTCGTCGGTGAAGACTCGCTCGCCGCCGGATGGGCGGCGCATGGGGGTGCGAATGGACTGCCTTGGCACGGTTCGATAGACCTCGACGCGAATAGCGTCGCTCAACCGCGCTGAGGCGTCAAGGGCCGGATGAAACGGGCTGATACAGGACGGGGGAGCACCCCCGTGCTCCCCCGCGCCGTTCCATCACCGCTGCCCGCGTACCGCCGCTAGTCGCCCTCGTAATCGTAGGCCAGGCTGTCGGCCTCGCGCCACCGCTCCACCATGGCCTCCAGCGGCTTGAACACTGGCGCGGTAAGCCCCACCACCGGTCCCAGCGAGACGGTAAGCGCGCGCCGAGCGCCTTCGGGCCAGTCCGGCATCGAAAGCCCGGCCACCAGACGGCCGATCACCTGGCCGCACTCGTGCAGCAACTGCGTGGCCGTGGTACGCAGCACCTCCAGCGGAATCTCCAGGGTCCGGGTCACCAGCTGGCCGGTGCCATCTCGCCAGGCCGCGTCACCAACGGCGCCGCGTTCGGGCCACACACCCACCAGCCCAATGGACTCCAGGATGCCCGCGCCAGATCGCTCACCGGAGCGGTGGCACTCCACCGCCGCCGCGAGCGCCAGCGCCACGGATTCGGTGGTGGGGTCCCCATACACTGTCACCACGTCGCGGGTGGGCCGCTCGGAGTCCTGGGGTGCCGGTACGGAATTCACCTGTGCAAGCACCGGTGACGGCTCGGAGTTCTCCTCGAGCATCACGAGGACATCCATTTTCCTGCGCCTCCCCTCGGTAAACGACCAGACTGCTGCCTCGCCGTGGTAACGGGCGGCTGCGGCGCGAGGTTTCATCCCCGCGGGCCGCCCGCCCCTGCCGCATAAGAACACGTATGTCGGCCATTCGTTCCAAACGGCGGCGCCCACTCCTGCCCCCAGAACCCACGCCGCGCGAATTGCGTCACTTCCGGTGCTGCTTACGGACGCAACGCCTGGAACTTTGCGGTTAACGCGGCAAAGCCGAGCGCCGCTGCCCGCGGGGCATAGCGATCCACGGCCGCGCGCGCCACAGCCGGGTCCGCGGCAAAGAGTGCCGGTGCACATGCGGCGGTCAGCCACGCCACCCCGTACAGGTCGGCCGGATCGCCCAGCGACCGGGCCGACTCATACAGCGCCAGCACATCGGCATGCCGCTGCTCGTCCGCGGCCACCTTCACACGCAGCGCCTCCAGGAGTTCCCGCCCCTGGAACCATTCACTGCGGGTGGCCAGCAGCCGTTCAGCCTCCGCCAGCGTGCGCCTGGCGTCCTCGGCGCGGCCCAAGGCCAGTTGGCACAGCCCCTCACCGGCGCGCGCCCCGATTTCCAGGTCCAGTTGGCCCACGCGCTGCGCCAGGGCCGCGGTGGACTCGTAGTACTCCCGGGCCTTGCCATGGGCACCGCGCTCGCGCTCGGTGTTCGCCATGTTGAACAGCGCGTGCAGCTGGTGCTCGGTGTTCTTGAGCGAAGCCGAGAGGCCGAGCGCCTCGCCAAAGAGCGTGCCGGCACGGTCCACGTCACCCACCTTCTGGAAGATGAGCCCAAGGTTCAGGGCCGCTGCCGCCCAAAGGTCAACCATGCCCGCCGCCCGAGCCACCGCGATGGCCGTGGACAGCGATTCGCGCGCTGCCGGCATCTGGCTCTGCGCCTGGAGTACCATCCCCAGGTGGATGCGGCACGTGACCTGCGTGCGGATGTCCCCCGCCGCGCGCGCCAGCCTCAGCGCACGCTCGTAACACTCACGCGCCCGCTCCGGTGATTCGGTCTCCACCGTGATCCCGAACCGCGTGAGCGCCTCGGCCAGCAGCAGCGGATCGTCCAGCGGCTCCGCCATCTCCACGCACTGCGCGGCAATCCGTGCCGCCTCGCGCGTCTCCCCCAGGCGGCCATGCGCCTGCGAGAGAAGCAGGAGCACCGCAACGCGTTCCCCCGCGAACCCGAGCTCGGTGGCTTCGGCGTCCATGGCGCGAAGCGCCTCCAGCGAGTGCCGGGCGGGCTGGCCCAGTTCCGTCCGGGCCCGCTCGCGCATCCGGCGCAGCGTCAGCGTGTGTCGTCGGTCGCCCTGCCCTTCAAACCAGTCCAGGGCCAGGTCGCACAACTCCTCCGCTTCGTCGTAGCGCCCCAGCGTGTCGGCCAGTTGCGCCATCCGCAGGCGCACTCCCGCCAGATCTCCAGGCGATGCCGCGTTGCGCGAGGCCATGTGCAGGAAATCGCCCGCGGTACGCAGTGCGTACACGCCTTCGGCCTCCGCGGCCGCCCGCAACGCGGTCCGATAAGCCTCATCGGCCAGGCCGGCGGCATCATAATGTTGCGCGATCTCGGCCGCCGTTCCCTCGCCGCGTCGTTCGAGCGCGGCGGCGACGCGGGCATGCAGGTCGCGAAGCGCGTCCACACTCTGCGACTGGAGCAGCGCCTCGGCCATGGACTGGTGCGCGAACACGAACGCCTTGCGCCGCCGTTCATAGGTGTACTGCACCACCCCGGCAACCATGGCCTCTTCCACGGCGGCCTCCACCACGCGTGTTCCACCAGCGCCCGACGCTTCCAGCAACGCCACGTCGAACTCGCCGCCGATCACCGCGGCGGTGGAGAGCACGGCCCGCGTCGCGGCTGGAAATCGTGCAAGGCGCTCGGCCACGATGCCGTCCATCCCCGGCGGCACGCGCAGCTCCGACACGGCCCGCCAGTGCCACTGGGTGCCGTCGGACCACAGCGACCCGTCCTCCAGCAGCCCCCGCACCACCTGCGTGAGCAGGAACGGATTGCCCTGCGTATGCCGATATACGAACGCCAGGAGTTCCCGGCCCACCTCCTGATGGTACAGCGCCGCTTCCAGCCAGCGCTTGACCTCCTCCCGCGTGAGGCGGGAAAGCAAAAATTCCTGATACCCGGCCAGGCCCCGCAGCCGGCTCCGTCGGTCCGCGGCATCGCTGAACTCCGCGCCGGTGCGCATGGTGAGACAGATCAGCAGTTGTTCATTCGTCAGTTGCTCCGCCACATGCTGCAGCGTATCCCACGATTGCTCATCGGCCCACTGCATCTCGTCGAGCACCACCACCAGCGGCCATTTGCCGGCCGCCGTGCGCAGGAACAGCGCGATCTCTTCCATGAGACGGTACTTGCTCCCGGAAGGCGCGGGCGCACCCGCGGACATGGTGCGCACGAGCTTGGGCAGCTCATGCCACGCCGAGTCGCTTGGCGGATCGATGCGTCGCATGGTGCCGAGCACGCCGGCCCAGTGCCCGTAGGGAGACCGAACGGCCGCCGATCGTCCGTGACCGTACACCATGGATCCGCCCAGCATCCGGACTTCCGGTTCGAGCTGCCGCGCCAACGCCATGGTGCCGCTGCCCACCTCTCCAACTATAGAAACGATGCGGGGCCGGCCGGAGACCGCTTCATCCAGCGTGCGGACCAGGGCCCGCCGCTCGGCAAGGCGCCCGGCAAAGCGGTTGACGTCGGGTTGCAGCTCGGCCGCAAGAGGTGCGGCCGCGCCGCCGGCGATACCCACGCCGTCGCCACCGCGTCCCATGACGGCCATCCGCGCCTGCCGCGCCGCCGAAACCAGCGGCTCCGGTTCCCGCGCGTGGTCGGGCGCCGCCGCCACCCCGGCAGAGATCGTGACCTTGGGACCGGCCCCGGCCGACCGCGCGCGGGCGGCTCCGGCAAACTCATGTCCACGGACCGCGGCGCCCAGGCGTCCCGCCACCTGCCGCGCATCGCGTGCGCCGGCTCCCAGCAGGACCACCAGCAGCTCCCCGTCGGACACCCGCTGCACGTAATCGCCCGTGCGCAGCAGACGCTGCAGCATCCGGGCAATCTGCTCGCAGACCTGGTCGGCGTTCGGCGCGCCGAGCGACTCCCGGAGCGCCGCCAGTCGATCGAGCTCGATCGACACCACGGACACCGGCCGCGCGGCCGCGTTCGCTTCCGCCAGTCCCGCCGAAACGACCTCCAGAAGTTCTTGCATGCAGGCCCGTGACGAAGGTCACACCCGGTCGGCCGCCCACCTGGAAACCGCGGGTGTCGGAAGTCCCGAACCGTATGCGGATAGCCACTGCTCCCGCAAGCGTTTACATCACGGGAAATTCGGTCACATTAACAGCATGCCAGTGGCGGGCGTCGTACTCTCACGATCCCACACCCCGGGAGAACCTGGAATGCGGCTCCGCGCCCTTGCATCGCTCCTCGCTTCAGTGGCCCTGCTCATGGCTTGCGCCACGGGCTCGGCGGCGCCGTCAGCCACGCAGGTGCCCGCCATGGCGCCGCCGGCCGCGGGTCGCGAGCAGTTGCCCGACCAGCAGGTGCTGCAGGTGCTCAACCGGCTGGGGTATGGCCCGCGTCCAGGAGACGTGGCCCGGGTGCGCGCCATGGGAGTGGACCGATGGATCACGCTCCAGCTCACGCCAGACAAGATTGACGATCGCGTCGCGGACCGCGCGCTGGCGCGCTACCAGGCCCTTGATGCATCCACCGCGGACATCGTGCAGGCATCCCGGGCGGCGCAGCAGGCTCGCCGCGCGAACAAGGCACAAGAGGGCAGCGCGGACACTGCATCGCAGGCGCGCGCGGCGAACCGCCGACGGGGCGGCGACCCCGACGCACGGGCCTTGCAGCAGCGCGCCATGGCGCCGGTACGAGAACTGGAATCCGCCACGCTGACGCGAGCCGTGCTGAGCAACCGGCAGCTCTACGAACAGATGGTGAATTTCTGGGAGAATCACTTCAGCGTGTTCGTCGGCAAGGGACAGACGCGCAGCTACCTGCTGGCGTATGATCGCGACGTGATCCGTCCGCACGCGCTGGGCAAGTTTCGCGACCTGCTTGGCGCCGTGGCGCACAGCCCGGCCATGCTCTTCTACCTGGACAACTGGGAGAGCCAGGCCGACAGCACGCATTCCACGCTGGCGGCCAACGGTCGCGTCGTGTCCGCCACGCAGCGGCGGGCCGTGATGGACCGCATGGCGAACGGACGCGGTAACCGTCTCCCGCCGCGGATTCGCAGCCTGCCCCCCGACCAGCGCCAGCAGGCCCTCGCCCGCCTGCAGAAGGCCGGCACGCGCGGGCTCAACGAGAATTACGGACGCGAGCTCATGGAGCTGCACACCCTGGGGGTGGATGGCGGCTACACGCAGCAGGACGTGATCGAAGTGGCGCGCTGCCTCACCGGGTGGAGCATCAATCCACGCACCGGGGCGTTTGTCTTCCGCCCGGAGTGGCACGACGCCGACGCCAAGGTGGTGCTCGGCCATCGCATTCCCGCTGGCCGCGGCGAGGAAGACGGGGAGCAGGTGCTCGACATCCTGGCCTCGAGCCCCGCCACCGCGCGGTTCATCGCCAGGAAGCTGGTGGTCCATTTCGTGAGCGACAGCCCGCCGCCCGCCCTCGTAGAGCGTGCCGCCCAGACTTACTTGAAGACTGATGGCGACATCCGCGAGGTGCTGCGCACCATCGTGACCTCGCCGGAGTTCTTCAGCAACGCGGCCTATCGCGCCAAGGTGAAGACTCCCTTTGAGGTGGTGGCCAGCGGGCTGCGCGTCATGAACGCCGTACCCGACACGACGGCGCGCCTGGCTGGCCTCGTGGCGTTGCTGGGCCAGCCCGAGTTCGGGCGCCTGACGCCTGACGGCTGGCCCGACCGCGCCGATGCGTGGATGAACACGGGTGCCATCCTCAACCGGATCAACTTCGGGCTCCTGCTCGCGAGCGGCCGGCTTCCTGGGGCGTCGTTCTCCAACTGGCCGTACGCCCACTCGCTGCGCGACGCCCCTCACGCGCAGCAGGTGGACGGCGTGATCACGCACATCCTGGGGGGCGAGGCGTCGCAGGTCACGCGCGACGTGCTGATGACGGGACGCAACCCGCTGCTGGACCAGGCGCAGGACGATTCGCTGGTCGGCATGGCCGGGACCCCGCGCCCTGAGGAGGCGGGGGGTGGACGCGGAGGCCGGGGCGGTCGGGGGCCCGGCATCCTCACCCGTCCCCTGGACCTCACCGGCCTGCCGCTCGTGGTGGGCCTCGCGCTGGGTACGCCGGAGTTCCAACGTCGCTGATATGAGGTTATCCATATGAAACGTCGGGTGTTCGTGAAGTCGGGGGCGATGGCGCTGGTGACCGTGGGGCTCTCACCGAGCTTCCTGCGGCGGGCCGTGCTGAACGCCGAACTGCCGGGGGCGCGGCGGGGCAAGACGTTGATCTGCATCTTCCAGCGAGGGGCGGCCGACGCCCTGAACGTGGTCGTTCCACATGGCGAGCCGGCGTACTACCGCATGCGGCCGACCATCGCCATTCCGCGCCCGGCGCGAGGCGTGGCCGTCGCCGCCATTGACCTGGACGGCTTCTTCGGGCTGCACCCGGCGCTCGCGCCCTTCAAGCCCCTGTGGGACCGTGGCCTGCTCACCGCGGTGCACGCCGTCGGAAGCCCCAGCAACACGCGCTCGCACTTTGACGCCCAGGACTACATGGAAAGTGGCACGCCCGACAACAAGGGCACGCCCGACGGGTGGCTCAACCGGTATCTCGCGGCGCGCGGCACGTGCGCGGAGTGTGAGGTCACGCCGTTCCGGGCCGTTTCGATGACGCCGCAGACCCCGCGCATCCTGGAGGGGCCTTCGCCGGTGATTGCGATGAACAGCCTCGATCAGTTCACGATTCGCACGAGCGGCAGCGCCGAGGCGGAGCTGGAGGCGCTGTACATGACCGGGTCGTCGGACGTGGTGCACGCGACCGGCAGTGAGATGTTCGACGCCATGAAGATGCTGCGGGCGGCCAAGCCGGAACAGTACCGTCCGCAGAACGGCGCGGAATACCCCAACTCGGCGTTCGCGCAGCATCTGCGCCAGATCGCGCAGCTCATCAAGGCCGACGTGGGACTGGAAATCGCGTTTACGGACGTGGGCGGCTGGGACACGCACGTGAACCAGGGCGGCGCCACCGGGCAACTTGCCGGCCGGCTGGATGATTTTTCCGCGTCCATTGCCGCGCTGGTCACCGACCTGGGTGACCGGATGGGGGACGTGACCATCCTCACCATGTCTGAGTTTGGCCGCACGGCGCGCCAGAACGGCAATGGCGGCACGGACCATGGCCATGCCAGCTCGATGTTCGTGATTGGCGGCGACGTGGAGGGGCACACGGTACACGGCAAGTGGCCGGGGTTGGAGCCGGAGCAGTTGAACCAGGACCGCGACCTGGCGTTGACCACGGATTTCCGCAGCGTGTTCTCCGAGGTCGTGGGCAAGCATATGGGAGCCACGGCGTTCGAGCGGATTTTCCCGGGGTTTCCGGCGGATTCCGGCAAGTGGCTGGGGATACTGCGATCCCGCGGATGAGATACTGCGATTACGCGGATACGGCACTGCGATCCTACTGACAAGGCACTGCGATCCCGCGGATCAGATACTGCGATTACGCGGATACGGCTGCTGACCTCGACACGAGGACCGGCCCCACCGATCGGCCATTCCGGTTATAGTTGTAGTTGCAGTTGCAGTTGCAGTTGCAGTATCCGCGTAATCCGTGCCATCCGCGTCATCGCAGTACTCTCAGACTTTTCAGCCTGGATTTCGATGCGTTCCACACGTATCTGGCAATACATAATTGCTTCCCTGGCGCTCGTCGTGTGCTGCACGACGGCCGGCGCGCAGACCCTCGGCGGTCGCAACGCGGTCCCATTGGCGCCAGTGCCCCGGCCTGAAGCCGCGCACGGGATTCGCGGGACCCCGCACGACCCCACGCTGCGCATACCCATCCTTGAATACCACGTGATCGCTGACAGCGACTCGCGCTGGGGGCGGAGCTGGCAGCACTTCCGGCGCGACCTGGAGCTCCTGTATCGGCGCGGCTACCGTCCCATCACCGTTTCGCAGCTCGTGGATGGGGACTTTGACATCGCGCCCGGCATGTCGCCCGTCGTGATCACCTTCGACGACGCCTCCCCGGGACAATTCCGGTACATCGAACGCGATGGCCGGCTCGTGATCGACTCCACCAGCGCGGTGGGCATCTGGCTGGCGTTCCACGCCGAGCACCCCGACTGGAAGGATCGCGCGACCTTCTGCCTGCTTCCCGCCGCGGCCGCTGGCCACGCGTTCTTTGGCGAGAAGGGGATCCAGGGTCAGAAGACGGCGTGGCGATTCCCGAAAGTCAGGTTCCTGGCCGAGCAGGGGTTTGAACTCTGCGGGCACACGCTGTGGCACGCCGAGCTGGACAAGTATGGGGACGCCGTGGTGCAGGAGCAGATTGCCCGTGGCGTGATGGCCATCGACTCAGCCGTCCCCGGCTATCGCGTGCGCACCTTTGCGCTGCCGCTCGGGCTCTGGCCCCGGAACCGCGCGCTGGCCCGCGCGGGTGCGTGGTCCGATCCCGCCACGGGCAAGGTGGTACGGTACTCCTTTGACGCCATCCTCGAGGTCGCCGGCGGACCAGAGCGCGTACCGGGTGACCCCGCATTTGATCCGTACCGGCTGCATCGCATCCAGGTCTATGATGGCGAACTGGAGCCAATACTGGACATGCTCGATCGTACGGCGACCAGGTACGTGGTGCGCGCACCGCGATAGCGCGAAGCAACCCGCGCTATCGCGGTGCTCCCCGGTTACTGACGCAATGCGCCCACCAGCCCCGGCAGCCACGCGAGCACCCAGTAGACCACGCCGAACAGGGTGGCCTTGCCCTTTGACATCTTGCCGACGGTAGCGGCGCCGATGGCGACGAGCACTACACCCCAGAGGATGAAGATGTCCAGTCGATCGTATACGGAACCCATGATCGGGCTGATACCCGACGCATGCATGAAACGGCCCGGCCCGATCTGGATGGCAAAGCGGGAAGTAAAGCCGGCCGGATCGAGCAGCAGGCCCTGAATCGAGAGGGCGATGGACTGGACGACCTTGGCCACCATCGCGAACGACGCGATGATCAGGGCGGCATTCCAGCTCACGCGGGTACCGAACGCCTTCACCAGCAGCCAGATGACGAACGCGCTCACCAGGATGAGCAGTGGGATGAGCACCAGGCTTCCGAACTGTGCAACGGCAAAGCTGACGTCGCGAATCCGGTTGTATGCGTCCTGCGTGAGCTGCGGGTTCTTCTGCATGGCGGCCGCCGCACCGCGGGCGAACTCGGCGTCGAACACCGGCCGTATGATGTTGCGGTTGGCGTAGGCGAGCAGGGAGATCAGGATGGTCGTGACGAGCAGGGGGAGCCAGAAGTTCCCATTCGCGCGGCGGCGGAAAACGTCAGCCGGGGCGTAGATGATGTCCAGAAAGTCTTCCCACACGGAGGCTTTCTGAGGCGGGATGGAGGGAGTCTCGGGCGACGTCGCATCGGGAGCGGACATGCAGGCCTCGTGCAAAGGGGAAATCGGCCGTTCAGGGGATGCCCAACTGCCACAGGCGGGCGTTGGGACAATACAGCCGACCAACGCTGGAAGATTCACCCGCAAGCCGCCGCCGTCAAATGGGGCCAGCTCGATGCCAGGCAGCCAACGCGCCGGGGCATGTCACAAAATACGGTATTGAAGGACACAGAACAGCACTTGCCCTGATCGCCGAATCGTCGAATGTTGCCAGTGGACGCGCACGGACAATTGCGTGGGTGGAACGATCCCGTGTTTGGCAACACTGGTACCCTGCGGCAGGTCTCGTCCTTTAGCTGAGGTAGCGGCGCATGAAGAACATGAGACGGCACGGCACGGCACGGTACGGCACGGCACGGTACGGCACGGCACGGCACGGCACGGCACGGCACGGCACGGCACGGCACGGCACGGCACTGAACGTGCGAGAGCGTTAGAAAGTTCCCCACTATCCTCCACGGCGCCGACCGTTGGCCAAAGGCCTCGAAATGCCAGTCAACGGCTCGCGTTCGAAGCGCTGATGAAATGCACCGAGCGGCGGCTGACAGCATATGCTCGTCGAATCTCGCCGGTTCGGGAAGACGTTGCGGACTTGATTGCCGAAACCTGGGACCGGACGTGGGCCGCGCGGCAGAGGGTGTTCGCGGATCCGGACCCTTCGGAGGCGGTCATCGGCTTCATGAGGGCGGCAGGCCACGACTGGGTGGCCGCCGATCGTGCGGCCCAACGATTGCGGCGTGATCTCGCCGCGTTCAACGATGAAAAGGTCTTGGCATCCGACGACGATTCGATCTCTGTCGAGCTCGCCATCGCTCGGCGCGCGTGGGCACGCAGGGTCCTCCGGCATTTGAGTGAAGAGCAACATGCGGCGGTATGGCTGCGCGTCTGCCGTGGCCTCAGTTACGACGTGATCGCTCAGCGCCTGCGGTTGAATACGGAGGCCGTCAGGGCTCGTGTGCACCGGGGCCTCGTCCGCCTGAGACGCGTGATCACTCGGGATCCATTCCCTGTAGAAGGGGGCTGAGCGTCACGGATATCCCGGAAATTGTTCTCTAAGTGACTGCCTGTGGCCTTCAAAGGCCGCAGACCATTGCCGCGAGTCTGGGGGCAATGGACACCTCGGGAACAGGAGAGTACGATGAACCGATGCTGCAGAGCTGCGAGTGGAGCCTTATTCGCAGGATTCGCCATCGCGGCCGCCTGCCGCGACCAATCCGCGGCAACGGAGCCCAACAGCGCGAACGGGAGCGCGCCTGCGCATGCGGAGGTGACTGGCGTGAATGCCGCTTGGGATACCTTCGGCGTGGACGTGAAAGTTGAGACCAGCATGCGAGACTCTGCCGGGGACTCCGTGTTCGCGACGCACCCACAGTATTACCACGTAGAACGGCAGATCACCGCCGCCGGAAACTGGAACCTCGTGCTGAGCTTCGGTTCACGTGCACGGCAGGCGGTGGGGAACACAACGGGCAACTTTCCGCCGGAGCCATGGGAAGTGGCTCGAATCGAGGAAGACGGCGATGGCTCGCCTCGGCGAATGTACGATGGGGCTGGCCGTCTCATTTCGATGAAAGTTCCCGCCGGCCTGCCAGTTGGCGCAAATGGCGCGGCCTTTGGTGGGGGCGGCTCGGCACCGACATCGGGTCATGTGTCCCCGGCAAGCGATCGAAACTGGGTCGGGGCGTACGTAGTGACTCCGGCTACCGCGGCGGCACGAATCGGGGTACTCAACAGCAAGTTTGGGCCGCCGCGCATCACGACCGCTGGATTGGCGGAGTACACGAGGCAAAGGGACTCTGTCCAGTTCACCGTGGACGCGGACCCTGTGACCGGGGCCATCGAGTCAATGGTTGAGACTGTAGGCAAGGGAGGTGTCCTGCGACGATGGACCATGACCTACGACGATCAGCCGGACGGAACGGCCGTCAAGCGACAGGTGCGCGTGGAGACCCCCGCCGGACACGGGCGAAAGTGGGCGCTGGTGACCGTCAAGACGTTCAGCAACATGCTCTTTATGCGGGGGGCCGCCCAATGATGCGTTCCCTGATTCGTAGTGGCGAAGTCGCTGTGGCGCTGGTGGTGTTGTGTGCCTCAGGCGCGAGCGGCCAGACCTCGACCCCGGTGGGATTTCTGCCGGGTTTGAACGAGTCCGTTTATTGGTGGACCCCGATCGGCGATTCGCTGTCCGCGGAATTCAACATCGCCCCGTTCTATCCCTACTACGACCCCGACGCCGTTTTCAATACGAACCGCAGCGCGCTGGGCACCCTCAGTTCCACCACGATCCTGGTGGGCCACAGCGCGGGAGGCGTGCTCGCGCGGTATAAAGGACAGGCGCAAGCTTTGGGCGGCGTAGTGACGTATGGGTCGCCCAACTACGGCGCGCCGCTGGAACTGAATTACCCCGCGCTCTGCAGCTACATAGGAGAAATTTTTGTCCATCTGAATAACTATTTGTACGACAGGTGGCTCGTACCGAATACAGATTGGATCATTGATGGTTTGCAACCCTTTTGGGACGAAATCTTTGGTGACGCACTCAGCGACGTCTGCGCGGGCATCGCGGAGATGCGCAATGTTCCTGGCCACCCGGCGGGTGCGGAGCTTATGCCTTATGGGGGATTCATCCAAGATACCCTGAATGCCGCGGCGAATGTCGCGAGCGAGGAAGCCAATGTCGCCCACGAGGCGAGTGTGGTCATTACCACCTCCGACTACCTCGATTCTGGGGCCTTCCGGATTTGGCTCGGGAATGAAAATGGCCTCGTCGTCGGCCACGGATTGCACTATGTTGCCGAAGGGCTATTCTATGATTATGTACAGATATTAAATGATCACCCCAACGAGCCGTTTTGGCAGCAAATTGCCGGCGACCTGTACCAATTGTCGTCCGACTTGGCGGAATTTGACACCATGTGGTGCGAGACGGTGTCGGGGCACGGCCTGTGTTATCCGAACGACGAGGCGGTGCCGACTTGGACGCAGAGCTTAGGGCGAGGATATCAGCTGAACATCCCTTCAGGGCCCGTTCATACGGCAGAAATAGCGTACTCGGCGGGTCCGTTGGAGCAGGTGTTTGATCAAATCGCGGTGCCACATGTCGGGGGTGGCGGCGGCGGGGGTGGCGACTCCCTGTCAGTCTCCATTAATGGCCCTACGGACGTAAAACCGGGCGCCAGGTGCGAGTGGTATGCCACTATCGCGGACGGCATAGCGCCCTACACCTATCACTGGACACCGGGGAGTTACACCGGGTCGGATTATGACTACTCCAATCAGGTTTCCGATGGCGGCTCGTTCACGATGACTGTGACTGTGACCGACGCCGATGGTCGGCCCGGCGCAGCCAGCGAACTGGTGCATGTACACAGTACGGCGATGGAGTGTCCGTTTTGATGCCCAGGACGCGATTGCCGCGCCGCCTGTGGGGTACGCTAGGGCTCGTACTCCTCGGTACCGTTCTCTCCACGTGCAACCTGTTCGATTCCCCGTCGCAAGAACTTTGGCTTGGCGTCCCTCTTGCTTGGCATTCGCCGGGAGGAAAGGGAGGGGGGACCCCGGCTTTCGACGGCTCCACGGCGTACTACATTGGTCGGGATCATCGGGTGTACGCGCTGGACGGCCAAACCGGGCACGAAATCTGGTCCGCCGTGACTGGAGCCGTTGGGGGGGCGCCATGCTGCGGCAATTGCGTGGTGGTGACCGCCCTGGTCGCGTGTGGGGATTTCGGTATCACCGCGTTCCGCCGTGCCGATGGCACGCGCGTGTGGGACTTCTTCCCGGGGGATAATCCGGGCGTCTTTCCTATCGTTGCGGTCGATGGCGTGATCTTTGCCGGATCGCGCGGCGGTGCGCGGGTGTACGCCATCGACGCCGCCACTGGGGGCCTGCGCTGGACGGCGCAGACACTGGACACTGTTCCGGAGCGGATCAACATCGTCGAAGTGCGGGCGGACAGCGACATCGTCGTCGGGGCATACCTGCGGCTGACCAGGCATTTCACTGGTGGTGTGGTCGCACTCGACGCGCAGACAGGCGCCGTTCGCTGGGCGACGGAGTTCCCCTCGGCCGCACCGGACTCGGACAGCGCGGCATGGTCCGTTGCGCTGCGGCACGATTTGGTTGTCGGATCCAGCTACGATGGGAAGATCTACCTTTTGGACAGGGCCACTGGCGCCATTCAGAGCTTCTTCCCTGGTGTTGGCCATCCCGCCCCGGACGTAATTCCGGCGTATCCAGTAGGAGAAGATTTTCGCTCGCTTGTTGTTCTCGGAGACACCTTGTTCGCTTCGTCAATCGCAGACTGGCTGGTGGCGTACGGTCTGAAGCCACCCCGAGAACTTTGGCGCACCGCCACGCCTCGCGGCTCGTCCCTCGGTAGTCCATTGATCACCGACGGTCGCGTGGTGTATGATCGGGAAGGATTTGGATACCTCGCGGCCTTCTCGACCGTCGGCCCCAGGGTACTCTGGAGCTCGGGTAGTCCTGAGTATGAGCTGCTGCTCAGCGGCGTGGCTGTTTCGCGCGATATGATCTTCGGCGCGGGCGATCAGGGCTTCTGGGCCATTAAGAAGCCGTAATGCACTATGCAGCGCGTAATGCCACGCTTGGAGGTTGACCATGCAACCCTGCATTCGCCGGATGGGATGGCTGCTGAGCCTCGGGCTTCTCAGCGTGCTGGCCAGTACGGCCGCAGCCGCACAAGCGCCGCGCGGCCCGGTGATCGTGCCATCGGCGGTGAGTTCCCCAAGCAACGTACCGGTACGCCCTGAAGGCGCCGTGGCCGCGATGCCGCGCCTCACCATGCCGCCGCTCACGCGGGAGCAATACTCTCATGAGGAGGCCCAATGGATGTTGGCCGGGATGGCCGTCGGACTGGTCGCAGGCGTAGTTATCGTAGACCGATTGAAACCCGCCTCCGAGTCCGCCCGCGGATTGGATCCCCTTAAGTGGGTGTTGGCAAGCGCGGTCGCGGTCGGGGGTTCCGTTTTGGGCGGCGTCCTCTTTCGCTTCAGATACGGACCTCCTCCCCCCGCCTATGCGCCGCCCCCCGACATCGTGCCTCGCGATATGAAGGACCCGGGTTAGCGGTGACTGAAGCTGAGACCCGGCACCGCCAGCGAACTCGTGCATGTCCACAGTTCGGCTATGGATTGCGCATTTTGACGTCCGCCAGGCTCTGGTCGCGCCGACTGTGGGGTACCTTGGGGCTCGTGCTGGTTTGTGTCCCCCTGTCGGCGTGCAACCTGTTCGATTCTCCTTCGAATGAACTTTGGGATGGCGCCCCCTGGCCTGGAATTTGCCGCGTGGCCGGGGAGGAGGGACACCGGCATTCGATGGCTGGACGGTTTACTACATCGGGCGCGATCACCGCGTCTACGCGGAGGACGGCCGGACGGGGCACGCGATCTGGTCGGCCGCAACGGGAAACGCCCGGGGTGCGCCATGCTGCGGCAACTGCGTGGTGGTGAACGCCGTGGTCGCATGTGGCGATTTGGGTATCGCCGCGTTCCGACGCGCCGATGGCACGCGCGTGTGGAACTTCTTCCCGGGCGATAACCCTGGGGTATTTCCCCTCGTTGTCACCAATGGCGTCATCTTTGCGGGATCACGCGGTGGCGGGCGGGT
>DASSOG010000007.1:0-49340 GCA_035700805.1 Gemmatimonadaceae bacterium | reverse complement strand
CCGGTGCAGGAGCCAGTGCCGAGTTTCCAGGTAGGCTGTCCGCGAGGTCGGGAGCGACGTCTCCTGCAGGCCACCGGATGGCCCGTGGCCGCGTCCACGACCCCCGCGTCGGCGTCGCGGGCGCGCGGACTCGGTCTTCCTGGGGGTCGCGGGGTGCTTACCCCCGTCGGTGCTGGACTTGGGGGTACTGGACGATGGTTTCCTTCTGCGGGTCACGGCGTGGCGTCGATTGGACGAGGAATGTGAAAGTTACGCCAAGCAAGATACACCCGAGCGCCGCAAGCGCGGCACCCGAGGCGGGCAGTCACGCTTCCGGGGCCGCCTCGGTGGCCACCGATTCGGCGTGCTCCGTCGCGGAGGTCCAGCGCTCGATGGCGGCGTCGAGCCGCTTCCGCGACGCGCGCAGCTCCGCTCCCAGGCGCGTGGCTTCCGCGACGCCATCGGCCTGCGCATACAGATCCGGGTCGTCGAGCGCCGAGGTCAGCGTGGCCACCTCCGATTCCAGCCGCCCCACCTCCGCCTCCGCCTCGGCGGCCTCGCGTTCAGCGGCCCGGCGGGCGCGCCGGGGGTCGGTTCGTGCGTCGCGATCGCGGACGGTGGCGGCCCGCTTCCGGGAGCGGGCCTTTTGCAGCGCGGCCTCCTCGGTGGCGCGCGCGGCTTCGTCTCGCGCGCGTCCGGCGCGCGCCTCCTCCCACTCGGCAAACCCGCCGTGGAACTCCGTGATGCGCCGCTCGTGCAGCGCCCAGACCTTGGTGGTGAGCGCGCGGAGCAGTTCGCGGTCGTGGCTCACCAGCAGCACGGTACCCTCGTAGCCCTCAAGGGCATCTTCCAGTGCCTCGATGGACTCCACGTCCAGGTGGTTGGTGGGTTCGTCCAGGACGAGCAGGTTGGCGTGGGAGAGCATGAGCATGGCCAGGGCCACGCGGGCGCGCTCGCCCCCGGAGAGCGTTTCCACCCGACGTTGCACTTCGTCGCCGGAAAACCCGAACCGGCCCAGGTGTCCCTGGATCAGCCCGCGGGTCCAGGTGGGGCGCAGCTCCTCGATGGCGCCATAGATGGTGGTGCCCAGCGGCACCTGCGACATGTCCTGCCGGTACCAGCCCGCGTCGATGGATGCCCCCAGCCGCAAGTCGCCGCCGGCCACCGGGCGTTCGCCGAACAGCGCGCGGATGAGCGTGGTCTTGCCGGCGCCGTTGGGGCCCACCAGTCCCAGCACGTCGCCGCGCATGAGCGTTCCATTAAAGCGCTCCAGCAGCACCCGGTCGCCGACCTTCACGGTCACGTCCGTGGCCTGCACCACCCGGTCTCCGCTGCGGTGGTGTACGTCAAAGCGCAGCGTCATGGCCTCGTCGGCCGACGGCGGCGGGCTCAGGCGCGGCAGGCGTTCCAGCCGCTTGCGCCGGCCCTTGGCCTGGCGGCTGTTCTGGCCGGCGATGTTCCGCGCGATGTAGTCCGACTCCTGCGCTATCTTGGTTTGCTGCTGGGCAAAGGCCCGTTGCTGCGTGAGGCGGCGTTCCGCCCGCTGGACCACGAAGGACTGATAGCTGCCGTGGTAGGGGGTGGCGGAGTCGTCCTCGAAATGCAGCACGTGGTCCACGGTGGCGGCCAGGAACGCGCGGTCGTGGCTGACCACCATCACGGTGCGGTCCAGCTCCTGGAGGTAGCGCTCCAGCCAGGCGCTGGTGTCCAGGTCCAGGTGATTGGTGGGCTCGTCCAGCAGCAGCACGTCGGCCGTGCTGGAGAGTTGCCGCGCCAGCCCGAGGCGTCCGCGTTCGCCGCCGCTCAGCACGCTCACGGGCGTCGTGCGCGCCTTCACCGGGTCAAAGCCGAGCCCGTCCAGCACGGCGTCAATGCGCGACGTGACCGTGTAGCCGCCCTCGTGCTCAAAGCGTTCGAGGTCACGGCCGTAGCGCTCCAGCGCCTCGGGCGATGCGTCGTGCGCCAGCGCCGTCGCCTGCGCGGCCAGCGACCGTTCGAGGGAGAGCAGGTCGTGCAATTCCCCGGCGGCGGCCTCCCACACCGTTTCGGCGGCGCCAAAGTTGCGGTGCTGATCCAGCAGGGCAACGCGCAATCCCGGCTGTCGCGCGATGGCGCCGGCCGTGGGTTCAAGTTCCCCGGTGAGCAGCCGGAAGAGGGTGGTCTTGCCGGTGCCGTTGCGCCCGACAATGCCCCAGCGATCCCGCGCCGCCACGGTGAACGTGATGCCGCTGAAGAGCGTGCGGGCGCCGAAGTCGACGCGGACGTCGGAGAGGGAGACGAGGGTCATGTCTTCTGGCCCGTCCTGCAACTGGCGCGCACGGGGCAACTGGGGCAGCGCGCCACCCGGGCCGTGCAGACCAGCGCGCCCAGTTCCATCAGGGCCTGGTTGTGCACCCACGTGGCCTTGCCGGTGCGGGGCAGGATGCGCTCGGCAATGCCCCAGAGCCGCGTGAGGTCGCGGGGGCGCCTGGGATTGAGCCGGGGCGCAAAGGCGCGCGCGAGCACGCGCGCCACGTTGGTATCCACGAGCGCGGACCGTGCCTCATAGGCGAAACTGGATACCGCCCCGGCGGTGTAGGCGCCGACGCCGGGGAGCGCGCGCAGCGCTTCCACGTCGCGGGGCAGGGCGCCGTCGTCGCTCGTGGCGGTGACGCGCCGGGCCAGCGCGTGGAGGTTGCGGGCCCGGGCGTAGTAGCCCAGCCCGCTCCACGCCTCGCGCACGCGCGCGGGGCGCGCCCGGGCCAGGTGCTCCAGGGTGGGAAAGCGCCCCAGGAATTGCGGGTAGAACTGCAGCACCCGGGACACCTGTGTCTGCTGCAGCATCAATTCGGACACCAAAATCTCATATGGATTGCGCGTGTGGCGCCACGGGAGGTCGCGCTGGCTGCGGCGGAACCAGGCGCGAAGGCGGCGCGAGAATTCCATCGCGTCGGCGCGATCGACGCGGACAGGGGGCGGGCGACGGGGCATGGAAAGGGAGCGGCCTGGCTACGACACCTTGCGGGTCTTGTGCTTCAGGAAGTCCATGAGGATGAATTGCCCCAGCGTCATGGTGGTGGTGAAGTACGCCTTGCCGCGGCTGATCTCCGCCACGCGCTTGACGAACTCCACCAAGGCGCGGTCGCGCGCCAGCATGAACGTGTTGATCATGATGCCACCCTGCCGGCAGCGCCCCACTTCCTTGAGCGTCTCCTGGATCACCGCCAGGTCCAATCCATACGCATTCTTGTAGATCTGCCCATCGGGCATGGTGAGCGCGCTGGGCTTGCCGTCGGTGATCATGATGATCTGGCGCATGTCCTTCTTCTGGGCCATCAGCAGCCGGCGCGCCAGCTTGAGCCCGGCGGCCGTATTCGTGTGGTACGGGCCCACCTGCGCCGAGGCGAGCGTGGCAATGGGGATCTCCTCGGCGCTGTCGTGGAAGAGCACCACCTTGAGCGTGTCCCCCGGGAACTGCGTGCGGATGAGGTGCGTGAGCGCCAGGGCCACTTTCTTGGCCGGCGTGAAGCGGTCCTCGCCGTACAGGATCATGGAGTGGGAGCAGTCGAGCATCAGGACGGTGGCGCACGACGACCGGTACTCCGCCTGGTGGACCATCAGGTCCCCGTAATCCAGGTCAATGGGCACCTCCACCTTGCCGGTGCGCGCCAGCGCGCGCTTGAGCGTCTCGTTCACGTCCAGGTTCATGGTATCACCAAACTCATACGGCTTGCTCCACCCGTCGGACTCGATGCCCGTGGCCAGGTGCGGCGTGTCATGCGCGCCGGCGCTGGACTTGCCGAACGACCCCAGCAGGCCGCGCAGCGCCTTGTAGCCCAGGAAGTCGATGCCCTTTTCCGTGAGGTTGAATTGCACGTCGCGCGCCGCGGCCTGGGCCACGCTGCCCTTGCCTTCCAGTGGCTGGTGGGCGCCCGGCATCTGCGGGGGGACGTCGAGGTTCAGGAACCCCTCGTTGATGAGCCGCTGCACGAGCTCGTCCAGCAGCCTGGCCAGCTTGGCCTGCGACACCTCGTCGCCGTCGCCCCGGAGCGCCTCGAGCATCTCCGGCGTGAATTGCCCGCTCTCGATGAGGGCGTCAATGATCGCGCGCCGCAGCGCGTCGAGCGACCGGTCCTGCTCGTCGCCGGCGTCGAACAACTCCCCGCCGAACGGGAGATTCGAGCCGGCAAACCCCGACTGCAGCAGGAAGTCAGCCAGCTTGTCGAGCAGCGCCTGCAGGTCCACCTGGTCGGCGGCCTCGGGACTGAACTTGGTATAGGTGTGGAACCGCATCGGGTACGCTCCTGTGCTCAAGGATACCGGGACGCGTGGGTTCGTGCCACGGTGCGCCCTGACGCGGTTCCGGTTTCCCCTGTTATCCTCCAGAGTCGGGTGCCGCAGGCCCCAGTCCACCGGCCTCCCCATCGCAATGTATTCCACCTGCATCTTCTGCAACTCCAGCCTCGGCACCAACAAGGTGATCGAGCACTTTCCCATTGGCCGACGGCTCGCGTTTGACGGCGCCAAGGGGCGGCTCTGGGCCGTCTGTCGCAAGTGCGAGCGGTGGAACCTGAGCCCCCTGGAGGAGCGGTGGGAGGCCCTGGAGGAGTGCGAGCGGAGCTTCGAGGCCAGCCCCATGCGCGCCTCCACCGACAACATCGGGATGGCGCGCGTGGGCGACGGCCTGGAGCTGGTGCGTGTGGGGCGACCGCAGCGTCCGGAGATGGCCGCGTGGCGCTACGGCGACCAGTTCGGCCGCCGTCGCCGGCGCTACATCACCTACACGGGGCTCGGCGTCGCGGCAGTTGCCGGTGTCTATGTGGTGGGGCCCGCGCTGGGGCTCTATGCGTTTGGTGGCGCCGCCGGCCTGGCCAACTTCCCGCAGGTGTTTTCCCAGCTGTATCGTCGCGCGTATGGCCGGGTGAAGCTCACGATGCCGGGCATGGACGAACCGCTGGTGCTGGAAGCCGAGCAGGTGTCCAAGGTGAACCTGATTCCCGACGAGAACGCCCTGGGCTGGGCGCTGCGCGTCCCGGTGCCCCGCAAGAAGCTGGCGCTCCTGGGCACACCATCGGTGAACGGTGAGCGACCCGTCGCGCGCCTGGACCAGGTGGGCAAGGGAACCCAGGTGGTGTTCACGGGCGACGAAGCCATTCGGGTGGCGGGCAGGATCCTGCCCAAGATCAACGCCGCGGGGGCGAAGCGCGAAGACGTGCAGCGCGCGGTGGGCCTGATGTCCCAGGCCGCCGATCCCGCGAAATTCTTCTCGGCGGAGTCGCGGCGGTTCGGTTCGGCGCCGGAAAAGGGACGCATGCTCAAGCAGGCGCCGAAGCACGTGCGCCTGGCCCTCGAGATGTCGGCCCACGAGGACACGGAGCGCCGCGCGCTGGAAGGGGAACTCGCCATGCTCGAGGCGGCCTGGAAGGAAGCGGACGAGATTGCCCACATCTCCGATAACCTGTTGCTGCCCGCCGAGGTGGAGGGGTGGTTCGCGCGGCTTAAACGGAAACGCTAAAGAGCCACCCGGCTATTCGAATCGTTCCCGCGCCAGGCTCACCACCACCCGCGCCGCGCCTTCGATGCCCAGCGTCCCGGTGTTGACGCACAGGTCGTAGCTCTCCGGCGCGCGCCACTTGCGGTTCCAGTGCTGGCGCACGTACTGCTCGCGCTGGTGGTTCGTGGTGTCCACGAGCCGTGCCGCCTCCTCCTGCGACACGCCCTGGTCGCCCACGATGTAGGCCGCCAGCGCCTCCGGGCGCGCATAGCAGAACACATGCAAGGCATCGGGACGGTTGGCCAGCAGGCACTGCGCGCCGCGTCCTACCAGCACGGCATTGCCCGCCTGCACCGCCTCCTCGATCACGGCCTTGGTCACCGCGACGATGCGCTCATCCGTCCGCAGCGTGGTGGTGTCCACCATGGGCAGCATCTCGGGCGCGGTCAGTGTCATGGCGGCCGCGAGGCGCTCGACCAGGGAGGGGACCCGCTCCTCGCGCGCGGAGACTTCAGCCGTCGTGAGGCCAAGGCGCGCGGCCACGGCGTCCACCACGGCGTTGTCGAGCAGGTCCCAGCCCAGTGCGTCGGCCACGCGCTGCGCGACATGGGAGCCACCGGAGCCGAACATCCGCGAGATGGTGATGAGGGACATGGTCAGTCCTGGTTGGGCCGCCGACGCTGCTCCGAGGTGGCGCGGGTGTAGCGCCCGCTGTCGCTGCGTGAAACGCGCCGTCGCGCGACGAGTGCCTCAAGCACCAGTTCACACGCCGCCACGGACTGCGCCGCGTCGTCGTCGGCGGCCAATCCGGTGTCGTGTACGATGCGCACCAGGTCCGGCACCACGTCAAAGCCCTTGAGCGCGACCTTGGCCTTGGCGTCGTCCGCCACCTGCAGCGCGCCACCCTCGTCAAACCACATGACGATGCCATCCACGTCCACGCCGCCGGCGCGCGCCTCGAAGGTCTCGTCCGCGGCGCGCCGGATCAGGTCGCGCGCGATGGACGCGCCACCCACCAGTTCGCCCTCGTATTCCAGCTCGAGCTTTCCCGTGATGGCGGGCAGCGCCGCGTACACGTCGGAGACGCGTGGCACGACTTCTTCCTCGCCCGTGTTCACGGCTCGGCGTTCCGCGTTGGACACCACGTTCTCGAGCGCCGAGATGGGCATGCGTTGCGACACGCCCGAGCGCTTGTCCACGCGCCGGTCGTCCCGTGCCTCGAATGCCACGCGTTCCACCAGCTCGGCCACGAAATCGGGAATGCGCACGGGGCGGTCGCCGCGATCGGTCCAGGCTTCCTGGCGCGTGATCTCCATGCCCAGTTCCACGGATTCCGGATAGTGCGTGAGGATCTCGCTCCCCACCCGGTCCTTGAGCGGCGTGATGATCTTGCCGCGCGCGGTGTAATCCTCGGGGTTGGCGGTGAAGCAGAGTTGCACGTCCAGCGCCATCCGCACGGGGTAGCCCTTGATCTGGACATCGCCCTCCTGCATCACGTTGAACAACCCCACCTGCACCTTGCCGGCCAGGTCGGGCAGTTCATTCAGCGCGAAGATGCCGCGGTTGGCGCGGGGCAGCATGCCGTAGTGGATGGTCAGCTCGTCGGAGAGGACGTGTCCGCCGCGCGCGGCCTTGATGGGGTCGAGGTCGCCAATCAGGTCGGCGATGGTCACGTCGGGCGTGGCGAGCTTCTCCACGTAGCGGCTCTCGCGTCCCACCCAGGCAATGGGGGTGTCGTCGCCGGCCTCGGTCAGGAGGTTGCGCGCGAACTTCGAGATGGGGGCAAATGGGTTGTCGTTCACCTCGCTGCCGGCGACGATGGGCATGGCATCGTCCAGCAGGGTGGTCAGCGCGCGCAGGATGCGCGACTTGGCCTGACCGCGCAGGCCGAGCAGGATGAAGTTGTGACGGGAGAGGATGGCATTCACCACCTGGGGCATAACGGTATCGTCATAGCCGAGCACGCCCTCGAAGAGGGGGCCGGCGGTGCACAGCCGGGCCAGCAGGTTGCGGCGCATCTCGTCCTTGACGGATCGCGCGGCGCGTTCCGGCACGCCGAACGGGGACTGCTTCAATGCGCCGAGGGTCCCGGGAAGTTTCTTCATGCGAGCCTCCAATCCATGAGTCGGAATCAGCAAAGCGGCCGAAGCGCGCGCAAGGGCGCGGCCGCGCCGGGTGACGTCACCGGGGCAGCGGCCGCCTGCTGGCCCACGCAAATGCGTCGGGCACGCCGTCTTCCGGCCGGACGCCGGGAGTCCAGCCCAGCTCCGCGCGGGCGCGCTCCGACGTGAAGGGGTTGCCGCGGGTGAGGAAGTTCACCGCCACCGCGCCCTGGATCCGCACGTGCCCCAGCGTGGCGGCGCGCACCGCCACGCGGGCGGTGCGTATGCCGGCGCGCGCGGCCCACACCGGGCAGGGGACAAAGTGCGCGTCCACTCCCAGGCCGCGCGCTCCCCACGCAAAGAACTCGCGCGCCGTGACATCAAAGTCGTTGGCCAGGTTGTAGGCCCGTCCGCCGGCCGCGTCGACGGTGGCGGCTCGCACCGCGCCGTCGGCGACGTTGGCGGCATGCACCACGGCCAGCGTCGTTCGGCCGCCCCCCAGCAGTGGCATCACCCCGAATCGCAACACACTGGCCAGGCGCGGCACGAACTGCCGGTCGTACCGCCCATAGATCACGTCGGGGCGCACCGCCGTGGCCCAGATGCGGCCTGCGCGATGCGCGGCGAGCACCAGCTCCTCCGACTCGCGCTTGCTGCGGGAGTAATATGAGTGGTCGCTCAATGGTGGCAGGGGAAGGTCTTCGCTGGTCTTCTGCCCGTCGTGTGTGGCGGTGTACCGGCCCAGCGCGCCGTACACGGCCACGCTGCTCACGTGCATCAGGCGCGCGCCGGCGGATGCCGCCGCCGAGATCGCGTTCCGTGTGCCGTCGATGTTCACCGCGCGGTACTGCTCCCAGCCACGGGTGAAGATCCGCGCGGCGGCATGAAAGATCACGTCACACCCGCCGGCGGCGGCAACCAGGCTGGGCTGGTCCAGCACGTCGCCGCGAGCCAGGTGCACGCCCAGCGCGTCGAGCTCGCGCGAGGCCTCGGCCCCGGGGTCGCGCACCAGGGCGCGCACCGTCCAGCCGTCATCGAGCAGGCGCTGCGCGATGTGCCGGCCCACCATGCCGGTGGCGCCGGTGACCAGCGCGCGCATCAGGGCGCGGGAAAGGGAAGGGGGGCCACCTCCAGCGTGGCCTCCCCGCCGTCCCAGCGCGCCGTGAGCACCGCACCCGGCTCCACCTCTCGGCGGACCATGCCAAGCGCGATGGCGCCCAGGCGCGGTGAGACCACGCACGTCCGCACGTCGCCCACCGCCTTGCCGCTCGCGTCATGCAGCGTGGAGGCGAACTGGGGCGCCATCGAGCCGGTGGCACGCAGCCCGCGCAGGTTGCGGTTTACGTGTCCCTTGAAGTGGACCCGCGCCACCACCTCCTGCCCCACGTAGCATCCCTTGGTGTAGCTCACGGCCTGGAGTTCATCGAGGTTGGCCTCCTGGACCAGCGTCGTCTCGTCCATGTCCAGCCCCCACTCCGGTCGCCCGGCCTCCACGCGGGCCGCCTCCCACGCCAGGAGTCCGCACGGGACGGCGCCGGCCCTGGTGGCGCGCTCCCAGGCAGCGTCGAACGCGGCGGCCGGCAGGAACAGCTCAAAGCCGCCCGTGCCGGCGTCAGGTGTGCGCGCCACCAGCCAGGGTGATGCATCCACGTCAACTGATATATGCGAATAAGCCGGCAGGACGGCCAGCGCGCTGCTGTTGATGCCGGCCATCGCCTCCACCACGTGGTGCGCCGTGGGCCCGTACACGCCAAGCGTGCGCGTGGAGCTGGTCTCGTCGGTGTACGGCGCCACGCGCGGGTTCACATACTTGCGGACCATGGCGCGCCAGGCGTCGCCGGCGCGCGCGCCCGTGTCGCTCAGCACACTGCCTTCGGTGACAAACAGCCGGACGTCGGCCACGATCTTGCCCTTGGGCGTGAGCGCCGCGGCGTACTGGCCCTGCCCGGCCTGGAGGGATTGCGTATCGTTGGTGACCAGGCCGGCCATCATCTCCGCGGCCTTGGGGCCGGCCAGCCGCAGCCGCACCCGCTCGCTGCGATCAATCACCACGGCGCCTCGGCGCAGCGCCGAGTACTCCGCCTCCAGGCTGGAATAGACCTGTACCACGGTATTGGGCATGGACCTAAGTAACCGCGTGGTCACGGCGGTCGCTACCGCGCGGGTTTCCCGCCGCGATACGCGGCATCGAGCAGGTCCACCGGATGCACGGCGCGCGTGCGCAACCCGGCCCGCCGCAGCCCGGCGCCAATCTGCATCAGGCAACCCGGATTGCCCGTCGCCACCAGGTCGACGCGCGCCGCGGCAATGTGGCGGATCTTGGGCGTGAGCACGGCCGTGCTCACCTCGGGCTGGATGAGGGTGAAGATGCCCGCGCTGCCGCAGCACTGGTCGGCGTCCGTGAGCGGCACGAGTTCCACGCCACGCGCGGCGCCGAGCACGCGCATGGGCGCATCCACCACGCGCTGGGCATGCTGCAGGTGGCAGGGCGCATCGTACGCCACGCGGAGCGGGGCATCCCGCTCGGTCGCCGGTGCGCTCGCCTCCACCGGCCCCGCGGCCGCCAGGAGCTCGCTGACATCCCGCACCCGTTCGGCGAAGGCGGCGGCACGAGCGGCCCACTCGGCGTCGCCGTCCAGCAGGTGGCCGTACTCCTTGCACATGGCGCCGCAGCCGGCGGAGTTGACGGTGATCACTTCCGCTCCGGATTGCTCAAACGCCGCGATGTTCCGCCGGGCCAGGCGCCGCGCGCCCTCGAGGTCGCCCGCGTGCGCGTGCAGCGCGCCGCAGCATCCCTGACCGGGCGCGTCCACCACGCGGTAACCATTCACCTGCAGCACGCGGCCGGTGGCGCTATTGGTATGGCGGTAGAGGCCGTGCATGACGCACCCTGCGAGGAGCGCGACCTGCGGACCGCGGCCATGGGCGACGGGTGCATCGGGTGTGCTGGATGCGTTGTGGGTGTGTGGCGCGTAGCGCGCCTCGGGTGCGTCTGGCGCGTTGAGCGTGTAATCCGGCTCCGGAAGCACGGGACGCGTAGCGTCCAGCATGGCCAGCGCGAACCCCGGGCGACCCGGAATCCGAGCCAGCAACGCCGGCAATCGCGTGGCGCGCACGGCGCGCGCCAGGGCCATGGTCACGCGCAACAGCACGGGGCGCTCGAACACACCAAGGATTGTGCGCGCCGTCCAGGGCAGCGCGCTGCGCTGGTTCAGGGTGGCCCGCATCGCCTCCAGCAACTGGCCATACGGCACGCCCGAGGGACACGCCGTCTCGCATCCGCGGCATCCCAGGCACCGGTCGATGTGCGTTCGCACGGCGGCGTCGTCCACCGCAAGGGATCCCTCGTAGACCAGGCGCATGAGCAGGATCCGGCCCCGCGGGCTGTCATTCTCGTCTCCCAGCGCGAGGTAAGTGGGGCACGCCTGCAGGCAGAACCCGCAGTGCACGCAGGCGTCGATGCCGGCCCGCACGCCAGCCAGCGGGGTGCCGGGCACGGCGCACGCCGGCGTGTTCGGCGAAGCGACGCTCATGTGAGTTCTCCCATGATCCCCGGGTTCAGGATGCCGGCCGGGTCGAACGCGGCGCGCAGCCGCCTGGACAGGTCATTGCCGGCCGTGCCCGGCACGGCGCGCCACGCGCCTTCCGGCAGCGCTTCGCCCACCTGCCGACCCGCGAACGGATGCGCAACGGCATGGGCCACCCGTGTGGCAGCGTTGCCCTCGCGCCCAGCCGGGACCATGCACCGGACGACGCCGAGCAATGGGCTGCCATGGAGCATTCCGCCGCCGGCCATGTCCGTGGCGACGCCAGCCGCCGCCCAGGTTTCGGCGAAACGTGAGATGCGGTCGGACAGCCGCCAGACCGCATCGGCGGCACCGCCTGACGCGCGCAGCCTGTGCCAGGTTGCATCATCAGCGGTCTGGAATGGGGCCAAGGCGCAGAGGGCCGCGCGCTGCGCGTGGATGGATTGCGCATTTCCGCCAACGCGCACCAGGAGCGCCGTATGTCCCGGAAGGCCCATGGCCGCGGCCAGGGGCGACCCCACCAGTTCCGCGGCCAGCGGGGGCACCGCCAGGTGGCGCAGCCCGCTCGCCGCGCGCTCTATGGCTTCGGGCACCGCCTCCAGCGGCGCCACCAGCGATTCGCCTGGCACTGTCGCGCGAAGGCGCAGTGTGACGGAGGTGATGATGCCCAGCGTTCCCCAGGCTCCCGTGGTGAGCCGCACGAGGTCAAAGCCCGCCACGTTCTTCATCACGCGACCGCCACCCTTGATCACCGCGCCGTGGCCATTCACGAACTCGATACCCAGCAGGTGGTCGCGGGGCCTGCCAAAGCCGGTGGCGAGCGGGCCGGCCGATGCGGTGGCCACGGTGGCGCCGATGCTCCCGGTGCCGTCGCCGGCCGGATCCAGAGGCAGCCACTGGCCATGCGCACGCGCCGCCGCGTCGATCTCCGCCAGCGTGGTGCCGGCGCCTACGGTCATGGTGAAATCGTCCGGGGAATATTCGGTGATGCCGGACAGGGCGCTGAGCTCGATGCGCTGGGTGGCGGAGACTGGCCGTCCGCCGTGCAGCCAGCCTCCCCGGCCCACGATGCGCAGCGGTTCGTGGTCGGCCGCGGCCGCGTGCACCCGCGCCACGACATCCGCCGCCTGCATCAGCATGCACCGCCGGGCTCGACCGCGCGTCGCGCCGCCGGGGCCATGTGCCATTCGCGGCAGGCGTGCACCGGCACCACCTTGCCCGGGTTGGCGCGATGGTCGGGATCAAACACGTTGCGCAGGTCGCACATGGCGCGCAGCGAGTCGGCGGAAAAGATGGCATCCATGTACGGCAGCTTGTCGAGCCCCACGCCGTGTTCGCCGGTGATCGTCCCGCCGGCCGCGATGCAGCTCTCCATGATCTCCCGCATGGCGTCGTGCACGCGCGCGGACTCCTCGGCGTCGTTGGCGTCGTAGGCGATGTTGGGGTGCAGGTTGCCGTCTCCCGCGTGGAACACATTGCACACCATTACCCCATGCCGGTCGGCGATGGCCTGGATGCTGCCCAGCACCGCGGGCAGCCGCGAGCGCGGCACCACGGCATCCTGCACTACGAGGTGCGGCGACAGGCGGCCCATGGCGCCGAACGCCTTCTTGCGTCCCTGCCAGAGCCGGGCGCGCTCGGCTTCGTCACGCGCGACGCGCACGGCCCGCGCCCCGTGCGCCCGGCACACGGTCTCCACGGCCAGGACGTCTTCCTCGAGGCCGGCCAGCGCGCCGTCCAGTTCGATGAGCAGCACGCCGGCTGCGTCCACGGGATATCCGGCGGCGTAGATGGACGCCTCCACCATCCTGATGGTGGGTGCATCCAGCATTTCCAGCGCCGCGGGCACGATCCCGCTGGCTACGATGGCCGCCACCGCGTGTGCCGCGGCGTCCAGGCTGGTGAAGTCCGCCAGCAGGGTGCGCACCGCCTGCGGCATGGGCGTAAGGCGCAGGGTCACATCGAGCACCACGCCAAAGCACCCTTCGCTGCCCACGAACGCGCCCACCAGGTCGTAGCCATCCACCTCACCGTCGGGATCGCCGAGCGTGGTCACCCTGCCGTCGGGCAGCACGACCGTGAGCGCCACGACGTGGTTGGTGGTCACGCCGTACTTGAGGCAATGCGGCCCGCCCGCATTCTCCGCCACATTGCCGCCCACCGTGCAGGCCGCCTGGCTGGAGGGGTCAGGGGCATAGTGAAGTCCATATGGTGCGGCGGCACGGCTGAGTGCCACGTTCACCACGCCGGGCTCCACCGTCGCCAGCCGGGCATCGGGGTCCAGGGAGAGGATGCGGTTCAGCCGGTTGAGGCCCAGCAGCACCGTGCTGTCGGCCAGTGCCCCGCCGGAGAGCCCGGTACCCGCGCCGCGCGGTACGAACGGTACGCCGGCCTCCGCGAGCGCGCGGACCACGGCCACCACCTGCTCCCGCGTACCGGGGAACACCGCGCATGCGGGCCGCCGGTGGTACGACGGCAATCCATCGGAGCCATACACCTCAAGCTCGCGCTGGGCCACCAGCACGCGGCGGTCCCCGACAATTGCCGAGAGTCGGGTGATGAGCGCGGGATCGAGGCCGCGCGCGGGAACGGGGGCAGGAAGCGGGTGCACGGCCATACATTAATAGTGCACACGCGGTGCCGGCCGGAAGCCGGCGCCCGGCAGCCGCGTCACGAACTGGAGAACCCCCGACCCCTTTCGAGCGACCGCCAGCCGCCGGTCCCATCCAACCCCGGACTCCCTGGAGGAGCCGCATGGCACTCATCGAGGACTACGCCGTCATCGGCAATCGTGAAACCATGGCCCTGGTGCGCCGGGATGCATCCATAGATTGGTTGTGCCTGCCGAGGTTCGACTCCGGCGCCTGCCTGGCGTCGCTGCTTGGCACCGAGGAACATGGGTCCTGGCAGATTTCGCCACGGGATCGCGAGGCGCAGGTGACGCGCCGGTATCGGGAGGGCACGCTGGTGCTGGAGACGGAGTTCCGCTGCAGCACGGGGCGGGTTCGAGTGGTTGACAGCATGCATGCGTACGACGACGATCGCCGGGCGGACGTGGTGCGCCTGGTGCAGGGGATCGAGGGTAAGGTGCCCATGCAGATGCACCTCTGCCTTCGCTTTGACTACGGGCACGTGATTCCGTGGGTCACGCGCACCGAGGACGGACGCCTGCAGGCCGTGGCCGGCCCCGACCGCCTGGTGCTGGCCACGCCGGTGGAGTTGAGGGGCGAGGACCTGACGACGTATGCCGACTTCACGATCGGCGCCGGCGAGGAGGTTCCGTTCGCCATGACGTGGGCCCCGTCGTGGGAGGATGCCCCGCCCTCGCCGGACGTCGCGACGCTCATTCGCGAGGATGCGGCGGAACAGGCCACGTGGTCAAGGCGCGCCCGACCCGCCGGTCCGTGGACCGAGGCCGTGAGCCGGTCGCTGATCACGCTCAATGCGCTCACCCACCGCGACACCGGCGGCATCGTGGCCGCGGCCACGACGTCGCTGCCCGAGCAGCTCGGTGGCGCGCGCAACTGGGACTATCGCTATTGCTGGCTGCGGGACGCCACGCTGACGCTCTCCGCGTTGAGCGAAGGTGGATATACCAGCGAAGCGCATGCCTGGCGGGCGTGGCTGCTGCGCGCGGTGGCGGGCGACCCGGCCCGTTTGCGGATCATGTATGGCCTGGCCGGCGAGCGCCGCCTGAGCGAGTACGAGCTCGACTGGTTGCCCGGCTACGAATCCAGCGCCCCGGTGCGCGTGGGAAACGCCGCCAGCGACCAGTTGCAGCTGGATGTGTACGGGGAGGTGATTGACGCCATGTACCAGGCCCGCTGCCGGGGGCTTGGCGAGGACAAGGCTGCCTGGAGCCTGCTGGTCATGCTGGTGCAGCACCTGACATCCATCTGGCAGCAGCCGGATGAGGGGATCTGGGAGATTCGCGGGCCGCGCCAGCACTTCACCCACTCCAAGGTGATGGCGTGGGTGGCGCTGGATCGCATGATCCGCAGCGTTGAAGATTTTGGCGTGGACGGCCCGGTGGCGCACTGGCGCGAGGTACGCCAGGCGATCCACGATGACGTGTGCCAGCGGGGGTTCAATGCCCGCATGGGCAGCTTCATGCAGTATTACGGGGCCGAGACCGAGCTGGACGCCAGCGTGCTGCGGATGCCGCTGGTGGGCTTCCTGCCCATAGACGATGAGCGGGTACGCGGCACCATCGCCGCCATCGAGCAGCACCTGACCCACGATGGCTTCGTGCGTCGCTATGACACCGGCTCGGCGGTGGACGGCCTGGACGGGGAGGAGGGCGTGTTCCTGGCGTGCAGCTTCTGGCTGGCGGACTGCATGGTGCTGCAGGGGCGGCTGGACGAGGCGCGCGCGCTGTTCGAGCGGCTGCTGGCGCTGAGCAACGACCTCGGCCTGCTCTCGGAGGAGTACGACGTCAAGGCCGGTCGCCTGGTGGGCAACTTTCCGCAGGCGTTCTCGCACATCTCACTGGTGAACACCGCCTATACCCTGAGCGAGGCGCTCTGGCCCGGGACGGGTGGCCGGGCGGGGCAGAAGCGGCCCGAGCCGTCGCCTGGCGGTGGCGCCTCCGGCACCACGAAAGGAGTCATTCATGAACAGTAAAATTCCGGACCTCGCGACCCCGAAACTGCTGGCGGGCCAGAGCGCGCTGGTCACCGGCGCCAACTCCGGCATCGGCGAGGGCATTGCCCGCGAGCTGGCGGCGGCGGGGGCCAATGTCGCGGTGAACTATGTGGTGCAGCCGGAGCGGGCCCAGGCGATCTGCGACGACATCAACCGTCAGGGCCCGGGAAAGGCCGTCGCCGTCCAGGCCGATGTCAGCAAGGAGGCCGAGGTGCAGGCCATGTTCGCGGCGGCCATTAAGCAATTCGGTACGCTGGACATCGTGTGCGCCAATGCGGGAATCCAGCGCGACGCGCGCCTGGTGGACATGACGCTCCAGCAGTGGAACCAGGTGATCGGGGTGAACCTCACCGGCGCCTTCCTGGTGGCCCGCGAAGCGGCGCGTGAATTCATCCGCCGAGGTATGCGCGAAGTCTCAAGTGCGCTGGGCAAGATCATCTTCACCAGTTCCGTGCACCAGGTGATTCCGTGGGCCGGGCACTGCAACTATGCCACCACCAAGGGGGGCATGATGCTCCTGATGCGTTCCCTCGCGCAGGAACTCGCGCCGCAGAAGATCCGGGTCAACTCCGTGTGTCCGGGCGCCATCGAAACCGCCATCAACCGCCAGGCGTGGGAGACGCCGGACGCGGCCGCCGCCCTGGAGAAGCTGATTCCCGCGGGGCGTATCGGGGTGCCCGCGGATGTCGCGCGGGCAGTCGCGTGGCTGGCCTCAGACCAGTCCGACTATGTGTGCGGGGCCTCGCTCTTCGTGGACGGCGGCATGACGCTGTACCCCGGGTTCGCGACGGGCGGCTAGGCCGCCCAGAAGCCGCACAGCGCGCGGCCGTCGGGGCTCTCGCGGAGCTTCTCGAACGCGCGCTCGCGGATCTGGCGGATGCGTTCGCGCGTGACCCCCATGAGCGTCCCGATCTTTTCGAGCGTCATGGCTTCGCTGCCCTCCTCCAGCCCGTAGTACAGGTAGAGGATCTTCCGTTCGCGCGGCGTGAGGTACTTCTGGAAGACGCGATTGATGAACTCGCGCATCAGCTTGTAGTCGGTGACTTCCTCGATCTCGCTGCCGTCCACACCGGCAAAGCGTTCGCCCAGCGTGGAAGCCTCGCGGTCGGAACGGTCGATGGGCGCGTCCAGGGAGATCTCGGTGGCCGACATCTGCTTGGCGGTGCGCACCGTGGTGGGCGACTCGTCGAGCAACCGGCCGATCTCGTTCTCGGTGGGGTCGCGGTTGAGCACCTGCGCCAGCACCGTCTCGGCGCGGGCCAGCCGGATCAGCTGCGAATTCTGGTTGAGCGGAATGCGGACGGAGCGCGTCTGTTCGGCCAGCGCCTTCAGGACCGCCTGCCGCACCCACCACACCGCGTAGGAGATGAACTTCACCCCCTGGTCGGGATCGAACTTGCGGACCGCCTTGAGGAGTCCCTCGTTCCCGATGGCCACCAGCTCGCTGAGATCCAGGCCGTGACCCTGGTACTTCTTCACATACGAGATGACGAATCGCAAGTTGGCCGTGACCAGTCGCTCGGCGGCCTTCTCGTCGCCCTTCTGCGCCCGGCGGGCCAGGCGTCGTTCTTCCTGGGCATCGCCAATGAGGGGGAGCTTCTGGATGTCCTGCAGGTACTGGTCAAACGCCGAGGAGGGAGACGACCGGAAGTATCCCTTGGACCTGGGTGTGGTCACTTGCTCCATACACGCCCCTATCACGGAAATGCGGGAAGGTGGGAGCGAGCCTGACGGCGGCTCGCGGCACGGCTGGGGACTGGCAGGGACGGGCACGATAATGTCGAGTTCCGGAAGCGTCAACAGCGGATCCGGTTTGCGCCCCCGCCTAAACATATGTCGCCGACATAACTTGCGGTGTGACAAAAATTTGCGGCGGCAAACCGAGCATCGCTGAATCCACCGTATCTTCGGTCACCAATACCGAATGTCGCCCGAAGCCGCCAACTCTTGACAGCCGCTGTCAATAAATCGACTAGGTCTGAGACGCCAGCACTTCCAGCACCCGGGCATCGTCCACGGCCGCCGACCACCCGCGGTCCCCGAACGCCATCTCACCCACCTGCGTCGGGAGCGCGTATTCCGCGCGTCCCCTTCGCCCCTTCTTGTCCCCGTGCGAAAGGGCCAGCACGGCCTCGGGGGCAATGTCCGACGGCCGTCGGATCGGAAGACCGACCGCCGCGCACGCCTCACGGATCCGTTGCGCGGTGCCCGCCTGGGCGATCTCCATTCGCTCGGCCAGCCCCGCTTCCAGGCACATGCCGATGGCCACGGCTTCGCCGTGCAGCAGCCGGTAGCCGCTCAGGTGCTCAATCGCGTGCCCCAGCGTGTGTCCGAAGTTGAGGGTCTTCCGCCGGCCCGACTCGCGGGCGTCGGCCGCCACCACGGCGGACTTGATCTCCACGCTGCGCGCGATCACGGCCGCCGTGGCGCGCACGTTGCGGCGGTGCGCCGCCAGCCCGGCCCCGAACTCCGCTACGGCCGAAAAGTGCGCCGGGTCGGCAATCACGCCGTGCTTGAGGGCCTCGCTGAGCCCCGCGCGCATGTGGGCCTCGGGCAGGCTCTCCAGCACCGTCGGATCGATGATCACGGCGGATGGTGTATGGAACGCGCCCACCAGATTCTTGCCGGCCGGCGTGTCCACGGCGGTCTTGCCGCCAATGGACGCGTCCAGCATGGCCAGCAGCGTGGTGGGCACCTGGACCACGGGCACGCCGCGCATGAACGTGGCGGCCACGAACCCCGCGAGGTCGCCCACCACGCCACCGCCCAGCGCAATCACCGCGCAGTCGCGCCCGAAGCCGGCGCCGAGCATCTGGTCGGTGACCGCGGCCCAGGTCTCGCGCGTCTTGTGTGCTTCGCCCGCCGGGATGGTGAACACCTCGCTGGGCAATCCGGTGAGCGCGGCGCGGACGCGTTCGGCGTAGAGCGGGCCAACCGTGCTGTCGGTGATGATGGCATACCGGTGCGCGCGCGCCACGACCCGCACCACGGCGCCCACAGCGTCGAGCGCCCCGGGCACGATGTGGACGCGGTACGCCTCGCCGGTCAACGGCACGTCTGCCGAGTGACCACCGGTGCGGTCACCAGGTGACCTCACCCGTGCCCGCGCGGCGGTTGGCCAGCCGCGCCAGCGTGAAGAGCAGGTCCGACAGGCGGTTCAGGTACACGATGGCCAGGTCGGGCACGTCCACCGCCGGCCGAAGCGCCACGACATGCCGCTCCGCGCGGCGACACACGGTGCGCGCCAGGTGCAGGGCCGCGGCCTTGTGCGTGCCGCCGGGCAGGATGAAGGCCTTGAGCGGTTCCAGCTCGGTGTCGGCCTCGTCAATGGCGCGTTCCAGCTCGGCGATGCGCTCCCCGTCAATGCGGGCCTTTTCCAGGTGGTGCTTCATCTTCTCGCGGTCGGGCGTGGCGAGCAGCGCGCCAATGGAAAAGAGGTCCCGCTGGATGGGGACCAGCACTTCATCGATGCGGGGCATGGGCTCGCTGGCGCGGGCCAGGCCCAGGACGGCGTTCAATTCGTCCACGTCGCCGTACGCCTCCACGCGCGGATCATGCTTGGAGGTACGGGCGCCGCCAAAGAGGGCGGTGTCGCCGGTGTCACCGGTCCGCGTGTAGATCTTCATTCGAGAAAAGATAACGGGAGGCGTGGCGCCGGGACCCGGGCGCCGCGGCGCCGAACCGCGGAGCGTCCGTTACCCGAACAGCCGCGCAATGATCGAGCCGCGCTTCTTCCTGAAGGCATCCACGGTGGCCGGCGTATGGCCCGAGACGGTCTGGAAGCGTTCCTGGAATGTGGTGGGGAACATCTCCGCCAGGTGCGCCTGCACCTGGTCGGGTGACGCGCCGTCGCGCTCGCCCTGGGCCGACACCCACCGGTCGAGCAGCCTGCCCAGCTGGGCCGCGGTGGCCCGTTCCGCCGGGTTGCGCTGCAGCGCGAGCTGCAGGATGTCGGCCAGCTCGGGATCCAGGTCGGTGACGCGCGAGCGGAGGTCGGGCAGGGGGCGCAGCACCACCTCCTCCACCGACAGCGCGGTATCGTCCTCGTGAAAGAGGGGGCTGAGGGCCAGCAGTTCGTAGAGCACCACTCCCAGGGAGAACACGTCGCTGCGGGCATCCACCACGGTGCCCAGCACCTGTTCGGGACTCATGTAGCGCTTCTTGCCCATGCGCACATGGTGCTCGCTGGCGGGGTCAAAGCTGGTGCGTGCCTTGGCGATGCCGAAGTCCCCGAGCTTCACGTGCCCGTCCCAGGTGATCATGACGTTGCCCGGCGACACGTCGCGGTGCACCACGTCCAGGCGCTTGCCGTCCGGGCCCACGGCGTTGTGGGCGAAGTCCAGCGCGCGGCACAGGCGGCTGCCGATGTACGCCACCATGGTGGCCGCAATGGGACGTCCCAGCTCGTTGTGCCGGTCGACGACGCTGCGCAACGTGGGTCCCTGGATGTACTCCATGGCGATGAAGTACTGCGAGTTCACCTCGCCCAACTGGTAGATCTGCACGATGTTGCCGTGCATCAGGTTGGCGGAGAGCCTGGCCTCGTCCACGAACATGCGCAGGAACTCCGAGCGTTCGGCCAGGTGCGGGTGGATGACCTTGAGCGCGATGCGCTTGGCAAAGCCGGCGGGGCCCAGTTGCTCGGCCTCGTAGACGGTGGCCATGCCGCCGTCGGCAACTTTGCGGATCAGGTGGAACGATCCCTTGTACTCCAGGCTTTCGTTCATGTGCTGGGGCGTTGGAGGGCGGCGGGGGTCGAGGCAAAACGCGTCACTGCTTGTCTATCCAAACCTCGGTGGCGAACGTTAGTGCATGATCCATGAATTGCGCGACCTGACCATCATCGGCGGCGGGCCGACCGGCCTCTTTGCCCTGTTCTATGCTGGCATGCGCGGGGCGACGGCGCAAATTGTCGACGCCCTGACCGAGCCCGGCGGGCAGCTCACGGCGCTCTATCCTGAGAAGGACATCTTTGACGTGGCGGGGTTTCGCACGGTGCCCGCCCGGGAACTGGTGCGGCAGCTCAAGGAGCAGGCGGGCCAGTTTGCCGCGCCGATGCACTTCTCGCAGCGCATCACGGGGCTGGAAGAGTCCGACGGGCACTTTGTCCTGACCACCGAGACCGATCGGTTTCCCACGCGCGCGGTGCTCATTGCGGCGGGTATCGGGGCGTTTGCGCCGCGGCGCCTGCCCCAGCCCGCCGCGGGGCCGTGGTACGGGCGTGGCATTGACGACGTGGTCACCGACCCGGAGCGCTTCCGCGCGCGGCGGGTGGTGATCATCGGCGCCGGCGACTCCGCGTTCGACTGGGGGGTGCAGCTCCTGGGTCGCGCCGCGTCGGTGGCCATCGTGCACCGGAGCGACCGGTTTCGCGCGCACGAGGCGACGGTGGCGCAGTTCTGCGCGGCCGTGGCGGCGGGGCGGGCGGAACTCTACACGTTTCACGAACTCCAGGACCTGGTGGCCCACGAGGGCGGCGAGCGGTTCACGCACATCATCCTCAAGGACATCAAGGGCAAGTGCACGCGGCAGCTCGAGGCGGACGCGGTGCTTCCCATGCTCGGGTTCGTGAGCGACATGGGCGTGATCAACGAGTGGGGGCTGCACATCGAGAAGGACGAGATCCACGTGAACAGCCAGATGGAGACCGGCAGGCCCGGGATCTACGCGGCGGGCGACGTGGTGACGTACCCGGGCAAGCTGAAGCTCATTGCCACCGGCTTTGGCGAAGCCGCGACGGCCGTCAACCAGGCGGTGCACTGGGTACACCCGGAGAAGAAGGTGAATCCGGGGCACAGCTCGAACATGGCCATCTTCGGCGCGAAGGACGACTGAGCCGGCGGGCAGCGTCGGGCGCGCGCGCCGTGGTCAGTACGCCACCCGTGGATCTGTCTTTGCGTATGCCAGGTCCGCCAACAGGTTCACGATCACGAACACCGCGCTCAGGAACAGCACGGCGCCCTGGATGGCCGGCAGGTCCCGCCGCGAGATGGCGTTGACCACGTAGCGGCCCAGCCCCGGCCACGAGAACACGGTCTCGGTGAGGATGCTGCCCGTGAGGTAGGAGCCAAAGTCCAGCCCCACCACGGTGATCACGGGGATCAGCGCGTTCCGCAGCGCGTGGCGCGCGGTCACGCGCCACTCGGTGAGCCCCTTGGCGCGCGCCGTCCGGGTGTAGTCGGCGCCCAGGGCCTCGAGCATGGAGGATCGCGTGACGCGCGCCTGGAAGGCAATGGAACGCATGCCGAGCGCGAGCGCCGGGAGTACCAGGTACTTGAGGCCGCCAGAGCCGGACGGCGGCAGCCAGCGCAATCCCACGGCGAACACCAGGATGAGCAGCAGCCCCACCCAGTATACCGGGAATGATATCCCCAGGTATGACACGCCCAGCGCGATCCGGTCCACCCACCCACCGGGATATCGCGCGCCCAGCACGCCAAGGGTGATGCCGCACGTGGTGGCCAGGAGCATGGCCGCCAGCGCGAGTTCCAGGGTCTTGGGAAAGCGCTCGGCGATGTCGGCGCTGATGGGGCGGTTGGTGATGTACGAGCGGCCAAGCCGGCCGTGCACCACTTCGTTGACGTAATGCGCGAACTGCACGGGCAGCGGATCGTCCAGCCGCAGTTCCGCGCGCAGGCGCGCGATGGTGGCTGAGTCGGCGCGCTCGCCGATCATTGCGGTCACGGGGTCGCCGGGCGCGACGTACAGCAGCACGAACGCCACCACCAGCACCCCGAACAGCGTGGGGACAGCCAGCGCCAGGCGGCGCGCGATGAACCGGAGCATCAGCGGCTACTGCGTGCCGCGCACGATGGCCACATGCGTCCACCGCTGGCCATTGAAGATCACCGGCACCGCGAAGTCGCGGATCCAGGGCTGCACCGCGTAGAGCCGGTCGTAAAAGTAGAGCGTGACCATCGGGGCATCGGCGTACGCCAGGGAGTCGGCCTCGCGATACAGGACGTCGCGCTCAGCCTCGCGCGGTTCGCGGCGCGCCGCGTCGAGCAACTGGTCGAACCGGCGATTCCGGTAGAACGACACGTTGCCGCCGGCGCCGGTGTTGCTCCCGCCCAGCAACGGTTCCAGGAAGTTCTGCGCGTCCGGATAGTCCGCGTACCAGTCCTTGAGGAAGAGGTCGGTCTCGCCCTTGCGCGCGGCGGCGCGCGCCGAGGCCGCGTCACGCTGCACCAGCTTCGCGCGGATGCCCACTGCGCCAAGGTAGGCCTGGATGGCCTCGGCCACGCGCACCATGATGGGCGTGGTGCCCGTCCAGAGTTCCACGTCGATGCCCTGCGGATGGCCGGCGGCCGCGAGCAAGGCGCGCGCGCTGTCGGGGGCGTAGGGGTACGGTCTTCGCGTGGAGTCGGCGCCGCCGAGTGAGGGCGCGATGACCCCGGCGGCCAGGCGGCCCTGTCCGTGCACGATCTGCTGGAGGATGGTCCGCGTGTCGATGGCCAGGTTGATGGCGCGGCGGACGCGGCGGTCGGTCAGGGGCCCGCGGGTGGTGTTGATAGCCAGGTACACGAGTTGCAGCGAGGGGGCGTCCACCAGCAGGCGTCGCCGACTGGAGTCGGCTTCCCAGGCTTCAACCTCGTCCGGCGGGAGCGCGACGACATCGACGTTGCCGGCCTCGAACTCGGCGACGGCAGTGCTCGGCTCAGCGATGATCCGGGCCTTGAGCGAGTCCGCGAGCGGCGGGCCGCCCCAGTAGTCGTCGTTCCGCGCAAAGAGCAGGTAGTCGTCGTGCTTCCACTCCACGAGCTTCCACGGCCCCGTACCCACGGGGTGGGCGCTCACGTCGGCGGGGGCATCCACCGGCAGGATGGAGGCGACCGGCATGGCGAGCAGCTTGGGGAAGATGGCGAGGGGCTGGTCCAGGGTGATCACCACCGTGCTGTCGTCCCGCGCCAGGAGGCCGGCGACCGTGCGCGCCTTGCCGTCGGCAAAGGCGGCGGCGCCGTGGATGGGAAGCAGGGGCTCCACTCGACCACCCAGGGTGGCCGGGTCCAGCGCGCGGGTGAAGGAGTGCACCACGGCGGCGGCGGTCAGTGGTGTGCCGTCCTGGAACCGGACGCCTGGCCGCAGGTGGAAGGTGTAGGTGCGCCCGTCGGGAGTGAGGGTCCAGCGCTCGGCCAGGTCCGGTTCGAGCCGGGCGTCGGGGGTGAAGCGGGTGAGCCCGTCGAACACGTAGCTCACGGCGCGGCCGGTTGGAACGTCGGTGGAGCGTGCGGGGTCCAAGGAGCGCGGGTCGTACGTGTCGCGCGCGTCAACCAGTGTGTGTCGCGAGGTGGCGCCAGGCGCCTCGCGACGGCAGGCGAGGCCCGTGGCGGCGAGGAGTGCGCCGGCGACGAGCGGCAGCCTGGGCGAACGCATTCTGGAGAGCGACACGACGGTTGACACCTTGGGAAGCGGGCGAGAACTTACGGTACCCGCCCTGACGCGTCAATCACATGCGCCCGCCGGTGGTACGCGCCGCGCGGGCGCGTCGTGTGTCCAGGGGACGCAGGCGACGATCCCGTCGTGCCGGAATTCGCGTGGGCATGCGACGTCCGGAGTTGAACTTCGAGGTTCGCATGTCCCACTCGACACAATTGAGGCGCTCCAGCAACTGATGCATCGCTTCCTGGTCACGATGCTGGCGGCGCTGGGGCTGGGCGCGATGTCCGCGATGGCGCCGGCGCGCGCGCATGCGCAGGACATCACGTGCGATCCCGGGGAACGTGAGGTCAGGTCGCTGGAGTTCCGCGGCAACCATGCCTTCAGCGCGTCGGACCTGGAAGTCCGCATCGCGACCACGGAGTCCGGCTGGTTTCGCCGGCACATCGGGCTCTTCGGGACGCGTCACTGCCTGGATCCCGCGGAGTTGCCGCTGGACGTCCTGCGGCTCGAGAAGTTCTACCACGACAAGGGCTATTACAATACTCAGGTGGACACGCTGGTGCAGCCCGTGGGGACCGATGGCGTCCGCGTGCGGTTCACCATCGACGAGGGGCCGCCGATCCTGATCCGGTCGCTGGCATTCACCGGGCTGGATTCCATTCCCGGCGGCCGGGAAGTGCTGGCCGGATTGGGGTTGACCGTGGGGATGCCCTTTGACGTGGGGCGGCTGGTGGCCGAGCTGGACACCGTGCGCACGCGGATGCGGAACTCCGGCTACCCGGACGTGGACCTGCTGAACAACTACACGATCAACACCGATTCGCTGACCGCGCGGGTGGATGTGGTGGTGCTGCCTGGGCCGCGCGCGCGCATTGGCGCCATTGACATCTCGGTCACGCCGGACAGCGGGAAGCCGCAGCAGATCGGGTCGGACATCATCCGCGACCTCATTGGCATACGGCGCGGGGACCTGTACAGCGACACGGCGCTGGTGCTGGCGCAACGCAGCCTGTACCAGCTGGGGACCTACCGGCACGTGGAGGTCTCGGCCGACTCCCTGGTCCCCGGTGATTCGCTGATCACCCTGCGCGTGCTGCTGCGCGAGGACAAGATGCAGCAACTGAGCACCACGTATGGCTGGGCCACGCTGGATTGCTTCCGGACCTCGGCGCAGTACACGAACACGAACTTCCTGCACCAGGCCCGGCGGCTGGAAGTCTCGGGGCAGCTATCCAAGATCGGATATGGATATCCGCTGGCGTCCTCGGCCACCCGGGGCCTCTGCTACCAGCGGGTGATGCGCCGCGACCCGTTCAGCGACACCACCAACTACAGCATCTCAGCGACGCTCACGCAGCCCGGGCTGTTTGGCGGCGCGTGGGTGCCGCAGTACACGCTCTACCGCGAGCGTCGCAGCCAGTTCCTGGCGTACCTCCGCTCCACGCTGGTTGGTGGTGAAGCCTCGGTGCGGCGCGCCGTGGGGCCGAACGCGACGCTGCGGTTTGCCTACAGCCTGGAGTACGGGCGGACGCTGGCGCAGCCGGCGCTGCTGTGCGCGGTGTTCAGCCGGTGCGATGAACAGTCGCGGCACCAGATTTCCCGCGTGGCGCAGCCGCTGGCCGTGGCCAGCAGCCAGTATTCGCGAAGTACCGTGGACGATCCGTTCAACCCGTCGCGCGGCTACAACTTCAGCGCCGAACTGCGGAGTTCGGCACGGGCCCTCGGCTCATCGCCAGACCTGACGTTCAACAAGGGCACCTTTGACATCGCCTGGTATCATGGCGTGACGCGGTCCACGGTGTTCACGGCGCGGCTGCGTGGCGGCGTGGTGGTCGGGTCCAACCTGTCCCTGTCCAATCCCACGCGATACATCCCGCCGGAGGAGCGGCTCTACGCGGGCGGGGCGAACAGCGTCCGGGGCTTCTACCAGAACGAGCTCGGGTCGCTGCTGTACATCGCGCAGGGATTCGACTCGGTGACGGTGGACGACTCGACGCGCCTGTTTGCCTCCCCCAACGGGGTGCCGCCATTTCGCGTGGTCCCGGTGGGCGGCAATGCGCTGGTGGTGATGAATTTTGAATATCGCGTGCCCGATCCGTTCTTCCCGTCGCTGCTGCAGTGGTCGTTCTTCACCGATGGCGGCGAGGTCTGGACCCGCGGGGCCACGGGGACCTCGCTGGCGTTTTCACAGATCCGGTGGACCCCGGGCGTCGGCATGCGGGTGTTCACGCCCGTGGGACCGCTGGAGGTGAACGTGGGGTACAACCCGTACCCGAGGCCGCGCGGTCCGATCTACTATGACGCGAGCGTCGACCGGGAGACCGGGGTGGCGCCCCTGTACTGCGTGAGTCCTGGCAACGCGATTCCGGTGCACGTGCTGCCGGGGGGCGGGTATTCGCAGGTGGAGCAGGCGTGTCCCGCCACGTTCCAGCCGTCGGAAGCCACGGGGTTCTTCCGCCGGTTGACGCTCACGTTTTCCATCGGTACGGGGTTCTAGCAGGATGTCGCGTCGTCGAGTGGTGCTCATGGTCAGCCTGGGGCTGGTGCTCGTCCTCGTGATCCTGGCGGGCGCGGGGGCCTACGTGCTGACTCGCACCGGCTGGGGGCAGGACAAGGTGCGGACCCTGATCCAGCAGCAGCTGGCCTCGGCGTTGCGCGGCCCCGTCTACCTGGGGCGCATCACCGGCAGCTACCTGAACGAGCTGACCATCGACTCGCTGGAAATCCGCGATACCGAGGACTCGCTGTTCGTGGCCAGCGGGCCCGTGACGTTGCGCTACGACGTGCGCGACATCATTGACCGGCGGCTGCTCTTCAATCGGGTGGTGATGGAGCATCCCACCATCTACCTTCGCGAATTCGAGAGCGGACACTGGAATTACGACAGCGTGTTCCGCGCCGGGGGCGCGCCGCGGGCGCGGACACCGGGCCCCAAGTTCGGCGACTACGTGGTGCTGGATTCCGTGACGTTGCGACGTGCCACCTTCCTGCTGACCAAGCCTTGGCATCCCGACGATTCGCTGCACGGCGCCCGCCGCGACAGCGCGATTGCCTCGGCGCTGCACGACCCCGACATGGAAGTCCGCCGCCGCCGCGATGGGTACGCACGCACGTGGCGCTGGACCGGGATCAGCGCCGAGGTGGGCCATGCGCGGATCAGCGACCCGGACAGCGTCGGGCACACGTTCGTGGTGACACGGCTGGCCGCGGTGGAGCAGGACCCGCCATTCGTCTTCCATGATGTCGCGGGGCAGGTCCGCGTACTCGGGGACTCCGTGTGGGTGACGCTGCCGCACTTTGCGTTGCCGGGTTCCCACGGCTCGGCCAGCGGCAAGGTGGTGTGGGGCAGTGACCTGCCGGTGCGGTGGGACCTGCACATCGTCGCCGACTCGGTGTCCCTGGCCGACGTGGCGTGGGTGTATCCCACCTTGCCCACCACGGGCGGTGGCTCCGTGGTGCTGGACATCCAGAACGAGAAGAACCTGGACGTGATCGACTACCGCCTCACCAGGATGGACGTGCGGACCACGGGCTCACACCTGCTGGGTGCGATGACCTTTGCCGTCGGCGGGCCCGTGCTGCAGGTGCGGGACGTGAACCTGCGGGGCAATCCCGTGGACTTTGACCTGCTGCGCACCTTCAACGGCGGGCCCTTTCCCGTAGACTGGCGCGGACGGGTGACCGGCACCGTGGTGGCGCGCGGCGGGCCGCTCACCCAGTTCGTGGTGGACTCGTCGCACCTGATCTTCCATGACGCGCATGTGCCTGGCGCCGTGTCGGAGCTGAGCGGTCGAGGCGCGCTGGACATCCTGCAGCCGGCCTTCACGGCGTTCCATGACTTTGCCGTGGACGCGCGGACCCTGGACCTCCGCACCGTGGAATACCTGTACCCTGATTTCCCGCGGTTGGTCGGGACGGTCTCGGGTCGGGCCATCCTTGATTCTTCATGGCTCGACGTTCGCTTCCGGGACGCCGACATGCGGCTCCACACTGGCGACGCGCCCGTCTCGCGGGTGACGGGACAGGGACGCATCACGTATGGCGAGGTGGCCATGCGGTACGACGTGGCCCTGGCCACCGACTCGCTCTCATTCTCGGCGCTTCGGCATTCGTACCCGGGGCTCCCCCTGGCGGGAAGCGTCGCGGGGACCATCACGGCCCGAGGCACGGCGGACCAGCTCTTCCTGGACGCGGCGCTGCAGGGCCCCGGTGGCTCGTTCAGCTATAACGGGTACGTGGACGTCGACACCCCATTCGTCTCCGTGCATGGCAGCGGGCGCCTCGTGGCGGTTGACCCGTCGCTGGTGATGGCAGACAGCATGCCCTCCGGCTCGCTCACCGGCACCTTCAACTTGCAACTGGGTGGCGATTCGCTGGCCACGCTCGCAGGATCGGCGTCGCTGGCGCTGGAGCGCTCCGTGCTGGATCGCGTCCAGATCTTCAGTTCGGTGGCCCGCCTCCGGTTTGGCGATGGACGCATGCAGGTGGATACCCTTTCGCTGGAGACCACGGCCGCCCGCTTTCGCGTGGACAGCGGCGCGCTCGGGCTGCGGCCGGGCGTGGTGGATTCCCTCTACTTCCAGGTCCACGTCGATTCGCTGGGCGGATTGCGCCCGTTCCTGGCGACGCAGAACGCGATCCAGACGGGCATCCCCGATTCGCTGGCCGGCTCGTTTGACCTGGACGCGGGGCTGGCCACCGGCAACCTGGTCAACCTGAGTGTCCAGGGCGTGGCCCGGGGCCGCGAGCTCTACCTGAATCACGACCGCGGAGCGTCGGCCACGCTGAAGTTCAACTTTGACGATGTGCTCCGGGCGCCCCGCGGCGTGGCGTCGCTTGCGCTCGACACCCTGGTGGTCGCCGGGGTGCACATCGATTCCATCGGGGTGAGCGCCAACCTGGTGCGCACCGCCGCGCAGCCCGGCGACGGCCTGCAATTCCGGGGCACGTATGCCGTGGGTGCGCTCAGCGACAATGGATCCACCCTCCGGATGGGCGGTTCCGTGTCGCACGCCCGGGAGCGTACCACGGTCGGCATCGATTCCGCCACGGTGGACCTGCTGGCCGACCGCTGGCAGCTCACGCGCGTGGGCATGGTGGAAGTGGGCCCCCAGCGGGTGGACATTGACACACTCGTATTACAGAACGCGCGGGGTGGGCGCGTGCTCGTGGCTGGCACGCTGCCGGCCCACTCGACCGTGGCCCTGCGATTCCTGGCGGACAGCATTCCCGTGCACGACGTGGCCACGCTGCTGCAGATGCCCGACTCGATGTCCGGCTGGGGCGCCCTGCACGTGGACGTCGCCGGCACGCGGGAGGCCCCGAGGGCCACGCTCGATGCCACCGCGCACAACGTGAACTATGGCGGCGTGACACTCAGCAGCGTGGTGGCGCGCGCGAGCTATGCGGACCACCGGACCGAGGCCACGCTGCGCCTGGATCGCAATGGACACCGCACGCTGGAGGCAACGGCTTCGCTCCCCATGGAGCTGGCGCTGTTCAACGGCCGACTGCTCGATGAGCCGCTGCGCGGGTCCATCCGCGCGGACAGCGCCGACTTCGCGCTGGTGGAAGTCCTGGTCCCCACGCTGACCCGGGCAAAGGGCCGATGGTTTGCCAACCTGACCGTGGGCGGCACGTGGGCACATCCCACGCTCGACGGCGAGCTGAAGATGGACAACGCGGAAGTTTCGATTGACGACATCGGCGTGACGTTGAAGGGCCTCGACATCGACCTGGTGGCCTCGGCGCCGCAGGACCGCATCACGATCCGGTCGCTCACCGCGTACAACGCCGCGACGTCGCCCTCCGACAATGTCGTCGTCGGCGGGTTCGTGGACCTGAGCGATCGCGACAACCCGCAGTTTGACCTTTTCCTGAAGGCGCATGAATTCCGCGCCGTGGACAAGCGGACGCTCGCCCGGCTGGACATCTCCACCGCGCCGCGCGACAGCATTGCGCTCACGGGCCACAAGAATGGGTCGGTGCTCAGCGGCACCATCAACATCGTGCGGGGCGCCATCTACATCCCCGAGCGCGACCTGGCCAACAAGCAACTCGTCCAGCTCACGTCCGAGGACCTGGTGGGCCTCGATACCACGGAACTCAACCCGAACATCAAGCTGCCCAGCCCGCCCTCGGCGCTGCTGCGCGACATGACCGTGCGCGCCATGACCATCAACCTGGGCGACGACGTCTGGCTCCGGTCATCCGAGGCGAACATCAAGCTCACCGGCGCCCTCAACGTCCGGCTCACGCAGGTGGCGGCCACGCCGACCGGATTCAACGGCAATGGCGGCGCCCGCCGAGCGGACTTGCCCACCACGCCGCGGCTCGCGCTGGACGGCACGCTTACCGCGGAGCGCGGCACCTACACGCTGTCACTCGGCCCCATCCAGCGTGAGTTCCAGGTGCAGAGCGGTACCATCACATACTACGGCACCACGGACCTCAACCCGAACGTCAACATCACCGCGCAGTACACCGTGCGCCAGGCCAACCGGCCCGACGTGAACGTGATTGCCACCCTCTCCGGTTTCCTGTACCCGGGGCCCACGCTCGACTTGCAGAGCGGCGAGACCTTTGCCATCGCGCAGTCCGACCTCGTGAGCTACCTGTGCTGCGGCGTGCCGAGCTTCGAGCTGGGCGCCAATCAGAGTTCGCTGCAGACGGCGGCCCAGGTGCTGCTGCCCACGGCCGGCAGCGTCCTCGCGCGCACGCTGCACCGCCAGCTCGGCTCCACCTTCGACGTCCTCCAGTTCCAGCCGGGGGCCACCGACCAGACGGCCAGGCCGGGACAGGCGGGCAGCAACGCCACGCGTGACTTCTTTTCGGGCGCGCGGCTGGGCGGCTCGCGGCAGATCACCAACAACGTCTTTTTCAGCATCAACACGGGATTGTGCCAGCTCTCGTCCGGCCAGTCAGGGTCCGGGGACACGGGCGCCAGCGGTTTCTTCAACCAGCTCGAAGCCAAGCTCCAGTACCGGTTCAGCCCATGGATGTCGGCGGAGGTGGGGCTCGAGCCGCCATCCAGCGCCCTCCTGTGCGGCCGCACGCAGCGCGGGCTCGTGCCCACGCCGCAGCAATGGGGCCTCTCGCTCACCCGCGTGTGGCGCTGGTGATCCGGCGCGCGCTGCTGATCGTCAACCCGGCGTCGCGGCGCGGCACCCGCGAACTCAGCGCCGTCCAGGCCGCGATGGCGGCGCAAGGCGTGGCGTGCGACGTGCGCCTGACCACGGGGCCTGGCAGCGCCTCCGCGCTCGCCCGCGCCGAGGCCGCCGGGTGTGATGCCGTCTTCACGCTGGGCGGCGACGGCACGATCATGGAAGTGCTGGGCGTGCTGGCCGGCACGCGCCTGCCGCTGGGGCCGCTGCCCGGCGGTACGGGGAACCTGCTGGTGCGGGCGCTGGGCATTCCGTTGAACGCCGCCCGCGCCGCCACCGCGCTGTGCGGCGGACAGGTCCGGGAGATCGACCTCGCCGCGCTGGGCGCGGGTGGGCACTTTGCCGTGGCCGCGGGTATTGGTATTGACGTATCGATGGTCGAGCGCACCCGGACTCGCTGGAAGCGGCGCCTGGGCACCGTGGCGTACATCCTCGTGGGGTGTGGCGCGGCGGCGGGCGCCGCGCTGCGTGGCGACCGGTTCCGCGCGCGGATCACCGTGGATGGGGTGTCGCACGAGGTCGAGGCGCTCTCCCTGCTGGTGGCCAACGTCGGCACCGTGCTGAGCGGCCGCATCACCCTCGCCCCCGGCGGCCGCCCGGACGACGGCCAGCTCGACGTGGTGGTGTACACCCCACGCACGGTGGGCCAGGCGCTGCGCGTGGCTGCCCGCATGCTGCGCGGCCGCTTCCCCGACGATGGGCTCATCCACTTCTATCGCGGCCGGCACGTGCACGTGACGACGCAGCCCGCGCGGCGGGCCCAGGCAGACGGCGAATTGCTGGCGCCCGGCGACCTGGACGCCACCATTCTTCCCCGCGCTGCCGCTGTCCTGGTGCCCGGGGCAAGTTGACCGAACCTTGCTCCGGACGGGGCTGTCGTCCATTCTCTATACGCTCGCCCTGACGTGAAGCCGATATTCTGCGGCCAGAACCCAATTTTGTGGCATGCCCACTGTCCTGATTGTTGACGACGAACCGGACATCATTTCATTCCTCGGCGCATTCTTCGAGCGCGGGGGGCATCAGGTTCTGGCGGCCCAGTCGGGTGAGGAGGCCGTGGTCCTGGTCAAGGAACGACGGCCCGACCTGGTGCTGCTCGACCTTCGCCTGCCCGACATCTCAGGGTTTGACGTGCTGGAGCGGGTGCGCGACGAGAACCCCGTGATCATCATGATCACGGGCCATGGCGATGTGTCGCTGGCCGTGCGCGCCATGCAGGCCGGCGCCGAGAACTTCCTGACCAAGCCCATCGAGCTCGACCATCTGGGCGTCGTAGCCGACCGAGGCTTCGAGAAGGCGCACTTGCGACAGATGAACCGCTTCCTCTCGGAGCGACGCGGATCGCTTCCCGCCAAGGCGCTGCTCGGGTCGTCGCCACCCATGCGCGACCTGGCGGCGCAGGTGGACCTGCTGGCGCGGAGCGATCGCACCACGGTGCTGCTCGTGGGTGAGGTGGGGACGGGCAAGGGCCGGATGGCGGAAGCCATGCATCGGCAGAGCCCGCGCGCGGGCCAGCGGTTCATCGAGGTGAATTGCGCGGCGCTCACGGCGGCGTCGCTCGATTCGGAGCTGTTCGGTGTGGAGCAGGGTGGGTCCGCCGATGGGAACGGGGCCTTCCGTCCGGGCCTCCTGGAAGCCGCCCAGGGCGGCACCATCTTCCTTGACGAGATTGGCGACCTGGATGCGCACCTGCAGCCCAAGCTGTTGCGCGTGCTGGAGGGCAAGACCTTTCGTCGGCAGGGAGGCACGCGCGAAGTGCAGGTGGATGTCCGCCTGATTGCGGCCACCAGTCACGACCTGGCCACCGAAGTCAACGCGGGGCGGTTCCGCGAGGACCTGTACTATCGGCTGAGCGTCATGCCAATCAGCCTGCCGCCCGTGAGGGCCCGGGCCCGGGAGGACGTCGTGGAACTGATCGGGCACCTGCTGGATGACCTGCACGGCAACCTGCCCGAGGGGCCCACCGAGGTGGACGACGACGCGCTGGCTCGCCTGCTCCGGTATTCATGGCCCGGCAACGTCCGCGAAATGCGGAACGTCCTGGAGCGTGCGATGATTATCGGACGGGGTGCCCCCTCCATTTCCGCCGCCCATCTGGCATCGGAAGTCCGGGACGCCTCCGGCACCGGGGCGGAACATCACGTGCCAAGGACACTCGTGGAAATCGAACGCCAGCAGATTGAGCGCGCGCTGCGCGCCAATGAGGGCAACCGCACGCGGGCCTGCCGTGAACTGGGGATCTCGCGCGCGACACTCATCAAGAAGATCAGGACGTACGGTATCGACGCGTCATCAGCAGTTGTCCCATGGAGGTGAGTAATGACAAACCAACTGCAGGAACACGACTCGATGGTGTGCCGTGCCTGTGGCAACGAGGAGCGGGCGTCGGAGGGTTACCCGTGCGTGGATTGCGGCACCTTCCTCTGCGTGTTGTGCAACCTGCGAGGCGTGGTGCGGTGCCGGCAGTGCCAGGCCCGGCACGATGCCGCCAGCGCATCCCGGCCGGCCTGACGACGTGAGCGTGGACTTCGCGCGCGTGGGCCTGGCGGTGGGCCACGCCACCGACGCGGAAGGCGGCACCGGCTGCACGGTGGTTCGCGGCGTCGACTCGGCGCTGCGCGGCGGCGTGGCAATCTTTGGTCGCGCCACGGGGTTGCGCGAGGTCCAGGCGCTGGGCCCTGACGCGCTGTCCGGCCGGGTGGACGGCGTGCTGCTCACCGGCGGATCGGCGTACGGCCTGGCGGCGGCCCAGGGCGTGATGCGCTGGATGGAGGAGCAGGGCCGCGGATTTCCAATCGGGCCTGGTGTGGTCCCCATCGTGCCGGCGGCGGTGATCTTCGACCTGGGTCCGCTGGGTCGCTACGACCGGCGGCCCACCGCTGACATGGCCTACCACGCGACGGCGCACGCGTCGTCGCTCGACGTGGCCGAGGGCAGCGTGGGGGCCGGCACGGGCGCCACCGTGGGCAAGGCCGCCGGCATTGGTCGCGCCATGAAGGGCGGCGTCGGCATCGCGCAGCGGGAATCGGGTGGCATTCGCGTGGCGGCGATTGCGGTGGTGAATGCGTTTGGCGACGTGCGCGGCGCCGACGGCGCCATCATCGCCGGTGCGCGGGACGATGCGGGCGGCTTCCTGGATGCCGCCCGGCTTCTGGTGGATGAGCCGCAGCGCATTGCGGAGCTTCGTGCGCAGACGCAGATGCGCAACACCACGCTCGCCGTGGTGGCCACCAACGCCGCGCTCGATCGCGTGGTACTCAGCCAGCTGGCGCGCGCCGCCGGCGCGGCGTTGTTCCATCGTATCACGCCGGTGGGGACACCGTTTGACGGTGACACGGTGTTTGCGCTCGGGGCGCTCGAGGGGCCAGCGGCCGAGGCGCTGCACGTGGAGGCGCTGGCCGTCGCCGCGCTCGAAACCGCCATTGAACGCGGCGTGCGCCTGGCGGTGGGACAGCCGGGCTTCCCGGGGCTGGGCGACAGCGCATGACCGCGGGCGGCTGGCGTGCCGTGGTGCGTTCGGCCATTGCCCCGCTGCTGGCCGAGCCGCGGGCATCGGCGTCCCAGGTTTCGCAGCGGCTGGCCGGGCACCTGGTGACCGCGCTGGAAGTGAGCGGCAACTGGGTGCGTGTGCGCGGCGAGGACGGCTACGAAGGGTGGGTGCATACGGGATATCTTACGCGCGTGCCAGGCACCGCCGCCCGGCGCAGTCGCGGCACGCGTCGCGTATCGCTGGGCTGCTGCACGCGGCTGACTGGTGGTGGCACGCGGGCGCTGCCGCTCGGGGCGTACCTGGGCCCGGACGAGGTGGTGGACTCGGGTCAGGTGCTGGGGGAGTCCGAGCTTCCCGTCCGGTTTCCACACCTCGCGAGCGCCGTGGTGACCACCGCGAGCCTCTTTGAGGGCACCGGCTACCTCTGGGGCGGCGTTACGCCGTGGGGCGCCGATTGCTCAGGGTTTGTGCAGATGGTGTTCTGGCTGCACGGCGTCACGCTGCCGCGCGATGCGTGGCAGCAGGCGGAAGCCGGTGCGCCAGGCCAGCCGATGCTGGCTGCGTTACAGGCGGGAGAGCTCGCCTTCTTTACCGACGCTGGTGCCCAGCGCATTTCGCACGTGGGGCTCGGGCTTGGCGAGGGTCGGATGGCTCATGTGGCCATCGGGCGGGGCGGCTTTGCCATCGAACAGCTGGCCGACGGGCGCGACGCATATGTAAAGAAGTTGCGCGAGCGCTTCCGGCTCGCGCGGGTGGTGCTCTAGCCGGTCAGCTCACCAGGCCCGAGGGCGCTCCCATGGGGGAGCCCACGCGTACCTGCACCGGCACCTCGGCGCGCGGTTCGTCGTCCAGCGCCACCGTCATGGCGTAGGCTCCCGCGCCGTCAATGGGCAGGTCGATCTGGGCAATGAGCGGCACGTCCATTTCGGACACGCCGGTGGGAAGCGGCCCGACCTTCAGGTCGCCGGCGCTGCTCCAGAGTTCCGTGCCCGAGGGATTGGTCCAGCGAAGCGTCACCGTGTGCTGCCCGATGTCCATGGATGTGCCCTTGAGGTGCACCACCAGGTGCGCGCGCGGGTGGACGGCCGGCGCATTGCCCACGTGCAGCGCGTCAAAGACGCCCAGGATATTGAGCTTTCCTTCCTGTGACACATTGGCGGCGTCCGCGAAGAGCGCAAAGGCGACATGCATGGCAGGGAACATAGACGACCGCCGGCGGCCCGTCTACGTTTCGGGCGTGTCGCATCAGTCCGACGTCCCCGCCGCCGCTGCCCCGGATCCCGCATACGGTCGCACGGCCGTGCTCGCGACCGACGGGTTGCTGGTGCTGATGGCGGTGATCTGGGGCGTGAACTTCAGCGTCGTGAAGTACGGGGCCGGCGTCATGTCGCCACTGGCGTTCAACGGCGCGCGCATCGGCGTGGCCGCCGTGGCGCTGGCGGGGCTGGCGTTCATTCCCCGGCCGGCGCGCATCGCGCCGCGCGACCTCGGCGCGCTCCTCCTGCTGGGCGTGCTGGGCAACTGTGTATACCAGGTGCTGTTCATCGAGGGCGTGGCGTTGACGCGGGCCGGGGACGCGGCGCTGGTGGTGGCGGCGTCGCCCGCGCTCATCGCGTTGCTGGGCCGGGCCACCGGCGTGGAGCACACGAGTCGCCGCGGCGCCGTGGGCATCGCGCTGTCGATCCTCGGCGTCGGCGTCGTGATGTACACCGGGACGCGGGCGGCGGCGCGCGGCGCGTCCGTGCTGGGCGACCTGCTCGTGCTGGGTGGCTCGATGGCCTGGGCGTTGTATACGGTATTGCTCACCCCGTACACACGACGCGTGGATGGCGTCACGCTTTCCGCCTACACCATGATCGGCGGCGCGGTCGCCCTGGAACTGGTGGCCCTGCCCGAGATTTCCCGGATCTCGTGGACAACCCTTCCGGGAGGCGCCTGGGCCGCGATGCTGTACAGTGGCATCGGCGCGCTGGTGATCGCTTACTTGTTCTGGTATCGCGGCGTCCGCGTCATCGGGCCCACGCGTTCCGCCATGTACTCCAACCTGCAGCCGCTGGTCGCCCTGCTCGTGGCGTGGCCCATGCTGGGTGAAGTGCCAACCGCCTGGCAGGTGCTGGGCGCGGCCTGCATCATGTCCGGACTCCTGCTCACCCGCACGTGAAACTCGTCCTCTTTGACATCGATGGGACCCTGCTCAGCACCGATGGGGCCGGCCGTCGCGCCATCACCCGCGCGCTGGTGGAGGTCTATGGCGTGGCCGGACCCGACGACCACCGCTTTGACGGAAAGACTGATCCCCAGATCGTGCACGAACTCATGGCGCTGGCCGGCATCGCCCCGCAACGAGTGGAGGCTGGGCTGCAGGTTGTGTTCGAACGCTACGCGGAGTTCCTGCGGTGGGAACTCACTTCCACCGCGCACACCACCGTGCCCAACCCCGGGGTGCCGGAATTGCTCGATGCGCTGGAGATGCGCGGCGACGTGATCCTGGGCCTGCTGACGGGCAACGTGGTTCCCGGGGCGCGAGCCAAGCTGGGAGCCGCGGGTATCCTGCCCTCGCGCTTCGTGGTGGGGGCCTTTGGCTCGGACCACGCCGTGCGCGCGGAACTGCCAGCCATCGCGCACGCGCGCGCCAAGGTTATCCTGGGCGTGGACCTCCCCGCGGGGGACGTCACCATCATCGGCGACACTCCGGCCGACCTCACCTGCGGCCGCGGCATCGGCGCGCGGGGCGTCGGTGTGGCCACTGGGCACTACTCCGTTGACGACCTGGCGGGATACGGGGCGGCCGCCATCCTCCCGGACTTCCGCGACACCGCGGCCGCCGTGCGCGGGATCCTGGGCGAGCCATGAGACACGTCGTGCCACGAAGGTGCGCATGAATCCCGCAGGCCACGCCGCCGGCTTTGAGGTGCGCATTCCACCGCATGAGGATCCAGTAATAGCGCGGATCACCGCGCACCAGCTGGTGCTGCTCGACGGCTCGGGCGCCACGCGGCGCGAACTGTACCTCGACGACGTGGAGGAGGTGGCGTGTGGCGATCGACGCGTGACTGTCACCACGACGCGCGGCGATGCCCTGGTGCTCAACACTCCCGACGCCAAGGCGCTGGACCTGGCGCTGGTGGAGGCGTGTTGCACGCTGCCAGAACTCACGCGGACGCTGCGATCGTTCGGCACGCGACGGGTGCAGGCCGGGGCGCCGGCGCAGCTCGAGTTCATGGCGCCGCTGCTCGACGCGCGCCGTCGGGCCGAGGAGGCCGTGGGGCGGGAGGCCGTGGTGGCCGCGTTCGACTCGACCCGCATTGAACGCGGGATGCGGACACGCGTAGCCGCACTCGTCGCCCGTGGCGGTGAAGATCCACGGCCGGCGGCGCAGCGTGCCATCCAAGCGCTGGCGGACGACGCGGTGCAGCCCGTCCTGGTGGCGCTCGCGGATGTCCGCGCCACCGCCGCCGATGCGGTCCACCCGCCGGCGGATGCGCGCGTGGCCAGTTGGCGGCGCTGGCGCCTGGCGCTCGAAGCCCTGTTTCGGGCCGCCGACAGCACCTGGACGCGTCTGGCCGCGGGCCTGAGCCTGCCGGCTTCCCGCTAGCCTCAGGTTCGGGTCCGCGGGGATTCAGGCCAGCTAGTACTCGGTGTGAAATCCCGATACATTTTCTCGGCAATGCATTCCCGCAAAATCCCCCTGCTGGCCCTGGCGATACTGGTGCTGGCCGCGCCCTCCGCGCGTTCGCAACAGAGCCCCGAGCGCCGCATGGCCAACATCGTCAGCGTCGCGGTGGAGGAGTATGCCAAGGGCGTGGACCCGGGCGGGCGCATCACGGCCCAGTCCGAGTACGACGAAGCCGTCGGGTTCCTGGCGGAAGCCAGGCGCGTGGCCGACCGGATCACGGGTGAGCAGGCGTCCACGTCGCGCGCGCTGCTCGACACCATCATCGCCGCCGCGCAGGCCAGGCGCCCGCCGGCTGAGCTCGACACGCTGAACCAGCGCTTTGCGGCTTCACTCGGCAGCGCGGGCGTACTGGAGCGGCCGGTGGAACCCATCGACCTGGCGCAGGGCAGGCAACTGTATAGCGCGAACTGCGCGCAGTGTCACGGCGCCCGCGGGCTGGGCGACGGTCCCCTGGCCGCGGCGCTCGACCCCGTGCCGCCCGCCATCGGAAGCGAGGCGCTGTCGGGGAGCATCTCGCCCGAGACGATGTATCGCGTGGTGGCGGTGGGCATCTCGGGCACTTCGATGGCCGGGTACGCCGACGCGTTCACGTCGCAGCAGCGCTGGAACATGGTGGAGTACGTGATGTCGCTGCGCGGTGAAGCGGCGGGGTCTGCTGCCGGCACGGATAGTATCGCGGCTGGCGCGGCCCGCCGGGTGAGCGCGCTGCTTGACCAGTCGCTGGCCGCGGTGCGGCAGGGTCATGTGGAAGCTGCCGGTGACCGCGCGTTCGACGCGTACCTGGCGTTCGAACCCATCGAGGCTCCGGCGCGCGCCAGGAACCCGCGCATGGTAGCGCAGATGGAGAAGCTGTTCGCGGACTTCAAGGGTGCGGTGCGGTCGAACGACGTCAACGGCGCGCAGGCCGCGCGGGACCGCATCGAGCTCGACATGCCGGCCGTTGTCGCGTTGACGCGTCCTGCGGGCAGCGCCGTCGAGGCGTTCTGGCAGTCGTTCGTGATCATCCTGCGTGAAGGGTTCGAGGCCATCCTGGTGATCGGCGCCGTCGTCGCGTTCCTGCTCAAGACCGGCAATCGCGAGCGCCTGCGTTCCATCTGGGTGGGCGTCGCGCTGGGGCTGGTGGCGAGCGCGGTGACCGCGGTGGCCCTGCGCACCATCCTGTCGTCGGTGCCGGCCACCAGCGAGATTATAGAAGGCGTAACACTGCTGGTGGCCGTGGTGGTGCTCTTCTCGGTGAGCTACTGGCTCATCTCGCGCGTGGAAGCCGCCAAGTGGCAGAAGTTCATCCGGGAGAAGGTGACCCATGCGCTGGAGCGCGGCGGCGGCCGCGCGCTGGCCTTCGTGGCGTTCCTCGCGGTGTACCGGGAGGGCGCCGAGACCGCGCTGTTCTACCAGGCGCTCTTCAGCGAAGGCTCACACCTGGCGGTGCCGCTGTCGCTGGGCATCCTGGCGGGGTTCGCGGGGCTGGCGGTGATCTTCACGCTTTTCTACAGGTACGGCGTGCGCATCCCGCTGCGACCCTTCTTTGCCGTCACCAGCGTGCTGCTGTACTACATGGCGTTCGTGTTCATGGGCAAGGGCATCCGCGAGCTGCAGGAGGGGAATGTCGTGTCCATGAGCGTGATCCACGGGTTTCCGCACGTGGAGGCGCTGGGGCTGTACCCCACCTGGGAGACGGTGCTGGCGCAACTGGTGCTGGTGGCGCTCTTTGTATTCGCCCTGGCCAGGACGTTCTGGCCAAGGCGGTAGGCGGTGGAGCACGACGCCGGCTGACACGCCGTGGCGCGCGGGTCAGGTGGCGGCGGGCGTTTCCGCGTAGATACCCGGTCGCCCCGGCGCCACGTCCCGCCGGACGCGCATCCAGACCAGCCCCATCACCACGAACGCCAGTGCGATGCCCTGCGCGTAGGTGAGCGAGCCCAGGAAGCGGTCGTCCTTGGCGCGGAAGAACTCAATCACAAAACGCTCAAGGCCCGCCAGCACGCAGTAAAGCCCGAACAGCCAGCCCTGGGCATGCTTGTGGTCGCGCAGGCGCCACAGGATGAGGAACATGATCGTGCCCAGCGCCACCTCGTACAGTTGCGTGGGGTACACGGAGACCACGGTGGAGAGGTCGGTGCCCGGCGGAAACTTGGTGTGGAAGTCGCTCATCATGGCGGCCACGGTGCTGGGTGGCGTGCCGTGCGGGAACATCACGGCGCCAAAGCCGCTGAACGGGCGCCCGTAGTCGTCGCCGACGGCCCAGCAGCCGGTGCGTCCCACCGCGTACGCGGCCGCCACCGCGGGACCGCCCACGTCGAAGATCCGCATCATCGGGATCTTCTTCCACCGGATCACGGCCATCACCGCCAGGATGCCGCCCACGAGCCCGCCCCAGAACACGAACCCGCCGCGGGTGAACAGCGAGCTGTAATTGCCGAGGATGACCACGTAGTACAGCTTGGCCCCCAGCAGGCCGCCCACTACCGCGGCCAGGATCAGGTCGGCTACGGGCGCCGAGTCGTGGCCGCGGCGCGTCAGCTCGTGCTCCGCGATGTGCTGCGCCACCGCGAACGCCACCACCACGGCAATGCCGAAGCCAGTGAGCGTGAGCGGTCCGAGTTGCAGCGTGAATGGGTGGTGGACGATCGGTGACATCATGAGGTCAGGAGTCCCGGGATGGGGAGTGTGGCGTACGCGTTGAGGTTGAGTCCGGCGCGCTCCCCGCGTTCCAGGTGAAAGAGGCCGGCCCGCGCAATCATGGCGGCGTTGTCGGTGGCCAGACGCGCTCCGGGAGCATACACAGTTACCGCATCCGGCGCGAGGCGTTCCGCCATGGCCCGCACCAGCGCCCGGTTGCCGGCCACGCCGCCGCCCAGGATCACGCGGGGGCGATCGTAGGCCCGCACGGCGCGCACGGTCTTTGCCACCAGCGTCTCGACCGCGGCGTCCTGGAACGCGCGGGCCACCTGCGCGCGCTCGGCATCGTCGTGCGCGTTCCGCGCGGCGTTGAGCACGGCCGTCTTGAGCCCGCTGAACGACAGGTCGTAATAGTCGTCATCGCCGGGCTGCTGGCCGCCGTGCAGCATGGGGCGGGGAAAGCGCGGCCCCGCGCCGCGCGCCGCCGACGCCAGGCGTTCCACGTGCGGGCCGCCGGGGTACGGCAGGCCCAGCAGCTTGGCCACCTTGTCAAAGGCCTCACCGGCGGCGTCGTCGCGCGTGCGGCCCAGCACCCGGTAGCGTCCCCACGCCTCGACGTCCATGAGCAGGGTATGCCCGCCCGACACGAGCAGCGCCGTAAAGGGAGGGACGGCGTCGGGGTGTTCGAGCGCGGTGGCAAACAGGTGCCCCTCCATGTGGTGCACGCCCAGCAGCGGCTTGTCGAGCGCGAACGCCAGGCCCTTGGCAAAGCCCACGCCCACGAGCAGGGCGCCCACCAGACCGGGGCCGTTGGTGACCGCCACGGCATCCAGGTCGCGTGCCGACACGCCCGCGTCCGCCAGCGCGCGCGTCACCACGGGCTGGATGGCGGCCAGGTGCGCGCGCGACGCGATCTCCGGTACCACGCCGCCAAACACACGGTGCACGTCCTGCGAGAGGATCACCAGCGACGCCAGTTCCACGCGGCTGCCGGCGCCGCGCACCACCGCGGCGGACGTCTCGTCACACGACGTCTCGATGCCCAGCAGCAGGGTCATCGGGGCAGGGAGTCGCGCCGCGGCAGCAGCCGCACGTGCAGCGTATGCGGCTGCACGTCGCGCACCAGCACGGCCACGTTGGGCGGAAGTTCCACGTCGCCAGGACGCAGGGTCAGCGCCACGGAATCGGCGCCCACGGGAACCTCACGCCGGATCACGGGCGGCGTGGAATACAGGGCAAAGATCTCCTTGCCCTCCCCGGCAATCAGCGCGTGCACGTCCGGCAGCGGCCCCAGGTCGAAGCGCGCGCTGTCGAATGCCAGCGTCAGGCGCACCGGCACGATCTCCTCCGTGGGTTCCTTGGAAGTCACGATCACCCAGAGGATGAGGGCGAAGCCAAGCGCGGCGAGCTTGAGCCCGAGTCGCTCGGTGAACGCACTGGCCAGCCGTCGGCGCCATCCGGTGCGGTGGGCGTGCATGGCGCTCAGTTGGCGGCGGCTCGCGTGGCGGCTCGCGCGGCGGGCAGCGCGGGCTCGCGTGAATTGCCCGCGGCAGCCTCGGCCGACACCCCCAGGAGCTGCCTCACGAGTGCCGTCACGCCGGGATCGGTCCAGTCCTTGGCGCCCAGCCAGATTGCCCGGATCCTGCCATCGCGATCGATCAGGTACGACGATGGATATCCCACAACCTGATACGCCTGTTCGATAGTGTACTGGGTGTCATGCAGGACGTCGAAGGTGAGGCCCAGGCTGCGCGCGTAGGTTGCCACCGAGTCGTCGGAGGCGGTCTCGTCCACGCTCACGGCCGCGACCTTCAGGCCGGCGGGCGCCAGCGCCTGGTACAGGTGCTCCAGCGCGGGCATCTCGGCCTTGCACGGCTCGCACCAGGTGGCCCAGATGTTGAGGATAGTGACATGACCGCGGTAGTCCGCCAGCCGGCGGACCTGGCGCGCGCCGTCCACCGTGGTGGCGGAGAATGCCGGAGCCGGCGCGCCGATGGCCACGTGCGAGGTGCTCCCGCTGGAGACCCACTCGAACGCGTACAGCGCGCCGCCCAGCAGGAGGACGGCGGCGATCACCACGGCCCACTGGTTGCGGATGCTCATACCGCCACCCCGCACGCGGCGCGCAGCGCGCGGATCTCCGCGGCGGGATCGGCGGCGGAGAACACCGCATGGCCGGCCACGAAGGTGTCGGCGCCGGCGGTCCACACCGGGCCGATGGTGCGGCGATCGATGCCGCCGTCCACTTCCAGGTACGCCTTGCTGCCGGCCTCGTCGAGCATCCGGCGCGCGCGGCGCACCTTGTCGGTGGAGTGCGGGATGAACGCCTGCCCGCCAAACCCCGGGTTTACGGTCATCACCAGCAGCAGGTCCAGGTCGTCCAGCACCTCGCTGGCCGCCGCCAGGGGCGTGGACGGGTTGAGGGCCACCCCGGCGCGGCATCCCAGTTCACGAATGTTCGCGAGCTGTCGCTGCAGGTGGGGCGCCGCCTCGGCGTGGATGGTCATGCCCGTGGCGCCCGCGGACGCGAATGCGTGGAAGTTCCGCTCGGGCTGCTCCACCATCATGTGCACGTCCAGCGGCAGCGTGGTCAGCTTCCGCACGGTCTCAATGAACTTGGCGCCAAAGGTGATGTTCGGCACGAACTGCCCGTCCATCACGTCAATGTGCAGCCAGTCGGCGCCGCCGGCCTCGCACACCGCCACCTGCTCGGGCAGGCGCGCCAGGTCGGCGGAGAGCAGCGACGGGGCAATGCGCACGCTCATCGGGTGCCACCTCCTGTAACGCTGACCGTCACGCGGGCTCCCGCCGGCAGGTAGGTCCCGGACGCGGGGCTCTGCGCCATGACCGTGCCCGGTCCGCCGCCCAGGCTGGTGTCCCGGGGCGGGCCACCGCTCACAGTGTTCATGATGGTCACATCGCCCAGCCTCAGGCCCGCCTGCTCCAGCAGCACGCGCGCCTCGATGATGGTGCGGCCCAGGACGTCGGGCACCAGGTACGTGGCAGGACCCGCGCTCACGATGAGCGTGACCGCCGATGGCACCGGTGCGCTGGAGCCGCCCTGGGGGCTCGTGGCAATCACCAGTCCGAGGGGCTGGTCGCTCGCCTGGCGTACGGTGTCCGGCGCAAGCGTGAACCCCGCGGCCGTGAGCACGGAATCCGCCTGCGGCGGCGCCAGCCCCACGACATCGGGTACGTCGCCCATCCTGGGGCCCGCGCTCAGGTCGAGCGTAACGGACGTCCCCAGCGGTGCCTGGCTCCCCTGGTCGGGCGTCATCTGGATGACGCTCAACTTGGGCGTGGCCGCCTGGAAGCGCATCTCGCCGCGCTTCACCTTGAAGCCGGCCTGTCGCAGCCGCTGGCCGGCGACGTCAAAGCTGAGCCCCATCACGTTGGGCACCGTCGCATCCGCGGGTGGCGCGCCGGATGGGAATACGAAAGCTGCAATAAGCACCCACGCCAGCGCGAACCCGCCCACCGACGCCGCCAGGTACGGCCAGGTGCGCGTCCACGGCGACATCGGCCTCATGCGCGCCTCCGGAGGCGCGCGGCAAACGCGCCGTCCGCGCCGTGCCGCTGCGGCAGCACGCGCAGGCGTCCGGCGTCCAGCACCTCGGCGGGCACCACGCCGTCAGGGGGCGGCTCCAGCGCCCACTCCGGACGCTCGGCGAGAAAGCGATCAATGGGCGCGTCGTTCTCCTCAGGCTCGATGGAGCAGGTGCTGTACACCAGCAGGCCGCCCGGCTTCACCGAGTCGGCCGCCGCCGACAGCAGCATCCACTGCAGCGTGGTCATCACTCCGAGGTCCGACGGCTTGAGCCGCCAGCGCGCGTCGGGGTGGCGGCGCATGGTACCGGTGCCCGTGCAGGGCGCGTCCAGCAGCACCACGTCCACCGGCTGGGTGGCCGGCCGCCGCGCATCCGCGACAAAGGCGAATACGTTGCCCAGTTCCAGCCGCGCCACCGACTCGCGGAGCCGGCCCAGGCGGTGGGCTGATACGTCGCACGCGAACACGGCGCCCGCCGTGCGCGACAGCTCGATGGCCTTGCCGCCGGGCGCGGCGCACAGGTCCACCACCAGGCTGCCGGGCGCGATGGCCGCGTACTTCGTCACGAGCGTCGCGGCGGGATCCTGGATGTGGAACAGCCCGCGCTTGAAGGCGCCCAGCTCCGTGAGCGCGGGTACGGGCGGCACCAGCACCAGGCTGTCGGGCACGAGCGGCGCGTCGGCCGTGTGGGCACCGGCTTCCTCCAGCGAGGCTTCCAGTTGTTCGCGCACCACGTGCACGGGCCGCGCGACAATGGGCGGTTCCACGTTGTTCGCCTCCAGCAGCCGCCGAGTTTCGTCGGGTCCCCAGCGCTCCAGCCACCGGGCCACCAGCCAGCGCGGGTGGGACAGCTCGGTGGCGAGCGCGTCGGCCAGGTCGGCGGCCGCGGGCAGCGCGAGATCGGCGCGCTCCCGGTCCAGGCGCCGGAGCACCGCGTTGGCCAGCTTCCCCGCGCCTTCGCCGGACCGGGCCTTGGCCAGCTCCACCGTCTGGGCAATGGCGGCGTACGCCGGCACGCTCCCCATTTCAAGAAGCTGATAGGTGCCCAGGCGCAGCAGGTCCAGCAGGTCGGCATCCAGCCGTCCCAGCCCGCCGCGCACCCGGGCGGCGAGCAGCGCGTCCAGCCGGCCGCGCGTGCGCAGCGTGCCGTACACCAGTTCGCGGGTCCAGCGGCGGTCGCGGGCGTCCAGCGCCGTCGTGCGCCGGCTGAACGTGGCGTCCAGCAGCTCACCGCGGCGGAGGTCGGCGAACACGTCGGCCGCCACCACGCGCGCGTCGGTGGCCACTGACGCCCGCCCCGATGGGGACCGTACCCCGCCGGCGTGCGCCTGCGGCGGGAGCGCGGAAAGCGTCGTAGCCGATGTGTTGTCCGTGGGGTGCTGCGGTGCCATGAGGTGCGTCGCGTTAAGGTGCCACCGGCCCTGCTGTCCGGGCCGCTTGTCGTCAAAGATAGCCCCATCCGCCCGGGTGGGCACGGTGGGGCGCGCCCTCAGCCCGCGGTGTCCTCGAACCGGTGGCCAGGCGCCACGCCGCGCCCGCGCTGCCAGTCGGCGGGCGGCATGCGCCGCTTGCCGGCGGGTTGCACCGCGCTCACGCGGACCCCGCCCGAGCCGTTGCCGCACGCCACCACCATGCCATCGGCGTGGATGGCCAGCACCTCACCGGGCTGGCCGCCGCCGCGGGCCGCCAGGTGCGCCCCGAACAGCTTCACCTCGGTGCCGTTCAGCGTGCTGAACGCGCCGGGGGCCGGATCGTAGGCGCGGATCGTGCGGCACACGGCCTCCGCGTCTTGGCGCCAGTCCACCCGCGTCATTTCGCGGACGATCCTGGCCGCGTAGGTGGCGCGCGATTCGTCCTGTGGCACTTCGACCGCGGCGTCCAGCTCCAGGAGCGCCAGCGCCTCGATGAGCGCCGCGGCACCCAGCTCCGAGAGGCGCAACGCGAGCTCGCCCGCCGTCTCGTCGTTGAAGATTGGCGCCCGGCTCTGCAGGATCACGGGCCCGGCGTCCAGCGCGAGCACCATGCGCATGATCGACACGCCGGTCTCGGTGTGCCCATCGCGGATGGCGGCCTGGATGGGCGCGGCGCCTCGCAGCAGCGGCAGCAGCGAGGCGTGCACGTTGAGCGTGCCGCGGGGCGGCAGGTCGATGATCTCGCGCGGCAGGAGGTGTCCGTAGGCCACCACCACGTTCACGTCGGGTTGCAGCTCGGCCACCTGCGCCACGAACGCGTCACCACGGGGCCGTTCGGGTTGCAGCACGGGAAAGCGCTCGCGCTCGGCCACCTGCTTCACCGGCGGCGCCCGGAGCTGTGACCGGGAGCGCCCCACGGGCCGGTCGGGTTGCGTCACCACGCCCACCACCTCGAATCCCTCGCCCAGGAGCGCGCGCAGCGAGGGGGTGGCAAAGGCCGGCGTGCCCCAGAAGAGCACGCGCATGGTCAGAGTTCCTCGTCGTGGCCGCCGGGCGCGGCCGCACCGGACGGCAGCAGGTGGCGGATGAAGTCGGGGTACTTCTCCTTTTCCCTGGCCCACTTGGCCAGCGCGCGGCGCCGTTTGAGCAGACTCAGATGGTCCAGGAAGAGCGTCCCGAACAGGTGGTCGATCTCGTGCTGCATGCACCGCGCCAGCAGGGCCTCGGCGTCCACCTCGAACGGCTTGCCGTGGCGGTCCAGCGCGCGCACCACCACGCGGGTGGCGCGCTCCACGTCCCCGTACACGTCGGGAATGGACAGGCAGCCTTCTTCCGCCTTGTCCGTGCCCGATCGTTCCACCACCTCGGGATTGATCAGCACGTACTCCGCGCCCTCCACGTCAATCACCGTGAGCCGCTCCCGGCGGCCCACCTGTGGCGCCGCCAGCCCGATGCCCTGCGCGGCGCGCATGGTCTCGAACATGTCGTCAATGAGCCGCTGGAGCTCGTCGCCGAACTCGGTGACGGGCACCGTCTCCTCGCGGAGGATCGGGTCGCCCAGGACGCGGATCGGGAGCAGTGCCATCAGCTCTGCGTGGTGCCCTGCGCGTTGCTGATCTTGGAGATCCGGCCGCGCTCCACGATCAGGCGCGTGTCGCCCGACTGGATGGTCACCCGGTCGTCCATCAGCGGCTTGGTGGTGCCATCTTCGGCCGCGGTGGTCTTGATGTGGATCACGTCGCCCACCACGCCGCCGGCGGTCACCACCTGGTCGCCCTTCCGCAGTTCGGACAGGGCGTGCTCATGCTGCTTCCGTCGCTTCTGCTGCGGGCGGATGAGCATGAAGTAGAAGATGCCGACAATGAAGATGATCTCGAACAGGAACGCGCCCATGCCGGCCTGGCCGGCGTTGCCGGAGGCCATCAGTGCGGGATAAACGGAAAGGGGGAGGGTCATGTGATGCCCGGACGTGAGTGGTAGCGGGCCAGCCATTGCCGACTCCAGCCGTCAAACGTGCCGTTGCGGACGGCAGCGCGCGCGTGCCGCATCAGCGTGACAAGGAAATGTACATTGTGCAGCGAAAGAAGGCGCAAGCCGAGCATCTCGTCGGCCGTGAACAGGTGGCGCAGGTAGGCCCGCGAGAATCGGCGGCACGCCGAGCATTCGCACGTGTCATCCAGCGGGCGCTGGTCCAGGCGGAACTCGGCGCGCTTGATGTTCAGGCGCCCGTCGCTGGTGAACACGGCGCCATTGCGCCCCATGCGCGTGGGCGCCACGCAGTCAAACAGGTCCACGCCGCGCCGCACTCCCTCCACCAGGTCCTCGGGAAAGCCCACCCCCATCAGGTAGCGCGGACGGTCGGCGGGCAGGGCCTCGTTCACCACGTCGAGCATGGCGTACATGTGGGGCTTGGTCTCGCCCACGGACAATCCGCCAATGCCGTAGCCCGGCCAGTCGCCCAGGTCCCGGATGGCCGTCACCGCCTCGCGGCGCAGTCCGGCGTGGATGCCCCCCTGCACAATGGGAAACAGGGCCTGCGGACGCTCCCGCTGCAGCGCGTGGAACGCGGTGCGGCAGCGCGCCAGCCACCGCAGGCTGCGCTCGCTGGCATCGCGCGCGGCCGCCGCGTCGCTCTGTCCCGGGATCACGTGGTCGAACTGCATGACGACGTCCGCGCCCAGGTTGCGCTCAATCTCCATCACGCGCTCGGGCGTGAAGCGATGCCGCGACCCGTCCAGGTGACTCTGGAAGTCCGCGCCGTCCTCGTCCACGGTGCGCAACGCCGCGAGCGAGAACACCTGGAAGCCGCCGGAGTCGGTGAGGATGGGTCCATCCCATCCCATGAAACGATGCAGGCCGCCGAGTGCGCGCACGGTGTCGTCGCCGGGGCGCAGGTGCAGGTGATAGGCGTTGGCCAGGATCATCTGGGCTCCCATCGCGCGCAGGTCCTCGGGGTCCAGCGCCTTGACGGTGGCCAGGGTGCCCACGGCCATGAAGGCGGGGGTTTCCACGGTCCCGTGCGGTGTGCTGAACGTCGCGGCCCGGGCGGCGCCGGCCGGGTGCTCAACCACAAACTGAAATGGATCGAGTTCGCTCATGCGGGGTCCGCCGGGTGCCAGGTCGGGGTGGCCATGTTCAGACGATCGCCATCGCGTCGCCATATGAATAGAAGCGGTAGCCCTGTGCGAGCGCTTCATGATACGCGCGCATGGTCAGGTCGTAGCCCGCGAACGCGGCCACCAGCATGATGAGCGTGGAGCGGGGCAGGTGGAAGTTGGTGATGAGCCGGTCCACGGCGCGAAAGCGATAGGGCGGCCGGATGAATATAC
>DASSOG010000006.1:0-35450 GCA_035700805.1 Gemmatimonadaceae bacterium | reverse complement strand
TCCCACTCCCACTTGGGGCCGCGGCTGATGGTCACGCTGCCACGCCCGCTGGCCACGTAGGCCAGCTTGAGGGCGATGCTCCCGATGGGCTCGATATCCCAATCGGGCATGTTGTCAAACTCCCCGCCGCTGGTCTCGGAGCGCGACGCCACCAGCCGCCTGCCCTCGGCCACGCGCGCGGGCACGCCATTCACCCACGCGCCCCCGCCGGCCACGGCCCACCAGGTGTCGCCGCTGGTGGGCTGGTACACCACGCCGAGTACGCACCTGCCGCGCTCCACCAGCCCCACGGACACCGCGAACTCGGGCAGGCCGGCAATGAACTCCTTGGTGCCGTCCAGGGGGTCCACTATCCACACGGCGTCGCGCGACAGGCGCACGCGGTCGTCGGCGGTTTCCTCGGAAAGCCACGCGGCGGGGTGGATGCGGGGCAGGGCGTCGCGCAACAGGAAGTCGGCGGCGTGGTCGGCCAGGGTCACGGGCCCCTGAGGGCCCTTGCTGCGCTGGCCCAGCTCGGCGGACGCGCGCACCTCCAGGATGCCCTGGCCGGCGTCGCGAACGACGGCAATGACCTGGTCCAGCAGGCCGGGGGGCACGGGCGAGGGCGATTGCGGCGGCGCCATGCCCGAATATACGCGGTGCCGGGAGGGGGGATGAATGACGTGAACTTCTGGAGTTGGTCCTGCGGGCGCGTCAGTCGGCCTGCATTCCGGCCTTCGTGAGCTCCTGCACGCGCCGGACTATCCGCGCTGCCAGCGCATTGACGGGCGTCGCATCCAGGTGCGCCTGCTCAGCCAGCTTGCGCCAGCGCGCGCGCGTGATGTGCCGCACGCGGTATTCGCCGCCGATACGCATGGCCATTTTCACCTGATGCAGCGCTCCACTGGTGTCGTAGGGCAGGTAGCTGATGAGGTCGTAAAAGGGCGCCAGCCGGAGCTCGGGTCCCAGGGCGTGGAGCAGCGCGAAATTCCTGGCGTGGGCGTCGGTGGCTGCGATCACCCAGTTGAAGATGACCATTCCCAGCAGTTGCCGGATGTCGGTTTCGGCATCGCTGGATGCATCACGCAGCAGCCGGACCATATCGGCAATCCCCGGCCCGCCTTGCATCTCGTACTTGACGTGGGGCATCACCGCCAGCGCCTGGCACATGTCTTCCTGATGGACGCGCTCATACTGGCGCGCCGTGCCGGTGCGATCGAAGCGGTCCACCACTATAGCGGTTTTGTCATTGAGCCGTTGGCTTCCAGCAGCGCCAGCTTGGGCTGGGTACCGGCCAGGCTGAATTGTCCCATGGCTCCCGCCGCGCCACCGGATATGCCGGACGTCCGCACCTCGCGCAGTTCGGTCGCGACCTCCCGCTCGCTGAGCCATTGAACGAGCGGCCGCGCCGGCGGTGCTCCCAGGAATTGGGACACACTGTCGGGCGGCACGAGCTGGATGGCGCCCGCGCAGTCGGCCCCCATATGCGCGAGCAGGTCCACGGGGCTGCGCGCCGAAACATTGAACCTGCGGGCGTAGGCATCGAGCGTCCGCTGGTTGTCAGGCAGCAGCCCCCACAGGTACGCGTGGATGCGGTCGTGGTCGTGCTCCGCGGCGGCCAGCGGCATGGACCAGGAGACGGGGTAAGCCTCGGGGTCCAGGCGCCAGCGGTCGTCATAGATGAAGCGCAGGCGTCCACCTGCCAGACGGTACACGTTGCCGGCCACGCGCCCGTCCAGGAGCACACTGAGCACGGGCCTGGGGGTAGCGTTCCGGGGCATCAGGCGTCGCGGGAGGGGGAGCGGGGCGTGACGATGGCGTCGAGCACTGACGGGCGAGACCGGGTTCGCGGCGTCACGTCCAGATCGAGGCCGAGGATGTTGAGGGTGCGCAACACCAGGGAGAGGTCGGCCGTGCGCTTGCCGCCTTCGAGGTCAATGATCCACTTGCGGCTGGCGCCTACCCGGGCGGCAAGCTGCGCCTGCGTGAGGCCCTGCGAGCGACGGGCCTCACGGGCCAGGTGACCGAGTTCAGTGGCTGAGCGGATGCGCATGGCATGTAATCCATCGGTGACAATCACATAATGTCACCGCCCGATTACTTTGTCAACATGTCACCATCCGGTGACTTATGTCGGGCCCGCCCTCAGCCCGGCTTGATGGCCCCCACGCTGGTGGGCGACAGGATCCGCCCGCCGGCCGCGGCCATGCGCCGCAGCAGCACCCGGGCCCCCGCCGCGTCCACCGGCGCGCTGCACAGGTAGCCCTGCCAGTACTTGCACTGGTGCTCAGACAGGAACTCCAATTGCCGGGGGTGCTCCACGCCCTCGGCCACCACCACCAGGTCCAGCGAATGCGCCAGCGCCAGCACCGCCGAGGCCACGGCGGTGTCGTTCTGGTCGCGCACCAGGTTGCGGGTGAAGCTGGTGTCAATCTTCAGCGTGTCCGCGGGAAAGCTGCGCAGCGACGCCAGCGAGGTGTACCCGGTGCCGAAGTCGTCAATGCTGACGTTGACGCCCATGGCCTTGAGGTCGGCCAGGCGCTGCACGGTGGCGGCGTTGGACTGGCTGGCGCTGGACTCGTTCACTTCCAGGTCCAGCGCCGAGGGGGGCAGCTTGTAGGTGTCCAGCGTCCCGCGCACCAGCTCCACCAGCCCGGACTGCTGCAACTGGCGGGTGCTCAGGTTCACGGCTATGCACAGGCTGGCATAACCCTCGCGCCGCCACTCGGCCAGTTGCCGGCACGCCGTGTCCAGCGCCCACTGGCCGATGGGCACGATCATCCCGGTGGATTCGGCCATACGAATAAACTGCTCAGGGCTCACCAGGCCCAGGACGGGGTGCCGCCAGCGCAGCATGGCCTCCATGCCATACACCGAGCCGTCGGCCGTGCGCACGATGGGCTGGTAGTGCAGCACGAACTCCAGGTTCTCCACCGCACGGCGCAGGGCGCTCTCCAGCGCGAGCTGCTCGATGGCGTGGGAGTTCATCTCGGCGGTGTAGAGCTGGAAGACGTCGGAGCCCTGCGCCTTGGCCCGGTACATGGCGGCGTCGGCGTTGCGCAGCAGCGTGTTCGCGTCGGCGCCGTCGTCGGGAAAGATGCCGATGCCGATGCTGGCCGTGACAAAGAGCTCGCGCCCCTCGATGGCCACCACTTCCTTGACGGCGTCGCGCACCTTGCGGGCCAGGGAGATGGCGTCTTCCACGCTGTGGATCACGGGGGCCAGCACGGTGAACTCGTCGCCACCCATACGCGCAATGGTATCGGTCTCGCGCAGCGCGGCGCGGAGCCGGGTGGCCACGAGCTGGAGCAGCTTGTCGCCCACGGCGTGGCCGAGCGAGTCGTTCACCAGCTTGAAGCGGTCCAGGTCGATGAACAGCACGGCCAGCTTGTGCTGCGCGCGGCGGGCCGCCGGGATGGCCATGTCCAGGTGGTCCAGGAAGAGCTTGCGGTTGGGCAGCCCGGTGAGCGGGTCGGTGAGCGCCAGCTCCTGCACCTGCTGGGCGTTCTCGGCGGCGGAGACATGCTGCTCCTCCAGCAGCCAGATCACCACGCCCAGCCCGGCGGCGAACATGAACACGAACTGGGCAAAACCCAGGGACAGGATGATGCCGGGGGTCACCGAGGAGATGTCCAGGAAGACCCGGATCACCAGCATCACGAACTGGATGAGGCCCATGAGCACAAAGGCGCCCATTACGAGGCGCCGGCCAGCCGCGCGCACACCCGGGGCGCGCCGCACATGCACGGCCGCCACCAGGAACGCCAGGCCGGTAATGACGCCGCGGATGCTGGCGCGCATCACCATGCGGGCGACTTCGCTGGCCGGGGCGCCGTTGGGGACCAGCGAAAGCGCGATGCCGGCGACGATGGCGCCAGCCAGGAACACGCGACGCTCGGGGACGGTCGGCGCGGGCCGTCCCACGAGCGATGTGGAGCCGAGCAGCAGCCATACGACTGCCATGAAGCCCGCCGCGCCGGCCGTGGCCGCGATGAGCCCCTGCAGGAAGGGGTGCGCGGACAGGGGCTGTTCCGCGGACACACTAAGCGCCGCGCACCCGAGCATCACGACCATGGCCGCCCAGCTCAGCGCCCAGTCGCGCAGGAACCCCCGGTGATACTCGCGATAAAAGCCGCCGAAGATTGCGGCGGCCACCAGTGCTCCCGTGGCTTCTATCAGGTAGCTGGCAAGGAGGAAGTCATTCATGGGGGGTCATAATCGACCCGCCAACGATGACCGGAAATGACCGATTCGTAAAGAGATAGTGTGACCGGGGGTGACTATAAAATTGACACCCGTGTGATTCTGGACACCCCATCCAGTCCGACTGCCACACATTCCGCCGGTCTGCGGCCGGCGTCAGACGCGTGTCACGCGGGGGCCGAGGCCCCCGGGGGGTCAGCCCAGGAGGGCCTTGGCCGCCTTCACCACGGCGTCGGCTGTGATGCCGAACTCCTGATAAATGCGCTCGTATGGCGCCGAGGCGCCAAAGTGGTCGAGGCCGATGGCCGTGCCCGGGGCGCCCAGCAGCCACCGGTGCCAGCTCATGGGCTGGGCGGCCTCGATGGCCACGCGGGGAATGCCCGGGGGCAGCACCTGGTCGCGATAGCCGGCGTCCTGCGCGGCAAAGAGTTCGTGGCTGGGCATGCTCACCACGCGCGCGGGGATGCCCTGCTTCTGGAGCGTGGCGCGGGCCTCGAGGACGAACTGCACCTCACTGCCGGCGGACATGAGCACCACCCTGGGCTTGCCGCCCTCGGCGTCGGCCAGCACATAGCCGCCGCGGGCCGTGGCGCTGGCGCTGGCGTTCGGGGGGCGCTCGATGAAGGGCAGCTTCTGGCGGGTGAAGACCAGGGCCACGGGGCCGTCGGTCCTGGTGAGGGCCACCCGCCAGGCTTCCACCGACTCGGTGGCGTCGGCGGGGCGGAGCACGGTGAGGTGCGGGATGGCGCGCAGGGACGAGAGCTGCTCGATGGGCTGGTGGGTGGGGCCGTCCTCGCCCAGGCCGATGGAGTCGTGGGTGTAGATGAAGAGCACGTGCTGGCGCATGAGCGCGGCCAGTCGCACGGCCGGGCGCATGTAGTCGCTGAAGATCAGGAAGGTGCCGCCAAAGGGGATGACGCCCCGGTGCAGCGCCATGCCGTTCATGATGGCGGCCATGGCGTGTTCCCGAATACCAGAATGGATATAGCGCGCCGAACGGTCGGTGGCCTCGTAGTTCTTCTCGCTCTTGATGCTGGTGCCGTTGGACGGCGTGAGGTCCGCCGAGCCGCCAAAGAGCTCGGGGACGATGGGCGCCAGGGCGTTCAGCACCGCCTGCGAGGCGGCGCGGGTGGCCATGGTGCCGTTCTCCCGCGTGAAGACGGGGAGCTTCTGTTCCCAGCCCTTGGGGAGTTCGCCGGCCAGGCGACGCGTGAATTCCGCGGCGTCGGCGGGGAAGGCCCTGGTGTAGGCGGCGAAGCGGGCTTCCCAGGCCTCGCGCAGCTCCTTGCCGCGGGGCAGCGCCTGGCGGCAGCGCTTGAGCGCCGGCTCGGGCACGAAGAACGGCTGGTCCGAGAGCCAGCCCAGGTTCTGCTTGGTGAGCTTGATCTCCTCCACGCCCAGGGGTTCGCCGTGCGCCTTGTTGGTGTCCTGCTTGTTGGGGCTGCCGAAGCCGATGTGCGTGCGGGTGATGATGAGCGAGGGGCGCTGGGTGTCGGCCCGGGCCTGCGCGACGGCGGCGTCAATCTGGGAGAGGTGGTTCACGTCGCCGATGTGGAGCACCTGCCACCCGTAGGCTTCAAAGCGGCGGGCGGTGTCGTCGGTGAAGGTCAGCTCGGTGTGGCCGTCAATGGTGATGCGGTTGTCATCATAAAATCCAATGAGCTTGCCGAGCTGGAAGTGGCCCGCGAAGGACGCGGCCTCATGGGAGATGCCTTCCATGAGGTCGCCATCGCTGCAGATAAAGAAAGTGTGATGGTCAACGATCTCGTGGCCCGGCCGGTTGAACTTGGCGGCCAGGTGCGACTCGGCCAGCGCCATGCCGACGGCGTTGGTGAGCCCCTGGCCCAGCGGGCCCGTGGTGGTCTCCACGCCCCGGGTGTGGCCGTGTTCCGGGTGGCCGGGGGTCTTGGAGCCCCACTGGCGGAACTGCTTGAGGTCGTCCAGCTCCAGGCCGTAGCCGGTGAGGTACAGGCAGGCGTAGAGCAGCATGGACGCATGGCCGCACGAGAGCACAAAGCGATCGCGATTGGGCCAGTCCGGGGCCGCGGGGTCGTGGGCCATGTGCTCGGTGAAGAGCTTGTAGCCCAGCGGCGCCAGCGCCATGGGGGTGCCGGGGTGGCCGGAATTGGCCGCCTGCACCGCGTCCATGGCGAGGGTGCGGATGGTGTTGATGCAGAGCAGATCGAGATCGGGTGTGGACATGGCCGGCGGCGGTTCAGTGGAACCCACCGGCGGGGTCGGCGGGCAGATACGGACACTTCCGGAAGCTAACGGAGGTGTCCGTCGCGCCGCGGACTACCGGACCAGCTCCTCGATCTCGGCGCCTTTGCACTTGGGTTCGTGGCCGGGGTAGATGTGGCCGCAGTGGATGCACTGTTCACCAAAGCCGCTGCGCTTCCAGACCAGGTAGTAGACGGCACGCTGCAGGTTCTTGACGCGCTCTTCGAGTTCCGTGGGTGCGGGCATGTGGGTATGGAGGGGTAAAATGGTGGAATGGAGAGACCTGACCGTGGTAAAGTTGCGTCCATGGCGCCAGCGGCGCCATTGGGCCGTTGCCGGGAGCGCTGGAGAGGGTCAATTTCCCGGGGTGAGCAACCAGGTGATACCGGAACTTCCAACCAGGGCACGGCCTGTCCCCCGTGGCTGACCCGAACACGCCGGCGCGGGGGGTGACCCCGGCCGCGGGCGCCGCCGCCGTTCCCACGCCGCCGTCGCCGGCCGCGCAGGGGTCGGGTGGTGGCGGCAGCGCCACACTCTCGCGCGAGCTGGGGGACTTCCTGGTGGAGCTCTCCATTGCGTTCCACAAGCACGCCATCTACCCGCCCAACCACCCCCTGCTGAACACGGCGGTGGACCAGGTGGTGGCCAAGCTGTGGAACCTGCTGGAGGGGCGGAGCACGCTGTCCATCGGCATCGCGCGGCGGCAACTGATCATCGAGGGCGTGGCCACCGACCCCAAGCACCCGCTGCTGTATGAACTGGCGTCCAAGCTGCACAAGCACCACCTGGGCGCGCTGCGGCTCTCGCATGGCATCACGCGCGAGGAGCTGAGCGACGCGCTGGCCACGCTGGCGGTGGACGCGGGGCGCATCGAACGCCCGCTGGGGCTGGACGCCACCGAATTGAATGCCCGCTGGATGCACCTGAAGATCTTTCCGCTGACATACGAGAAGCTGGAACTGCTGGACGAGGGCCCGGAGGCGGAGGGCGAGGAGCCCGTGGTGGTGGAGGGGCAGATGCGGGCGGGGCGGGCGGCGCAGCTCTGGGTGGGCCTGGCCCGCGCGGCGCTGGCGGCGGATTCGGCCACGGACGCCGCCGCGGACGAAGAGCAGGCGCTGGAGCCGGTGGTGGTGGCCAAGGCCATCGATGAGCACCATCGCGAGGTGGCGTACGACCAGGTGATCGTGGGCTACCTGCTGCAGATTGCCGAGGAGCTGAAGACCTCGAAGAACACCGAGGCGACCGCGCTGCAGAAGCGCATCTCGGGCATGGTGGGGGCGCTGAAGCCGGAGACGCTGAACCGGCTGCTGGAGATGAGCGGCGACAACCGCCAGCGGCGGCGATTCGTGCTGGATGCCTCGCAGGGGATGACGCTGGAGGCGGTGGTGGAGCTGGTGAAGGCCGCGGCGGACGCGGAGCAGCAGACCATTTCGCATTCGCTCATGCGCATGTTCGGCAAGCTGGCGCAGCACGCGACCGACGTGGACCAGACCAAGCGGAACATGGCGGACGCCGGGCTGCGCGAGCAGGTGGTGCGCCTCATCCGCGAATGGACGCTGGACGACCCGAACCCCGAGGCATACCGGATGGTGCTGGAGGAGATTGCGCGGCGCGGACCCGCCGAGGTCACGGAACCTCCGTTCAGCCTGGAGTGCGAACCCGAGCGCATCGTGAAGATGGGGCTGGAGGTGGGGGTGGTGGGCTCGCGGGTGGAGACGGCCATTGGCGCCATGCTGGAGCGCAAGCAGGCCGCGCAGTTGCTGGACCTGGTGGACGGGGCGCCCGACCAGGCGGTGGCCATCGGGGTGTGGCAGGAGATCGAGTCGCACGACGTGCTGCGTGAGGTGCTGACCGCGGAGCGCGTGGACTTTCCGCTGGCCGCGCGGCTGGTGAAGCGGATGCGGCTGGCGGCCATCCTGCCGCTGCTGGATGCCGTGGAGGCGTCGGATGAAGGGAAGGTGCGCGACCGGCTGCTGGACCTGCTGGTGTCCATTGGCGACGACGTGGGGCCGTATGTGGCGGCGCGCATGGCCACGGCGCCCGCGGAGTTGCAGCGGGACCTGCTGGTGATGCTCGGCCGGCTGGGCACGCTGCCTTCGGGGCTGGACCCCGAGCAGTACCTGATGCATCCGGAGAGCCAGGTGCGGCGCGAGGCGGTGAAGCTGTTCCTCAAGGCGCCGGCCACGCGGGAGCGGACGATGGTGACGGCGCTGTCGGACCCGGACGAACGCACGGTGTTCCTGGCGCTGTCGGCGGCGTCCACGGACGGGTGCCCCGACGAGGGGCTGACCATCGCGCGGCAGCGCGTGGATGCCGGTGAGCTGGAGCCGTCGCTGCGAGCGCTGGGGATCCGCGTGGTGGGCGGGTTGCGGCACGACGACAGCACGCGGCGCTGGCTGCTGGACCGCGTGGTGCGGCGCTCGCGGTGGCTGCGGCGGCGGAAGCTGCACGACCCATCGGCCGACGTGCTGGCGGCGCTGAGCGCGCTGGCGGTGTTCTGGAAGGACGACCAGGAGGCGCAGGACGCGGTGGCCATGGCGTACCGGAGCAAGGACGCGGCGCTGCGGCAGGCGGTGGTGCAACCCCGCGTGACGGGCACGATGCGGACGGTGTCATGAGCGAACCATCAAGATTCCTGACGTCCTTTGCGCAGGCGCTGAGCACCATGGCGCTGTACGCGGACGGGCACCCCGCGCGCGAGCGCGCCGTGGACCGGTCGTACGAACTGCTGCGCAAGCTGCAGGAGACGGACCGGCGGCCGGAGTTCTCGTTCCTGGGCGAGGAGACGGTGTACCGCAGCGTGGGCCTGCGCGAGATGGCGGACTGGGAATGGGCGGGGCGCCTGGCCAACGCCGGGGTGCAGCGGCTGGAGTTCGCGGAGGACGTGCCGCGCGAGGAGTACGAGGACTTCCTGGAGCAGGTGCTGGCCCGGCTGACGATCTCTACCATAGACACGTCGGAGGCGCGCCAGACCCGCCGCAGCACCATCAAGTTCGGCGCCATCGGCATCCGGGGCGAGACGCGCGCCATGCAGGAGGCGCTGGAGGCGCCGGTGGAGACCGCGACCATCGGCTACTCCATGGGCGAGGAGATCGAGGCTGTGCGGTGGATGCACGACGAGGTGACCGACCGCGGGGCGCTGCCGCTCATCGAGGCGGAGAGCGTGGTGCGGTCGCTGAGCGTGGCCATGCACGGCGAGAGCGAGATGGTGCTGCCCCTGCTGGAGCTGCGGCAGTTTGACGAATACACCACCACGCACTGCCTGAACGTGAGCGTGCTGACCATGGCGCTGGCGGAGCACCTGGGGATGGGGTCCAACGACGTGCGCACGTTCGGGGTGGCGGGGCTGCTGCACGACCTGGGCAAGGTGCGCATTCCGCTGGAGATCCTGAACAAGCCGGGCAAGCTGACGGACGAGGAGCGCACGGTGATGCAGGGGCACACGGTGGAGGGCGCCCGGATCATCATTACGAGCGACCGCGAGCTGGACCTGGCGGCGGCGGTGGCCTATGAGCATCACATCATGCTGAACGGGGGCGGATACCCCAAGCGGCATTTTGAGCGCGATACGCACCGCGCGAGCAAGCTGGTGCACGTGTGCGACGTGTTCGACGCGCTGCGCACCAACCGGCCGTACCGCTCGGCGTGGGAAACCGAGCGGGTGCTGGGCTACCTGGAGGAGAAGGCGGGATCGGAGTTTGACCCGGACATCGCGCTGCCGTTCGTGAAGCTGATGCGCGGCCTGGAGGGGAAGGTGGTGCGGCCGGCGGGGCTGGAGCAGGCGGCGGAGGGGCCAACTGCGGTACAGCGATCACGCGGATGAAAATACTGCGATCTCGCGGATGAAAATACTGCGATCTCGCGGATGGAAATACTGCGATCTCGCGGATGAAAATACTGCGATCTCGCGGATGGTAATACTGCGATCACGCGGATGAAACAGCGGATGCCGCGGATACGGCAAGCATCCGGGCGGAGAAGTGGGCCGCCGGCTGAGCCGGGCCGTGTAGCACGTTGCGGGGGCGCGAGTTGGCCGACCGTGTGCAAGTTTTTCCGCCCATGGCGTCTCAAGGGTAGCACAACCTGGAGACCTCATGCGTTACTCGTTGCTGATCCTCGGTCTGGTTCTCACCCTGCCCGCGAGTGCCCTGGCACAGGGGCGGCTGGTGCCCATGTGCCCGATCCCCGCCGATGGGCCTCGCGCCGTCTCGGCCTGTGGTGCGCAGGTGGTGCGCACGTCCAGCGACGTGCAGGCGCGGCTGGATGGACGCGTGCTGCACTACACCGTGACGGAGCAGTTCACCAACCGGGGAGCGCGCCTGGGTGAGGCGGACTACCTGTTTCCGCTGCCCGCCGGCGCGGCGTTCCGCAACCTGAAGCTGTCCATTGACGGGCGCATGGTGGCCGGCGAGACGATGGACGCGACCAGCGCCCGGGCGGTGTACGAGGAGATCGTGCGCAAGCTGCGCGATCCCGCGCTGGTGGAGTGGATGGGCGCGGGGCTGCTGCGGGCGCGCATCTTTCCCATCCAGGCGGGGGAGACGCGGACGGTATCCGTGGAGTTCGACGCCGTGGCGCCGCGCGAGGGCGACGCGCTGCGCGTGGACTACAAGCGCGGCGAGGTGGCGAGCTCGTGGCACGATGAGCGTTTTGTGCTGACGTACCCCCGGGGGGACGCCTTTGGGCGGGCGTATTCGCCGGCCAACCGGATGGCGGAGCGGGATTCGGCGGGCATGCGCGTGGTGACGGTCACCGGGCAGGCGCCGAACGTGACCATCCTGGTTCCGCTGCACGTGGGCAACCGGGCCGGGATCACGGTGCTCACGCACGCGCGGGCCGGTGCGCGCGATGGCGGGTTCGCGATGATCACCGTCACGCCGCCGGCGATACGGGGGACGCCGAGCGCGCGCGACGTGACCTTCGTGGTGGACGTGTCGGGGTCCATGTCGGGACGCAAGATGGAGCAGGCGCGCCTGGCGGGCGAGGCGCTGCTCAGGACGCTGCGGCCGGGCGACCGGTTCCGGCTGGTCAGCTTTGCCAATGACGTGAACGAATTCCAGGCCGACTATGTGTACGCCACGCCGGCCAACCTGCGGCGAGGATTACAGTTCCTGAAACTGCTGGACGCGGGCGGTGGCACGAACATCGGCGGCGCGCTGGAGGCGGCGCTGGAGCCGCAACGCGCCGGTCGCGAGGACGATCGCGCAGACCGCCCGCAGCGCCTGACGCGCGCGCCCGGCGACCGGCTGTCGCTGGTGCTCTTCCTCACCGACGGCATGCCGACCGTGGGCGAGACCAATGCGGATCGCATTGCCGAGCTGGCCGAGCGCGAGCGCGGCCGTGCGCGGATCTTCACCTTTGGCCTGGGCTCCGACGTCAACTCGGCGCTGCTGGAGCGGCTGGCCATGGACGGACGGGGCACGTCGCAGTTCGTGCGCCCCGAGGAAGACGTGGAGCGCATGGTGGGCGTGGTGGCCGAACGCCTGACGGATCCGGTGGCCACCGACCTGCGGGTGACGGTGAACGGCCACGACGTGGCGCTGCGCGACGTGGTGCCGCAGGCGCCGATGGACCTCTTTGGCGGCCAGGACCTGGTGGTGCTGGCGCGCTATACGGGAAGTGGTGAGGCGCGTGTGACGGTGACGGGGCGGTCGCAGGGACGGGATGTGCAGTGGACGTCTACCGCCCGGTTTGACGATGAGGCGCGGGAGAACGCGTTCATTCCGCGGCTCTGGGCGGCGCAGCGCATTGGCTACCTGAGCGCGGAGCGGCGGCGGAACGGCCCGAACCCCGAGGTGGACGACGAGATCCGGGCGCTGGGCGAGCGGTATGGCATTCCCACGGAGTTCACGTCGTACCTGGTGACGGAACCACGGTACGCGGCGGGAGCGACGAGGGATCAGTCGGCCACGGGGGTCGTTGGCTCGCCGGCGGCAGCGTCCGCGGTGGTGTCCAAGGCCGAGGCGAACTTTGAGGCGGCTCGGCTGGCGTCGGCGCAGCGCCGGGTGATGAACACGGCGATGCTGGATTCGCTGTCGGTTGCGGCGCGGGGTGCAGGTGCGTCGAGTGTGCAGTTGGTGAACGGCCACACCTTCACGCTGCGCGACAGCGTGTGGACTGATGCGGCGTACCACGATTCCACGCGGACGGTGACGGTGCAGGCGTTTTCACGGAGCTACTTCGCGCTGCTGCAGCGCATTCCCGAACTGCGCGCCATGGCGGCGCTGGGGGATCATGTGCGCATTGGCGGCCGGCAGGTGAACGTCGAGATCGTGTCACGCGCGCCGGAGTTGACCGACGCGGAACTGGACCTGGTGACGCGCGGCTGGTAGCGCGAGGACGCATGGACGAGACCGAGCGGCTGTTCCGCGAATATCACGCCCCGCTGATGCGGTACCTGACGCGGCGGCTGGGCGACCGTGACTGGGCGGATGAGGTGGCGCAGGAGACCTTCCTGCGTGCCCTCCGCCAGCCGCGGCTGGAGAATGAGCGGGCGTGGCTGTTCACGGTGGCCACGAACCTGGTGCGCGACGCGGCACGGCAGGAGTCTCGGCGGCGACGCCAGCTGCAATTGCTGCACCGCGATGTCGCGGATGAAACCGCGGATGCCGCGGATACGGCGGTCATACGGGCGGAGGAGCGGGCCGCCGCGCGGCGGGCGCTGGAAGGGCTGGGCGAACGGGACCGGGAAGCGCTGCTGCTGCGGGAGGAGGGGCTGGACTACGGGGAGATTGCGGCGGCGCTGGGCCTGGCCGCCGGGTCCGTGGGGACGACGCTGGCGCGCGCCCGGCGGCGGCTGGTGGAGCTGGTGGAGGGGCGGCCGGGTGGGCGGGCTGCGGGCACCGGGGCTTAGGATATGCAAACGAATATGACGCCGCATGACCTGCGGCCGGCGAGGGGGCCATGAAGCACCTGGATGAAGGCACCATTCATGCGTGGCTGGACGGCCAGCTTTCCGACGACCTGGCGGCGCTGGTGGAGCGGCACGTGGCTGACTGCGCGGAGTGTGGGGCACTGGTGGCCGAGGCGCGCGGGCTGGTGGCGGGCGCGTCGCGGATTCTCTCGGCGCTGGATGACGTGGGCGGGGGGATCGTGCCGGGCAGCGGTAGCGCGAACGGCGGAAGCGCGAGCGGGGGCGGGACGACGGGCGGTGGAAGCGCGGGCGGCGGCGCGACGGCGGGCGCGGTGCCGCCCAGGGGGCGGATGCGGTGGGTGCGGCCAGCCGGATGGCTGGCGGCGGCCGGGGTGCTGCTGGCCGTCGGCGTGCAGGTGGTGGGACGCGACTCGCCGCCGGTACGCACGGAGCAGGCCACGAACCTGGCGGCTCCGCGCGTGGTGAGCGTGACGCCGGGCAGCACGATGAAAGCCGAAGGGCGCGCGTCCCGGAAGCCGGTACCCAAGGCAGCGACTGTTGTGGCCAGTGAGCCTGCGGGCGGAGGCACAGCGGCGGCTGTTACCGCGCAGCCCACGGACAGAGGAGCAGCCGGGCGGGCAGCGGCGTACTCTGCGCTGGAGCAGACGTCAGCGGCGCAGCCGGTTTGTTATGGCGCGCCGGTTGCGATGCAACGCGCGGAAGCCCGGGACATGGCTGCGACGGCTGCGACGGCTGCGACGGCTGCGACGGCCGCGCGGGCCGAGGCGCCTGCGCCTTTCGCGCTGGGCCTGATGCTGGATACCGGCGGGCTGGTGCGCGTGCAGGATTCAGTGGTGGGAACGTGGTCGCCGCTGCCGGCGGATTCGGTGCTGATCCGGGTGCGAGCGGTACAGCGATGTCGCGGATGAAACAGCGGATGCCGCGGATACGGCAGGCATCCGGGCGGAGGCGCCAACTTCGGTACAGCGATGTCGCGGATACGGCAGGCATCCGGGCGGAGGCGCGGAGGGGCTCAGGCGTTTTCGAGCTCTTCTTCCAGTTGCTCGGTCCTGGCCACGGCCTTGAGCGCGGTGCGACCGGCGGCGAAGGCGCCCAGGATGATGTATATGTAAAACGTGTAGAACCGCCACCAGACCAGCGCGGCCACGAAGAGGCCGCCGGGGATCACCCCGCCCAGCGCGACGCGGAAGCCCAGCTCCACCGCGCCGCCGCCACCCGGGGCGGGCACCACCGCCGCCCCATACAATAATCCCAATGGCCACAGGGCCAGTGGCGCCAGGGGAAGGTTCGGCATCACGGGGAGCACGAGCGCCGGCAGCATGACGAGCCGAGTGGCCACGTGCAGGAAGGACATCACGAACCCGCCCGCGGCCCAGCGCCAATCCACGGTCTTCACGGTGTCCACGGTGGTGCGGAGCCTGGCGAGCCAGTGGCGGACCAGCTCCCAGCGGCGGCCGTGCAGTCGCAGGCGCACCGCCCACGGCGGGGGTTCGGGGCCGGCCTGGCGCCGCGCGAGCATGAGTCCCACAAAGCCGATGCCGAGTACGAACACCACGTCCAGTCCGAGCACCCCCACCAGGGCGGAGAGGGCCGTGCCGGCGTGGCGAAAGACGATGGCGGACCCCAGCACCACGGCGCCCAGCGAGGTCATCTCCAGGAACAGGTCGGCAAAGAGGATGACGAGGGTGTTGGGGGTGTCGATGCCCGTCTGCGCGAGCACGATGTAGCGCGCGGGCTCCGCGCCGGAGCGGCCGGGCGTGATGCTGGCGGCCAGGTCGCCGGCCAGGCAGGTGCGCAGCGACGCGCGCAGCGACAGCTTCACTCCCACCGAGCGGGCGCTCCAGGTGAGCTTCACCGCGCGGCAGGCGAGCTCGAAGACCAGGGCCGCGATGGCCAGGGCGTGCGACTGCCAGGGGAGCGCGAAGTCGATGCCCTGGGTGGACCATCCGGCGATGGTGTAGATGGAAACGCCAATAACCGCCGCGAACGAGAGGGCGGTGAGGATCCAGCGACGTTGGAGGTTGCGCAGGGGCAAGGGGCGCGGGGAAGTGGAGGCGGGAGCGGGAGCGGCTGGCCCGGTGGTGGTGCTACGGAATCCGGAAGTATTCCACGCGGTCCAGGAGCAGGCGCGGCACGGCGACGATGTTGCGCCGCGTGTCCACGCCGATGTCCGCTGGTCCGCTCAGGCCGCGCACCAGGGGAGACATCACGCCCGCGCGGATGAGGTGAAGCGTGGAGTCGGCCCAACTGGTCACGAGGATGGACCGGTTGGCCAGCACCTCGATGCCGTCGTAGCCGCCGGGGCCATTCATGAGGGGTACGGGGGCCGGTTCGCCGGGCACCCAGGTCTGGATTTCCTTGCCGCCGGGCGCGAGGAGAAAGCGTTGTCCCTGCGCGTCCCAGGTGATGCCATTGGGCGCGGAGAGTTCCGGCGTGGCCAGCGCCACGCGCGGGAGGCGGGCGTGGACGCGGAAGATGGCGCTCCCGGTGCTGGCGGAGTCGTTCCTGCCGGTATCGGTGATGTACACGGCGCCGTCGCCGCCCACGGTCACGTCGTTCAGGAAGGTGGCGCCGAGTCGGGTGAGGCTGACGGTTTCGAGGGTGTGGCCGTCGCGCACGTCGAAGGCGCGGAGGGTGTCGATGTCGGCCACCCAGAGGGTGTCGCCGGAGAGGGCCATGCCCTTGGGGGCGCTCAGGCGGGCGCCGTTGACGCCGCCCTGCACGAGCGGACGGAGGATCCTGTAGCTGTCGGCGTCCACGACGACGATGGAGCCATTGCCGTCGTGCGCGGCGGGGTCGCCGTTGATGTTGGAGACGTAGTAGACGTCGCGGGCGGAGTCGTAGCGTACCGACTCGGGGTGTGAGAGGCCGGTGGTGGTGGCGACAGGTGAGACGGAGGGGGGCGATTTAGTGTCAGAGTGCGACGAACACGCGGCCAGCCAGGCTGTCATGAAGATGACAGCGAGGGCCGTCCGGGGCGAGAAACCGGGGTGCGCCGAGTTGGGCATGTGATAATCGTACCTTTCCAGACCGTGTGGCGATAGCACAATTTGCGGGCTGTGGTTCTTCCCCAATCGTTTGAACTCCGCAGGAGGCAGAAGTGATCGGATTAAATGTACGCCGGACGGTGGCGCTGACGGCGCTGGCCGCTGGCTTTCCGGCCGTGATGGTGGCGCAGGGTGGACGCCCGCGCCCGGTGACGACGGCCAACGCGATGGTATCGGTGCCGCTGGACAGCCTGGCGTTCACGGGTGTGAAGTGGCGGCTGGTGGGTCCGTTCAGCGGGGGCCGTTCGGTGGCGGTGACGGGTTCAGCCACGCGTCCCAACGAGTACTACATGGGCACCCCGGGCGGTGGCGTGTTCAAGACGACCGATGGCGGGGCGAGCTGGTTCCCGACGTCGGACGGCTACTTTGGCGGCACGATCGGCGCGGTGGAGACGGCGCCGTCGAACCCGGACATCGTGTACGTGGGCGGGGGGGAGTATCCGATCCGCGGCAACGCGTCGTACGGCGACGGGGTCTGGAAGAGCACGGACGCGGGCAAGACGTGGCAGTTCGTGGGCCTGGGCGACACGCGGCAGATTGCCAGGATTGTCATAGACCCCAACGATCCCAACACGGTGTACGTGGGGGCGTTCGGGCATCTCTGGGGGCCGAACGCCGAGCGTGGGGTATATAAGACTACGGATGGCGGCAAGACGTGGAACAAGATCCTCTTCGTCAATGACTCCACGGGGGTCTCCGACCTGGTCATGGATCCGTCGGACCCGAACACGCTGTATGCGGAATTCTGGCAGGCGTACCGGTTGCCCTGGACGTTCTCCAGCGGCGGGGCCGGCAGCTCCATGTACAAGACGACGGACGGTGGCGCGCACTGGACGCAACTCAAGGACAACCCGGGGCTGCCCAAGGGGATCTGGGGCAACGGCGGGCTGGCGATCTCGCGGGCCAACCCGAACATCGTGTGGGCGCTGATTGAGGCGCGGGATGGCGGGCTCTACAAGTCCAGCGACGCGGGCGCCACGTGGCACTTCGTGAATGGCGAGGCGGAGATCAAGCAGCGCGCCTGGTATTACATGAAGCTCGCGGCCGATCCGGTGGACACGAACACGCTGTACATCAACAACGTGTCGTTCCTGAAGTCCACGGATGGCGGCAAGACGTGGCGCGGGATGCGCGGGGGGCATGGGGATTCGCACCAGACGTGGATTGCGCCGAACGACCCCAAGCGGATGATCGAGGGGGATGACGGCGGCGCGCAGGTCACGACGGACGGCGGACAGACGTGGAGTGCGGAGGACATGCCCACGGGCCAGTTCTACCACGTGATTGCGACGAACGACTTTCCCTACAAGATCTGTGGCGCGCAGCAGGACCGGGGGGCGGTGTGCGGCGCGAACAAGGGCAACCTGGACGAGTCCAACTGGGAAGACGCCGGGGGCGGCGAATCGGGGTGGATTGCCTCGGTGTCCGACCGGCCGTGGGTCCTGTATGCGGGCAGCTACGGCAACCTGATCACTCGGCTGGACACGCGGACGGGGCTGGAGGAAGACGTGAACCCGTGGCCGGACAACCCGATGGGGCACCCGGCCAAGGATCTCAAGTATCGCTTCCAGTGGACGTTCCCGATCATCACGTCGGTGCACAATCCGCGCGCGGTGTATATCGGGGGGAACAAGGTCTTCAAGTCGGTCAATGGCGGCAAGAGCTGGAAGGTCATCAGCCCGGACCTCACGTATCATGACCCGGCGACGCTGGGTGATGCCGGGGGGCCGCTGACCAAGGACCAGACTTCAGTGGAATACTATGCCACGATCTTCGTGATCGAGGAGTCGCCGATCAAGGCGGGTGAGCTGTGGACGGGCTCGGACGACGGCAAGATCTACGTGACGCACAACGATGGAGCCACGTGGACGGACGTCACGCCCAAGGGGCTGGCGCAGAACACGAAGATCTCGAGCATTGACGCGAGCTGGCATCACGATGGCACGGCCTACGTGGCGGCCAATCGGGTCAAGCTGGACAGCCGCGAGCCAATGCTGTGGAAGACGGTGGACTTTGGCGCGCACTGGGTGCGGATTGACGCGGCGCTGCCGGATACGGAGCCCACGCGGGTGATTCGCGAGGACCCGAACAAGGCGGGCTTCCTGGTGGCGGGCACGGAGCGCAGTGTGTACTTCTCGCAGGACGACGGCCACTCGTGGCAGTCGCTGGCGCTGAACCTGCCGCTGGTGCCGGTGCGCGACCTGACGTTCAAGGACGGCGACCTGATTGCGGCCACGCACGGGCGCGCGTTCTACATCATGGACAACGTGAGTTCGCTGGAGCAGATGTCGTCCAAGGTGATGGCCTCGAATGCGCACCTGTTCAAGCCGGAAGACCAGTATCGTGAAGGTGGGCGTGGGGGCTTCTTCGGGCGCGGTCGCGGCGGGCGTGGGGGTGACCCGACGACGGCGGTGAACCCGTCGGGTGAGAACCCGCCCAGCGGCATCGCGGTGCAGTACTGGCTCAAGGCGCCGGCGAAGTCGGTGACGCTGGACTTCCTGGACGCCAAGGGCACGCTCATCCACCGCTACTCGACGTCCGAGACGGTGGCGCCGGCGGCGGGTGGTCGAGGGGGCCGAGGGGGATTTGGAGGCTTCGGCGGCGGGGCGGCGCGTCCGGCCAACGAGGCGGGCGTAAACACCTTCACGGGGTGGAACATGCGTTACCCCGACGCGCACCGCTTTAATGGAATGGTATTGTGGGGCGCGGGCACCACGGGTCCCACGGCGCCTCCGGGCACGTACACGGTGCGCCTGAGCGTGGATGGCAAGCAGGTGGGCACGCAGCAGTTCAAGCTGCTGGCCGACCCGCGGATCATGGGCGCGACGCAGGCCGACTGGGATGCGCAGTTCGCGCTGGCCATGAAGATCCGCGACAAGTTCTCAGCCACCAACGATGCGGTGAAGACGATCCGCTATGTGCTGTACCAGCTTGACCAGCGGGCGGACAGCCTGCCGGCGGCGCGCAAGGCGCGGTTCGCGCAGTTGGTGGCGCCGCTGCGCGATTCGCTGCAGTCGGTGGAGGATTCGCTGTACCAGTCGCAGAGTCACGCGGGGGAGGATCCGCTGAACTATCCGATCCGGCTGAACAACCGCATCGGGGCGCTGATGGGTGTGGTGGAGAGTGCCCAGGGGCGGCCCACGCAGCAGAGTTACGAAGTGTACGACCTGCTGAACGGGCTGATTGACATCCAGTTTGCCCGTATGAAGAAGGCCATGGCTGGCGTGACTCGTGTGGACGAGGTGCTCAAGTCGGCGGGGCTGGCGCCCATTGACGTGGCGGCCAAGGAGGTGCCGGGGAGCGAGAACGCGCCTGGCGGGGGTGGGTTGATTGTTGGGGGGAGTGACTCTCACTGAGATACTGCGATGCCGCGGATCTGAACAGGGATGACGCGGATACTGCAACTTCCACTACAACTGCAACTGCAACTGCAACTGCAACTGCAACTACAACTACAACTACAACTACAACCACAACTGCAACTGCGTTGAATATGGAAATGGCACACCCATCGGAATTCTGGTGGGTGTGCCATTTCTACCTTGCGTACCACTACCGCTCAGGGTGAGGGTGGGTCCTCGACCGCCATGCCCATGGCGTGGTAGCCCTTGTCCACGTAGATAGTGGCGCCGGTGATGCCGGAGGCGAGGGGGGAGCTGAGGAACGTCGCCGCGTGGCCTACCTCGGCGGCGTTGAGCTTGTCGGTGAGGGGGGCATTGTGGGATACGTATTCCACCATCTTCTCGATGATGCCGATGGCGCTGGCGGCGCGCGAGGCAAAGGGGCCCGCGCTGATGGTGTTGACGCGCACGCCCCACTTGCGCCCGGCTTCAAAGGCCAGGGTGCGGGTGTCACTCTCCAGCGCGGCCTTGGCCGACGACATCCCACCCCCGTAGCCGGGGATGGCGCGCTCGCTGGCCATGTACGTGAGCGACACGGCCGAACCCCCGGGACGCATGAGCGGACCCAGGCGCTGCAGCAGCGAGATGAGCGAATACGCGCTCACGCTCACGGCGGCCAGGTAGCCGGCGCGGCTCACTTCCAGCAACGGCTTCTTCACCTCCGGCCCGTTGGCCAGTGCATGCACCACGATGTCCAGCGGCCGCTCGCCAAAATCGGCCACGAGCTGCCGTGCCACGCCCTGCACCGAACAGTCGCCCACGTCCTTGTAGCGCTTGGAGACACGGACGTCCTCGGGAATGTCCTCCCAGGTGTCGTAGGCGGCGTCCAGGGGATAGATCTTCTCGAATTCCAGGAGGGTGCCATTGGCGAGGCGGCGCGAGTCGTCCATCTTTCCGCGTTCCAGCAGGTTGCGCAGGATGGTGAGCGCGGGGGGCCAGGTGCCGATGCACACGGTGGCGCCGGCCTCGATGAGCGACTTGGCAATGGCGAACCCGAAGCCGCCGTCGTCGGCCACGCCGGCCACGAGGGCCCGACGGCCGGAGAGATCGAGATTGAGCATGTCACTAAATACGCCGGACACTGCCCTGGGACAAGAGGACCGCGGGTTGGGCACCCGGCCGGCAGCACGCGCGCGGGTGAGGGGTGCGCGACGGCGCATGGGGCGCGCGGCGCTTCCGGTGGCGAGCGGCCTGGCGCGCGGAGCACTTCCGGTGGCGGATGGCCTGGCGCGCTGGAGCGGTGTGCTGGCGCTCGTGCTCGTGTCGAGTGTGTCGGCGGCTGCCCAGGATTCTCCCCGCAGCCAGCCGACGTTCACGCGCGGGGATGCCTGGATCGCCACGGGGTTCGCGGCGGCCACGGCGGTGGCGTTCGGGCTTGACGGCCGGGCGGCGGCGTGGATGCAACGCCCGGCGCGGCAAAACAATGGAACCCTGAAGACGACGGCCGATGTCTTTGGCGGGCTGGCGGTTCCGGGCGCGCCGCTGCTGGCGGCGGGTGCGTACGTGGTGGGCCTCGCGCGCCACGACTCCACCTGGACCGACGTGGGGCTCCACGCCGGCGAGGCGATGGTGGCTGCCGGCGTGGTGAGCGTGGTGATCAAGGGGCTGGCGGGGCGGGCGCGCCCGCGCGTCAGCCTGGGCCGGCCGCACGACCTGGCCTTCGGTCGCGGGTTCCGGCAGGGCGATGACTACCAGTCACTGCCATCGCTGCACGCGGTGGCGGCCTTCGCGCTGGCGGGCGCCCTGACGGCGGAAAGCGGACGGCGCTGGCCGGAGCACCAGATGCTCATTGGCATATTGACATACGGCGGCGCGACACTCAGCGGCGTCTCGCGCATGTACCGCAACGCGCACTGGGCCAGCGACGTGCTGCTCGGCGCCGGACTCGGCACCCTGTCGGGCCGGATGGTGGTGCGGTGGCAGCACGGGCATCCGGACAACTGGGTGGATCGCACCTTTCAGCACCTCTCGGTGGCGCCGGCGCCGGACGGCGCCACGGCCCTGGTGTATTCGGCGGCATGGTGAAAGCAATATGGAGTGGACGGGCATGCGCCCGCCGCCGATGCGCGGGCGGCGGCGGGAGCGGGGGCGGCCCGTGAAGTCCGGCCTCATCATCATCGCGCCGGTGGAGCCGCCGCTTCGCGAGCGCGTGCTGGAACTCCAGCGGCGCTTTGACCCCAAGCTGGCGGCGCTGCAGCCGCCCCATGTCACGGTGGCCGGTTCGTCCGGCCTGGGGCCCATCTCCACGCGGACCACGGAGGCCGAATTGCGCGCCGAGCTGGAGCCCATCGCGCGCGAGACGGCGCCCCTGTCACTGCCCGTTGGCGCGCCGGTGCGGTTCATGCAGAGCAACGTGGTGGTGCTGCCGCTGGCGCCCCATGGCGCCATCCGCGAGCTGCACGACCGCATTGGCGCCACCGGACTGCTTCGCGAGCGGGCCCGCTTCACCTTCACCCCGCACGTGACGCTGAGCTTCTTTCCGGAGCCCACGCCGGACAACCTGCGCCGGATGCTGGCCCTGCGGATTGAGGAGCCGGTGGTGCTCACGCGGATCCAGGTCCATGAGACGCTGGATCTTACGCGGACGCGTATGGTGCTGGAGCTGCCGCTGACGGGCGAGGGGTGAGGCGGCGGGGCACCGCGCGCGGCGCGTCAGGTTCGCTTACGCGAGCCGCGGCGAGCCGGCGCAGGCGCTACCGGAGGACCCTTGCCAGGGGCGTGTCCAGGTCCTGGGTGCCACCCAGGCCGGTGTAGACCACCTTGCCCGCGCGATCGATGAGCACCACATACGACGTGGCGGGGACGTCGTAGGCCGTGGTGGCGTCGCCGCTGGTGTCGTAGTAGTGGTGGCCCGGAATGTCGTACTTGTCCACGAATGCCTTCACGTGGCCGGCCGATTCATTCACGTTTACTGCAATCCGCACGAACTGCACCCGACCGCCATACCTGGCCGTCATGGCCTTGAGGGTGGGCTCGAGTTCCTTGCAGTTGGGGCACCAGGTGGCCCAGAACTCAATGAGCGTGGGGGTCTTGCCGAGGTAGGCGGAGAGGTCGGTGGACTTGCCGTCCAGCGTCGTGACCGTGACGTTGGGCGCGGTCGTGCCGATGAGGAGGCCCAAGTCCTGCGCGTGGGCGGCGCGTGGCGTCGTGGCGGCGGCTCCCGTGAACGCCATGGCCATCGCGGCCGCCTGCAACGTGAGGAGTTTCATATAAGCAACTGTCCCATCTTGAAGAGGTAGTATTCCGCCACGCCCAGCATGACCAGCCCGAACAGCTTCTTGATCCACACCATCCACACGCCGGCCCTTGGCAGCCGCGCCAGCGATCCCGACGAGAGGCCCACCACCACGAGCAGCGTGGACATGCCCAGCGAGAACGCGAACAGGTAGATGAACCCGAGCACCGCGCTCCTGGTGGTGGTCACCCAGGTGAGTACCACCGCCATGACGGGCGCCGAACAGGGGGCGGCCACGAGGCCGGACATGGCCCCCATGACGAAGGCGCCGGAGAACCGGCCGGCGGTGCCCGTGTTGTTCACGCGTGCCATGAGGCCGGCCGGGAGTCGCACCGGGATCACGTCGAACATGGCCAGCGCCGCGAGCACCAGCACGTTGGCCATTGCGAAGTACAACCATGGATTGGTGCTGACAGTTCCAAAGAGGGTGCCCGTCAGGCCCGCGAGGAGGCCCAAGGCCGCGTACACGAGGGCCAGGCCGGCCACGTAGGTGAGCGTGAGGAACAGCGGCCGCCACCGGGGCGCGTCCGGTGCGGCGCTCCCGCCCCCGACAATCGCGATGGTGATCGGGATCATGGGGTAGATGCACGGCGTCAGGCTGGTGAGCACGCCCCCGAGGAAGACCAGGGGGACGGCGTAGAGCGGGTTGGCCGAGAGGAGGTGGGAGATGTTGGAGAAGGACATGGGGTCTCAAGTATACCGGCGCCGCCCGTGGAAACCAACGCCGGCAGCCCGTTAACTTTCGCCTCCCGGTCACTCCACCCCTCCCGCCGCCATGCCCCCGCAATTCATCTATGTCATGAAGGACCTGCGCAAGATTGTCCCGCCGCAGCGGGAGATCCTGCGTGGTATCTGGCTCTCTTTCTACTACGGCGCCAAGATCGGCGTGCTCGGCCCCAACGGCGCCGGCAAGTCGAGTCTGCTGCGCATCATGGCTGGGGTGGACACGGACTTCCAGGGGGAGGCGTGGGTGGCCGATGGCCGGACGATCGGCTACCTGCCGCAGGAACCGCAGCTGGATCCCGCGTTGGACGTGAAGGGGAACGTGGAGCTGGCGGTGGCCACGCAGCGCGGGCTGCTCACGCGCTTTGAGCAAATCTCAATGGCGTTCGCCGAGCCCATGGACGACGCGGCCATGGAAAAGCTGCTGGCGGAGCAGGGGCGCGTGCAGGAGCAGATTGACGCGCTCGACCTGTGGAACCTGGATCACAAGATCGAGATTGCCATGGACGCGCTGCGGCTGCCGCCCGCGGACGCCGACGTGACGACGCTGTCCGGCGGCGAGCGGCGGCGGGTGGCGCTCTGTCGCGTGCTGCTGGAGCAACCGGACATGCTGCTGCTGGACGAGCCCACCAACCACCTGGACGCCGAGAGCGTGGCGTGGCTGGAGCGGCACCTGGCGGAGTTCCCGGGGACCGTGGTGGCCATCACGCACGACCGGTACTTCCTGGACAACGTGGCCCAGTGGATCCTGGAGCTGGACCGCGGGGCGGGGATCCCGTGGGAGGGGAATTACTCGAGCTGGCTGGAGCAGAAGCAGACTCGGCTGGCCACGGAGGAGAAGCAGGCCAGTGCCCGGCAGCACACGCTGCAGCGCGAGCTGGACTGGGTGCGCATGGCGCCCCGGGCCCGGCAGGCCAAGAACAAGGCGCGCCTGCAGAAGTACGAGGAGCTGGCCAGCCAGGCCTCGCAGGAGCGCGTGCTGCAGAATGAGATCGTGATCCCGCCGCCGCCACGCCTGGGCAACGACGTGGTGATCGCCAATGGTTTACGGAAAGCATATGGAGACAAGCTGCTGTTTGACGGGCTGGAGTTTGCGCTGCCGCGCGGCGGGATCGTGGGCGTGATCGGCCCCAACGGGGCGGGCAAGACCACGCTCTTCCGGATGATCGTGGGGCAGGAGACACCGGACCGCGGCGAGTTGAAGGTGGGAGACACCGTGCAACTGGCGTACGTGGACCAGAGTCGCACGCTGGATGGCGCCAGGACCGTGTACGACGAAGTGAGCGAGGGGCGCGACACCATCGAGGTGGGCAAGCGCGAGATCAACAGCCGGGCGTACCTGGCGAGCTTCAACTTCAAGGGCACCGACCAGCAGAAGAAGGTGGGGGACCTTTCCGGCGGCGAGCGGAACCGGCTGCACCTGGCCAAGATGCTCAAGAGCGGCGGGAACGTGCTGCTGCTGGACGAACCCACCAACGACCTGGATGTGGATACGCTGCGGGCGCTGGAGGATGCGCTGCTGGACTTTGCCGGGTGCGCCGTGGTGATCTCACACGACCGGTGGTTCCTGGATCGGGTGGCGACGCACATGCTGGCGTTCGAGGGGGACAGCGAGGTGGTGTGGTTCGAGGGGAACTTCCAGGCATACGTCGAGGACCTCAAGAAGCGCAAAGGCCCCGATGCCGATCAGCCCCACCGGGTGACGTATCGGAAGTTGGTGCGGGGGTAGTTGCGCCGGGGACCGCCCCTATTCTTCGCCGCCACCAATCGGCCGCAGCCTCTGCCGAACCCACGCCGCCAGCGACGCCTCGGACATCCGGCCCGCCGCCACGTCTTCCATGGCCGTCACCACCTCGGGCTCCGTCGCCTCGATCTCGTAGCCGTTCAGGCCAAGAAAGACATAGGCGGCCATGAATGCCACGCGTTTGTTGCCGTCAACGAACCCGTGGTTCCTGGCGAGCCCAAACGCATAGGCGGCCGCCAGCGCGCCGAAGTCGGGCTTGGCGGCGTAGGCGAACTTGTGCCGCGGACGGGCGAGTGCCGATTCCAGCAATCCATAGTCCCGCACGCCGGCCAGGCCGCCGTGCTCGGCCAACTGGGCCTGGTGAATCGCATCGAGCATGGTCCGCGTTACCCACCGGGGTGCGCGGCGCTTGGCTGCCACCGCCTATTGCGCCAGCTTGCGGAGCGCGTTGCGATACTTCCTCGCTCCGCGCGCGTAGGCGGCCATGGCGTCGGCAAAATCAGGATCGAAGGGCGTGATCAACAGGCCCTCGCCCGTCTCCACCACGTAGATGTCGTCGCCGGCATCGAGATGGAAGCGGTCGAGCATGCTCTTGGGCAGCACGGTGGCCACGGAACCGCCGATCTTCTTGAGCGTCTGGCGTCGGATCATGACTCCCCCGAGGTTACCGAGCAGTATAGCTACTAAAGTTATACACACAAGCCCCCGCCGAGTGCCGGCACTGGGCCTGACTGGAAGCGGCGATTCACCAGCGGCCAGATCGTGGCCGCCCCTCTGCTTCGCTGTCGGCAATCGGCCGCAGCCTATTCCGAACCCAGGTCGCCAGTGACGCCTCGGAGATCCGGCCTGCCGCCACGCTTTCGATGGCCGTCACCACCTCCGGTTCCGCCGCCTCGAGTTCGTAGCCGTTCAAGCCAACAAGGATATTGGCGGCCAGTAAGGCCACGCGCCTGTTGCCGTCATTAACGAAAGGAATTTCAATCCTCATATGGCCTGACGGGTGAGCGCTGGAGGCGGGCCACCAGGCCTGGCTCGGCGGTGTCGCGGACCGTCGGGGGTGTTGCGACGGCCAGTATGGGGCGACCGGGCCTCGTGCGGCGGCGTGTGCGGCTACGGCGTTGGCCAGGTTGCCCGTGCTGGCGCAGCCGATGGTACCGAGGCCAAAGGGGTGGGCGGCGGTGACCACGCGGTCCTTGAACGAAAGCGACGGGTGGGATACCGCGTCGTTCTTGATCCAGCAGCGGGCCACGCCCAAGCGGCGTGCCAGGCGGCGTGCCAGGCGGGGGGCGTCTACCAACGGGGTGAAGCCCGTGTCGGGGGAAAGCGGAGCGGTGAAGGCATCGCCGGGCCTGCGTGTGTCGGTGCTGCCGGGTGCCGATGCTGTGAACGGAAGCCACTCACGGTAGCGCCAGAGGCTCGGCGCGCGGGCGGCGATCGTTTCACGGTTCGGTAATGCTCGACCCGTGGGGGCCACGGGTTCGAGCGGCCCCAGGCAGTGTTCGCAGATGGCCAAGGGGCCGACTGGGGCTGCCGCGTGGCGGAGCTTGCAGATGGCCAAGGGGCCGGCTGGGGCTGCCGCGTGGCGGAGCTTGCAGACCAGGGGCCAGGGTGTGAGGGCGGGTGCCCCTGAAGTGACGATGGGAGCGCCCGACGCGGTGGTGGTGGGTGCCGGCGACTCGGGGCGGAGCGATACGGATTCTTTGACTATTGACATGGGTGGCTCTCGGGTAAATCTTGGGTCCCGGGAGATCTGCCACGCGGCGAGTCAGCGTCAGACGACTCGCTGGTCTGGCAGGCGGCCGGGCGCAGTCGAAGACGGATAGGGCGACGCCGTACCGGAAAAACAAAACAAAAGGCCCGCAGGGTATCCGCGGGCCAGAGCTTTTTAGCGAGTTGTTTAACGTGGCTGCAATACGCGGCAAATCACCACGGGATCGATTATGGAACTAAGCGTATGCGGACGGTCGGTTGGCGTCAAGGGGATTCGGCGGACGAGATGGGGCGTGTTCGTGGGAATCGGAATGACGGCGGCCGTCGTTGCCTGTCAGAGGACTCATCCGGTTCCCGAACCAGCCGCAGTCGCGACCCCAGCCGCATCGGTGCCCGTTGAGCCTCCCGATTCCGAGCCGTCATGGCTCTATGCGGACTCGAATCTTACGAGCGATCCCCGCCTTGCCTGGCGGTTCGTGCGTGGCACCATCATGCTGCGATTCAAACCCGGTACCGCGCAGTTGGAACGACAGACTGCGATCGACACCATACGCGGCCGAGTGGTGGGAGGTATCCGGTTCCGCGGCCGGTCAGGCGACGGACTCTACATCGTTCAGGTGCCGGCGGGCGAGAGCAATGCCGCCCTGTTCGAAGCCATCGCGTTGTTGAATAGACTGCCACAGGTGGATACGGCCTACCCGCGGACCGTCATGGCCGGCGGGGCGTGACGCCTCGGGCGCTGCCGGTTCGTGACTCCCACAATAGAGCGGGGAAGTGTTGAAAGTGAACGCGCATCAGACCCGGCTTGGCATGCGATTGGGAGGGCTCGTTCTCGTGGTAGTACTCGTGCTCGACTCGTGCGAGCGGCGCAACGTGGTGGGGCCGCAAGGCGGGCGCGAGCCAGGCGATCTCGCTGCCGCGGTGGTACCCGGTGCCGGCGGGGTCGCTGGGTGCGCTCGCTTCGAAGTGGCAGAAGGTGGGCACGGACCGGTCAGCATCGAGCCGGTCGACACGACTGCAACCGCTGCGTGCGGCTCGCTGCGCATCCGTATCGAGCCGCCCGTGGTGTCCGGCGGAGGTAGGACGTCGCTGCTGGTGCATGTGACCAACGGAGGATCGGCTGCGATTCGCGCGCCGCTGTTGGTGCTCGCCTGGGAGGACAGCCTGTACGTTGAAAATCCGCCCGGCCTCGCGACGAACAAGCACACGGGTGACTACCTCACGTACATGGACGCCGACTCCAGCATCGCGGACTCAGCCCAAGCGTTCCCGGGCGCGCTCGTCTGGCGGCTGGACAGCTTCCTCGTTGCCGGAGCTGGCGCGCCGCAACTCGCGCCGGGAGCTACGAGCGGAAGCCGTGATATCACGATCTCCGTCCACTCGGGGGTGCACCGTTTCGCATTCACTCTTTGGGCAACGGCGGCCGCGGTCGGCGGAGCGGTTCCAGCCACCGCGCCCGACTCGGAGCCGCAGCGGTTGTACGATCCGGCGAATCGTACCAGCGACCCACGATGGCCCGGCGCGCCGTTCATGCGAGGTATCATTCTCATGCGCTTCCAGACCGGCGCCGGGCAGGCGGAGCGCCAAGCGGCGGTGGATTCAGTGCAGGGCGAGGTGGTGGGTGGGCTTCCGTTCGGGCCGGGCGAGGGGATGTATCTCGTCCAGTTGCCGCCCGACCCGACGAACGATCGGATGTTCGCTGCCATGCGCACGCTGAATGCCATGCCTCAGGTGAGTTGGGCGGTGCCGAATCAGATCTACGTTGGAGCGGCGACATCGCTGCGGCCGACCGATGGCGCCGGGATGCGGCGTGCCGATTGGCGCCTGGATCCCGACTCGGCGTTCGGGAACGTGAATCGACCCACCTGGGCGCTCGAAGCCGTCGACGCGCCGCTGGCATGGGGGTGCATACAGGGCGACACGACACGCGTCGGCGTGATTGACATGGGAATCCACCCCGGACCCGATCTGCGGCCCAACGTGGCATCCGAGAGCGACACCGTGCCGATGGACCCGTTCGTGCACGGTACCGACGTTGCCTCCGTGCTCGCGGCCCGCGGCGACAACGGCACCGGCATCACAGGCATGATGTGGCGGGCGCGCCTTGAGCTGCATGACGTGGCGCACCGGCTCCCCAACCGGCAGCCTCAGGTCGAAGTCAGTACTGATGCGAACACACACGTGCAGTCGACGTCCGAGGTGATGTCGCAGTCGCGGCTGTTCAACGCAATGGGCGACCTTTACGTGCACGGGGCGCGAGTCATCAGCATCTCGTTGGGCACGAACGCGCCGGCGACGGGTCCCCACACTCCCGCATCGGACTCGGTGCGCGCCGCATTCGCGCACATCGTTGCAGCGCAATTCGGGGGGATGGCGACCCCGCCGCTCTGGGTACTCTCGGCGGGCAATCTGACCGTGGCGGGTGATGCCTACTTCAACCAGTTCACCGCGCTCGCCGACAGCTTGCCGGCGCTCGTCGTCACGGGGGCGGGCGGCACTGCCGGCTCGCTCAGCCCGGACGCGACGGGGAGGGGAGCCATCGACATCGCCGCCCCCGGCGAGCATGTCGCGGTGATCGATACTGGCGCTGCGCACGCCGCCTCAGGGTCGAGTTTTGCGACGCCGCTTGTGGCTGGCGCCGCCGGGTTGCTGTTCAGTTGGGACCCGTCGCTCTCGGCCGCCCAGGCCCGCCAGTACCTCATTGCCGGGGCCGACAGCGGCCGCCGGCGTGCCGGTAATTTTCCGCTGCTCGACGTCTACTGGTCGCTTCGCCTCGCGGCCGGCCGTACGGGCGCGCCCGTCTGCGGGAATCGGGTGTTCGTCGATCAGCAGGCGCGCCTGACGGTGGAGCGCGATCCGATGGGCGGCCCGCCGACCGATGAAGTGATCCCCGACCAGTCAGCGTCGGGGTCCCTGGTGTTTTTCATTCCGGTCCACGACGGGCGGTACATCTCGGTGTTCGACGGCGACTCCGACTTCACGATGGTGCACCAGAACGGCGGGTGGATTCGCGAGAACGTCGTGCCCGACTCGATTCAGAACACGTGGGTGCGCAGCTTCGCCATTCCCGACGGGCTGGTATCTCACTACGCCGATACGACGTTGCTGGTGCAACAGAACCCACCGCCGAACTTCGGGTTCACGCTCAGCGTGCGGGATTCGACCGGCCAGGTGCATGCCGTCGCAACCCTCCCCTGGTTCCATACTGGTCAGGCGTACCCGATGATCGGCGACGAGATTCTCGTCTCGGTAGCCGCCTCCAATTCTTCCGGGTTGGAGGAGTCCATAATGGGCGTCAACCTGCACACCGGCACCGTGCGGACGCTGTTCACCCGTCCCGCGGGTTCCTTGGCAACCATACTGGTCGCGACGGAGGATGGACGGGAATTCGTCGCGGAGTACACTACGCCATTTCCAGATTTCACGACCTGTGTGACGGAGTACCACTCGATGAGTACCGGCGCGCTTACGCGCCGCATCACACAGCCAAACGGGGGTGACGGGTGTACGGCCACGTGGCTCACGCATGGCATGCGCAACATGGTGCCGGGAGGCGGGGGCAGGGAGTGAGTGCCCCCAGCGCGTGCTCGTGCTGGCGCAGCTCTCCGAAGTCCTGAGGGATAGGAATTTCAATCCCCGTATGACCCGACGGGTGGGCGTGGCCGGGCGGTCGGGTGGGCGGCTCCGCGCGGCCCCGCGGGCCCGGAGGAGGTGCGCCAAGATCCGGTCGATCACCGCGCCCTCGGTCATTAAGGCGAGGATGCGCATCGCGCTGCCGCAAGCCGGACACGCGAGTGGGGCCACTTCACAGATGCGCCGCAGGAGCTCGGCCCAGCGCCGCCGCGCTTCGCCCAACGGCAGGACCTCGCGCTCGGCAGCCTCAATCAGGGCAGCTGCGTCAGCGGCCGTTGCCGGAGCTTCCTTCTGCCGCGCCCCGCGGGCCCGGTTGGCGTACCAGCCGTCGTAGCGCATCATCACCGGGTGCTTGTTCGGGATGTGCCTGACGCGGCGCACCAGGTAGCCGAGGGATTCGACGGTCTCGGTGCCCGCCGTGGGCCCGGCGCGCTTGTCCGAGCGGTAGCGCACCGGCGCGCCGCGGCCGTCGTCCAAACGCATCGTCGCGCCGGGCGAGCACCGATGCCCAGATTCTGCCCACCGGTCGCATGGCCAGATCCGTGACAAGTGGCCTTGTCACGAACGCGTGCTCGTGACAAGGGTGAACTACACGGTCTCGCGTCATTTTCCCTATGAACGGCGCACTGATCCTGTCTTAACCCCACTTCTGCGCGCATGGTTCGAGGGGAACTACGATTCCTATATCGAAGACCTGCGCAAGCGGAAGGGACCGGACGCCGACCAGCCCCATCGGGTGGCCTATAAGAGGTTGACGCGCAGCTAGGTGTCGGATGGTGGATGGACAAGCTCGCGGGTTGACACCAGGCCAGCCGACCCCGCCGTCCATTCCCTCAACACTTGATTCTATCAATTGTTGGCGGTATAGTCCCGGCATGACCACCTCCGAACTTGATCTCCTGCAGGGCACACTCGACGTGCTCGTCCTCCGGGCGCTGTCGTGGCAGCCGATGCATGGCTATGCCATCGCGCGATTCATTCGCGAAGGCTCCGGCCGGACTTTCCAGATTCTCGACGGCGCGCTGTACACGTCGCTGCACCGCATGGAAGAGAAGGGCTGGGTGGAGTCGGAGTGGGGGATGTCGGACAAGGGGAAGCGCGCCAGATTCTACACGCTGACCTCCACGGGGCGGCGAGCGCTGAAAGTTGAAGCGAGTGCGTGGAACCGCTACGTGGAGGCGGTCGCCGGCGTGATGAACGTTGATCCGGAGCCGGCATGACGTCCGGATGGCGGCGGTGGCTGCGGATTTTCACGCGTGACCCGCAGGCGGACGTGGATACCGAGCTGCGCTTTCATATGGATGCGCGGGTGGAGGATCTCGTGGCGCGCGGGGCCTCGCTCGACGATGCGCGCGCGCAGGCGTTGGCCGAGTTCGGCGACGTGGACGCGACGCGCGAGCGGCTGGGCGCGATCGACCGGCGTATCGCGGGGCAGCACCGGCGTGCGGAGTGGTGGGAGGGCATCGCGCAGGATCTGCGACACACGATGCGCGGACTGGCGCGCTCGCCCGGGTTCACGGTGATGGTGGTGGTCACGCTCGCGCTCGGCATCGGGGCGAACGCGGCGGTGTTCTCGGTGCTGGACCGGTTGTTCCTGACGTATCCGGACGGAGTGGTGCACCCCGAGCAAATCCACCGCATGGAAGTGCACACCACCAATCGTCGGACCGGCACCCCGCAGGTGCGAGGCGTGCTCAGCTACCCGGAATACAAGGAACTCGCCCAGGCGCTCCCGGGCAGCGAGATCGCCGGCTGGGGGTATTGGCAGGCGCACCTTGGCGCTGGAGCCGGTGCGCCGCAGGTCAACGTGACGCAGGTGGCGGGCGACTACTTCGGTGTGCTCGGCGTCCGTGCCGCGCACGGTCGCGTCTTCCGCGCCGACGAATGGCAGGTCGGCACGATTACACCTGTCGCGGTCATCAGCGATGCCATGTGGCGCACCCGGTTCGGCGCCGACTCGGCCATCGTCGGAAAGTCCCTGGCGTTGGGCGTTCACGAGTACACCATCATCGGCGTCGCCCCGCGCGGGTTTCGCGGTACGGACATCAACGCCGCCGACCTGTGGGTGCCACTCAACACCGAAGGGTCCTGGAAGCCCGAGGCCGAACACGGCGTCCTGTCCGAGTTCACCGCCTTCATACAAGTAGTGCTTCGCCTGCAGGGCCCCCGCGATGCGGCGCATGTCGTGGCCACCGGTACCCGGGTCATGCGTGGCAGTCGCACCGCCCGCGACACACTCGCGACCGTGACATTGCCGGCGGCCGCCGGCGTATCGCAGGAGTTCATCGGCAAGCAGGGGCAGATTGCCAAACGGCTGGCTGGTGTCGCGGCGATCATCCTGCTCCTGGCCTGCGCCAACGTGGCCAACCTGTTGCTCACGCGCGGCATGCAGCGCCGGCGCGAGATCGCCATCCGGTTGGCCCTCGGGGTCAGCCGCAAACGGCTCGGGCTGCAACTGCTGCTCGAGACCGGGGTGGTTGCCGCATTGGCTGGCGCCGCGGCCCTGCTGGTGGCCGTGTGGGGCGCGGGTGCGCTCCGTCACGCGCTGCTTCCGGACAATGTGTGGGGATCGCCCGCGGTGGGTGCGCGCGTGGCCGCGTTCACGGCGTTCGTGGCGGCACTGGCGGCCGTTGCTGCCGGCCTCGTACCCGCGCTGCAGTCGGCGAGCCCCAATCTCAATGCCGCGCTTAAGGCCGGCGGGCAGAGCGGAGCCACGCCGCGTTCGCGCACGCGGTCGGCGCTGATGATTACGCAGGCCGCATTCGCGGTGGTGTTGCTCGGGGGAGCCGGCTTATTCGTGCGCAGCCTGCAGGCCGTCAAGGGAATCGACGTCGGCTACGACACCAGCCGGATGATCGTCGCATCAGCAAACTATGATGTGGATGGCACCCCTCCCGACGGTCCCAGCCACGGTCAGCGCCTCACGCGCGCCGCCGACCTCCTGCGGCACGCGCCCGGCGTCCAGGCCCTCGGGCTTGCCGCGACGCCTACGATGCAGAGCATCAATTTCGAGACCCTGCACCTTCCCGGCGTGGATTCCGTGCCGACGCTCGAGGGCGCGCCGCCGCTGACGATGTTCGTGAGCCCCGGCTTCTTCGAGGCGTCGGGCATCGACCTGCGCGCCGGGCGGCGGTTCAGCGACGGAGACCTGAAGGGAAGCGAACCCGTCGTCATCGTCAGCGAGTCGATGGCACGCACCTTCTGGCCCCATGACGCGGCCGTGGGCAAGTGCGTCATCGTGGGCAAGGCGGCCGACCCCTGCCGGCGCGTCGTAGGCGTCGTGACCGACGAACACGTGGTGAACATCGTCGAGCCGACGATGATGCACCTCTTCCTGCCGCTCGCCCAGTCGGCCGCCGATGGGCGCCCCGGCGAGATCGTGCTGCGGGCGGCGCCGGGACAGGTGGCCGGTGTGGTTCGTGAAGCGCGCCGCGAGCTGGTCAATCAGTTTGGTGATGCCGCGATTCCGGACGTGCGCGCCATGCGGGATGTCCTCAATCCGCAGCTCCAACCCTGGCGCCTTGGCGCAGCACTGTTTTCGGGCGCTGGCTTGCTCGCACTGCTGGTCGCAGCGATCGGCATCTACAGCGCGATGTCCTACGGCGTGAGCCTCCGCCGCCGCGAAATTGGAATCCGGATGGCGCTTGGCGCCCGCGGCCTCAGCGTCGCCCGGCTGATCGTGGGTCAGGGCGTGCGCGTCGTACTCGTTGGAATTGCGATTGGCGTTGTCGCGGCGCTCGCCATGGGCCGCCTGGTGGCGTCGTTGCTCTACGGCGTCACCCCCCACGACCCGCTGGTCCTGTCGGCCACCGCGGGCGTGCTGATCGTCGTCGCTGTCGTGGCCTGCCTCGTCCCCGCCCGCCGCGCCGCCCGCGTCGATCCCATGGAGACCCTGCGAGCGGAGTGAGAAGCCCGCCCGCGGGCCGGGCCCGAAGCTAACGACCGCCGGGCGTCGGCGCTGCCGGTCCCTCGAACACCTCGCGCCAGAACTCGTCCAGCGTCATCTCAAACGGTTCGACGCCTGGCGCCGGCCGCCATTCGACCCGCTCCGTCACCAACTCCGCCAGCGTCGCGGCCGGACGCCACCGCTCGAACACGCGCGCCTCGACGTTGACGATCCAGTACTCCGGCACCCCACGCGCCTGGAACAGTTCGCGTTTGCGCCCGCGATCCGTGCGCTCGGTGCTCGGTGAGAGTATCTCGGCGATGAGCAAGGGGCGGCCGACATCTTTCAAGTCCTCCACCGGCCGGCCCCCGATCAGCGGCACGACAAACACGTCGGGCTCCACAACGGTGTCGTCGCTGAACTCCACATCGGCCGGCGCGATGATCACCTCACCTATCCGATTCACCGCCAAGTAGGCGCGGAGTCGGACAGCGAGTGCAAGCGATGCGCGCTGGTGGCGAACGCTCGGTGACGGCGTCACGAACAGATCACCCTCGATGATCTCGTAGCGGCGCCCGTCGTCGGGCAGCGCGCGGAGGCGATCGACGGTCCAGCGGGTGTACGGTGCGGCCATACCCATAGTCTGTGCTCCTCGGCGTTCCGAATGCAACTCGGCATGTCGCAGCATGCGGCGCGGTGCACGTTGGCGCGTCATCGATCCGTTTCGCTCAGCCCGGTTCTGCTGCCGGCCCCTCGAACACTTCGCGCCAGAACTCGTCCAGCGTCATCTCAAAC
>DASSOG010000005.1:0-23474 GCA_035700805.1 Gemmatimonadaceae bacterium | reverse complement strand
CGCGCGCGCGACCGGTGCGATGTGCACTCCTCGGATGATGGCTGCCGCGTGGTCGAGTGATATGCATCCCCCATGCGACCGCCGCCTTCCACCCGTTCGCCGCGCCTCCGCAGGGGCTTTACCCTCATTGAGCTGATGGTCGCGCTGGTGGTGTTCGACGTCGCCCTGCTGGCGTACGCCGCCGACGGCGCGCTCCTGGTCCGGTTGCGCCAGCGGGCGGAACAGCGCGACGCGAGTGTGGCCCTTGCGGAGTCGCGTCTGGAACGCCTTCGCGCGGCTGGGTGTCCCGCCGCCGCGATCGGGGATTCGCTGGTCGCCCCGGGTATCCATGAATCGTGGCGCGTGACCGAGACGGCCTCCGGAGCTTCAGGCCCGCTCAGGGCGGTGCAGGACAGCGTGGCGTTCGGCACCTTGGCGGCGCCCGCGGCGGTGGTGCTGCGGACCTCCATTGCCTGCTGACGTGACGCGGCGAGGGATCACGCTGGCGGACCTCGTGGTGTCCATGGTCATCTTCGGCGTGGTGGTCGGGCTCCTGATCAGGGCCATGACTCTGCATGGCCACGCGCGCCAGGCGGCGCGTCGCCAGGCGGCGAGCCAGCGGGCAGCCTACGCCGCGGCCACCATAGTCGCCCGGTCCCTCGCCGGCACCGTGCCCCAAGACCTGATCCAGGCGGCCAGCAGCGATTCAGCGCTCGAGTTCATGGCCCCGGTTGGCGCGGGTCAGGGATGCGTGGCGGGCCATAGCGTCGTCTCGGCGGCGTCCACCCCCGACATGGGGCCCGCGTTCGCGTCGTTCGTGTCGGTGCCGCAGTCGGGTGACCGCGTATTCCTGTTTGATGATCGTGACCCGGTGGTCCACTGGCGAACGAGCACCGTGGCCGCGGTGGTGGCCTCGGCAGCGGTCGCGTGCACCCTGGCCGGGGTGCCGCCCAATCCACCGCTGACGGTCCTGCTCGATTCCGTCCCGACCAGCGCGCCGGTGGCCGCCTTCGTGATCTCGAGGCGTACGAGGTTCAGCCTGTACCGCAGCGGGGACGGTGGCTGGTACCTCGGTATGCGGGAGTGGAACCCGGCGGCCAATCGCTTTGACGGCGTGCAGCCCGTGGCGGGCCCGCTGTTGCCCAACCGGCGCGACCCCGGAAGGTCAGGACTCCAGTTCACGTATCGGGACGCAGGGGGTGCGGTGCTCAGGCTTCCCGGAGACTCCATCCCGGTTGCCAGCGTGGAGGTCACGGCGCGCGGGGCCGACTCCGCTCACTTCGTCTCGCGCGTGGTGGCCTTGCGACGTGGTTCCTGACGGCCGGCGTGGAATTGCGCTCTTCACGGCACTCGTGGCGCTTGCCCTGGTGGGCACCATGCTCATGGCCGGGTATTTCGCCGCGCAGGCGGACTTGGCGCAGGGGCGCGCGACCGTCCGGGTGGCGCAGCTCGACGCCGGCGCGGCCGCCCTGACCAGCATCCTGCCATCCACGTGGGACAGCGCCGCGCGCTTTTCCCAGCCAATCGGGAGCACCCAACCCATTTCCACGGCAGCCACACTCGACCATTTCGTGACGCGCGGCTGGGTGAGCCGGATCTCCCGCACGACATACCGGGTCACCGTCCTGGTCCGCGATGCCGCCGACAGCTCCCTGAGCTCGCGGGCCGTGGTCCTGCTCCATGTCCGGGGTCCGGCCATCCGGGACAGCTTCGCGGAAGACCTGACCGGGGACTCTCTGGGAGGGACGTCCCTGACCGAGCTCCGGGCCCGGGCAAGTCTCGTGCTGCCTGCGGGCTCGGCGCTGGAGGCTCCCACCTGCGACATCTGTCTTGGCGCCGGCCCCCTGGAACTGACTGGAGGTACGGGGCGCGGCCTTTTGGTGGTTGAGGGAGCGCTGCGGATCACCGGGCCGGTCACCTGGCAGGGGGCGATTTTCGCCACGGGTGGGGTGGAGATCGAGAGCCCCGGTGTGCTGGTGGTGGGCGCGCTTCTATCGGGACGCAGGATTTCGGCCAAGTCTATAAGTCACTTGACGTTACGGGCCGACTCGGCGCTCCTGGCGGCCGTCTCGTGGCACGCCGGAAGCGCCGAGTTTCCCGGAGCCCGCTGGTGGTGGCCAGCACCCTGAAGTCTCGGCTACCTTGTTACCTCAAGTTCCGTAAGTCGTGTTCGGTGAGGCGCAACCGGTCGTAGTCCCTATCGGTTTCCGCCCCGCGCGGCGGGCACCATCTCACCCAAGATCCTCACATGGCATTCCTCGGTCGCAGCAAGACGACAATCGGCCTCGACATCGGGTCGGGCCTGATCAAGGTTGCGGTGATGGACCACTCCAAGTCCGAGCCGGAGCTGGTCAAGGTCGCCATCGCGCCGCTCATGGCCGACGCGATCGTCGAGGGGGAAGTGATGGACCCCGGCATCGTAGCCGAAGCGATCCAGTCCGCCCTCACAGAGGCGGGAGTCAAGGCCAAGAAGGTCGTGACCGCCGTGGGTGGTCGCGACGTGATCATCAAGAAGATCCAGATTGAGCGCGTCAAGGAACAGCAGGCGCGCGAGCTGATGCGCTGGGAAGCTGAGCAGCACGTGCCCTTCGACATGGAGTCGGTGGAGCTGGATTTCCAGATCCTTGATCCCGACGGCGACGGGCTGGAAATGAGTGTGTTGCTGGTGGCGGCCAAGCGAGAGCTGGTGGAATCCAAGCTGCGCGTGCTCAGCGATGCCGGGCTCGACGCGAGCATCGTGGACGTGGATGCATTCGCGTTGCACAATGCCTTTGAGTTGAACCACCCCGATGCGATGACGGGCGTGGTAGCGCTGGTGAACGTGGGGCATGAGGTGACCAACATCAACGTGCTGGAGGAAGGCGTGCCGATCCTCACGCGCGACCTGGCAGTGGGTACGCGGCGGTTCCGCGAGGACCTGCAGCGGGAGCGCGGGCTGGGTGGCGAGGACGCGCAGGCGCTGCTCCAGGGCTACGACCGCTCCCCGCACCTGGACGCGGTGCTGGAGAGCCGAGGCGAGGAGATTGCCGTGGGCGTGGAGCGGGCGGTGGCGTTCCTGGCGTCCAACTCGCGGACGGCCAGCGCGGTGCGGGCCGTCTATACGTGTGGCGGCGGGTCGCGCATCCCGGGGCTCACGCAGATGCTTGCCGAGCGCCTGAAGCTTTCGGTGGAGCAGGCCAACCCATTGGCGGCATTGAAGGTACGTGACGGCGCGCTCGAGTCGCTCGTCACTGACGAAGTGGCGCCCCTCCTGATGCTTCCCATCGGGCTGGCGCTGCGTCAGGTGGCCTAGCCACGGCGGACATGACATGATCCAGATCAATCTCCATCCAGGCGCGGCAAAGAAGGCGAAGTCCGGCGGCGGGTTCAGCCTGGACTTCGGCGCCATTGCGGCTGGCATCTCGGCGCGGTTCAAGGATCGCTGGATGGCGGCCGCCATCGGATGTGGCGTGGTCGCCGTCGCGGCGATCGCGTTCATGTATATGTCCCAGGCCGGCGCGAGCAAGGACCTGGCGGCGCGCGAGCAGCAGGGGCTTTCCGATTCCACCCGTTATGCGTCGGTGCTCAAGGACCGGACCCACCTGGAGGCCAAGCGCGACACGTTGCTGCGCCAGTTGAACATCATCAGGGCCATTGACGGCGATCGCTTTGTATGGCCGCACGTGATGGAAGAAGTCAGCGCCGCGCTGCCGGCATACACCTGGCTGACGAGCCTGGCGCTCACTGGTACACCGCAGGGATCCAACCTGGCCGCGGCGCCTGTGCCGCCGGGGGGCGCCAAGAAGGAGCGGAAGCTCGTCACGGCCATCCCGCTGGACACGGTGCATGTGCGGCTGGATGGTCGCACGGTGGATATCCAGGCCATCACGCGGTACATGAGCGATCTCGAAGCATCGCCGTTCTTTGGCGACGTCAACCTTGACCGCTCCGAAGCCAAGAGCGAGAACGGAATCCAGGTCACCGATTTCACGCTGACCATGCTGTACACGCGGCCGGACTCCACGGTCATCCGGCGTGTGCCGCTCAACGTCTCGGTGAAATAGCCATGGCACTCCTCCCGACCAACCAGAAGGACCAGTACAAGCTGCTCGTGGCCATCGCGTTCCTGGCCGGGGCGTTCCTGTACTACAACTTTGTCTGGAAGCCGAAGTCGCTGGAGCTGGACACGCTGGCCACCCACGTGGCCTCGCTCGATTCCCTGAACCAGCAGGCCAAGCGGGACATGGCTCGCGGCAGCATCGACCAGTTGCGCGCGCAGGCGGATGAATTCACGCGCGAGGTGGACATCATGCGCCAGCTCGTGCCCACGGGCAATGAAGTGCCGGCGCTGCTGGCCGCCGTGTCCAACGCGGCTCGCCTGGAGAACCTCGATGTCTCGGCGTTCACGCCTGACGGCAAGGTGGAAGGCGACCAGTTTGATACATACCGGTTCAAGCTCATGGTCACCGGATCGTACCACAAGATCGGCGCGTTCCTGACCAATGTTGGCTCGTTGCGGCGCATCGTGGCGCCCATCAACCTGCAACTCGCGGTGTCCACGCAGGCCGGCGCTGGCGGCCAACCGCAGACGCAGGCGCTGCAGGCCACCTTTGACATCCAGACGTACGTGGCCCACACGCTGCCGGCCGTCCCGGACAAGGAGCGCCCGTGAAGCGTACCCTGATGGCGCTCATGCTCCTGGCGTGCAGCGCCGGCGCGGCCAACGCCCAGATCACGAAGGCCATTGGCCGGGCGCGCAACGCCAAGGCGGCGGTCGACGCGCACACCGCGCGGGAGCAGGGGGAACAGCCGACCGGACGCGGGACCCCCGCGGCAAAGCAGCCGCAGGGCACCACGCCACGGGGCGCGGCGTCCACGCGCTCGGCGGCCGCGCCCCCCAAGGGGAAGGCCGCGACCGATACGGTGCCGACGGTCATCATGCGTGAAGCGTTTACGTATGACCGTGCGAACGCGCGCGATCCATTTTTCTCGCTCTTGAATACGAGCGAGTTGCGGCCGGTCATTTCCGACCTTCACCTGATTGGCATCCTGTATGACGTCAATGGGCGGCGGTCGGTAGCCGTGATGCGCGGGCAGGACAACACGCTGTACCGCGCGCGCGTTGGGCAAGTGCTGGGCCGGATGCGTGTGGCGCAGATCAAGCCACGCACCGTGATCTTCACCATTGAGGAGTTCGGGGCCAACCGCCAGGATTCGCTGGTGTTGGCGGATACCACGAAAGGGAGAAATCCATGAAGCGCGTCATGACGGTAGTCGCGGCGCTGGCCGTCGCGCTCCTTGCCGGCGCCTGGCGCACGGCAGGTGAGCCGGCCCCGGCAGAGGGAGCCGTGACCTCGTTGAGCGTCGTCCCGGCCGCAGGTCGGGCCGAGGTGCTCATCGGCGTCGGCGGTGTTGTCTCGGTCAACGATTTCACGCTCCACAACCCGGAGCGGGTGGTCGTGGACATCAGCGGGGCCTCACTCCGCGTGCCGACCGGCGGCTACGACCAGGTGAATCGTGGCGGCGTGCTGGGGGTGCGTTATTCACAGTATCGGCAGAACGTCGTGCGCGTGGTCGTCTCCCTCGATGCCCCGCACCGTTACGCCGTGGCTCGCGAATCCAACCGCATCCGCATCGCGGTGGACGGGACGTCTCCTGATTTCGACGCGTGGCATGTCGGGGGCACCGCGCCAGCCGCGGCGGCGCCAGCCGACGTCGCGCCCGTGAGCGTCCCGCCGCGGCCGGTACGCACCGTCAGCTATACGCCGGTGCAGCCACAGCAGCAGCCGCACATCACGGTCACGTGGGAGAACGCCGACATTCGCGACGTGGTCGCGGCCTTCTCGGCGTACTCCGGGCGCACGATTGTCCTGTCCAAGGGCGTGGAAGCCACCAAGATCACCGCGACCATCACGGACCAGCCGTGGGACGTGGCGCTCCGCGTGGTGCTCAATGCCAACGGACTGGACGCCGTGGAAGATCCCAGCGGAATCCTGATTGTGGACACCCAGGCGCACATCCTGGCGCAGCGGGCGGCCGAGCCGCTCTCCACGCGCAGCCTGCGCCTCAACTATGTGAAGGCCATCAACCTGCAGCCCAGCGTTGCGGTGCGGCTGAGCCGTGACTGCAGCAAGCAGGCGACCGCCGAGGGCGCCACGCCGACCGCGGCGGCGCCACCGGGCGGGTCGAACAGCCCACCCGTGGTGACGGACCTGAGCTGTCCCGTGCGCGGGGCGGTGACGTCGGATACCACGACGAACACGCTCAGCATCACCGACATTGCGTCCAACGTGGACTCGCTCGTGGCGTATGCCAGGAGCCTGGACATCCGCCAGCCGCAGGTCAACATCAAGGCCAAGATCGTGCTGGTGGATCGCACGGACCTCGAGGCTCTGGGCCTGCAGTACGACATCGGCAGCGCCAGCCAGTACTTCAATGACCTGGTCCCGCGCCTGGATTCCACGGGTCAGCCGCAGAAGGGTACCGGCCTCATCTATCTGGGTGGAAATACCATTGCCGCCATCGCCAATGCCTCGCAGGCAGTGCCGGGCGCGGCGCTCAAGGCAGTCTATTCCGCGGCCATGGGCGGGTTCAGCTTCACCAGCTTCATCCAGGCGCTGTCCACCATCTCGCTGCTGGACGTGCAGGCCGAGCCCAGCGTGACCACCCTCAACAACCACGAGGCCGTGCTCACCGCCGGCACGAACGTGCCGATCCGTGTGGTGGATGCCTCGTCCGTGGGCGGCCAGACCGGTCCCAAGGCCACGGTCACCTTCCAGCAGGTGGGTATCATCCTCCGCGTTACGCCGCAGATCACGGCCAATCACCAGGTGCAGATGACCGTGCACGCTGAGAACTCTGATGTCCAGCAGTTCTCCAACGACGTCGGCGCCGTGTTCCCCAAGCAGTTCATTGACAACACGCTGCTCGTGGCGGACGGCCAGACGGCGATCATGGGCGGCCTGACCCAGACCAGCGTCACGGTCTCCAAGTCGGGCATCCCCGTCCTCGTGGACCTGCCGATCATCGGCAAGCTGTTCGGATTTACCCAGCGCCAGGAAATCAAGCGCGACCTCCTGATCCTGATCACGCCGCACATCGTGGACGATGGGCAGGCGATGTCGGGCGCGGGCGGCACCAACTAGCCGGAGCGGAGCACTTCGATGAAGGCACCCATACTGCGTCTGTTCGCGATTGCCGCCGCCATCGGCGTCGTCGCGAACTGCGGCTCGGCCACCGCGCCGGAACCCTTTGGCAGCGGCGGTGCTGTCGGCGGTGGGGGCGGCGGCTCGGGATCGAGCGGCTCCACCGGACCTGGCGATAAGCAGGCTCCTACGGTCACCATTGATACGCCGGCCGTCGGTGCGCTGGTGAACATCGGCGACTCGGTGCTGGTGGCCGTGCGCCTGCACGACGATAACGCGCTCCAGTCCCTCGCCCTCGCCGGCGTGAAGCTGACGGGCAGCGCGGACCTCGGCACGCTCCAGCGCACCATCCGGTACACCGAAGTCACGGTGCCGGTGGGCGGTGTCTCATTCCGTCCGTCGCTCCGCGATACCACCATTCGCCGGTATCTGCACCCCGCGCAGCCGCTCGACACGACGCTGGACAGCCTGATCGTCATGGCCGTGGTCACGGATACCGCCGGCAACGTGGATACCACCAGCCGCGCCGTGAACCTCGTGACCGGACCACGGGTCACCGTCGTGACGCCGGCGTCGGGCGACAGTGTGCCGGCGGGCGTCGGCATGACCGTCACCCTGCACGCCACGCACGCGCAGGGTGTTGCGCGCCTCAGCTTCCATGCCGTGGGCGACTCCACGTGGCCCACGAAGCTGGACACCACGATCAGCTCCACGTATCCACCGAACTCGACTGACGTCCAGCTCAGCGGCATCGTGCGCATCCCTTCGGATGCGCCCGTCGGAGGTCGCGTGAAGGTGACTTCCTCGGCCACCGACGTGAATGGACAGCCCGGCGGCGCCGCCCCGATCTCCGTGATTGTCCGCGGCTCGACCAACGCCGAGCCCCTGGTCACCCAGTCGCTGGCCGCCCGCTCGGAAATCGGGGACAGCGTCAGCATCTCGGCCAACGGGGACGGCATCCAGATGGTCGGGTTCGTGGTGCTCGACACGCTGGGTGTGCAGATCAAGCGCGACAGCGTGAGCCTGCCCACCCCATACGCGTCGAACAGCCAGCAGCGCATGGACCTCAACCTCCCGGCTACCACCCAGGGATCCAAGGTCTTTGTGTACACCTTTGCCAAGGACCAGGGCGGCCGCGTTGGCTACTCGATCAAGCTTGGCACCACGGTTCCGCAGGCCACCGAGGCATCGGCCTATACCGATTCCACGCTGGTGGCGTACGGACAGACCTTCGCGGTGCCACGCAGCGGGATCATCGGTGACATCGCCGTGGATCCCGTGCACGGCCACGTCTTCCTGTCCAACACGGCCCACAACCTGCTCGAAGTCTGGAGCAACGCCACGCACACCTTCTCGGCAAATGGAGTGGCTGTCGGGGCCCTGCCCTGGGGCATGGACATCAGCACCAACCCGAATTACCTGCTCGTCGCGAACTCGGGCGGCACGAATATCAGCGAAGTCAACATTGCTTCCGCCGACCCTGCCAGCATCAGTGAAGACCTCTCCAAGCGCATCCTGACCCGGAATACGGTGGTGTACGTGCTGCACCAGACGGCCACGCCGAACAGCGACAGCTCGTCCATCGTGTACCGCCTGAGCGCTGAAGGACCTATTGAATACTCCGACCGGCCACAGTACGTGGAGCAGGGCGCCGGCGGATTGATCTACTACTCCACGCAGCCCACCGGCTCCGCCACCCCCGGCACCATCCGGGTGATCGACCCCACGCAGACCGTGCCCGATCCGCGCCACCTGTGGCAGTACGGCACCGAGGCGACGGACGAGAGCCAGATCGCGCTCTTCAACGTGGATTCGATGGTGATTGTGAAGGCGCCGCAAGGTGCCACGGACGTCTCCGATCAAATGGTGGTCTGCGATCACACCCCGGGCAGCGCCACGGTGGGCACGTGCGTCACGGACTCCACCTACACGGGCATGAAGGCCAAGCTCGTGGCCGCAGTGAGCAGCGATGTGCAGACCGTAGTTGGCCTGGACGTGACCAGCCTGGATATGACGGACACGACGTTCGTGGCCCGCAGCGCCGATCGTAAATGGATTGGCTTTGGCGAGGGCAACACGAAGTCGGCGGCTGCCCGAGTCATCATGGCCCATGACGCCGCCACGTTCGGCGGGCTGCAGGTGTCCACCACGATCCCGATGCACGATCTCATCGAGAACGCCTCGGAGATCGTCACGGGCCTGGCTATCGACAGCACCGGCCTGGTAGTGGGGGCGCACGGCTCCCAGGAGTCCTATTTTGCCGCGGTGCCTGACTACCTCCACCTGCGACTCCAGGGTACGTACGACTCGCAGGATCAGGGCGCCGGTATCGCCTTCCACCCGGGTGCCAACGGCTACACCACCGACGGCGCTGACCAGGTGGCCTTCGTGGCTTCCGCGTCGGGCAAGATCGAGATCGTGGACATGGTGCACTACAACAACCGCGGTACGCTGCAGTTGAAGTACCCGGTGTACGGACCGCTGCGTGCCACGCGGCCGCTGCCCGGCGACCCGGCCGGAGTGATCCTGAAGCTGTACGCCATGACGACCCATGGCCTGGTGGTGATCGACCTGCGCGCCGGGGATATCGACCCACCGTAACGACGGCTTCCGGGTTCGCGCCGGAGGCCGCCTGCGAGGGTGATCCACCGCTCGCTGGTGCAGCACGTATTTTGGGTGGGCCCGGCCTGTTGCCGGGCTCACCGCGTTTGAGGACCCATGATCCGATTCACCACCGCCGGCGAGTCCCACGGACCGGCGCTCGTTGCCATTGTGGAGGGCCTGCCCGCCGGCCTGCCGTTGCGCGCCGCTGACATCGACGCGCAGCTCGCGCGTCGGCAGCAGGGGCATGGACGCGGACGCCGCATGCAGATCGAGCGGGATGCGGTGGAGTTCCTCTCCGGGGTGCGGCGCGGCGAGACGATCGGTTCGCCCATCGCCATGCTCATCCGCAATCGCGACTGGAAGAACTGGGAAGCCATCATGGACCCCGCCCCCCGCGAGGACGAGGATCCGGAAGCGCCGCGCAAGCGATCGGTGACGCGCCCGCGTCCGGGGCACGCCGACCTGACGGGAATGCTCAAGTACGCCCGCGACGACGCCCGGGACATCCTGGAACGCGCATCGGCGCGCGAGACCACCGCGCGGGTGGCGGCGTCCGCGGCCTGCCGGCGGCTGCTCGCCGAGTTTGGCGTGCGGATCGGCAGCCACGTGGTGCACCTGGGCGGCATTGACGCGCGTCGTCCCGATCCCATGCCCGATGACATCAACGCGGTGGCGGACCAGTCCCCGCTTCGCACGCTCGACCCGGCCGCCGATGCGGCCATGGTGGCCCGCGTGGACGAGGTCAAGCGTGATCGCAATACCCTGGGCGGGATTGCCGAGGTGGTGGTGGACGGACTGCCGCTGGGGCTGGGGTCGCACGTGTCGTGGGATCGCAAGCTCGACGGCCGCATCGCGGGCGCGCTCATGAGCATCCAGGCGGTGAAGGGTGTGGAGATCGGGCTGGGCTTCGAAGCCGCGCGCATCACGGGCGCCGAGGCGCACGACGAAATTGAGCCGGCGCCCGGGTCGCCACTCACCGGCAACGTGCGCCGGCGTACGAACCGCGCGGGCGGGCTGGAGGGCGGCATCACCAGCGGGGAACCCCTGGTGGTGAAGGTCGCCATGAAGCCCATCAGTACGCTGATGCGGCCGCTCGCGACCGTGGACACCACTACCGGCAATCCGGCGGAGGCCGTCGCCGAACGCAGCGACGTGACGGCGGTGCCCGCCATGGCGGTGATTGCCGAAGGCATGCTCGCGCTGGTGCTGGCCAATGCGTTTGCTGAGAAGTTCGGTGGTGACTCCCTGGCGGAGATGAGGCGCAATTATGAGTCCTACATTTCGTACCTCGCAGACCGTCTCGGTCGCTGACCCATCCCGTCCGCACCTCATCCTCGTGGGGCTGCCGGGATGTGGAAAGTCGGATGTCGGGCGGCGCGTGGCGGAACAGACCGGCCGCGGCTTCCTGGATTTCGATGCCGAGATCGAACGCCGCGAGGGCATGCCGGTGTCACGCATCTTTGCCGAGCAGGGCGAGCCCAGGTTCAGGCAACTGGAGCAGGGGCTGACCAGGGAGCTCCAGGAACTCGGCGGCATGATCCTGGCGCCGGGCGGCGGATGGATTACCAACCCCGACGTGGTGGCGTTACTGCGTCCCCCTGGACGCCTGGTCTACCTTCAGGTGAAGCCCGAGACGGCGCTCAAGCGGATGGGGGCCAGCACGGAGCAGCGGCCCCTGCTCATGCGGCCCAAGCCGCTGGAGGAGCTGAAGCGGTTGTTCGAGGAGCGGCGCCTATTATATGAAGGGGCGGACCTCACGGTAGATTCGCAACACCTTGCGCTGCAAGAGGTTATAGACGCGGTAGTTGCTTTCGCGATTGAATTGCGTTAGCCGTTGGTCCGTCCGGGATGCGTAATCCGGACACGGTCCGCCGGGGATTCGTGCCACGAACCTCGGCGGACGCGTCATCATCGTGACGATCCCGCTGGGCGCCGTTCGGCGACTGGCGAGGCTGAGCATAGACATTCAGACGGTGCATTGAGCATGGCAGTCCGGAAGAAGACCACCAGCAAGAAGCGGGCAACCAAGGCCCGTAAGCCCACCGGCAGCGCGGCGGGGCGTCGGCGCGCGCGTCCGGCAGAAGCCGTGCCTGAGGACGACGAGCCGGAGGCCACCGCGGGATCCGCCGGGTCCACGTCGCTGGTCATCGTTGAGTCGCCCGCCAAGGCCAAGACCATCGGCAAGTACCTGGGGCGCGGATACCGGGTGCGCGCCACGGTGGGGCACATCATGGACCTGCCGGCCAAGAAGCTGGGCATCGATGTGGAGCACGGATTCGCACCCGACATCGTGCCTATTCCGGGCAAGGAAAAGACCATATCAGAGTTGAAGAGCGCGGCCAAGGGTGCGCGCGAAGTGCTGATCGCCACGGACCCTGATCGGGAGGGCGAAGCCATCGCGGCCCACGTGGCCGAGCAGTTGCGTCCGCGGCGTGGCAAGTCCACGGTGCCGGTGAAGCGCGTGCTCTTTCACGAGATCACCAAGGACGCCGTGCGGCGTGCCATCGCGGAGGCCGGCGTCATTGACGAGCGGAAGGTGGAGGCGCAGCAGGCGCGTCGTGTGCTGGACCGGCTGGTGGGGTACAAGGCGAGCCCGGTGCTCTGGAAGACCGTCAAGAAGGGCATCTCGGCGGGCCGCGTGCAGACCGTGGCACTGCGGCTGATCGTGGAGCGCGAGCGTGACATCCGCGCGTTCAAGCCGGTGGAGTACTGGACCGTGGAGGCGGCGCTGCGCAGGGGTGAGCTGCCGTTCACCGCCAAGCTGCACCACATAGACGGTCGCAAGCCCGAGATCCATACCGAGGCGGAAGCGCAGCGGGTGCTGACGGACCTGGCCGGTCGCAAGACGTTCACCGTCACCGACGTGAAGCGGCGTGAGCGCCGCAAGAACCCCGCGGCGCCGTTCACCACGAGCACGCTGCAGCAGGAAGCCGCGAAGAAGCTGTCGTTCGGGTCCAAGCGCACCATGCGCGTGGCGCAGGGGTTGTACGAGGGCGTCGAGCTGGGCAGCGAGGGTGGGGTGGGGCTCATCACCTATATGCGTACCGATTCCACGCGAGTGGCTGAGGTGGCCGCCGGGCAGGCGAGGGACTACCTGCGCGCGGCGCACGGCGAGGAGTACCTGGCCAGGGGGCCGCAGCTTTATGGCGGCACCGGGAACAAGAATGCGCAGGACGCGCATGAGGCCGTACGTCCCACCGATCCGTCGCGCCGTCCGGAGGACGTGAAGAAATACGTTACGCCCGACCAGTTCAAGTTGTACCAACTGGTATGGCAGCGGTTCATGGCGTCGCAGATGGCGCCGGCGGTGTTCGACACCACCACCGTGGATTTTGACATTCCCGCCACGACGCAGCCCGACATCGGGCGGCGTGGCTACCTGTTCCGTGCCACCGGGAGCATCGTGAAGTTCCAGGGCTTCCTGGTGCTGTACCGCGAGTCGCGCGAGGAAGGCGACCACAAGACGCTGGAAGACGAGCAGGCGCTGCCCGTGCTGGCGCGCGATGAGAAGGTGCCCGTCACGGCCATCACGCCCACGCAGCACTTCACCGAGCCGCCGCCGCGCTACAGCGAGGCCAGCCTGGTGAAGGACCTGGAGAAGCAGGGGATTGGCCGCCCGTCCACCTATGCCGCCATCATCTCGGTGCTGGTGGACCGGCACTACGTGAACCTGGAGCAGCGGCGCTTCTTTCCCACGCCGCTTGGTGAGACCGTGGAACGGGTGATGGTGAAGCAATTCCCCGAAGTGTTCAACGTGGGCTTCACGTCCCAGATGGAAGAGGAGCTGGACAAGATCGAGGGCGGGTCGCGCGGGTGGCAGAAGGTGCTGCAGGGCTTCTACGGCCCGTTTGCCAAGGCCGTGGCCTCGGTGGATGCGCCGGCGCTCATTGCGGTGGCGCACGACCTGTCCGCGCTGAAGGACCTGCGTTGCCCGGAGTGCGGCGGCAAGCTGGAGCCGCGTGGCGGGTTCTTCGGGCCGTTCCTGGCCTGCGAGAACCATCCAAAAACGTGCAAGTACACGCGCCCCATCAGCGGGGAGAAGGCCAAGCCCCGCCTGACCGACATCCCCTGTCCGCTGTGCGGCAAGCCGATGGTGGTACGCAGCGGGCGGAGTGGGGAGTTCCTGGGGTGCAGCACCTTCCCCAAGTGTCGCGGCACCAAGTCCATGCCCACCGGCGTCCTCTGTCCCAAGGACGGCGGCGAGATCGTCGAGCGCAAGTCACGCAAGCGCGGCACCAAGTTCTACGCCTGCGCCAACGAGACCTGCGATTTCGTGATCTGGAATAAGCCGGTGCTGGAGAAGTGTCCGGACTGCGGGTATATGGGTGCCGAGATGAAATCCACCAAGGCGCGCGGCGAATATCGCAAGTGCATCAAGTGCGGCAACGAGTGGGATGTGGTCGAGGCGGCGGAGGCGCCTGAAGAGGCGCTGGTTTCCTGAGCGCCTCCTCGACTCCCGTTCCCGTCATTGGCGGTGGCCTCGCGGGATCAGAGGCCGCGTGGCAACTCGCGGAGCGCGGCCACGCCGTAGTGCTGTACGAGATGCGGCCGGTGCAGGGCACGCCGGCGCACCGGACGGACCGCCTGGCGGAACTCGTGTGTTCCAACACCTTCAAGAGCACCCAGACCACAAACGCTCATGGGCTGCTCAAGGCCGAGATGCGGGCGCTGGGTTCGGTGGTGCTCCAGGCGGCTGACCAGGCGCGCATTCCCGGCGGCTCGGCGCTCACCGTGGACCGCGACGTCTTCTCGCAGGCGGTGCACGACCTGGTCGCGGGGCATCCGCGGATAACCGTGGAGCGGGGGGAGGTGACCGAGCTGCCTTCACCGGGCATCATCGCCACCGGGCCGCTCACGTCGGATGCGCTCGCGCGCGCCATCAGCGCACGGCTGGGCGTGGACGCGCTGGCGTTCTACGACGCCATCGCCCCGATCGTGTCGCGTGAATCCATTGATGACACGGTGGCATTCCGGGCTTCGCGGTACGATCGTGAAACCATGGAGGGCGCGGACGCCGACGGCGCGTACTTCAACTGCCCGTTCACCCGCGAGGAATACGAGGCGTTCATTGACGCGCTGGTGGTGGCCGACCAGTACCAGGCCCACGACTTCGACGAGGTGCCGTACTTTGAGGGGTGCATGCCGGTTGAGGTGATGGCGCGGCGGGGGCGTGACACCCTGCGCTTCGGGCCCATGAAGCCGGTGGGGCTGGTGGATCCGCGCACGGGTCATCGTCCGTGGGCGGTGGCGCAACTGCGCATGGAAGATCGCACCGGCCAGATGTGGAACCTGGTCGGCTTCCAGACTCGCCTGCGCCACGCCGAGCAGCAGCGGGTGTTCCGCATGATCCCCGGGTTGGCGGCGCTGGATATCCTGCGGTTTGGCGGCATCCATCGTAATTCCTATATCAATGCACCGGCGGCGCTCTCTCCCCACCTGTCACTGCGCGATGACGCCTGCGTGCTCTTTGCCGGCCAGCTCACGGGCGTGGAGGGGTACACCGAGAGCACGGCCACGGGGCTCGTGGCGGGCGTGAACCTCTCGCGCATGCTGCACGGGCTCGCGCCCATGATCCCGCCGCCCACCACCATGCTGGGCGCGCTCTATCGGCACCTGCGCGAGGCCGACCCGGTCGGCTTCCAGCCGATGAACGCGAACTTCGGCCTGGTGGAACCGCTGCCCACCGCCATCCGCGACCGGGCGCGCAAGCGCGAATTGATCGCGACGCGCGCGCTGGCTGACCTGGAGCGGTGGCGCCAGGAATGGCTGCCCGCCACGGTCGGCGCATGAGTGCCGCCGGCGGCGCGCGTGGCAGGGCCGAGCCTGGGGGCAGTGGCGCGGACGCGGCGCTGCCCGGTGAGGTTGAGGAGTACCTCACCCACCTGGCCAAGGAGCGCGACGTTTCCCCGAATACCGTGAAGGCGTATCGCCGTGACCTCCGCGAGTTCGTGGCCTACCTGGGCGAGTTCCATGGCGCTGAGCCGTGGACGTGGGGGGGCGTCGATCGGCTGGCGATGCGCGGGTTCCTGGGGCACCTCACTCGGCGGGGCCTGTCCCGCCGCTCCATGGCGCGCATGCTGAGCGCGGTGCGCGGGTTCTACGGGTTCCTGGCGCTCAACGACGAGGTGTCGTCCAACCCCGCGCGGGCCGTCGGGGCGCCCAGGCTGGAGAAGCACCTGCCGGGCTACCTGGACCGCGCGCAGATCGACCTGTTGTTCCAGTTCGCCGAGGTGCGCGCCATGGATGGGCGGTTCGAGGATGTGCGGAACCTGGCCATTCTGGAACTCTTCTATTCCACCGGCATGCGGGTATCCGAGCTGCAGGGGCTCAATCGCCCGGACCTGGACCTCATCTCGCAGCAGGTGAAGGTGCGGGGCAAGGGCCGCAAGGAGCGCATCCTGCCCGTGGGCGACCACGCGCAACTGGCCATCCGGAACTACGAGGCCAGGCGCGACGCGCTGCCGCGCGCTCCCGGCGTGGTGGCCGACCGTCAGGCCGTGTTCGTGGGCCGCACCGGCAAGCGGCTCACGGTGCGCGCGGTGCAGAAGGTCATGGGCAAGTTCCTGGCGCAGATCGACGAAGACGCCGGGCTGTCCACGCACTCGCTGCGGCACACCTTTGCCACCCACCTGCTCGACGCGGGCGCCGAGCTGCGCGCCGTGCAGGAACTCCTGGGGCATGCGTCCATCAGCACCACGCAGATCTACACGCACACCAGCGTGGAGCGGTTGAAGCAGGTGTACCACAAGGCGCATCCCAGGGCGTAGGGGCGCGTCGGCGCGCCCTGGCGGGTCCGGACCCGCCGTCCGCCGCAGTGGACGTTATCTTTCCCGCATGCCACTTCCACCCATGCACGCCACCACCATCCTGGCCGTCCGGCGCGACGGCAAGGTGGCCATTGGCGGCGACGGGCAGGTGACCGTCGGCGAGACCGTGATGAAGGCCCACGCGCACAAGGTGCGCGCCATGCAGGACGGCAAGCTGCTCACCGGATTTGCCGGGTCCGTGGCCGATGCCCTGACGCTCTTCGAGAAGTTCGAGGAGAAGCTCTCCCGCTTTCCGGGCAACGTGCCGCGCGCCGTGGTGGAGCTGGCCAAGGAGTGGCGCAGCGACCGGGTGCTCCGGCGGCTGGAGGCCATGCTCATCGTGGCGGACGTGACCAACGGGTTCGTGGTATCCGGCAACGGCGAGGTGATCGAGCCGGAAGACGGGATCCTGGCCATCGGGTCCGGGGGGCCGTACGCCGTCTCGGCCGCGCGGGCGCTGGCCCGCAACACGACGCTGTCGCCGCGCGAGATCGTGGAGAAGGCGATGGCGATCGCCGGTGAAATCTGCATCTATACGAATACCAACATCACCGTGCTTGACGCCTGAGCCAATGGGCGGCACGGCGCCGTCGCGCCGCGCCGCCCGTGGATGGTCCATTTATGCCAACGAATCATACTGAACAAGTGCTGGCCCGCCTGGCAGACCTGACGCCGCGCCAGATCGTCGCCGAGCTGGACCGCTACATCGTGGGACAGGCCGATGCCAAGAAGGCCGTGGCCATCGCGCTGCGCAACCGGTGGCGCCGCCAGCGGGCCCCCGAAGGCATCCGCGAGGAGATCGTCCCCAACAACATCATCCTCATCGGCCCCACCGGCGTGGGCAAGACCGAGATTGCCCGTCGGCTCTCCAAGCTGGCGGGCGCGCCCTTCATCAAGGTGGAGGCGTCCAAGTTCACGGAAGTGGGCTACGTGGGACGCGACGTGGAGTCCATGGTGCGCGACCTGGTGGAGAGCGCCATTGACATGGTGCGCAATGAACGTGAAGGTGAGGTGGAAGACCTGGCGCAGGAGCGCGTGGAACAGCGCCTGCTCGACCTGCTGCTGCCCCCGCCCGAACCGCCGGCGGCCCAGCCCGCCGACCCGGGGCAGCGGGAGGAGGGGAGCAACGTCTTCGTCGTGTCGGCCAGGGGGGACGTCTCGCGCGACCAGGAGCTGGCCAACGAGCGCCACCAGCGCACTCGCGAGAAGCTGCACCAGCTGCTGAAGGACGGGCAGTTGGAGGCGCGCGAGGTGGAGGTGGAAGTCACGCCACGCTCGCCGATGCTGGACGTCCTCTCCACGCAGGGCGCGGCCGAAGGCATGGAAAACTTCACCGACATGCTCAAGGACATGCTCCCCAAGCGCCACCGCACGCGCACGGTCAAGGTGCGCGAGGCTCGGCGCATCCTGCTGGAGCAGGAGTACGAAAAGCTGATCGACATCGAGGAGGTGACCGCCGATGCGCTGGAGCGCGTGGAGAAGCTGGGCATCATCTTCCTGGACGAGATTGACAAGATCGCGGGCGAGCGCTCGCAGATGGGCGGGCCGGACATCTCGCGCGAAGGCGTGCAGCGCGACCTGCTGCCCATCGTGGAAGGCTCCAACGTCCAGACCAAGTACGGCATGGTGAAGACGGACCACGTGCTCTTCATCGCCGCCGGCGCGTTTCATGTGTCCAAGCCCAGCGACCTCATTCCCGAACTGCAGGGCCGGTTCCCGATCCGCGTGGAGCTCAAGCCGCTCACCGAGGCCGATTTCGTCCGCATCATGACCGAGCCCGAAAACGCGCTGACCAAGCAGTATGCGGCGCTGGTCGAGGCCGAGGGCGCCAAACTCACGTTTACTGACGATGGCATCCGGGAAATTGCCCGGATTTCGGCGCTGGTGAACGAGCGCATGGAGAACATCGGCGCCCGGCGCCTGCACACGGTGATGACCACGCAACTGGAGGAGATCCTCTACGAGCTGCCCGACCGGGGGAAGGCGGACATCGTGGTGGATGCCGAGGCGGTGCGGGATAAGCTCAAGGCCATCGTGGAAGACGAGGACCTGCGGCGGTACATCCTGTAGGTTCCGGATGTCGGGCACCGGAACCAATCCCGGCTCGGGGTGGTTGTGTGGGAGAAATCCCGATTGTGACTCGCCCGAACGGTCGATAAAAATCGTCAAGGCTGGCTCCATACGCCGCCGGAACCTTCACACGGTCTTCTTCACATGATATCCAGGCTTCCATTCTTCACCCTGGCCGCCCTGGGCCTCGGGTTTGCCGCCGCCTGCGGGTCCGACAATGGCCCCACCAATCCGGGGGGCGACCTCCCATCCATCACGATCAACACCACGGCCGGTCCCGTGTACGTGGCGCTCGGGCCCGAGCCATCGGTGATCTCCGGCGCGGACCCGCAATCCACCACCACGTGGGACGTGGCGTTCACCTCGGAGCCCGCCGTGCTGGTCAACGGCGGCGCCAGCGGGCCGGGCAGCGACCGCGCCGTCTGCCTGTGCGTGAACGAGTCGCTTTCGCTCGACCAGGTGAAGGCGCTCTCGGCGGCCGATGGGGCCGCGGCATTTTCATCGGTCACCTCGGCGGACATTCCAGTAGACTCATTCTTCAAGGCCGACGCGGAGTCGCACGCCATCAGCGGGTGGTATGCCTATGACCCAGGCACCCACGCCATCGCGCCGACGGGCTCGGTGTTCGGGCTGCGGCTGGCTTCGACATCCGGCGGGTACGCCAAGTTGCACGTCACGGCCCTGGGCTCGCCCACGCAGGCCAACGCGGGACAGGTGACCCTGGAATGGGCGGTTCAGCCGACATCCGCCGGGACGCTGGGCGCCGACCAGCAGGCGGTGGCTGACCTGTCCGGCGGCGGCAGGATCTACGTGAACCTCACCACCGGCGACACCTCCAGCACCGAGCCGGCTGCCTGGGACATCGCGCTGCAAGGTTATACCATTTACGTGAATGGCGGCGTGAGCGGGAGTGGGGACGTGGCCGCGGTGCTGCTCGTGCCGTCCTCCTTCTACACGTCGTACGCGTCCATCACGAACATCCCGGTGGGCGCCGCGGGCATTCCCGCGAACGCGTTCGAGACCGACGGCGCCGGGGGCGCCTTCCTGACGGACCTGCCGTATCGGTACGATCCCACCGTTCACCAGGTGTACCCCACCTACGACGTGTACCTGGTGAAGCGCGGGACCGATGTGTACAAGGTCCAGATTGCGGGTTACTACGGGACCGACGGGACGTTCGGGCAGCTCACGGTTCGAGCCGCCAAGCTGGTAGAGTGATGAAAAGCTGGGCCTGGCGCGTCCACACCGTCCTGGTACGTGGCTGGCGGGCGGCGCCGGCCATGCTGCCGCGCGCGCGCCGGCGCGGCGGGAAGGCCCGGGGGCGGGGTGGCTGCCCGGTAATGGCGCTCGCGGGGCTGTGCATGAACCTGCTGGCCGCGTTCGAGCTGCCTGCCCAGGTTCCACCGGATTCCGCGCAGCGCGATTCGGTGCACGTGCCGCAGATGCTGACCGCCGTGGTGAGCACCGCGTCGCGCCGGCTGCAGCGGGTGACCGATGCCCCGGTCACCACCGAGGTCGTTTCGCGATCTGATATTGAGCGCAGTGGCGCGTCCAACCTCAACGCGCTGCTGACCCAATTCGTCGGCCTGCAGCCGCAACCCAGCGCCATAGGCAGCGGCGGCATCCAGATGCAGGGGCTGTCGTCCGAGCGGGTGATGGTGCTGATCGACGGCCAGCCCCTGGTGGGTCGCATTGACGGCGAGCTGGACCTCTCGCGCGTTCCCACGTGGATGGTGGACCATGTGGAAGTGATCAAGGGGCCCCTGTCCACGCTCTACGGCTCTGCGGCCATGGGAGGCGTGGTGAACATCATTACGCGCAGCGGGCTGGGCGGCGCGCCGATGATGCGCGCGGCGGTAACGGGCGGTACGCAGGGCCGGCTGGATGCGGACGCTGCGCTTGAGGGCGGCGGGGACCGGTGGACGGGCACGCTGGGCGCCGGCCGGCGCGGCGATGACGTGCAGCCTGGCCGCACCGACCAGCGGGCGGCGCGCACCGGTCACTGGGATGCCAATGGCAAGTTCCAGTGGATGCCGGGCACGTCGGGGCTCAAGGTGGATGCCTCGATGTTCGGCGTGCTGGAGGACCAACGCTGGCAGACAGGACAGCTTTATAATTTCTCCAATAACACCCAGCTCGACAGCCGAATGACCGTCAGCGGTCCCGTCGGGTCCGCGCGAAGCGGCGAGCTGGCGAGCACGCTCTACTACTCGACGTTCTCGCATCTGAGCCGGGAGTCCACGCTGCCCGAACCGGTCACCGATTCCGGCGACTTCTCTCGCGCGGCGCTGCTGCGCGGTGAGGTGACGTACAGCGCGCCGCTGGGCCGCGGCACGGTGGACGCCGGGCTCGACCTGGACCACGATGTCCTGGCCAGCCCCCGCATCACGCTGGGCAGGCGTACCGACTGGACCGCCGAGCCGTTCGCGCAGTACACCGTGCACTGGGGGCCGGTCTCGCTCGTGCCTGGCGCCCGCGTGAGTTACAGCAGCCAGTGGGGCACGCACTTCACCCCGAAGCTGGCCACCATGACTCGGCTCGGCGGCGGGTTCCGCCTGCGCGCGTCGGCGGGCGCCGGGTATCGGGCGCCGGCCTTCAAGGAGCAGTATCTCACTTTCCTGAATGGCTCGGCGGGATACGTGGTGCATGGCAATCCCGACCTGTCCCCTGAGACCTCGCGGAACATTTCCGGCGGCCTCGAATGGACCGGGGCGCGCACGTACGCGCGCTTCCAGGCGTACGGCAACTGGTTCTCCGGGTTCATCGAGGACATTGCCCTGGCGGACTCGGCGGGCCTCCAGTCATATACGTACGCCAATGTGGCCCACGGCATCACGCGCGGCGTGGACCTGGACGCGGGGGTGGCATGGGCGCCCCTCTCGCTCGACGCGTCGTTCGGGTATGTGGAAGGCCGGGACCGCGGCGCGAACCTCCCGCTGCTGGGTGTCACTCCGCAGTCGGGCCGCGTCTCGGCCGCCTTTCGCCTGCCGGCCGGCTTCCGCCCGTCGGTGACGGCGCTCTACTGGGGCCGGGCGCCGGCGTCCTTCGAGTCGCAGTTCGGCGCTACCACGGTGGTGCGTCGGGGCGCGTTCACGCGGGTGGACTTCAACGTGCAACGGGCCCTGGCGGAGGGCGTGGAGGCGAACATCGGGGTGACCAACCTGCTCGACGCGCACCCGCTGCTCTGGCCCGGGACCACGGCGCGGCGGATTTATGCCGGGGTCACCGCGACGCGGGGTTTTTGAGGCGACCGGGTCGCCGCCCTTGACCTCCCCGCGGCGCCCCCGTTAACTCCACGCCGGACCCGGCGATCCGGCGGGTTCCACCCAACGTCTACCCCTGCGATTCACCATGGCCAAGCCCGTTCGAGCCAGCGCGTCGCCCGTGCCAGCGACCGCAGCATCCCAGCCCCCCCACCGGGACTTCCTGCAGATCCCCGATTTTTCGCGCGCGGAAATCGACGGCGTGTTCGATCTCGCCGAGCGGATGCGGAACGGCGCGTACCGCAAGCAGCCGCTCGCCGGCAAGACGCTGGCCATGATCTTCATGAAGGCCTCCACGCGCACCCGCGTCTCGTTCGAGGCGGGCACCTTCCAGCTTGGCGGGCACGCGCTGTTCCTGAGCCCGCGCGATGTCCAGTTGGGCAGGGGGGAGCCCATTGCCGATACCGCGCGGGTGCTCTCGCGCTACGTGAACGGCATCATGATCCGCACCTTTGCCCACCAGGACATCGAGGTGCTGGCGCAATACGCCAGCGTGCCAGTGATCAACGGGCTCACCGACCTGGTGCATCCGTGCCAGGTGCTGGCCGACCTGCTGACCGTCAAGCAGCACCTTGGGAGTTATGAGAAGAAAGTGATTGCATGGATTGGCGACGGGAACAACATGGCCAATTCGTGGATCAACGCGGCGGGCCGGCTCGGCTTCGAGCTGCGCATTGCCTGTCCCGCCGGCTACGAACCCGCGGATCACCTGCTGGCGGAAGCGCGGAAGCACGCCACCATCACCGTGGGACACGATCCCATGGCCGCCGCCCAGGGGGCGCATGTGGTGACCACGGATGTGTGGGCGTCCATGGGGCAGGAGGAGGAGCAGCGGACGCGCGCCAAGGCGTTCGCGAAGTTCGTGGTGAATGCGAAGTTGATGCATGCGGCCGATCCCAAGGCCATCTTCCTGCACTGCCTGCCGGCGCACCGGGGGGAGGAGGTCACGGCCGACGTGATCGACGGGCCGCAGAGCGTCGTGTGGGACGAGGCCGAGAATCGCCTGCATGTGCAGAAGGCGATCATGGCGGTGTTGATGGGGGGCGAGTCGCTCCGGTAGTCAACCGGGGTGCCGCTGAGATCACTGGGGTCCACCTCCACCGATATCCCGCTCACGCTGCGTATTCCCGGGTACACCGTGCCGGCGATGCTGACCCTGCCCACGTCCGGTGCACCTGCTGGCGCGGTGCTGCTGGTGCCCGGGTCGCTGTTCAGTGACGTGAACGGCGACTATCCCGCGTGGCATGCGTTTCCCCGGACCAATGCGTTCCTGGCGGAGCAGATGGCGGCGCGCGGGCTGGCGGTGTACCGGTTTGCGAAACTCGGACCTGGCACCGGCAGCGAGATGGTGGACGCCGATGCTGCCGCGAGCATTCGCGACTGGGCCGGCCGCATGACGATCGCTCGGCTGGCGCTCGATCACTTTCGGGCCGGCCGCGGCTATCGCGGAGTACGACGGCCCCGTGCTCATTGTGCATGGTACCAGTGATGCCAACCTGGGCGTGCACCACGCCCAGCGGTTGCGCGACGTGCGGGCGGCCCGGCCCACGGAACTGCGCCTGCTCGACGGGTTGTCGCACATGTTCAAGCGGCAGCCCCAGGGCTTGACCGGGGCGGAGGCCTTCGGG
>DASSOG010000004.1:0-31653 GCA_035700805.1 Gemmatimonadaceae bacterium | reverse complement strand
CGGCATGTGCTCCGAGAGTACGGTCAGTCCATTGGGCAGCGTGGTGCTGCGGAAGTCGGGCTCGGCGGCTCGCGCCGCGCGGCTCACGACCGGTGCGACCGCTCGCCGCGGCGTCCGCGACGGTGCTCCCCGTGCTCGCCTTCGTTGGCGTCGGACGCTCCGTTGCCGTCGGACGCGCCGGCATCCGGCGTGCCCTCCGGCTTGGGCTGCAGCGCCTTCATCGAGAGACGCAGGCGGCCGCGCTCATCGCGTTCGATGAGCTTGACCTTCACGCGGTCGCCCTTCTTGACCACGTCCTCCGTCTTCTCGGTGCGGGTGTGGCTCAACTCGGAGATGTGCAGCAGGCCCTCGGTGCCCGGCATGATCTCCACGAAGGCGCCGAACGCCGTCGTGGACTTTACCGGACCCTCATAGACCTCGCCCACCACCGGCTCGGCCGTGACGGCCTGCACCATCTGCCGGGCACGCTCCATGGGCTCGCCGCCCACCGCCGCGATGGTCACCAGTCCGGCGTCGTCCACCGTGATCTCGGCGCCCGTCTCGTCCTGGATGCCGCGGATCGTCTTGCCCTTGGGGCCGATCAGGTCGCCGATCTTCTCGGGGTTGATGTTCATGGTGACGATGCGCGGCGCGAACGGCGACAGATCGTCCGCCGGCTTGGCCATCGCCTCGTTCATCTTGCCCAGGATGTGCATCCGGCCCTCGTGGGCCTGCGCCAGGGCTTCCTTCATGATCTTCAGGTCCAGCCCCTGGATCTTGATGTCCATCTGGATGGACGTGATCCCGTCGGCCGTACCCGCGACCTTGAAGTCCATGTCGCCCAGGTGGTCCTCGGTGCCCAGGATGTCCGTGAGGATCGCGTACTTCTTCCCCTCGGAGATGAGCCCCATGGCCACGCCGGCCACGGCCGCGCCCATCGGGACGCCGGCGTGGAACAACGACAGCGAGCCGCCGCAGATGGACGCCATGGACGACGAGCCGTTGGATTCCATGATGTCCGACACCACGCGAATGGTGTACGGGAACTCCTCGAACGGTGGCAGCAGCGCCTGCAGGGCGCGCTCGGCCAGGTTGCCGTGTCCGATCTCGCGGCGGGAGACGCCGCGCATCGGCCGGACTTCGCCAGTGGAGAACGGCGGGAAGTTGTAGTGCAGCATGAACGACTTGGTGGTCTCCGCGGCGTCGTCAATGCTGTCCAGCCGCTGGGCGTCGTTGGCCGTGCCCAGCGTGACGCTCACCAGCGCCTGGGTCTGGCCGCGGGTGAAGAGCGCCGAGCCGTGGGCGCGTGGCAGGACACCCATGTCGATGCTGATGGGACGCACCTCATTGAGCTTGCGCCCGTCCACCCGGAGCTTGGTATCCAGCACCTGCGCGCGGAGGGTCTCGTACTCCACGTCGCCCAGCACGCCCTTCACGTCACCGATGTTGTCGGGGAAGCTCTCCTTGAGCTGCTCGACCACGGCATCCTTGACGTGTTCCACGGCCTGGACGCGGGTGTGCTTTTCCTTCTGGTTGATGGCCTCGGCGATCTTCGGCTCGGCCAGTTCGCGCACGCGGGCCTCCAGGCCCTCGGGACGCTCGACCTTCTTCCACGGCATCTTGGCCGGGCGGTCATCCATCTTCGCGAGCAGTTCTTCCTGCGCGTCGATCAGCTCCTTGATGCCGCCGCTGGCCACTTCAATGGCGGAGACGACGTCCTCCTCGGACACCTGGAGCGCGCCACCCTCCACCATGCAGATGGAATCCCGGTAGCCGGCCACCACGATGTCCATGTCGCTGAACTCGAGCTGCTTGAACGTGGGGTTCAGCAGCCAGTTGTCCTGGACGCGGCCCACGCGCACGGCGGCGATGGGGCCCAGGAACGGGATGCGCGACGCGTTGATGGCAAAGGACGCGGCGACCAGCGCCAGCACGTCGGCGTCGTTCTCCTGGTCGGCGGAGACGACGTAGATGAACACCTGGACTTCGTTCTTGAAGCCCTCGGGGAACAGCGGGCGGATGGACCGATCGATCACGCGGGCCGACAGGATCTCGTTGTCGTGCGGCCGGCCTTCGCGCTTGATGAATCCGCCCGGGATCTTGCCGGCAGCGTAGGTCTTCTCGCGATACTCAACGAGCAGGGGGAAAAACGGGAGCGTGCTTTCCTTGTCGCTCACGGTGCAGGCGGCAATGACCATGGTATCGCCGAACTGCACGACGGCCGAGCCGGCCGCCTGCTTTGCCATGCGGCCCGTCTCGATGACGAGCTTGCGACCGGCAAAGGTCTTCTCGATGCGTTGCATCATGTGGTTGGTTCCTTGTGGAATACAAAAAGCGCGCGGGCCACGTTGTGGCAATCCGCGCGCGTCGTCATCACGCTCACCCTAGGAGCGGAGCTCGAGGTCCTGCACGAGTTGGCGATAGGCCTCGACATCCGTGCGACGCAGGTACCCCAGCAGCCGCTTGCGCTGGCCGACCATTTTCAGCAGGCCGCGCCGGCTGTGATGGTCCTTCTGGTGCGTCCGGAAGTGCGCGGTCAGGTAATTGATGCGCTCGGTGAGCACAGCAACCTGCACGCGGGTTGAGCCGGTGTCGGTCTCGTGGGCCTTGTACTTCGCGATGTCGGGCGACTTCTGAAATGACATGACGTGATGATCCCCGCCCCATTGGCGGCTTGACAAATTTCACCGAATCAGTTGCAGCAGGTGAAGTTAACCGGGCTTCCATCCCGTGTAAAGGGAGGGGGCTACGACAGCAGCTGCCCCAGCCAGGCCCGGGCATCGTTGAACGTCACCACGATGAACAGCAGCGCGATCAGCACCAGCCCCAGCCGCAGGATATTCTCCCGGGTGCGGGGGCTGAACGGACTCCCCTTGGCGCTCTCCACCACGACGAGCAGGATCTGCCCCCCGTCCAGGAGCGGGACCGGCAGCAGGTTCAGCACCGCCACGTTGATGCTCAGGAACGCGATCAGGTAAAACAGCGTCTCCATGCCACTCCGGGCGGCCTGCACCGACACCCGGGTGATCGCGATGGGCCCGCCCAGTTGCTTCACCGAAACCTTCCGGGTCAGGAGGTCGCGCACCGTGCCCACCACGGCGCCCCCCATCACCCAGGTCGCCTTGGTGCCACTCGCAACGGCCTCACCGAACCCCAGCGCCTGATGAATCACGTCCTGGCGCGCGGCCACCCCCACCCGCCCCACCGTATCCACCGCGCCCGTCACGGGGTTGGGCACCGGCGTGGCCTCGGGCGTTACCCGGAGATCGAGGCGCGACGTCCCGCGCGCCACCGTGACGGCCAGCGGGCGGCCGGCTGAGGCGCTCACCACCCGGACCAGGTCCGCAAAGCCCGCCACCGGCTGTCCGTTCACCGCCACCACGCTGTCGCCCGACTCCATGCCGGCCTTCGCCGCGGCCCCGCCCGCGATCACCGAGTCGATGACCGGTGCGATCCAGAAGTCCATCGCGCCCGCCACCACGGCGGGCGTGAGCGAATCGGTGAACGGCACCGTGACCTGGCCGTGCTGGGTCCCGAACGTCACGTCCGACCGGCTGAGCGCCAGTCGGGAAATCACGTCCGTCCAGTTCTGCACGCTGTCGCCGTCCACGGTGTACACGGTGTCGCCGGCATGCAGCGCGGCGAGCGCGGCGCCCCCCGGGACGGAGGGAACCCGCACATCGCCCACCACGCGGGTGGGGACGATGGTCCGGCCGAAATGCGCCGCGAGCCCCACGGCCAGCACCACCGCGAGCACCGCGTTCATCGCCACGCCGGCCAGCAGGATCAGCAACCGGGCGGGCAGCGACTTGGACTCGAACCACCGGTGCTCCGGCACCGGCTTCGGTCCGAACGGCACCATGGCCTCGGGGTCGAAGCCGACGTCGCCCGGCTGCAGGCCGGTCTTCTCGTCCTCGTTGCCCCCTTCCAGGAACGCTGAAGTCTCGTCATGGCGCGAGGCCATCCGCACGTAGCCACCCAGCGGCAGCAGGGCCAGCACGTACTCCGTCTCGCGATGGCGCATCTTCCAGAGCGCCGGCCCGAACCCGATGGAGAACCGGGGCGCGTACACGCCCATGGCCTTGGCGGCCAGGAAGTGCCCCAGCTCGTGCACAAAGATCACGAGCCCGAAGACCAGGATGGGGGCCAGCAGCGCTAGCATTGGAACCGCTCCCGCACATGGCGCCGAGCCGCGGCGTCGGCGGCCGCCAGCGCATGGCGCGTGTCACCGGCGACGCCACCCAGCGCGTCGAGCGCACCCTCTATGCCTGCCGCGATGTCGGCAAACCCGATGCGCCCATCCAGAAATATGGCCACGGCCTGCTCGTTTGCCGCATTGAAGACGGCCGGCGCCGCCCCTCCCTGCCGGCCGGCGGCAATCCCGAGGCGGAGCGCGGGAAAGGCGTCCATCCGCGGCGGTTCGAAGGTGAGCGGCGACGCCTGCACCGGGTCGAACCGCGGAATCCCGCCATCCTCGATGCGCTCCGGGTGCGTGAGGGCATACAGCACCGGCAGCTCCATGCTGGGCACCCCCAGTTGCGCCACCACGCTCCCATCCACGAACTCCACGAACGAGTGCACGATGCTCTGCGGGTGGACCACCACGTCAATGCGGTCATACGGCAGGCCAAACAGGTAATGCGCCTCGATCACCTCCAGCGCCTTGTTGGCCAGTGTGGCGCTGTCCACGGTGATCTTGCGCCCCATCCGCCAGGTGGGATGGCGCAGGACGTCATCGAGGGTCGCCTGCCCCAGCCGCGCCGTGGGCCACTCGCGCAGCGGCCCGCCCGATGCCGTGAGCACGATGCGGCGGACCTCGGTGTCGCGCCGGCCCGCGATGCACTGCAATACGGCGCTGTGTTCGCTGTCCACGGGCACCACCTGCCCGCGCCCGCTCACCTCGGCCGCGTTGACCAGGTGCCCGCCCATTACGAGCGTTTCCTTATTGGCCAGCGCCACGCGCTTGCCGCGCTCCAGCGCCGCGAGCGTGGCGTCCAGCCCCACCGATCCCACCACGGCGTTCAGCACCACGTCCACGTCGTCGCGGGACGCGGCCTCCACCAGGCAGTCCGCGCCCAGGCACCAGGACGCGTCGTCCCCGGCGCGCGCGTGCTCCCCGCACACCAGCCCCACGAACGCCGGCTTCCAGGCCGACGCCTGCTCGCGGAGCAGCGACGCGTTGGAGTGGGCAGTGAGCGCGCTCACGCGGAACCGCCCGGGATGGCGGGCCAGCACGCGCAGCGCCGTGGTCCCGATGGAGCCCGTGGAGCCGAGCACGGCCACCCGGCTGGTGCTCATGCCGGCGCCGGCAGCAGCAGCCACCCGAGCAGCAGGCAGGCCACCGGCAGCACGAAGAACAGGCTGTCCAGCCGGTCCAGCACCCCGCCGTGGCCGGGGATGAGCGACGAACTGTCCTTCACCCCGGCCTCGCGCTTCAGCATGGACTCGAACAGGTCGCCGAACTGCGCGGCGATGCTGATCACGACGCCAAACACCACGATGCCCACCGGCGTCATCACGAGCTGGGCCACGGGCTGCAGCGCGTATCGCACGTACAGCCAGGTCACGATCACGGCCACGAGGACGGCGCCCACGGCGCCCGCCACGGTCTTGCCGGGACTCACGGAGGGCATCAGCTTGCGGCGCCCGAGCGCGCGGCCCACCACGTAGGCCCCGATGTCGGTGGCCCAGGTGACCACCACGGGGAGCGCGGCCAGCGCCGCGCCGGCCGCGACGATGAAGTGCCAGCCGCCCAACGAGACCTCCCGGCCGCCCAGGGCGTACTCGTGATACCGCAGCACGTACGCAAAGGAGAGCGTGCCGCCAGCATAGAGCGCCCCCAGGAACGTGATGCCCAGCGACGCCACGGGCTGCCCGTTCGAGCCGCGCATCCAGAGCGTGAGCACGCACACGAGGAGCACCACCACCACCACGTCCACGGGCCGCACGGCGTACAGGCCCAGGTAGCGCGCATGGACGGCGAGCGGGGTCAGCCCCGCCAGCCCGATGCCGATGTCGTCCAGCGGCTGGTTGCCGGCGTTGCGCGCCAGCCGGAAGAACTCCCACGCCGCCAGCGCGGCCGCCACCGCCAGCAGCGCCGCCAGCGGGGCACCGCCCAGCAGCAGGATGGCCAGCGCCACCGGCACCGCCACCACCGCGAAGAGCACGCGACGGACGAGTTCGCTCACGTCACGCCCCCTCGGCGCATCATTAAACTTCCATGATCTCGGCTTCCTTCGCCGCGATCAGTTCGTCCACGTGCTTGATGGTATCGTCGTGCAGCTTCTGGATGTCCTTCTCGGCGTGCTTCAGCTCGTCCTCGGACACCCCCGAGAGCTTCTTCAGCGCGTCCCGGGCGGCGGTCCGCGCGTGGCGGATGGCAATCTTGCCGTCCTCGCCCAGCCGGTGGATCACCTTCACCAGTTCCTTGCGCCGTTCCTCGTTCATGGACGGCAGCGGCACGCGGATGAACCCGCCCTGGTTGGAAGGCTCCAGTCCGAGCCCGGCCTCGCGGATGGCCTTTTCCACCACCTTGGACTGCCCCTTGTCGAACGGCGTGACCACCAGCAGCCGCGGCTCCGGCGAGGCCACCGTGGCCACCTGGTTCATGGCCAGCAGCGAGCCGTACATCTCCACCTTCACCCCGTCCAGCATGGTGGGCGAGGCCTTGCCCGACCGCACGTTCTGGAATTCGCGCCGAGTGCCATCCAGCGCCTTGTCCATCGCGGAACGGCACTCCTTCTGGATGTCTTGCGGTGTGCTCATTTGACGAGAGTCCCCTCGCGTTCGCCGCGGACGGCCCGCGCGATCGCGCCCGACTTGTGAATGTTGAGGACGATCAGGGGCAGCGCGTTCTCCTTGCAGAGCGTCACCGCCGTCTGGTCCATGACCTTGAGCTCCTCCAGCATCACGTCGCGATAGCTGATTTCCTCGTACAGCCTGGCGTCCGGCACCCGCCGCGGGTCAGCGGAATAGACGCCATCCACGCTCGTGGCCTTGATGATCAGGTCGGCCTTGATCTGGATGGCCCGCAGCACGGCCGCCGTATCGGTGGAAAAATACGGATTGCCCGTGCCGGCGGCAAAGATCACGCTGCGTCCCTTCTCGAAGTGCCGCAGGGCCCGGCGCCGGATATACGGTTCCGCCAGTTCCTCCATGCGGATGGCCGTCATGACGCGGGTGTCCATGCCCTTCCGCTCCAGCACGTCCTGCACGGCCAGGGCGTTGATCACGGTGCCCAGCATGCCCATGTAATCCGCGGTCACGCGGTCCAGCCCCATCCTGGAGAGGATGGCCCCGCGCACGATGTTCCCGCCGCCGATCACCATCCCGACGGTGGCGCCGAGCTGGATCACCTGCACCACCTCGTCCGCCAGCCGGTCGATCACGTCAAAGTCAAAGCCAAACCCCACCTTTCCGGCCAGCGCCTCGCCGGAAAGCTTGATGAGTACACGTGGATAACGGAGTTCGGCCATGCGGGTCACCCCTCCCCGAGCTGGTAGCGGACGAAGCGTTTCACCTGGATGTTCTCCCCGGTCTTGGCGGAGACGGCCTTCACGAGGTCGCCGATGGTCTGCTTGGGCTCACGCACCCAGGGCTGGGCCAGCAGCGTCACGTCCTTGAAGAACGCCTCGATCTTGCCATCGACAATCTTCTGCAGCATGGCCTCGGGCTTGCCCGCCGCGCGCGTCTGCTCCTCGGCGATCCGGCGCTCCGACTCGATCTTCTCCGCCGGAATCCCGTCCCGGTCCACCGCCAGCGGCGCCGTGGCGGCCACGTGCTCCGCGACGTGCTTTGCCAGCTCGCGGAAATCCTCGGTCCGTGCCACGAAGTCCGTCTCGCAGTTCAACTCCACGAGCACCGCGACGCGCCCGTTGTGGTGCACGTAGTGGCCGATGATCCCCTCACTCGTGGTGCGGTCGGCCCGCTTCTCGGCCTTGGCAACCCCGCGCTTGCGCAGGTTTTCCACGGCCTTGTCAATGTCCCCCGCCGTCTCGTCGAGGGCCTTCTTGCAGTCCATCATCCCGGCACCGGTGCGCTGGCGCAGCTCCTGGACATCCTTTGCAGTGATTGTTGCCATGATGAGTTTGCTGTCCGGTTATCCGCGGAACCCGTGCCCCCGCCCGCTCGTGGTGCGCGCGGGTCCTCGCGTTATCGTTGTTCGGTTATCTGCGTACTTGCTGTTCACGGAAACGCCGCCGGCGCGAGGCCGGCGGCGTCTGTCGAATCTACCGCGGCAGGCGCCGCAGCGAACGGCCAGGCGGCCGCCGATGCGCGGATCACTCCGTCCCCACTCCCTCGCTGGATGACGCCTCGCCACCCGTTTCGCTGGACGACGCCTCAGCGTCACCCGACCCACTGTCCTCACCCGCGTCGCCGCCCTCACCCGCCGTCCTGATCCGCGCGGCAATGGCCCCGGGCTTGGCGCGACGGCGGCGCGTCCGGCGGCGCCGCTTCCGGTCCTGCTCGCCATCGGCAGGCTCCGCGCCACGGTCGGAGCTGTACGTATAGCTCTCGCCTTCCTCCGCCTCGTCCCGCACCGGCACTTCCCGGCGCGCCTCGGAGATCGTGGCCGCGATGGCGTTGGCAATCAGTTCCACCGAGCGGATCGCGTCATCGTTGCCCGCGATGGGCACCGTGATCAGGTCCGGATCGGCGTTCGTGTCCACCACCGCGATCATCGGGATCTTCAGCTTGTTGGCCTCGGCCACCGCAATGCGCTCCTTGCGGGAATCGACCACGAACATCAGCCCCGGCAGCCGCGTCATGCCCTTGATGCCGCCCAGGTACTTGGTGAGCTTGTCGCGCTCCCGGGACATCATGAGCTGTTCCTTCTTGGTGTAGTTCTCAAACTCACCGCCCGACTCCGAGCCGGCCTCCAGCTCCTTCATCCGGCGGAGCTGCTTCTTGACGGTCTGGAAGTTGGTGAGCAGCCCGCCCAGCCACCGCTCGGTGATGAAGTGCGCGCCGCAGCTTTCGGCGGCCTGCCGCACCAGCCCGGCCAACTGGGTCTTGGTGCAGACAAAGAGCACGTTCTCACCGCGGAGCACGACCTCGCGCGCCAGCTTCTGCGCCAGCTCCAGCTGGTGCAGCGTCTGCTGCAGGTCGATGATATGGATCCCGTTGCGCTCGGCGAAGATGAAGCGGCGCATCTTGGGATTCCAGCGGCGCGTCTGGTGCCCGAAGTGGACGCCGGCGGCGAGCAGCTGTTCAAGCGTGGGTTGCGAGTCGGACATGGAGCGTGTTGAACCTCGATTGGGTTGTGTCGTCCGCCGCCGTCAGCGCCCGCCGCGAACCGGAGAACCGGCACCCGCGTGGGCTCGGGAAGCGTGTGAGATAGGCTGCCCGCCGGCGGCCGGTGCGCCCTCGAGGGCCACACCACCGCCGGCGTCCTGCTGTTACCGCTTGCTGAACTGGAAGCGCTTCCTGGCCTTCGGGCGCCCCGGCTTCTTGCGTTCCACCGCCCGCGCGTCGCGCGTGAGCAAGCCCAGATCGCGCAGCTTGCGGCGATGCTCCTCGTCCAGCTTCACCAGGGCGCGAGCCACGGCGAGGCGCAGCGCGCCCGCCTGCCCGTTCTGTCCACCGCCCTCGCAACGGGCCTTCACGTCAAAGCGACCGAGCGTATCGGTAGCCGTGAACGGCTGCTGGATGGCGGACACCAGCGTGGGCCGAGGGAAGTAATCGCCCAGCGTACGCCCGTTCACGTCCCACTTGCCGGACCCGGGCTTCAGGTACACGCGGCACACCGCTTCCTTGCGGCGGCCGATCGCATGGATGGTCGTTGTCTCGGGCATGTTACTTCTTCTCGCTGGTCTTGATGGTGAGCGGCGTAGGCTGCTGCGCCACGTGCGGATGCTCGGCGCCGGGGTACACGCGGAGCTTGCCGCGCAACACCTGCCGGCCCAGGGCCGTCTTGGGGAGCATGCCGTGCACGGCCTTCTCGATGATCCGCTCGGGATGCCGCGCCAGCACGGTCGCGAACGGTGTCATCCGGTCGTGCCCCATGTAGCCCGTGTGCGAGAAGTACTTCTTCTGCTCGGCCTTGCGGCCGGTGACCTTCACCTTGGCCGCGTTGATCACGATGACGTTGTCACCGGTATCCATGTGCGGCGTGAAGGTGGGCTTGTGCTTGCCGCGAATGACCTTCGCGATCTCGGATGCGAGGCGGCCAAGCACCACGCCTTCCGCGTCCACAATGTACCACCGATGCTCGATATCGCTCGGCGTCGCGCTGAACGTCTTCATCAGAACTCAACGAACCGGAGTGGGTCCCGCGCCTCACCGGTGCAGATTGCAACCCGGGTCTCGGCAGCCACGAGGGCATTTTTTACAGACCTGTAAGCTAGGCAAGCACTTAGGGCGTGTCAACGCAGGGTCCGCTCCCTGTCAAGCGCCGATAGACATTTCCCGCGCAGGGCACCAGTAGAAGTGTCCCGTGGGTCATTGGAGGTACGGGGGGGGGCACGCTGGTGAAGGTGGCACCAGGAACCGGGCGCCGATGGCGGACATCGCGGAACCGGCATGTGACGAGGCAAAGTCAACGGCCGCGTGAGTCCGGTGCCAGAGCGGTGGAGTTCCAATCCGTACGTCGCGGGTCCGAGGCTCGCCCGAATCACTTCATTTGAACAGGTACGCCAGTGTGATGGGGACGTAGGTATCTGGACCGCCCCGAAATCGTGTCCCCGGCAGGCTCCGCAGGTGGCAATAGGTCGCTTCGAGCCGCCCATGAACCGACCCAAGCGAAAACTCCACCCCGCCACCGACGCTGAGGCCAACGGCATACAGGGGGGGCTGAACGATTAAAGCAGTGTACCCACCATATGGACTCCCGGTGTCCATGTTCATCATGCGCCGAAATTGCGAAAAGTGAGAAATGCCGACCCCACTAATCAAGAACGGAGAAAGGAATCCGTGCCACAACGGGACCACCGCATTCAGCGACCCGGAAATCTGGTGAACGGCCTGCTCCGTCATATCGGTGTAGCGCGTGTACGTCAGTTCTGGCCTGAGCGACACCGGCACGTGTGCATATGTCAACTCCGCTCCGCCAGCGAGGGTGAACCCCGAACTGATAACCGCCAAGGTGCGACCGGTCACGCTCGCGAACTTGGGGCCAAGGTCTAACGGCCGGGTAAATCCCATCCCGATGCCGGGAGTCACACGCACCTGTGCGCCAACGTCGCCTGCCGCTAACGCAACGCAACCACATCCGAAGACAGCTTGAACCCCTCGTATTGATTTTCGCATTATTTCACCTCCATAATAGTCGCGCGCGCCATCGCGAGAACGTCAATGGCTCCAGTAACGCGTTACCACGGGGCAGAAATCGTAGTCAATACAGATATTGGGATACGAGCTGAAGGTATAGGACGTCCAGGTCGAATCGGTGGCGCGCGATAGGATTCCGGCAAACATCACGCGCTTGCTCCCAAGCCGCGTGAATACCGGACCACCACTATCCCCATGATCAAAAACCCCCTCAACCACCGTTTGGCACTGCCATTCGTAGCCCGCGGGGAGGCCCGGAGCCGCAAAGTCAACGCAGGCGTCGGTCACCGTGCCCGAGTGCCAGCCCGTGGTAATGCCGACATGATCGACCGACAGTCCTTCCCACGGCTGGTCCCCCCACGTTTGAGAAATCGGAAGCGATGTGGGGACATTATTACTGGTGCTCAACACGGCGGGTCAACCGCCCTCCGCCTCGGGGAGCTGGTCCTCGAACACCACGCCTTCCGCGTCCACAATGTACCACCGATGCTCGATATCGCTCGGCGTCGCGCTGAACGTCTTCATCAGAACTCAACAAACCAGAGTGGGTCCCGCGCCTCACCGGTGCAGATTGCAACCCGGGTCTCGGCAGCCACGAGGGCGTTTTTGGACAGTTGTGGTAGCTAGGCAACGAGTTAGGGAGTGTCAATGGGATCTCGTGTAGCTTTCATTTCACCGTTCAGCTCTGGGGCACCTGGCCCGCGATGTGCACTGGTCGAGACCTCTCAGGCCGGTGGCGCGTTTGGGAAAATGACGGTACCTTGGTGCGCTACATGATCAGGAGGCCGGCATGCAGGATCCGTATCGAATCGGCACCAAGGCAATGCAAATAGGCTACGCCGTTGTCATCGGGTGTATAATCGCCGCATGCACACAAGATCGCATGACCGCCCCCCCCGGACACCGCCGCTCAAGTAGGCCCTAAGCCTTTCCGTAGTATTTTTGGCGGGTCTGGCTCATGCGAGAACTACTTCGGCGAGCCTGGGGACGGGCCATATGACTGCCCCCTTGAGGTGCTGGACCCGCAGCGTCGCCAGGAAATTCTGGAAGATGCATTGCGAATGTTGGCGGAATTTTCCACTGGCTCAGTTTGTCGAGACTTGGCGTACAGGATGGAAGGGGAGATTGATGAGGTTTACCAGACTCCCGACCCCTTTGTTAAACCTCCGCAGTATCGGGCGAATCCAGGTGACAGCTTGGCTTTGGGAGACCACCACCCGCTAAGCACCTCGCATCCAGAAGAGATCCATCTTTCAAATTTCAGGTACCGCGATGGTCCCTGGATGGATGTCGATGATTTCACAGAGGTAGCACGGCACGAATTCGCGCATGCCCTTGGATACGGGGCTGAGGATCAGGCAGAGCAGGTGGCGACACTGTACTGCGAGCCAGGTGGAACTGGCGGGCCGGACGGCCCACCAAAGCAGCAACTACCGATGGTCATTGGTGGCAGCTACACCCCTATGTCCACGGCCCCTGATGTGTGGGATTACTGAAAATGAAGCCCTCAACAACGTGATAAAGTCGTGTGCGCTGGTCATCGCCACATCAATCGCTTTGACGCCAAGCGCCCTTGCGCAACGCGCCGTGACGCAAGATTCCGCCGCGGTGATGAAGGTGCTTGGCGCAGATCTGGTCCGAACGGCAGTGCACCTGCCGGTAATCGTGCGCGACCGGACGTGCCGCAGCCCGGAGGCGAAGCCCCAGGGAGCTGACACACTCCTCGACCGCGGCGGGCTGCTGCTACGCGCGCTCGGCGAGATACCTGGTATTCGGGTGGAGTCGCAGGCGCCCGACAGTCTCCCCCTGTACACCGTGTGTGAGCCGTACTTCACGGGTGACAGCGCCACCGTTCAAGTAGTCGTCGCCAAAAAGATGGGCCCCACGGCATTGGCGCGCACGCATAAAACCTATTACTCCTCGAGTGCCACCAATTACGCGCTTCACCGGGATGGCCGTGCGTGGAAGGTTACCGGATCCCTAATTGCTCACTCGTATGATTTTGGCACTGACGGCGTCCGCGATTCGACGGATTCCCTCCGCCACACGCCGCCTACCCCTTCACCTCGTCGTGAAACGCCACCCCCGTCGCGTCGGGACCCACCCACGTCAGTACGGCAATCACGATAGCCATCAACGCCCCCATCAGCGCCAGCGCAATCCCATAATTCCCCCCACGTCGCTCGGCCATTCCGGCCTGCAGCGTGGCATTGCCCGACGCCAGCAGGTTGCCCAACTGGTAGGCAAAGCCGGGGAACGTGCCCCGCACCTCGTTCGGAGAGAGCTCGTTCAGGTGCACCGGGATCACCCCCCAGGCGCCCTGCACCGAGACCTGCATGAAGAACGCGCCAATGGCCAGCACCACCACGCTGGACGCCAGGCTCCAGATGGGGACCATCATCAGGCCGAACAGGGCGGCCAGGATGATGGCCGTCCGCCGCCCGATCCGCTGCGACAGCGTGCCAAAGAAGATGCCGCCCGCGATCGCCCCCAGGTTCGCGATGATCGAGATGATGCTCACCGAGCCGGTGGACAACCCATGCTGCTCCTGCAGGAAGGTGGGATACAGGTCCTGCGTCCCGTGGCTGAAGAAGTTGAACGCCGTCATCAGGACCACGGCATACAGGAAGAGCTTCCAGTTTTCGCGAATAGAGCTCCACAGCGCCACGCGTGGCCGCGTCCGCGCCTGCTGCCACACCGGCGACTCGTCCACGTGCCAGCGGATGTAGAGCACCAGCAGCGCCGGCGCCACGCCCACCATGAACATGCCGCGCCAGCCGATCAGGTCGAACAGCAACCCATAGACCACGGCGGCCAGGAGGTAGCCCACGGCGTAGCCCTCCTGCAGGATGCCCGACACCACGCCCCGCGCGCGCGCCGGGATGGTCTCCATCGTGAGCGAGGCGCCAATGCCCCATTCCCCGCCCATGGCAAAGCCGAAGGCCGCGCGCAGCACGATCAGCACCACGAGCGTGGGGGCAAACGCCGAGGCCAGCTCCAGCACCGAGAACAGCACCACATCGAGCATCAGGATCGGGCGACGCCCGAAATGGTCGGCCAGCAGCCCGAACACCAGCGCGCCCAGCGGGCGCATGGCCAGCGTGAGCGTGACCGCGATGGTGATGGTCTTGATGTCCGTGCCGAACTGCTCGGCCAGGGCGTGGAGCATGAAGACCATCAGGAAATAGTCAAACGCGTCCAGCGTCCAGCCCAGGAAGCTGGCCACGAAGGCGGCGCGCTGGGGACGGTTCAGCCGGCGTAGTTCGGAAAACACGGCCATGTGGGGGATTCCTGACTGGGCATCGCGGGTGTGGCGGCGCCGCAGCGCCGCTGGAACGGCCACAGCGTATCGCGCCGCCCACGGGTCGTCAATGGACGGCAGGCGCCCAAGGTGCCCCGGGACGGCGGTGCCGGGTCGCATTAAATTGGCGAGGAGTTCGCCGCATGGAGCCCCAATGCTCCACGCGACAGGGACCGCGAATCCCACCCCCCTCAACCGGAGGCTTTATGCCTTACGGTCACCGCCGGTACCTGGCCGGGCTGCTTGCCGGCCTCATCGCCGTGCCGCTGAGCGCGCAGCAGGCCGCGCAGCAGGCCTCGCCCCCGCCCGTCGACTGGTCCGGACTCGTCTATGCACAGTGGCAGAATGGGGGCACGCGCGCCCAGCGCCCTGCCAACGCGTTCGACATCACCCGCGCCTACCTCACCTTCCGGATGCCGGCGGGAGAGCACGTCCGGATGCAGGTGACGACTGACGCACTGCACGTCGCGGCCCAGCCCGGGCAGCCCGGCGGGTGGTCCATCCGCCTGAAGTTTGCCTTCGCCGAGTGGGCCGCCTGGCGCGGCCAGGGCGGGCACCCCGGCGCCCTCGCGGTGCTGGTTGGCCTGCAGCCCACGCCGGAGATATCCCCCATGGAGCGCTTCTGGCAGCGCGGCATCGCCAAGACCCCCATAGACGAACTGGGATACGTGTCTCCCGCGGACCTGGGCGTGGCCGCGCGATACACCCTGCCCGGCCAGCGGGGGGAGGTGGTCGCCGGCGTGTATAACGGATCCGGGTACACCTCGCAGGAGACCGACCGGTTCAAGGACGTGCACCTGCGCCTGAGCTGGACGCCGCTGGCGGCGCGGACGGATGCGGGGTGGCTGCGCGGACTGGAGATCATGCCCTACTACGCCAGGGGGTACCGGGCACGCCTGTTTGATCCCGCTGGTTCCGGCCTGCAGAAGGATCGCTGGGGCCTGCACGTCGGGGCGGGCGACCGGCGCCTGTTGCTGGCCGCCGGGTACGCCGGGCGCACCGACGCGATGGACACAGCCCTCAACCCGGCGGTCACCAAGGTCACCGGCGCGGTGTACTCGGCCTCCGCGATCGTGCGGCCGTTCGCCCTGCTCCACCACACGGCCGACAGCCCCTGGTCCGTGGTGCTGCGCGGCGACCATTACACCCCCAACACGAGCGCTTCGGGTTATCAGCGGTTCCTGATAGGCGGCATCGGATACGACCTCAACAGCAAGGTCGCTGTCTATGCCGACCTGCAGGATGTGGAGGGCCACCAAGGGGTGACGGCCGACACCAAGGCCTTCCTGGTGCAGTTCGTGATGCACTTCTGATCGGGCACCGGACCGTGGGAACCAGCACCGCCCGCGCTATGGCACCCGCCGTGCGCGGGCCGGTGGCTGTCCCCCGGCCGGAATGGCCACCAGGGCCAGCCACCGGCCATCGGGGCTGATGGCCAGGCGCGAGATGTTGCGCAGCCCGTCTTCGGTGAAGTCCGCAATGGGCACCCACGCCGCGGCCGCGCCGCGCGAGAGGTCCAGTCGCAGGATCTCGGTACCGGCGGCCGTGAGCACGGAGGTGGGGGACTCCCACACCACGTAGCCTGCGCGCTTCGGCATGATGGCCACCCGCTGCACGTCGCCGGTGGCGGACGCGTCCGCCGTCTCCAGCCAGGTGGCGGAATCGGTGTGCTGCAGGAACGAGAAGCGATTCCCACCAGGTACGGCCTGCAGCGACTGCCCGATGTCGCGCGCGATCACGCGGGCGTCGCCGGTGTGCGTATCGGCCAGTTGCAGCGTGTTCGGCGTGCCGAGCACGAAGAGCGCCAGCGTGTGGTCATCCAGCCAAACGTGGTAGCCCACCGGCGCCACGCCTGGCAGCAACAGGACCGGCGCGCGCCCATCCGCGTTGAACGCCCAGAGCCGCTGCGCGGAGTCGCGCTCCACGCGCACCACGCTGAACCCTGCGCCGTTGGGCATAGGCGTTGGCGAATACTCGCTCTCGGGCGTGTCGGTGAGCCGGGTGATGGCCCGGGACGCGAGGTCCAGCCGGTAGGTGTCCGCCTGCCCGTCCTCGTGGATGGAGGTGAACAGGAGCCACCGGCCGTCGGGCGTGAAGGCCGGCTGGTTGTCGTAGCCGTCGCGATGTGTCACGTCCTGCGGCGGGTCGGCGATGGCCGAGCCCGCGCCGCGCAGGCGCACGAGGTAGATGTCGGTGCTCGGCGGCGCCGCCTGCGCCCCGAGCGCCGCACTCACCACGACCAGCCCCGCCACGATCGCGACGCACCGTCTCATGACACGCCTCCCGGGCCGATGGCCCGCGGCTACTCCATCTCGAGCAGGATTGCTCCCTTCTCCACCGCCTCACCCTGCCTGGCCAGCACCGCCTTCACCGTGGCGTCGGACGTGGCGCGAAGCTCGTTCTCCATCTTCATCGCTTCCATGACCACCAGGCCCTGCCCCGCCGATACGCGGTCGCCCACGGCCACGTTCACGCGCACGATGAGCCCCGGCATCGGGGCCACGAGTGGCGCCGGCCCCGCGGCGGCCGCCGCGGCCCCGGACAGGCTGCGGATGACGTGCGCGCGTTCGTCCAGCGCCTCCACTGCAAACCGGTGCCCATCCAGCGAAAGCGTATAAGCGCCGCGGTGGTCGCCACGACGGACTACCACGCGATAGACGCGCCCGTCCACGCTCACCAGGCGCATGGGAGTGCCGTCCACGTCGGTCAGGTGGGCCGTCGAGGCCTGGCCACCCACGGTGGCGGTGGCGCCGTCCAGCTCCACTTCGTGGTCTTCGGCATTCACAGTTACGTAATACTTCACGTCGCCGCCTCCTGCAGGGCCAATTCGCAGACCGTCTCCACATGCGCGGTCTGCGGAAACATGTCGAATCCCACCACCGAGGCCACCGTGTAGGACGGCAGCCGCGCCACGTCGCGCGCCAGCGTGGCGGGGTCGCAACTCACGTAGATAATGCATCGCGGCCGTGGTGACGCCTGCTCAAGCGCGTCCGTCACGGCGGCCGTCGTGCCCGCCCGCGGCGGGTTGAGGATCACCAGTTCGGCCGGCAGCGCCGAAGGCAGCGCGCGTTCCACGCGGCCGGTCACGGCTCGCGAGCCCGCCGGCAGCCGCCGCGCGCACACCTGACTGGCCTCGCGATCCAGCTCAATCGCCACCACCGTGGCGCCGGCACGGGCCACGGGTTCGGCGGTGTCGCCCACGCCGGAATACGCATCGACCACGGTGCGCGGCGCCCGCGCGCGCACCAGAGACAGCACATGCTCCCGCATGAGCGCGGCCACGGTGGCATTCACCTGGGTGAACGCCGCCCCGTGCTCCTGACCGGCGCCGCGACTGGCCACCAGGCGCCGGCGGGCACCTTCGTTCGCGGGCGTCCACCACACGCCAGTGAGCACCGGCACCGCGGCCAGCAGGGCGTCCGCCTGCGTCCAGTGCGTGCCGCCTTCCACCACGAGGGCGGCCCCCTGGCCCAGCAGCCTCACCGAGGCGCGCAGGGACTCGGCCCTCGGCAGCAGCCCAGCGTGCGCCAGGATCTCGCGCCAGGCGTCCATCACGCGCTGGTCGGTTATCAGGCAATCCTCAAGGGCAAATATCTCGTCGGGGGCGTCGTAGCGATGGAGGCCGGCCCGCCACCCCGCGCCGCTGCGGCGCAGCGCCAGCGTCAGCTTGGCCCGGTACCGCCAGGCGGCCGGACCATGCCGTACCTCCGGCACGGCCAGCGGCCGGCGGGCAATCCGCTGGAACGCATCCCGAATGATGGTGGCCTTGGCCAACCGCTGCGCGGCGTCGCCCAGGTGCTGGAGCTGGCAGCCGCCGCACCGATCCCGGACATAGTGCACGCAGGCCGGTGGCACGCGATCGGGAGAAGGCGTGAGCACCTGAAGATGCGTACCGCGAGCCAGGCGCTTGCCGCGCCGCACGTCAACCCGCACACGGTCGCCCGGCGCCGAGCGTGGGACGAACACCACCAGCCCATCCGCGCGGCCCACCCCGTCACCACCGGCGGCAATGCCGTGGATATTGAGCTCGAGTGCCGGTGCGCTCATTGCATCCCTTCGCGACGCGCCGCGCGCACCCAGTTCGAGTCCGTCTGCGCGGGCGGTCTCCCGGCGGCAGTACCGGAGGCGGCCGCCGGGTCACCGTGGCTCGCGCCGGGAAGCCGGGCATGGCGATCGCGCTCCGCCAGCAGCGCCCCCGCGATGGCGGCCACGCGCGCCGATGCCTCAGGCGGCCGGGCCTCCACCAGCGACGCCAGCCGGCGCTCCAGCCACTGAATTTCGATGGCGCCGCGCCGGAACTCGTCATCTTCCATCACGCGCAGGTGGAAATCGCGCGACGTCTCCACCCCCACCACCGTGAGCTCCATGAGCGCGCGATGCATGCGCGCGATGGCCGCGTCGCGATCGGCCGCCCATACGATGAGCTTGGCGAGCATCGGGTCATAGTAGAGCCCGACGTCCGTCCCGACTTCGATGCCGCCGTCCCACCGGACGCCGGGACCAGCCGGCACGCGCAAGTACGAGACCGTGCCGGTGGAGGGCAGGAATCCGTTGGCCGGATCCTCGCTCGTGATGCGACACTCCATGGCCCAGCCGCGCGGGGTGAGCGTGTCGAACCAATCCGGCAGGTGTTCGCCCATTGCCACCCGGATCTGCCACTTCACCAGGTCGATGCCAGTGACGAACTCGGTGACGGGATGTTCCACCTGCAGGCGCGTGTTCATCTCGAGGAAGTAATGGTTCCCGTCGCGATCGAGCAGGAATTCGCATGTGCCCGCGTTCACGTAACCCGCCGCGGTGGCCATGCGGACGGCCGTCTCGCCCATCTCCTTCCGCAACGCCGGGTCCACCGCCACGCTCGGGGCTTCCTCGATCATCTTCTGGTGCCGACGCTGCACCGAGCATTCGCGCTCGCCCAGCGAGACGCACCGCCCGTGCGCGTCGGCCAGCACCTGGATCTCCACGTGCCGAGGCCCGACGATGTACTTCTCCACGTACACCGCGTCATCGCCAAAGGCATTCTTCGCCTCCCGGCGCGCCGTGTCGAGCGACGACGCCATTTCCGACGGCTCGCGGACCACGCGCATACCCTTGCCGCCGCCACCCGCCGCGGCCTTGAGCAATACCGGATAGCCAAAGCGCTCCGCGATCGCCTGGGCCTCGGCGGCGTCGGCCAGGGCTTCGGTGGTACCCGGCACGATCGGGACGTGGGCCTTCCCGGCAAGCTGGCGGGCGGCCGTCTTGCTCCCCATGGCCGCGATGGCCTCGGGCGGCGGCCCCACGAAGATGAGGCCCGCGTCGCGCACCGCGCGCGAAAACCACTCGCGTTCGGACAGGAAGCCGTAGCCCGGGTGGATGGCCTGCGCCCCGGTGGCGCGCGCCGCCTCGATGATGCGCTCCCCCACCAGGTAGCTGTCGGAGGCGGCGGCCCCGCCGATGCGGACGGCCTCGTCGGCCTCACGGACGTGGGGCGCGCGCACATCGGCGTCGCTGTACACCGCCACCGACACGATGCCCAGTTCGCGGCACGCCCGGATGACGCGCAGCGCGATCTCGCCGCGGTTGGCTACCAGCAGCTTGGCAATGGGACCGGTGGGCGCGTTCAAAGCGGGATGTTCCCGTGCTTCCTGGGCGGGTTCCGATCGCGCTTGGTGAGCAGCGTCTCCAGCGCATCGATGAGGCGCGGGCGGGTGTCCCGCGGATCGATGATGTCGTCCACGTACCCACGCGAGGCCGCCACATACGGATTGGCAAATTTCTCGGTGTACTCCGCCACCTTGGCGTCCATGGCCGCGGTGGGATCGGGGCTCTCGGCCAGGTCCTTCCGGAAGAGGATCTCGACCGCGCCCTTGGGGCCCATGACCGCAATCTCCGCGGTGGGCCAGGCCACGTTGAAGTCCCCGCGGATGTGCCGCGAACTCATCACGTCGTACGCGCCGCCGTAGGCCTTGCGCGTGATGACGGTGAGCTTGGGGACCGTGGCTTCGCAGTACGCAAAGAGCAGCTTGGCGCCATGCTTGATGATGCCGCCATGCTCCTGCGCCACGCCGGGCAGGAAGCCCGGCACATCCTCGAACGTCACCAGCGGAATGTTGAACGCGTCGCAAAACCTGATGAACCGCGCGGCCTTGAGCGACGCATTGATGTCGAGCACGCCGGCGAGCACCGCCGGCTGGTTGGCGACGATCCCCACGCTGTGGCCGCCCAGGTGCGCGAAGCCACAGAGGATGTTGGCGCCGTATTCCGCCTGCACCTCGTAGAACTCGCCGTCGTCCACCACGCGCTTGAGCACTTCGCGCATGTCGTAGGGCTTGTTCGCGTTGTCGGGCACCACGTCCAGCAGTGCCTCATCGCGGCGGTCGCGCGGATCAGATCCGGCGCCCGTGGGCGCGGTCTCGAGGTTGTTGGACGGGATGAAGCGGAACAGTTCGCGAATGGCCTGCAGGCACGCCGGCTCGGAGTCGTGCGCAAAGTGTGCCACGCCGGACGTGGCGCAGTGCGTATCGGCGCCGCCCAGCTTTTCCATGGTCACGTCCTCGTGGGTCACCGTCTTCACCACGTTGGGACCCGTGACGAACATGTAGGACGTCCCGCGTACCATATAGATGAAGTCGGTGATGGCGGGGGAGTACACCGCGCCGCCGGCGCAGGGCCCCAGGATGGCCGAGATCTGCGGCACCACGCCCGAGGCCAGCGTATTGCGCAGGAAGATGTCGGCGTAGCCGCCCAGCGAGACCACGCCTTCCTGGATCCGGGCGCCACCGGAATCGTTGAGGCCGATCACCGGCGCGCCATTCCGCACGGCCAGGTCCATGACCTTGCAGATCTTGGCGGCGTGCGTCTCGGACAGGGAGCCACCAAACACCGTGAAATCCTGTGAGAACACGTACACCAGCCGTCCGTCGATGCGGCCGTAGCCGGTCACCACGCCGTCGCCGTACACCACCTCGTCCGCCAGCCCGAAGTCGGTGCCCCGGTGCGTGACAAAGCGATCCAGCTCCACGAATGATCCCTCGTCCAGCAGCAGGTCCAGCCGTTCGCGGGCGGAGAGCTTGCCCTTGTCGTGTTGCGTTTTGAGGCGCCTGGCGCCTCCGCCCTGTTCGGACTGGGCGCGGCGTTCGGCCAGCAGGTCCAGCTTGTCTCGCATGGTCATGGGGGGGAAGGTAGCCGTCGCGCGATGCGCCTACCAGACGGGGTGGCCCAGGCCACGGAGTGCACACGGGATACGGACTCCACAGACAAGGCCGGAAGACACACCGGAAACGGTCACCACAGATTCGGACGAAGCGCCAAAGAAATCCCGACTCCACCGACCGTGATCGAGACACGAGAAGCACCGGGAACGCCGGTAGTGTCTTCACTCCCTATCCGTTCAGTCCGTATCCGTCTGTGTCCTCCGCATCCCCGGCGCCCGGTTGAAGACGGGGCGCAACCAGGCGAGCACCACCCTCACGCGGCCGCTATGAGGGATACGGACTCCACGGATGGAGACGGAGAATACCGACTCCCCCAACGGGGATACGGACTCCACAGACTGGGACGGAGGGGACGGAAGGGCTCGAAAGCAACCGCCCCGGTCGGAGAGGTTTCCGGCCGGGGCGGTTCAGGGAGCAGGTGCGACTGCGGGATCAGCCCTCGGCGGGATGCTCCACGGGAGCCGCGGCAACGCTCGTGTCTTCGTCGTCGTCGTCCACGGCGCTCAGGTCCACGGGCACCGGCACTTCCTCGTCTTCGGTGTGCACCTTGGACGGGGTCTCGGGACGCGGCGGCTGCTCCTCGGGAACGGCCGTGACGCCCAGCACGATGCGGCGGTGGATCGGGTCCACCTCGAGCACGCGCATGTCGAGGATCATGCCCTCGTACACCAGGTCCGCCGGACTCTCCACCTGCTGCCCCGTCGGCGCCAGTTGCGAGATGGGCACGAAGCCCTCGATGTCGTTGCCGATGTCCACCACCACGCCCTTGTCCATCAGGCGCACCACGTGGCCGCGGAGCTCGGTGCCCACCGGATACGTCTCGCCGATCTTGAGCCACGGATCCTCGGCGGCCTGCTTGAGGCCGAGCGAGATGCGCTTGTTCTCGCCGTCAATGTTCAGGATGACGACGTCCACCGCGTCCCCCTTCTTCACCACTTCCGACGGATGCTGCACGCGCTTGGTCCAGCTCATGTCGGAAATGTGGATCAGGCCGTCGATGCCCGGCTCGATCTCGACGAAGGCGCCGAAGCTGGTGAGGTTGCGGACCTTGCCATTGATGCGCGTCCCCACCGGGTAGCGCAGCGGCAGCACCATCCACGGATCTTCCTCGGTCTGCTTCATGCCCAGGGAGATCTTCTCCTCGTCCTGGTCCACCTTGAGCACCACGGCGTCGATGGTCTCGCCAATGGAGACCAGCTTGGACGGGTGCCGCACATTGCGGGTCCAGCTCATTTCACTGATGTGCACCAGCCCTTCGATGCCCGGCTCCAGCTCAATGAACGCCCCGTAGTTGGTGATGGACACCACCTTGCCCGTGACGCGCGTGCCCACCGGGTACTTGTCGGCCACGTCCTTCCACGGGTAGCTCTGGAGCTGCTTGAGCCCCAGCGAGATGCGCTCGCGGGTCCAGTCGATGTCGAGGACCTTGATCTCCAGCTCCTGGCCAATCTGCACCATCTCGGACGGGTGCGAGATGCGGCCCCACGACATGTCGGTGATGTGGAGCAGGCCGTCCACGCCGCCCAGGTCGATGAAGGCGCCAAAGTCGGTGATGTTCTTGACCACGCCCTTTCGCACCTGGTCCTTCTGGAGCTCCTTCATGAGCTTCTCGCGCTTGCCGGCGCGCTCGGTCTCCAGGATCACGCGGCGCGACACCACGATGTTGCGACGGCGCTTGTTGAGCTTGATGATCTTGAACTCGTACTTCTGGCCCAGCAGTTCATCGATGTTCGGCACGCGACGCAGCGCGATCTGCGAGCCGGGCAGGAACGCGTCCACGCCCATGAGGTCCACCACCACGCCGCCCTTGATCTTCTTCACCAGCGTGCCTTCCGCCGGCTGGTCGGTCTCGTAGGCCACGCGAATGCGCTCCCAGACCCGCATGAAGTCGGCCTTCTTCTTGGACAGGACGACCGAGCCTTCGGCGTCTTCCAGGTGCTCCAGCAGGACTTCGACTTCGTCCCCGGGCTTGAGGTCCGGATGGTCCTTGAACTCCTCCAGCGGCACGCTGCCTTCGGACTTGAAGCCGATGTCGAGCACCACGAGGTTATCGCGGACCTCGAGCACCTTGCTCTTGACGATTTCGCCTTCCTCGATGGAGGCAAGGGTGCCGTTGTACAACTCCATCATCCGCTCATAATCGGCGGACGAATATTCGTCTTCGTCGTAGAGTTCGGGACGGCGGTTGGCAAGCGGGCGGAGCTGCGACTTCTGCGCGTCGCGCTTCTCGCGCAGGGTGGCCGCGTTGCCGGTTGTGGTGGGGGTTTCGATGTCGCTCATGATATCGTGGATGTCTCCCAACTCCGCGGAAAATGGCTCGCCGCGTCGAGGTTGAAGGTGGCCTGCCGATGCGCCCGCCAACCGCCACGAGGGCCGGTCGGGGGCGAACCAAAAAAGTTAGTGGGGACAGTAGGTGACGTCAACCAGCCGAACTGACGTCGTCACCATGAGTTAGGGCCCGCGCCAGCGCCACGATCCGATCCACCTGCTCCGCCTGTGTCAGGTGGGTCGTGTCCATGACCACGGCATCCCGCGCCGGCACGGTCTGGGTGGCATCCCGTGCGTCCCGCTCCACCAGCCGCTCCGCCTCCTGGGCAATCTCCGCCTCGGCCGGCGTCCGCCCCAGCCGCTGCACCAGCCGCCGACGGGCGCGCTCCCGTGGATCCGCCACCAGGAACACCTTCAGCGCCGCATCCGGAAACACCGCCGTCCCGATGTCCCGGCCATCCACCACCAGGTCCTGCACTTCCGCCATGCGGCGCACCTGGTCGTTGACCCACGCCCGCACCGCCGGCACGGCGGCCACGGCCGACACCCGCCGCGTCACCTCAGCCGAGCGAATCGCGTCGCCGGCCGGCGCCCCGTCGATGGTCGGCGCGCACTCGCGCCCCTCATTCCGCAGGCCCACCCGCGAGACCTGCGCCAGCAGTTCGGCCTCCGGCCACGAATCGGGAACTGGAGGGACAGCGGCCGCCAGCGCCACGGCCGTGAGTGCCCGGTAGAGCGAGCCGGAATCCACGTGCTGCAGGTTCAGCCGCTCGGCCACCGCGTGCGCCGTGGACGACTTGCCGGAGGCCGCCGGCCCGTCAATGGCGATCACCAGCCGTCGCGCGGTCATGTGGTCACCGTCCGGGCCAGCAGCTCCCAGAAGCCGGGAAAGGACACGTCCACGCACGCGGTGTCGTCAATCTCCACCTGCGCCCCGTCCGTCGCGCCCAGCACGCCGAATGCCATGGCTATGCGATGGTCGCCGTGGGTGACCACCGCGCCCCGCAGCGGCGCGCGCGTGCCGTGCACCACCATCCCATCCGGCAGCTCTTCCGCGCTTACGCCAAGGCGGCGGAGGTTCGCCACCACCGTGACAATCCGGTCGCTCTCCTTCACGCGCAGCTCGGCCGCGCCGGTGATGCGGGTGGTCCCCTCGGCACGCGCCGCGAGGCAGGCCGCCAGCGACACTTCATCAATCATGCTCGGCACCTCGTCGCCGGCAATGTGGATGCCGTGCAGCGCGCCGGCCGAGGCCCGCACGCGCAACGAGGCCACGGGTTCCCCGCCCTGGATCACCTCGCGCACAATCTCGACGCTCGCGCCCATGCGACGCAGCACCTGCAGGAACCCGGAACGCGTGGGATTCACGCACACGTCCTCCAGCACGACCTCGCCCGTGTCGGCCAGCGCGGCCAGCGCGGCGAGGAACGCCGCCGACGAGGGATCGGCGGGCACCGGCACATCAGCCGAGGGCAGCGTGGTGACGGGAACCAGCGACACGCGGCCCTCGTGCGTCTGCACATCCACGCCGCGGGCGCGGAGCATGCGCTCGGTGTGATCGCGCGAGGGGAACGGTTCCACCACGGTCACCGGCACCCCACCCACCAGGCCGGCCAGCAGGATGGCGCTCTTCACCTGCGCGCTCGCCACGTTCATCCGCCACTCCAGCGCGTGCAGCGCACCGCCGTGCACCACCATGGGCAACCCGTCGCCGCGTTCACACTGGATGCGCGCGCCCATGGCCTCGAGCGGTCGGGCAATCCGGAGCATGGGCCGCCCGCTCAGGCTCTCGTCGCCCGTGAGCCGCGACGTGAACGGGCGCGCGGCCACGATCCCCGCGATCAGCCGGGCGGTGGTGCCGCTGTTGCCGCAGTCCAGGTCGTGTCGTGGAACGCGGAGGCCCGTGGTGCCCACGCCCCGCACGAGTATCTCGGGCGCGAGCGCGGGGATGTCCACGCCCAGGGCCCGCAGTACCGAGGCGGTGCTGCGCACGTCCTGCGAGTCGAGGATGCCGCGCACCACCGAATTTCCGGCACCGAGCGCGGCCAGCATGAGCGCGCGGTGCGAGATGGACTTGTCGCCGGGTACGCGGATGGTGCCGCCCACCTTCATGGCGCCGTTCCCGTCAGCGCAGCCACGCTTCCAGCGCGGTGGCCAGGTCCGTCTTCGCATCGCGGTACTTCACGATCACCGGCGCCTGGAGCGACAGCCCCTGCGCGGCGCCCCACCCCCTGGCCACGGCGCGAGCGCCCGGCACCACCACCGCACCGGCGGGGATCTCCAGCGGGGCGTCGGCGGTGGCGCGATAGACCTGTTCGTGCACCAGGTCGAACACCGGCGTTCCCCGCGTGAGCACCACGCCCGCCGCCAGCACCGCGCGCTCGCGCACCACCGTGCCCTCGTACACGCCGCAGTTGCCGCCAATTAATACGTCATCTTCTATGACCACCGGGCTGGCGTTCACCGGCTCCAGCACCCCGCCCACCTGCGCCGCGGCGCTCAGGTGGACGCGTTCCCCGATCTGCGCGCACGAGCCCACCAGCGCGTGCGAATCAATCATCGTACCGCTGCCCACCCACGCCCCCACGTTCACGAACATGGGCGGCATGCACACCACCCCGGGGGCCACGTACGTCCCGCGCCGGATGGTGGAACCGCCGGGCACCACGCGCACCCCGTCCGCCACCACGAAGTGGCGCGGCGGAAAGGTGCTCTTGTCCACGAAGCTGAATCGCGCGCCGTCGCCGCCCGGAATGGACAGGTCGGCCATGCTCCCCGCGCGAAACCCCAGCAGGATGCCGCGCTTCACCCACGGCACTGCCTGCCACCGGTTGTCAGTGCCGCGCTGCGCTGCGCGCACGGCGCCAATCTCCAGCGCGTCCAGCAGTTCGCGCACCACGTCGTGGACTCCGGCATCAAGCGGCAGGTCCGCAGGCGTGGCGGCCAGCGCATCCACGCGTTCGGCGAGGCTGGACATCACCGGACCGCCATGGCGCGCTGGCCCGCCAACCGCGGGACGGACCTCACTTGAGGGCCCCCGCGCGCTGCAATGCGGAGCGAAGGGCGGATTCATGCCGAGGATCCATGGGCACCAGCGGCAGCCGCAGGTTGTTCCGGATGCGCCCCATCATGGCCAGCGCGGCCTTGACCGGCAGCGGATTGGATTCCACAAAGGCCGCGCGCATCCAGGGCAAGAGCTGGTAATGCAGGGCGCGCGCGCCAGACAGGTCACCCGCGAGCGCCCGGTCCGCCAGTTGCGCCATGAGGCGCGGCGTCGCGTTCGAGATGACCGAGACGATCCCGTCACCACCGGCCGCCAGGACCGCCAGCGTCATCTCGTCATCGCCGGAGAGGACGCTGAACCCGGTCGGACGCGCCGCCAGGATATCGGTGATCTGATGCAGGTTTCCTGAAGCCTCCTTCACGGCGCACATGCGCGGGTTGGCGGCCAGCGCGAGGGTCGTGGCGGCCTCGATGTTGCCGGCGGTGCGGCCGGGCACGTTGTACACGACAATCGGGATCGTCGTCGCCGAAGCAATCGCCTGGAGGTGCGCCACGATGCCGCGCTGCGGCGGCTTGTTGTACATGGGCGAGGCGTGCAGCAGGTGCGTGGCGCCGGCGGCTTCCATCGCGCGCGACAGCTCGATGGCCTTCTGCGTGTCGTTCGACGTGGCGCCTGCCACCACCGGGAGCCGACCCTTCACCTGTTCCACCACCACGCGAACCGTGCGGACCTGCTCTTCCACGGTCATGGTGGCCGCCTCGCCCGTGGACCCGCACGGCACCAGGAAATGGATGCCCTCGGCCACCTGCCACTCCACCAGGTCGCGCAGGGCCCGCTCGTCAAGGCTGCCGTCGTCCGCAAAGGGCGTGACCAGCGCCGTCCCGCACCCGGTCAACTTGGTTGCCGTCATCGTCCCGGTTCCTTGTTGGTGGTCAGTACGTCGCGCAGGGTGAACACCCCGCGCCGCCCCACCAGCCATTGTGCCGCTCGCAGGGCTCCCTCCGCGAACACTCGGCGGTCGCGCGCCACGTGCTCCAGGCGAACCTGCTCGAACTGCCCGTCAAAGACCACCTCGTGCGTGCCCGGCACCGACCCGGTGCGCACACTCGTGATGGGCACGTCGCGCCCCAGCCCGGCGGCCGCCGCGCGCGCCAGCGCCAGCGCCGTCCCCGACGGCGCGTCCTGCTTCTGCGCGTGGTGCGTCTCAATGATGTGCGCGTCAAAGCCAGGCGCTGACCGCATGGCCGCGGCCGCCGTCTCCACCACCATCATGAACGCCGCCATGCCCAGCGAAAAATTCGGGGCGGCCAGCAGCGCTCCCGGTCCATCAGCAATCAGTGATTCCACTTCCGCCCGCCGCGCATCCCAACCGGTGGTGCCCACCACCACCGGGCATCCGGCCTGGGCGCACGCGCGCACATGTCCCGGCACGGCCGCCGCCACGGTGAACTCGACGGCCACATCGGCGCCATTGAGCGTGGCCGCGGTCACCTCCCTCGCGCTGCCACCGCTCGGCGCAATGCGAGCCACGACGTCGAACCCGTGCCAGGGCGCGAGTTCCTCCACGGCACGTCCCATCCTGCCGAGCCCGATGATGGCCAGTCGCGTCATGATCCTCCCGGTCCCTCGAAGAAGGCGGCGTGCAACCGCTGCATGGCGGGCCGCACCTGGTCGTCGTCCACCACGATGGTCAGGTTGATGCCCGTGGCGCTCAACGAAAGCATCTGCACCGGCACGTCGCCCAGGGCCCGCAGCGCGCACGCCATGGACGCACCGCCGTCACTCAGCCCCGAGCCGACCACCGCCACGATGCCGCGGTTCCGCTCGATGGCCACGTCGCCCAGGGCGCGAAGTTCCACGATGAGCGCATCCAGGTGCGTGGCGTCGTCCACCGTGAGCGACACCGAGACTTCGCTCGTGGCCACCACATCCACCGAGGTCCGGTGCCGCTCAAAGATGTCGAACAGCGCGCGCAGGAACCCTTCAGTGAGCAACATCCGCGGGGAGCGCACCTTGATCAGCGTGACGTTGTTCTTGCCGGCGATGGCGCTCACCGCGCGACGCGGCGCATCGAAGGTGATGCGGGTGCCGGGTGACTTCGGATTCCGGGAGTTCAGGACGTACACCGGGATCCCCAGGCGCACCGCGGGGGCAATCGTGCTGGGGTGCAGCACCTTGGCCCCGAACGACGCCAGCTCCGATGCCTCGCCAAACCCCACCTGTTCAATCAGCCTGGCCGCCTTCACCACGCGCGGATCCGCCGTGAGCATGCCGTCCACGTCGGTCCAGATCTCGATGGCCTCCGCCTGCAGCGCGGCGCCGAACAGCGCGGCGCTGTAGTCGCTGCCGCCCCGCCCCAGCGTCGTCGTGACGCCGGTCTCGACACTCGCGCCGATGAACCCGCCGAGCACGGGAATCTCGCCATTGCGGATCACCGGCCCCAGCAGCCGCTGCGCGGCCTCCGCGATGGCCTCGGCGCGCGGCTCGGCGCGCGTGAAGTGCGAGTCCGTGAGCATCACGCTGCGCGCGTCGATGTGCACGGCCGGCAAGCCCCCCCGCCGGAAGGCGGCCGCGACGAGCAGCGACGAGAGCTGTTCCCCGAAGGCGGCAAAGGCATCCAGGCTGCGCGGCGTAAGGTCGCCCAGCACCGAGAGCGCGCCAGCCAGGCTGGCCAGTTCGTCGAACATCGCGCTCATCTCGCCGGCCACCTCGGTGCCTTCCCGCCCGGCGCCCAGCAGCGCATCCGCCGCCTCAAGGTGCCGTTGACGCATGGCCTCCACCGACCGCAAGGCGAGGATGAGCTGCCCCCGCGCGGATTGTTCAGCAATCTCCAATAACTGGTTGGTCGTGCCGCCCAGCGCCGACACCACCACCATGGGGGCGCGTGCCCGCCGGGCCGCGACAATCTCGCCTGCCCGCGTGATGGCGGCGGCATCCGCCACGGAGGTGCCGCCGAACTTGAGGACGATCACGGACGGCCGAGCAACCCGCGGACCGACATCAATTCGGCGTTCAGCACGGCCGCGCCCGCCGCTCCGCGGATGATGTTGTGGGCCATGGCCACCAGCTTCACGTGGAACACCGGGTCGGGGCGCACCCGCCCGACGACGACGGACATCCCGTTGCCCTCGCCCCGGTCGCGCCGCGGCTGCGGGCGGTCGGGTTCCTCGCGCAGCACCAGCGGGCGCGCGGGCGACGACGGCAGGCCGCGCGCCACCTCCGCGCCGGTCCAGCCGCGCAGCGCCTCCCGCACCGCGTCGGCGCCGGCCGCCTGCTCGAATTCCACCGACAGGCACACGGTGTGTCCATGTTCCACCGGTACGCGGTTGGCGTGTGCCGTGAGCGCAAAGGGCGCCGGGCGGATGGTGCCGCGACTCACGAACCCGAGCATCTTGTTCACCTCGACTTCGATCTTCGGCTCTTCGTCCGCGATATACGGAATCACATTACCCAGGATGTCCAGGCTCGGCACACCCGGGTATCCGGCGCCCGACACGGCCTGCATGGTGGCCATGAACACCCGCCGCACGCCGAACTGCTGGTGCAGCGGCGCCAGCACCATCGCCGCCGGGATGGCGCCGCAATTCCCGTTGGTGACAATGGCGCCCGTCCACTCGCGCTTCTCGCGCTGCGCGTCCAGGATGTCCAGGTGGTCGGGGTTCACCTCGGCGATCACCAGCGGCACGTCGGGCTCCATCCGGTAGTTCCTGGCGTTGCTCAGCACCGTGCGGCCGGCGCGTGCGAAGGCCGGCTCCGCCTCGGCAGCGGTGGCGGCATCCAGCGCCGAGAACACGATGTCCGCCTCCACGGCATCCGGGTCGCACGCGCTTACCGTCATGTCCGCGATGCGCGACGGAATGGGGTCGTCGCCCACCCACCGCGCGGCCTCCGCGTAGGGCTTGCCCGCCGAGCGCCCCGAGGCCGCCACGCCCGAGATCTCAAACCACGGATGGCCCGCCAGCAGGCGGATGAACGCCTGGCCAACGGCGCCCGTGGCGCCGAGTACGGCAACGCGTCGCTTTGCTGGTTGGGAGGAAGGCATCGCTCGAGGACCGGATCAGGACTGCAGCAGCGCGCGTACCATGCGGATATACGCCTCAACCGCGGTCCGCAATTCACCGACATCCACAAACTCGTCTGGCGTGTGGGCCACGGTAATCGACCCGGGTCCGTACAGCAGTGGTGTACCCCACCGGTCGAGCAGCGGGATGTCGGACGTGTACGACACCGGCGCCGTCTCGAAACCAGGCAGCGTGTGGAACCGCTGGGGCGGGATGTGCGACCCCCATTCCAGTTCGGCCTTGCCGCTGGCCCAGGCCGTCACCGCGGCGCGCAGCGGTGCCACGTCGCCCACCAGGCGGAACATGACCTCCGCCTCGCACAGCGCGGGCACGATGTTCGCCTCCGTGCCGCCGCGAATCGTGCCGATGTTCAGCGTGGCGTCGCCCAGGGTGGTATCGCTGGGCAGGGGGATGTCGTGCAGGCCGGGCAGCAGGGCGAGCATCGGCTCGATGGCCGACTCGCCGAGGTACGCGTAGGCGGAGTGGGCCGGCTTGCCCCGCGTGCGGACGATCACGCGCTGCGAGCCCTTGGCCCCACTGGCCAGCTTGCACTCCGTCGGCTCACCGTTGACCAGG
>DASSOG010000003.1:0-116501 GCA_035700805.1 Gemmatimonadaceae bacterium | reverse complement strand
GCCCTCTCCAGCCGTGGTGCTCAGCGGATTGGCCGTGTTGATGGCAATCGCGCAGGTGTGACCAGGATACTGCGTGTGGTACACCGTGGCCGACCAGAACCCGGCGCCCGGCGTGATATCCGGCGTGCCCACGCCCGACGTCACCTTGAAGTTGAGGCCGGTCGTATCGAGTGCGGAGGTGTACTTGGACGAATCGACGAAGAAACCCTCCTCAGCCAGCGACAGGTTCTTCAGGTCCGACTTCATGGCGGTCACGTACGCGCGATCCTTGGTCTTGGCGAACTTCGGGATGGCGATGGCGGCCAGGATGCCGATGATCACTACCACGATGAGTAGCTCGATCAGCGTGAAGCCCTTGCGATTCTGATGCATGGTTTGCGGTCTCCGATCTGTGGGGAAGGTGGCAGGTCTGGCCTGCCGCGAGGGAACGTGCAACCGCACGTCACCGTGCGGCCGTCGCTGACAACAATGGCAAGAGCAATGCCACACCCGGGGCCAGCGGCTAACTCGATGATACACGGTCGGTTAGCGAGTTGCCGGTGCTCGTGGCCGTGTGGCCGGAGGCGTGTTCTGCAACGACTCTGGCGTTTTGCGGGCCGAGGGGCCTGCCGACACGGGCGCGCCTGGGTGCGCTTCGGCGCTGTCGGCCAGCAGGACCAGCCAGTGCATGGCCACCACCGGCGCGCCGTGCCTCATGGCGTCCAGCGCCGCCATTCTGGCCGCCTGGTACTGCTTGTCCTTCAGGAGGCAGGCAGCCAGTTGCGGGCGCCCCAGTGCGGAAGTCGAGTCGAGCTCGATAACCAATCCGTAGAGCTTGATGGCCTGTTTGCAGAACCCGTGGACGCGGTAGTTCTCGGCCAGGCTGAAGGCCATGGACGGATCAAATGGGAAGAGCAGCATGGCCTTGCGGTATTCCGCATTGCCCTGAGGCGACCGCTTGGTGTCCATGTACCACGAGCCGAGCATGAAGTGGGCCCGATAGCTGTCGGGGGTGTCCTTCACCATCTGCGTCATCAGCGTCTCGTTATCGTACCAGACTCTCTGCCGCATGGCGCTGCGCCAGGCGCCCGCCACGAGCAGCCCCGCGACGGCCACGCCGAGCACCCAGGCGACGCGACGCGACGCCAGCCAGTCGTGGAAGTACGGAATGAGCGCCCCCAGCAGGAGCATCGCACCGACGCTCGGAAACAGCAGCGTCCGCTCGGCAATCAGGAACCCCGCCGGCAGGAGGAAGTTGCTGACCGGTGACAGCGCGATGATCACCCAGCCGATGCCGAACGCCGCCAGGGGCGCCTTGCGCAGCGTGGCAAAGAACAGGCCGAGAGTGGATACGATGAGGAGCAGGCCGGGCAGTTCCCAGAGCTCCACCCCCTGCGCGATGGTGACGTAGCGCGGCGCATACTCCGTGGCCAGGTGGGCCGGCCAGTAGAACAGCCGCAGCCACTGTGGCGACAGGCCGATCATGGTGAGGATGCGATCGGAGGTGGAGAGGTGGAGACCCTGGAACGGGGCGTAGGGGTGGAACCCCGCGAGGCCACCGGAGAGCACCACGCCGCGCGCCCACAGATAGGCCAGGGCCATGGCCACCATGCCCAGCAGGAACGGGCGCAGTTGCACCAGCCGGACACGCAGCGGCCGGGCGTCGGGCACCACGGTGATCTCCGCCAGCACCACCAGGGCCACCAGGGTGATGCCGTGTTCCTTGAAGAGCATCGCCAGGCCGTAGAGGACTACTATGGCCACCTGCTTCCACGCCGGCAGCGGCCCGCGACGGCGCCCGTGGATATAGATGCCCATGGCCAGCACCAGGAGCAGCCCTGTGGTGAGTTCCGACTGCCCCACCACGTTGCCCACCGCCTCGACATGCACCGGATGCACGGCAAACAGCGCGGCGGCAATCCAGGCCGGCACCCTGGGCAGGACGCCCACCATCAGCCAGAATACCGCCACGCACAGGGCCACGTATAGCGTGACATTGACGATGTGGTATATCAGCGGTGTCCCGTGTCCCACGGCCCACTGCACGGCAAACCCAATGACCGTCAGCGGACGGTAGCCGTCCCCGCCCCAGGTGGGGGCCCAGTACGATTGCGCGAACAGGTGCCACCAGTGGGCCAGGGTGTGCACCCGGGCATCCATCTGGATCATGTCCACGTCGTCGTACGCGAACTGGTTGCGGAGTCCCGTGGCAGACGCGGCCAGCGCCAGCAGGCCGATGCTCCCACCCAGCGCCCACCAGGCCCGGCGCCTCATGCGAAGAGGTTGTAGTAGAGGATGTGCCAGAACGCGGCCACGCCGTCCTTCCAGTTGATCTTCTTGCCTTCGGCGTAGGTGCGCCCGGAATAGCTCACGGGCACCTCGAAGACGCGGGCCCTGGCCCGGGCCAGGCGGGCGGTGACTTCGGGCTCAAAGCCGAACCGGTTGGACGTGAGGTGCAGCGAACGAGCCAGGTCTCCACGGATGGCCTTATAACACACTTCCATGTCGGTGAGGTTCAGGTTGGAGAGCATGTTGCTGAACGTCGTAAGCATCCGGTTGCCCACCGAGTGCCAGTAATACAGCACGCGGTGCGGCCCGCCGAGAAACCGGGAGCCGAAGCAGGCATCAGCGCGCCCGTCGATGATGGGCGCCAGCAGGGTGGGCCAGTCGGTGGGCGAGTATTCGAGGTCGGCATCCTGCACGATCACCACCTCGCCCGTGCTCGCCGCAATGGCGGCCCGGATGGCCGCCCCCTTGCCCATGTTGCGGTCCTGGAGGATGAGCTGGTGGATCTTGCCCGCGGCCTTGAGGGCCTGCAGCCGCTCACGCGTGCCATCGGTGGAGCAATCATCCACGCACACCACCTCCTTGGCCACCGGGGCGGCGTGGATGCGGTCGAGCACGGCGTCGATGGTACTGGCCTCGTTGAAGACCGGCACCAGCACCGAGAGCCGCCAGGTGTGCAGGTCGAGCGGCGTGAGCGGCGTGTAGTGCGCCACCGAACGCAGTCTGGGTGTGGAGTCTGGCATGGTCATTCTCTGATGGTGGAATAGATCAGGCCGTCGGGAAAGCTATCAGTGAGCGCGAGTTCCGGTGGATGCGCGGCGGCGAGCAGGCGGGCCACCTCCACCTGAGGACCCCACATCGCGATCACGCGGGTCACTGGATACGCCTTCAGGACCTCGCGGAGTTCCTGCACCCCCTGGTCCACGGCGGTCGGGTGAAGGAAATTCCCGGCGGACAGCGGGCTGCTCAGCACCGCCTGATGCCCCGAATACAGGTAGATGGGGACGTCATAAGTAGTTGCAAACACCGTACCGGGCACGGTGTCGGCCCGTGCCGTGAGCACCTGCGCCCGGAGCTGTGGGCCGGTCCCGCGGGGGATGGCCGTCCACCACGCGCCGGAATAGCCGCGGACCGTGTAGCGCGCATACCCGAGCACGGGGATCAGGGCCGCGACCAGCAGCCCCGCGCGCCCCCGGCGCGCCAGCCAGCCAGGCACCTCCCGTCGGACCAGGGCACGTAAACCCAGCAGCACCAGCATGACGGCCAATGGCCAGATGCCCCATACGAAGCGCCCGGGGGGATACGGCCAGATGATGATGAGGCCGAAGTATATGGCCAGGAACCCCAGCGTAACCGGCGCCACCTGCCGAGCCCGCCACGCGCCAACCCCAGCCACCACCAAGGCCACCAGAAACCCGACGATACCTGCTCCCCACACGAAAATCGGCTGGAGGGCAATGGCAAACTGGAGCGCGATCAGATGCGTGGTCGCCGCCACCGTGCTCAGGAAAAACCCCACGCCGCCATCGCGCATCGCCTGCAGCCACCATGGGAAATACGGGCCGAACGTGCTTTGGAGCGGTCCGGCAATGGCGCCCGCGTGAGCCGCCACCCACCATTGCCATGGCACCACCAGGAGCCCCGCGCCGCCAGCGTACCACGCGGCATCCCGAAACCGGCGGCGGAACATCAGGAGGAGCACGACTGCGCCAAGCACTGCCACGCCCTGCATCCGCACGAGCGTTGTCATCCCGCCCACGACCCCCGCGCCCACCAGCCATCCTGCACGTCGCTCGCCGCCCACCACGCGCTCACCGAGGATGAGCGCCGCCAGCAGCATGGCCACGAACAGCGTCTCCGACATCACCAGCGCGCTCAGGATCAGGGTGGGAATACCCAGGGACGCCACGAGCGCCGCCATGGCCGCCTGCCCCGGCGGAAGCTCGAACCGCTCGCGCGCCCACCGCGCGAGTCCCACGGCAATCAGCGCCACCAGCACCGCGTTGGCCACCTTGAACAGCAGCACGTTGCCCGGAAAGTCGGGCCATGCGCGCCAGAGCAGCGAGAGGAAGAACGGATAGCCCGGGGGATAGTGCGTGGCGAACGGCGTACCCGGCAGGTGCAGGTACCGATAGCCATGTCCGGTGGCCAGCGATTTGGCGAGTTCTACATATACGGCGTCGTCGTACGCGACACCCACGGGATAGTAGTCCACCGCCCGAAGCGCCACGACGAACACCACCAGCGGTACCAGCCAGGGAATGGCGCGCATGCCACGCGCGCCCAGCGTGGCGAGTGCCCCCCGCCGCACGCCCGCGTCCCCGCCAGCCACCACCGATCCGCCCTGCTCCGTCACGCGTCCGCCCCGTACCGCGAGAGCTTGCGGTGCAGCGTGGAGGGATCGATGCCCAGCACCTCGGCGGCCCGCGACTTGTTGCCGTTCTCGGTCTGCAGCACCCACATGATGTAGGCGCGCTCCACCGCTTCGAGCGTGGGGTTGGCTGGGGTGCGGGCGGCCACCAGCGGCTCGGCGCGCGGCTTGATGATGCGATCGGGCAGCGCGCTCACGGGAATCGTGTCGTCCGCGGTGAGAATCGCCGCGCGCTCGAGCGCGTTCTCCAGCTCGCGTACGTTGCCCGGCCAGGGATAGGCCTGCGCCACTTCCAGGGCCTCCGCATCCAGGTGCTTGAGCGGTTCCTCGCGCGCGGCCGCGAGGCGGCCCAGGAAGTGATCCACCAGGAGCGGGATGTCCTCCCGGCGCTGGCGCAGCGGGGGCAGGTGAAAGAGGATGACGTTCAGCCGATAGTAGAGATCACTCCTGAAGCGCCCGCCCTTGATCTCCTCCTCGAGGTCGCGGTTGGTGGCGGCCACCACGCGCACGTCGATCGGCTCGGCATCCGTCGCGCCCACCGGAATCACCTCGCGGTGCTGCAGCACCCGCAGGAGCTTCACCTGCGTGGCGGGCGTGGTCTCGCCAATTTCATCGAGGAAGAACGTCCCCCTGGCCGCGGCGGCAAAGAGCCCCGACTTGTCCTTCACCGCGCCCGTGAAGGATCCCTTCACGTGCCCGAACAGCTCGCTCTCCAGCAGGCCTTCGGGCAGCGCGCCGCAGTTGATGGAGAGGAACGCACCCTCGGTGCGCGCCGAAAGCTGGTGGATGTAGCGCGCCACCACCTCCTTGCCGGTGCCCGATTCGCCCTGGATGAGTACCGTGCTCTCCGTGGGGGCCACCGTCTCCGCCAGCCGCAGCACCTCCAGCCACGCCTTGCTCGTCCCCACCGGCCGGTCGCCGCGACCGCGGTCGCGCTGGCGGATCTCCTGCTTGAGCGAGCGATTCTCCACGCGCAACTGCCGATGCTCCGCCGCGCGCCTGAGGATGGCCACGAGCTCGTCGTTGTGGAACGGCTTCTGGATATAGTAGAACGCGCCCTCGTTCACCGCCTGCATCGCGGACTGCAGCGTGGCCTGCGCCGTCATGAGGATCACCGGCACGTCCGGATCGGCCTGCCGAGCCGCCGCCAGGATCTCCACGCCCGCGGTGCCCGGCATCCGCACGTCGGTGAGGACGATATCCGGCGATGCCTGGGCCAGCATCTCCAGGCCCTCCTTGCCCCCGTGGGCCAATCGGGGCTGGAAGCCTTCGGTGCGCAGGAGGATGTTCAGCGATTCCAGGATCCCGGACTCGTCATCCACCACCAGCACCGTGGGCCGGATGTCGTGCGATGGACTGCTCACGTCAGGTCTCCGTTGGTGGTTCGGCCGCGCGGCAGGATGACCGTGAACGTGGTCCCGCGCGGGCTCGTGTCCAGGAACACCAGGCCGCGGTGCGCCTCGATGGCGCGATGCACCACGGCCAGCCCCAGCCCGCTGCCCCCGGGCTTGGTGGTAAAGAACGGATCGAACAGGCGATCCCGAATCTCCGGGGCAATGCCGGGCCCCTCGTCGCTGACCCGCACGGACACGCTGCCGTCCTCATAGCGCACCCCCAGCATGGGCTCGTCGGGCGACATCGCGGCGGCCTCAATCCGGATGGCACCGCCCGCCGCCGATGCCTGCGCCGCGTTCAGCACCAGGTTGAACACGGCGCGGTGCAGCAGGTCCTCATCGCCATTCACTATGAGCGAACGGTCATTGGGCGCGACGCAGGTGATGGCAAGGTCCCCGCGATCGGGATGGGCCTCGGCCAGCCGTGCCGCCCCCCGCACCACCTCGGCGACGTCCACGGGCGCCATGCGCGTGGCGCGCACGCGCGAGAAGTCCAGGAACTCCGTGAGCAACCGCGACAGCCGGTCCGACTCGCGCATGACCAGCCCGCTCAGCGTCCGCTCATCGTCGGTGTGCTGCGGCATGCGCGAGAGCTGCTCCACCGAGCTGCGAATGGACGCCAGCGGATTCTTGATCTCATGGGCCAGCGACGCACTCAGCTCGGCCACCCCCTCCAGGCGCTCGGCCCGCAGGCGCAGCGTCTCCATCCGCTTCTGGTCGGAGATGTCCTGGAAGATGGCCGTGGCCGTGCGGTCCGTGCGCTCGCCGTCTCCCTCGGTGTAGGTGGTGGTGACCCCGATGGGATAGTGGCGTCCCGCCACGGTCACCTCCTCCTCGCCGCGCGTGGTGCGAATGCGATGCGTCACCGACTGCTGCAGCGCGTCCGCCAGCCCGGGCGACACCTGCCCGATGCGATCGAGGACCGGCTGGTGCAGCACCGATTCGAGGTCCGAGCCCAGCAGCGCCGCGGCCTTGGGGTTCGCGTACAACAGCCGCCCTGCGGAATCGATGGTCACCACGCCGCTCTGGATGTTGCGCAGGATATCGTCGGCCTCCAGGCGCGCCTGCTCCAGCACGGCGGCCAGCACCTCGGTGCCCTTGCCCGCCACGCGCTGCAACTGCGACGCCAGGATGGCGCACCCAAGGCTCACCAGCGCAAACACCGCCAGTTGCGCCCACACGATGGCGTTGTGCAGGTCGGCATTCACGCCGAACACCGTATCGGCAAAGAACAGGACGATACCGAGCGCCGCCACCAGCAGCCCGCCACCAACTGGCAGCATCAGCGTGGCCGTGGCGATCACCAGGATGTACAGCGCCGAGAACTGCGAGACGCCACCGCTCTCGGCGCCGCCGGGCGTCACGTGCACCACCACCGTCACCAGCAACAAATCGGCAATGCACTGCAGATAAAGGAACGTCTTCCCCAGCGGCCGGCCGTATATTTCACTCCAGGCAAACGATGCCACCGTCACCACGGTGGCCAACGCGAAGGCCACGGTCACCACGGTCAGCTTGCTGGCGTCGGTTTCCTGCTGGGCCCAGTTGACCACCGCCGCGATGAAGATCGCGCTGGCCAGCGAAAACCGACCCAGATACACCCAGCGCAGCAAGTGGCGCGGGGTGAGCATCACCTGAATGGATGGTGGGGTTCCTGCCGCAGTGGGAAAACGCACGGAATCGGTGGTTTATTGCAAAGTGCCTGAGATTTCCCGGGCGGCCAACTCTGGCATTCTGCTATGATAATTGACGATCAGCGGCTTTCCAGGTTTCCGCCCACGCAACAGTTTTCATCAGGTCCATGAATCAACGCCCCAACTCACCACGTCGCAACAGGTTGCTCAGGCTCATCAGGCGCCGGTACATGGCGCTTTTCGGGCTGGAGGACCAGGATCCGCCCGGGGACCTGGACCGCCCGCCAGGCGTTGAAGCCCTCTCGCGGCTGGTTGGCGCCGCCAACGGCAAGGCCACGCCGGACCCCGGCGCCCGGATGCTGGCCGACGTGCTGGAGTTCAGGGCCAAGTGCGTGCGCGAGGTCATGCGCCCCCGCACCGATGTCGTGGCCCTTCCGCTGACCGCCACTGAGGACGACGTGCGCGCCGTCCTGCAGCGCGAGCGCTACTCGCGGTACCCGGTGTACGCGGAATCGCTGGACGACATCGTCGGTGTCTTTGTGGCCAAGGATCTCTGGCTCCACGACGATGGAAGCGCGTTTTCCCTGGCCCAGCACACCCGTGAGACGGTGTTCGTGCCCGACACGCGCCCGGCCCAGCGCGTGCTGGACGACCTGCGCCGGGCGCGCGCGCACATTGCCGTGGTGCTGGATGAATTTGGCGGCACCGCCGGCATCGTGACGCTGGAAGACCTGGTGGAGCAGGTGATTGGCGACATCAGCGACGAGTACGACGTGACCGAACGATCGGCCATTGAGACCAACGGCGTGCTGGAGCTGGCCGGCACCCTCTCGTTGCGGGACGTGCGCGGCGACTACCGCCTGCCCATTCCCGACGGCGACTGGCAGACGCTGGGTGGCTATGCGTTTGCCCGGCTGGGGCGGCTGCCGCGCATTGGCGACCGCGCCCCGTATCCCGGCGGCGAACTCGAGGTCGTGGCCATGGACGGCCGGCGCGTCGCGGCTGTACGCGTGCACCGCGGACTGCGGGTGGGCAATGCCAGGCGGGCCTGACCTCCACGTCAATGGATCGGTGGTCATCCCGCGTCAGGAGCTGGAGGTGCGGGTGTCACGGGCGGGCGGCGCGGGGGGACAGCACGTCAACACGTCATCCACGCGCGTGGAGCTTGTGTGGAACGTCGCACAGTCGCGCGCCGTCACGGACCCGCAGCGCGAGCGCCTGATGGTGGCGCTGGCCAGCCGGCTGAGCGGTGACGGTGTGTTGCGCGTGGTGGCCAGCGAGCGGCGCAGCCAGGCCCAGAACCGCGAGGCGGCCGAGGCTCGGCTGCGCGAGATCGTGCGACGTGGGCTCGTGGTGCCAAGGCGACGGCGCCCCACCCGGCCCACGAGGGCGTCGGTGGAGCGGCGGCTGGAGGGCAAGCGCCGCCGCGGCGAGCGAAAACGGCAGCGGCGCGACGATTTCGACTGACGGTGCCGTCGTCCGGCATGTGCCGTGCGTGGTCTGGACGCGGATGCCTCGACCAGGGCTGGAGCCCCGGCCGCCTGTTAACGTCTTGTAATGCCGGGCACCTTGGCCTGATTCCGGCGTACTAGGAACCCACGACCATGCAGCCTGCCCGCCCATCAGCCCGCCCTCGGGCACGTTCCGTGCGCGAGGCGTATAACTTCAGGGGCCTCGCCTCCCGGCCGGGGTACCCGACCACCCGCCGTGCACCTGGCATCACCGGCCGTGTGGCGGCGGCGAACACTTCCAGCGGTTCCACCGTGGGGCTTCAATGATTCGATCGTTCGTCCGTGCGGCCCTCCCGGGCCTGGCGCTGATGGTCCTGGGCGGGGTGCAGCCCGCGTCGGCCCAGTACTTTGGCCGGAACAAGGTGCAGTACCAGACCTTCGACTTCCGGATCCTGAAGACCCAGCACTTCGACATCTATTTTTACCCGGCGGAGTCGCTGGCCACGCACGACGCGGGCCGGATGGCGGAGCGGTGGTACGCGCGGCATTCCGACACCTTCGCGCACCAGTTCGACACCAAGTCAATCGTGCTGTACGCCGACCACGCGGACTTTGAGCAGACGAACGTAGTGGGGGAAGCGCCGGCGCAGGGGGTGGAAGGCATCACGGAAGGGCTGCGCACACGCGTGGTGATGCCGCTGCAGGGGAGTTACGCGGAAACCGACCACGTGCTGGGACACGAGCTGGTACACGTATTCCAGTATGACATTGCGCAGAGCGGCGACGCGAATGGGCTGGCGCGCATGGGCACGCTGCCCGGATGGCTCATCGAGGGCATGGCGGAATACTTCTCGCTGGGGCGAAACAGCGAGCTCACGGCCATGTGGATGCGCGACGCCGTGGAGCGCGACTCATTTCCAACGATCAATCAGCTCAACACCGACCCCAAGTTCTTCCCGTACCGGTACGGCCAGGCGCTGTGGGCGTACGTGGCGGGCCGCTGGGGGGACCGCGCCGTGGTGGACATCTACCGCGCCGCGCTGCGGGTGGGGCTGAACGGCGCCATCGTGCGCGTCCTGGGCGAGTTGCCCGATTCGCTCAGCGCCGACTGGGCGCAGGCCAACCGGGCGCTGTACACCTCGCAGCTCGTGGGGCGCACGAAGCCGCAGGACGTCGGCGAGCGCATCATGGGCGCCAGCGACGGCCGGACCGAGCAACAGAATGTGAGCCCGGTGATCAGCCCCGACGGTCAGTCGGTGGCGTTCTTCTCGTCCCGGTCGCTCTTCAGCTTTGACCTGTACCTGGCCGACGCGCACACGGGCAGGATCATCCGCAAGCTGGCCTCGCCGTCCAGTGACCGGCACTTCGACGCGCTGAACTTCATCAATTCCAGCGGCGCATGGTCGCCCGACAGCAAGGAATTCGCGTTCATCGTGGACGAGAACGGCCGGAACAACGTGGCCGTGGTCAACGTGGCCAACGGCCAGATTGTCCGGAAGCTGAGCCTGCCGGGCGTGGACGCCGTGACCGGGGTGTCCTGGTCGCCCGACGGAAAGCGGATGGCGCTGGCCGGCATGCGCGGCGGCATCAGTGACCTGTATGTGCTGAACCTGCAGACCGGCGCCGTCAACCAACTGACGGATGATCGCTACGCGGACGAGATGCCGGCGTTTTCGCCTGACGGCCAGACCATCGCCTTTGCCACGGACCGCGGGGCCTACACGGACTTCCAGGAACTGCGATACTCCCCGCTGCAGCTCGCGACCATCAGCGTCACGGGCGGCCCGGTGACCGTGTATTCGCCGTTTCCCCAGGCCAAGGAGATCAACCCGCAGTACACGCCCGATGGCCGGGACCTGCTGTTCATCTCGAACCAGGACGGCTTCAGTGACATCTACCGGCTGAACCTGGCGGCCGGCACGGTCACCCGGGTGACGAAGGTGGCCACCGGCGTGAGCGGCATTACCGAGACCTCACCAGCGCTCACCGTGGCGTCCTCCACCGGGCGCACCCTGTTCACGGTCTTCCAGGGGCAGGGCTTTGGCATCTACGGCCTGGAGGCGCCGGCGACAGTGGGACTTCCCGTGGAGCCCACATCGACAGCCAGCCTCGCCAGCGTACTTCCGCCGGGCGACCTGCCGGGCAGCAATACGGTCACCGCCTACCTGCGCGATCCGCTGGGTGGGCTCGTGTCGGGCAACGACTTCACCACCAAACCCTACCGTTCGTCGTTCTCGCTGGATGCCATCAGCCAGCCGAGCGTGGGCGTGCAGACCGGCGGCTACTTTGGCACCGGCGTGATGGGCGGCATCGCGGCGCTCTGGGGCGACCAGCTCAGCGACCGCCAGATCTACACCGTGCTGCAGGCCAACGGCACCGTGAAAGACATAGGCGGCGTGGTGCAATACCTCAACCTCCGGCGTCGCTGGAACTGGTCCGTGGGCGTGGAGCACGTGCCGTACCTCACGGGCTACGCGTACCTGCAGGATACCGTCGTCACCGACCAATCTGGCAACTCGTATCAAGCGGTCAATTACAACCAGTTGCTGCAGCGCATCTACATTGACCAGGTGGCGTTCAACACCCAGTATCCGTTCTCCACCACGCGCCGGCTGGAGCTGGGCCTGTCGGCCACGCACCTGGGCTACGACACCGAGATCCAGCAGTTCACGCTCGTGGGCAACCAGGTTGTCGCGCAGCAACGCACCAGCGGCTCCGGAGGCATACCCACCACCAACTACATGCAGGGCAACATCGCGCTGGTGGGTGACAACTCGAACAGCGCGTATGTGGGCCCCGTGGCCGGATCGAGGTGGCGCGTGCAGTACACCCCCACCTTCGGCCGGCTGGACTACCAGGGCATCTCGGGCGATTACCGCCGGTACTTCTTTGCCAACCCCTTCACCTTTGCCGTCCGCGGCCTGCACTACGGCCGCTACGGGCGCGACGCCGAGGCGTACGGCAAGGGACAGGTCTATCCGGTGTACCTGGGTGAGGAAACACTGATTCGCGGGTACGGCATCAATTCGATCAACATCTCCACGGAATGCGTCAAGAATCCGGCCAATCCCAATGCCTGCCCTGTCTTCGACCGGATGCTGGGCAGCCGGGTGGACGTGATCAACCTGGAGTTCCGTATCCCGCTGTTCGGCTCGCCCGCGTTCGGGTTGCTGCCCACGTCCATCCTGCCGGTGGAGATCGCGCCGTTCTTTGACGCCGGCATCGCCTACTCGTCCTCGCAGCCCCCCGACTTCCGGTGGACCACCTCTGGCGCCAGCGGCGTGCCCGCCAGTTGCGCGTCGGCGGTGAACCAGCAGCAGTCGCGGTTCGTAAACTGCGTGGACCACGTCCCGGTGTTCAGCACGGGAGTGACCGCGCGCGTGAGCGTCCTGGGATACATCGTCCTGGAAGGATACATTGCCCACCCGTTCCAGCGGCCCACCAGGAACTGGGTGTTCGGGCTGCAACTGGCACCGGGGTGGTAACCACGCGCCGGTGACCGAAGGGCGGCCGCACGTGCGCGCCGCCGCCCCGCTGCTTGCCTGAAATAAACAGGGCGGCCAGCCGCCCTACCGCGAATTCACGTGCGTCACCACCGACATGCCGGGACGGAGCGGCCGGTTGGGCCCGCACCCCTGCTTGACGGCGATCCGCACCGGCACCCGCTGCACCACCTTGGTGAAGTTGCCGGTGGCGTTATCGGGCGGCAACAGCGAGAACATGGCGCCGGTGGCCGCCGCAATGCTCTCCACGGAGCCCTCGGCTTCACACCCGGGGTAGGCATCCACTTCCAGCTCCACGGCCTCGCCCACGTGGATGTCGGTCAGTTGTGTTTCCTTATAGTTGGCGACAATCCACACACCCGTATCAGATACGATGGTCATCAGCGGCTGGCCCGGCTGCACGAGCTGGCCAACCTCCACCTGCTTCCGCGACACCTGCCCCGCCATGGGCGCCCGCACATGCGTGTACGAGAGCTGCAGCCTGGCGTTCACCACGGCGGCCTGCGCCGCGGCCAGCCGAGCCTCGGCCAGCCGCACCCCCGCCCTGGCCGCCACCACACCCGAGCCCGCGGCCACCTGCTGCTTCCGCAGCGCCTGCAGGCTGGCCGCCGCCGCGTCCGCCGCCGCCTGCGCGGCGTCGAGCTGCTGCTTCGACACGATCTGCTTGGCCACCAGCTCCCGGGCCCGCGCCAGGTCCGCGGCAGTCTTGGTCACCTCGGCCTGGGCCGCGCCGATCTGCGCATCCAGCGAAGCCTCATGGCTGATGGCGCCCTGCACGGCCGCCTGCGCCTGCCCCTCCCCCTTGGGCCCCGTGACCGCGGCACGCGCCGCCGCCAGTTCGGCCTGGGCCTGCAGCAGCCGGAGCGCGTACTCCGAGGTGTCGATCTGGACCAGCAGGGAGTCGCCGGCCACGTGCTGGTTGTCGTCCACCGTCAGGCGCTGTACGTAGCCGCCCACCTTGGCCAGCACGGGCGTCATGTTGCCTTCCACCTGGGCGTCATCCGTGGACACATGGGCACGCGCATACAAGTAGGCTTTCACTCCCCAGCCGAGCGCCACGAGGAGGATGACGACGATGATGGGGCGCACCCAGCGGCGACTGCCATTGCCGCTGGGAGTGACCGCCGTGGAGGTGGGCTCGCTCTGGTTGATCGGGGTTGCCATGGTTGGTGCGTGATGAGGAAATCGTGAAATGAAACAGGAACAGCCCGCGAACGGGACTCAGTGGAGTGCGACCGCGTGCCCCTCGGCGCGCGCCAGGGAGATGCGCGCGGACTGAAATGCCGTCTCGGCGTCAATGAGCTGCGTGCGCGCCTGGTTGAGCGACAGCGACGCCGTGATGACGTCGGCGTTGCCCGCCACGCCGGCGGTGAAGCGGTCGCGTGCCTGCGAGACCTCCTGCTCCGCCAGTCGCACATGCTCGCGCACCGCGCCCACCGCCTGCCGCGCCGAGGACAGGTCGAGTAACGCGCCGCGCACGTCGGCCGCCACCTGCTGGCGCAGGTCGCGCTCGCGCACCTGGAGCTCCCGCAGCGCCGCGTCCTGCTCGCTCACCCGGCCGGTGCGCTTTGAGCCGTCAAACAGCGGCACCGAGAGTTCCAGCCCCCAGGTGTAGGTCACCAGCATCTGGTTCAACCGCAAGCCAATGGCGCCGTCGTCGCCGAACAGGCGCAGCGACGGCAGCCATTCGTTGCGGGTGGCATTGACCTGCATGCGGGCCGCCCGCATCTGCCCGTCCAGCTCCAGCACGTCGGGACGCGAGCGGACGGCGGCGTCCACGGCCGCCGACAGGTCAGTGGTGTCCGGCAGCGGGCCGACCCCCAGCGAGTCGGTGAGTTCGAACCGCGTATCCAGCGGGAGACTGAGGGCGCGCGCCAGCGCCAGTTGCGACCGCGCCTGCACGTTGCGCGCGGAGATGAGCTGTGCATGCACCCCTGCCAGTTGCGCCTCGGCGCGCGTGACATCGAGCGCCACGCCCGTGCCGGCCTGCACCCGCGCCTGCGCAATGCCCAGCAAGTCGGCGGCCAGCGCCGAATCGGCCAGCCGAGCCGACAGTTGCGCATCCGCGCGGAGTGCCTGCGTGTAGGCCACCGCGGCCTGCACCGCGGCCTGCTCCGCCGCGATCACCTGGCCGGTGCTCACGGCCGCCGCGCTGGCTTGCGACGCCCGGTAGCGCTGGTACGCACCGGCGTCGAAGAGTGTTTGCGTAAGCTGGCCGCGCACGTCCAGCGTGGAGACCGGGCCGATCACCTGACCCAGGGGATCCAGGATGGGCGGCTGGCCGGGCTGCGACGGAAAGTTGAAGCCGAAGGTGGCGGAGTTGAGCGTGTGCCCGGACTCCAGCGCGGATGCCGAAATGTTGGGCAGCAGGGTGGAACGCGCCTGCGTGACGCGCGCCTCGGCCTGGGAGGTGCGCAGGACCGCGGATGCGACCACGGCGCTGCTGGTGGCGGCCACATGCACCGCGTCGGCCAGGGAGAGCTTGCGCGCGGCGGGCTGCTGGGCCGCGGCGATTGCCGGCAGCACCAGGGCCGCGCCAATGGCGTGGCGGAAGTTCATGAGACGAGAGAGTGGTGGTCGCGCGCCGGCACCGAAGCTGGACGAATGGCGTTGAGGTAGAAGTCGCGAATTTCCTCGAGCAGTTGCGCGTCCGAGCGATTGCCAATGGATTCGCACAGCGCCGGCCGGTGGCGCCAGTTGCCGTAGGCGGACAGCATGGCAATCAGCATGCGCGACGCCATGGCCGGATCCATGCGGCGGAACTCGCCCGCCGCCATGCCGCGCTCCAGGATGCCGCGCAACAGCCGGCGTCCCTTGGCGATGATCTCCTCGGCGTAGAAGCGCTCGAGCTCCGGGTAGGATTGCAGCTCGGCATTCACCCAGCGATACAGCGACGGAAACTTTGGGGAGCAGTGGAACGCCCACTTGGCGTCGATGAAGGCGTTCAGGTCGGCCAACGCCGTGGGTCCCTTGAGCCGGCGCGCGAAGTCGTCGATGGCGTCGCCCACGGTGTGACGCACCACCTCGCGGAAGAGGTCTTCCTTGCTCGGGAAGTAGAGGTAGATGGTGCCCTTGGAGACGCCGGCGCGCCGGGCGATGTCGTCGAGTCGCGCCGAGGCGAGCCCGTGTTCGGTGAACGCCTCGAATGCGGCATCCAGGATCTGCTGCGGGCGCTGTGCCGGCAGCCGTCGCCACCTGGGTTCGCGCGCCGTTCCGGTTGTTCCCATGGAGCCCTCCAAACCCTTGCACGCCATTGACCTAACCGACGCGTCGGTCATTAAGCGCAAGGTGAAAAAAAATTGCGAGGCGCTCGGTTGCGCCTCGCAATGGTGGTAACTAACTACGGGGTCAATAGGAGTCAAGCGGGGTGACCCCGCCCTTCAGGAGCAGCCTCGCCCTTCTGGCAGGGCTGGGCTCAGCGCCGTTCCACCTTGATTCGGCCGGTCATCCCGAGTGCCGCGTGGGCATCACACTGATAGAAGTAGGACCCCGGCGCGAAGTTCACCTTCACGTCATACGACTGCCCGGGCAACTGCAGCACTTCACCCACGGGCGGCAGCCCGGACTTTCCCTTGTTGGAGTCGGCGGGAAAGGACACGTTGTGCACCCCGGACGCGATGACGAACCGGATCACGTCGCCCTGGTGCACCTCGAAATCCTTGGGCTTGAAGTAGTTGCCGTCACCGTCGGTGTGCATGGGCACGGATTCCACGACGCCACCGGGGTCGGGGGTCAGCGCGCCGGCGGGCGCGGGAGGGGCCGCGGACTCGGTGGCCTGCCCGGTCTCGGCCGGGGGAGACTGTTCGCCGCTGCCGCAGCCGAGGAGCGCGATGGCCGCGCAGAGAGCGGCGCCGGTGTAAAGCATTCGCTTCATGGTCGAGGAACTCCGAAAGGGAAAGTGAGTGCCGCCCCTGGCGGCACCTGAGGAACCCGGCCGGCGCCGCATCAGAAGTCTTTCCTGATGAATGACCGCAAGCCGAGGGTGAGTGGCGCGGCGATCCAGCCAGCCAGCGCCAGCGTCGAGACCAGCAGACCAGCCCTGCCCGTGAAGAACTGTCGAAACACGGCGCCGGTGTAGCCCAGGAGCGCCGAGGCGTCGAACTGCGTGAGCAGCAGGATCCTGGCCAGGTCGAGCGGGTTGGCGAATGTCGCCACCAGCATGGCCCGCTCCAGTGGATAGTCGCCAAAGATCAGGATGAACAGGAGCACCGCGCCATCGAACACGATGGCGGTGATCAGCCAGAGACCAACGGCCGCGCCCAGGCCGCGCAGGCGGTCGTCGGTACGCACGGCGATCACGAACGCGCCAGCGGTGAAGATCGCGGTGATGCCGGCGCCCGTTGCGAGCAGGACCGCGAGCGGCCCTCGTTGCGCCGCCAAATCCAGGCCCTCGAACGCGAGTGGCACGCCGACTCCCACCAGATACGCCAGGACCAGCGGAAGGGTGAGCCCCAGGTACAACCCAAGGAAGACCTGGCCGCGACGCACCGGCTGGGCGAGCAGCACCTCGGTGAATTCGCGCGCGCCGTACAGGTACACCGTGCCCAGCACCAGGGAGACCAGCGGCACGACGAACAGGGTGATGCTGATCAGGCTGAGGAGCGCGGTTTCGGTGCTGCCTCCAAAGCGCACGAGACCCTCGGTGACCAGGGCAAAGAAGATTGCATACCCCCACATCCACCGGCTGCGGGCCAGGTCTCGCCACTGGTAGCGCAGCACCGGAGTGACGACGTTCATCGCGTGCCACCCGCGGCAGCCGCCGCCAGCACCGGGGCAACTGCATGAGCCGCCACGCCGGCCGCGGTCGCGGCGTCACGGCGCATGAGCGCTGCAACCGCGCGCGCAATGGTGGCCTGGTGGGTCTCCCGCTTCAAATCGTCGGCGCGGCCGGAAAATCGCACTCGACCGTCAAGCAGCAGCACCACGTCGTCGGCCAGTTCTTCGAGTTCGCTGAGCACGTGCGAGGTCACCAGGCAGGTGGTGCTGCCCCGCAATTCAAGAATCCGATCCTTGAGCAGGCCACTCGACACCGGGTCGAGCCCGGCGGTGGGTTCGTCGAGCACCAGCAGTTCGGGGCGGAAGAGGAACGCCAGCAGTGCGTTGAGCTTCTGCCTGGTGCCGCCCGAGAGCGTACTCAGCGGCTGGTTCAGGTGCGGTTCAAGCCCGAATGCCGTCAGCAGCGAATCGTCCACGCGGGCGCGGGGCCCGCGGAGATGGCGCAGCGTGCTGATCAGCTCCCGGCCGGTCAGGCGATCGGGAAAGCGGGGGAGCTGCGCCATGTAGCCAACGCGTGCGCGGTACGCCGGATCGTCGGTGATCGGGTGGCCGTCAAAGAGCAGCGTGCCGGTGGTGGGGCGCGTGAGGCCGAGGAGCATCTTGAGGAACGTGGTCTTGCCGGCGCCGTTGGGGCCGAGGAGCGCGGTCACGTGTCCCCGCCCCGCGGCAAAGTTCACGCCGCGCAGCACCTGCCTTGCGCCGAACCGCTTGGTGACGTCTCGCGCTTCGATCATGACCGGGGCCGCATTCGCGGGTGGGCGTCGGCAAAGGCCGGCGGGGTGAGCGCGGGAATGGCGCGCTCACCGGCGTCCACGACTTGGGCGAACACGCTGCGGAGCAGGAGGAGTGCCACGTCGTTGCGGGCCACGATGACCGAGAACAGGCGGACCGGGTGATATGGCACATCCCCGATGCCATCGTGATCCAGGTCGTAGCCGCGATACGCGTCCCAGTAATTGCCGTCCACGGTGGTGGAGAGCACGCGACCGGCCGCCGCGGCATCGAAGGTGTTGCCCCGGAATTCGTTGGCGGAGAAGCGGGCGTCCTGCGTGCCACCGTCGAGCTTGAGGGCCCAGCCATTCTCCACGAACTGGTTGGAATCGGCCACCAAACGATTGGCGCCGTCAATCAGCAGGCCGGTGGTATTCCGGCGCAACACGTTGCCAGCCACGCGGCTGTCCACGATTTCCTTGAGCAGCAGCCCGTACGCGGCCGGGCCCCAGTTGTCCTCAAAGCGGTTGCCCGACATCGTGATATCGCGAGCGTACATCACGGCCACGCCGGCCCCATTGGCCCGGAATTCGTTCCCCTGGTAGGCCGAGCTGTCGGAATACATGAAGTGCAGCCCGTAGCGCAGGTTGTGCTCGGCGCGATTCCCGCGGACATCGGCCTGATGGGAAAATTCGAGGTAAATGCCGTCGCGATGTCCGGTGATCGTGTTGTCCACGATCCTGATGTGGCTGGCGTTCCAGAGATGGATGCCGTTGCCCGACGCGGCTTCCCGCTCCGCGCGGCCGGCAATCCGGTTCCCCCGCACCAGGCAGTCGGCCGCGCCCGCCAGATAGATGCCAAAGAACGCATCCTCGACGGCGTTCTCCGCGAGGGTGCAGCGGCGGGCCCCGACCACCTTGATGGCGGCCCGGTCCTCCACGTAGCTGGTGCCCACACGGGTGAAGCGGAAGCCCCGCACGGTCACGTCGTCGGCCGTGATGGTCATGATCTGGCGCTGGCCTTCGCCGTCGAGGGTGGGCAAGCCCAGGCCCAGCAGGGTGATCGGCTTGTCCACCACGATGGTGGGTTCACGATAGGTGCCCGCGGGCACCCGGACGGTGTCGCCGGGATGGGCGGCGCGAATGGCCGCGGCAATGGACGGCATATCGCTCGACCCGGCACCACCTGACGCGTGCGAGGGAGCGCCGGCAGCGTGGGAATGGCCAGGCGCCGCGCCGGGTTCGACCTCGGTCCAGCGCTCCCGCTCCGCCAGGGCGCGCAGGGCATCCCAGTCCATCCACGCCGTTTCACGGGCGGCGTGAGGCACGGCAGGCGCGGCGGAATCGGCAACGGCGAGCATGCCCCGACCCATTGGGCTCCCAGGCCCGCGCACCCGGGCAAACCACGCGCGACTTACAGGAATGAGCGTTCCTGGATGTGAATAGTCCGACACCCAGACGGACTCGACGCCATCACGAGCGGACGGCGTGAGGGACAGGTACTCGGCCGCCAGGCACTCGATGGAATCGAAGGTGTACACCTTGCCGGTGTGGGTCACGTATTCGGCGGCGTAGCGCGCATCGGTGATCTGCATCAGGCACCGGGCGCAGGTGTCGGAGCCCAGGGCAATGGCGCGCGGCCCGCGCCGGCAGGCGGCGAGCGCCAGCACCACGCCCACGGCGAGGAGCGCCGATGGCCAGCGCCACCGCCCTGAAGAGCGACGCCGCCGCGGCATGCCGGTCATCCAAGCGCCGAAGCGCGCGCATGACAACGCACCGTGCGGAAGACGGCCACCGCCCCGAGCACGAACGCCACCGCCACCAGCCACCCGCCCACATCGGGCATGGACGTCGCCCGGAAGTTGAGGAGCTGCTTCACGCCGATCAGCGGTGGCTGATAACTCATGCCGGGGATCTTGATGATGGCATGCTCCATATCGAGGTGATGGCCGTAGTCGTATTGCCACCACCAGAACATCACCATGCCGGCGACGCCGAACACCACGAACGACGTCATCCAGGCGTAGAGCAGCGCGCGCCGCCCGACCGCGGCAACGACGAACCCGAACAGCGCCAACCCGGCCACGGCCCAGGGCATCACGCGCAGTACGCCGATGGTCGCCGGATCAATGGCCTTCATCCCGATGTAATGGTTGAGGGAATTGATGTTCTGCAGGTCGTTCTCCTCCACCCCGGTCACGGTGGTGAGTTCGATCTTCAGCCCGAGCCCCTCGGGGTACTGCGGGGCCTGCAGGCTGATGCGCCACAGCGGCGTCACGAACAGCAGCAGCAGCAACGCCGCGGCAATGGCCACCAGGGCCCGGCTGGGCATTGACAGCTTCATGCTCACTTGCGCCTTGCCACGTTGGCGCTGAGCGGTACCGACGACCCGGCCGGCGACACCCGCACGTAGCCCTGCATCTCCTGGTGGAGCGCCGAGCAGAAGTCCGTGCAGTAGAAGGGGTAGATGCCGGGCGCCGGCGCGATCCAGCGCAGGGTACGGGTTTCCCCCGGACTCAGGATCAACTCGGCGTTCGGGTTCTTGAACATCGCGAAGCCGTGGACGATGTCCCAATCCTGTTCAATGTTGGTCACGTGGAAGTACACCGTGTCGCCCACCTGGATGCCTTCCAGGTTGTCGGGCGCAAAGTGGCTGCGAATGGCGATCATCTTCACGTCCACGCGCTTGCCGGTGCGCTGGATGCCGCCGTCCGCCTCGGACCGCGTGACCCAGGGGTCGTGGTTGTCCGCCAGCTTGGCGTACTTCACCACCCGATCACGGATCAGGCTGGCGGGAATGGCCTGGGCGTAGTGCGGCTCGCCGATGGTCGGGAAGTCGAGCAGCATCTGCATTTTCGGTCCGCTGATGTCGATGAGCTGGGCCGACTGCGACATCTCCGGCCCCGTGGGGAGGTAGCGGTCCTTGGTGATCTTGTTGAGCGAGACGAGGTACTTGCCCCATGGCTTTTTCGAATCACCCCCCGGAATCATCAGGTGGCCCGGCGAGTAATACACCGGGATGCGGTCTTCCACCTGCCAGGTGCCGAGCTTCCACTTCACGATCTCGGAGGAGATGAACATCGTCGTATAAGCGTTGCCCTTGCCATCGAACTCGGTGTGCAGGGGGCCGAGGCCCGGGTTCTTGACTTCGCCGGCGAGCACCGCCTCGTAGTTGAGCACCGGGATGCCCTCTTCCATCTTGTCGAACTTCCTGGCGGCGATGGCGGCCTGCATCTTCGTGAAGGAGTGGACCGGGATCACGGCGGCCAGCTTGCCGCTGGCCACGATGTACTCGCCGGAGGGATCGACATCCGCGCCATGGGGGGACTTGGGGGTGGGCAGGAAGTACGCCACGCCCTCGCACTTGGCGGCCTCCAGCAGCTTGACGCTCGACCTGGTCTCGGTGCGCGTCTGGTGCGTGGCGGGGTCCACGAAGTGGTGGAGGTACCGCGCGGCGACGTCGCGCGCCTTGCCCTCGGCCACGCACTGCTCGGCGCGCCGGTAGTTGATGGCCGCCACGTAGTCCTTGTCGTTCTGCGAGGCGTTGAGTTCCAGCTTCTCGTGGGCGCGCTCGGTGTTGTAGGTGGTGAAGAAGAACCACCCGTCCGAGGGGCCCTTGCCGGCATGGGCAATGTCGTAGTCAAAGCCGGGCATCAGGATCTGGAAGGCGATGTCCATCTTGCCCGGCTGGTCCGCCCGGACAAACGAGATGGTGCCCTTGAAATGCCTGGCATATTCCGCGATGGGCACGTCGGCCTGCGGAATGGGGATGCTGAACCTGGTCGCGCTGACGATATACCTGGTGTCGGGCGTCACGAAAGGCGACGCGTGGCCGCCGGCCGCATTGGGAATTTCCAGGATCTCGTCCGTCTCAAAGCGCGTGAGGTCAATGCGCGCCAACCGAGGGGTGTTATTCGCGTTGATGAACAGCCAGCGGCCGTCGGGCACGCCGTCCGTCATCGAAATTTCCGGATGATGGGCATCGTCCCACGGAATGAAGCCGGCGGTGGTGGTCAGCATGTCCCGGCTGTCTTCGTCGTAGCCGTAGCCATCCTGCGCGAACTGGGAGAAGACGGGGATCTCCTTGAGCAGGCGGCCCGACGGGAGGCCATAGACGTTGACCTGGCCGCTGAACCCGCCGGACAGGAACGCGTAGAACTCGTCATACGACCCCGGCGGCACGTACACCCGGGAGGCCGCATCGCCCGCCACCAGCCCGCCCGAAGAGGCGGTCTTGCGCGTGCAGGATCCGGTGGCGAACGCCAGCCCCACCACGCCCGCGACCGCGGCCCACCGCCTGACCAACGCTGATTGCTTCATGGCTCTGCCTCTGTTGACTGGGTTGTGAAACGGTCCAGCGATGGACTGCGGTTCAGTGGCCCTGCGCCACCACGGTGGGGCTGGTGACCTGGATCATGCCCATGGCGCCCTTCTCGGCGTCCACGAAGCTGTGCGTCACGAATGCGTACATGCCGGCGCCGCTGGCGCCCTTGGCGAACACCGTCTCGAACACGGCGCCGCCGCCGGCCGGTACCACGTAGGTCTGCACGCCGTGCAGCGCGTCCCTGGGATTGCCGTCCGGGAGGACACGGTCGAACACCGCGCCCACCACGTGGAAGTCGCTGTTGAAACTCGGCCCCGCGTTCACCACGAACAGCCGGACGCGGTCGCCTTCATTCACCTGGAGCGGATGGTCGCGGTACTGGAAGGCGCGCCCGTTGAAGGCCACGAAGGTGGCGTTCTTGGCCATGGCGGCCTGCCAGTCGGCTTGGTCGGCCATGCCCGAGGCCACGCCGTCCCTGGCGTAGAACTCGCTCTGCACCAGCACGAACTCCTTGTCGGCTCTGGTGCCCCATCCGTCCCTGGGCTCCACGATCATGGCCATGTACATCCCCTGCATGATGTGCATGGTCATGGGACTCGTGCCGCAGTGCACCAGGAACGCGCCCGGGTCGTTGGCCTGGAACTCGAAGGTCAGCGAGTCGTGCGCCAGGATGGTGCGGTACGCGACGTTGGGGGCGATGCGCGCGGCGTGCAGGTCAATGGAGTGCGGCATGCCGGTTTCGTTCACCACCGTGATGCGCACCGAGTCGCCCTGCCGCACATGCAGGACGGGACCTGGCACCGTGCCGCCAAAGGTCCAGCCGTCGTACATGACGCCGCCGGCGATCTCAATCTTCCTGTCCTCGATGGGAATGCGGAAATCCTTGACCGGCGCGGCGGACACGGGAGGCAGCGCCGCGTCATACGCCGGCATGACCGGCGTTACGACTTTCCCAAAGTCGATCCGTTCAACCCGCGGGCCGGACGACGTGGAAGAGAAGGCCAGAAGGGCGAAGGTGCCGACAATGGCAGCCGCGGCCAGGGCGATTGAGGAAGTGCGCTTCATTTTGATAGCATCCATGTCAGGGTCAGTGCTTGTCCTACCTCTCACCTGCGGGGAGAAGTCTCGCGATCCGGCCCCCTGGCCGGTGTCGGCGAAGGGCGGAAAAAGCTCACGCGAACTCCCGACAGCCCTGTCAGGTGATGCCTGACTGGACAATTCCGGCTCGCTCCCAACCGGTGGCGTGATGGCACCCGCCCGGGGTATCGTTCACGCATGCGAGACGACGCGGAACCGCGGGTCCGGATCGACAAGTGGCTCTGGGCCGCGCGCTTCTACAAGACGCGATCGCTGGCCACGGAGGCGGTGCACGGCGGCAAGGTCGAGGTGAACGGCGACCGAGCCAAGCCGGCCCGGGAGGTCAAGCCGGGCGACCAGATCCGGGTGCGCCTGGGCCCCTTTGAGCACATCGTGGTCGTGCGGGCACTCGGCGCGCGCCGGAGATCCGCGCGCGAGGCCCAGGCGCTCTACGACGAAACCCCGGAATCGCGGGCGGAGCGCGAGCGGCTGGGTGAGCAGTTGCGGATGGCGCCGGCCGCGTTCGTGTGGGAGGACAAGGGACGCCCCACCAAGAAGGACCGCCGCATGCTCACCCGCCTGCGCGACGACCGCCGGCGGTAGCCGGCGCCCGTCGCGCCGGACCGTGCCGGCTTACTTGTCGGCCGTGGCCGCGGCGAAGAGCTGCTGCTGGCTCGTGGCCTTGCCGAGGAGGTCCAGGGCCGTCACGAGCTGGCGGTCGTCCGCCAGCGTGAGGCGCTTGGCTTCGCCATCCCCGAACGCCTTGCTCACCACGCGCACCGCCAGCTGCTCCGACAGGATGGAGTCGGCCACGGTCGTGAACTTCGGCGCGATCACCACCTTCTCCGCCGCCAGCCGGTCCATGAGGTGCCGGCGCCAGCGGTCGGGGAGCTGCAAGGTGGGGGTGGTCATGCTGTCCTTGAGGATACGCGAATACTTGTCGAGTTCCTGGGCAATGGCGCCGGCAAAGGGCGCCACGGCGCGGAAGAAGTCCTGCTGGACCGTGGTGATCGTGTCCTCATTGACGATCACGTCCGGCGTGATGCCCCCGCCGCCATATACCACGCGCCCGTCGTCGGAACGGTACTTGGGGCGTGCCAGGCGCTCGGAATCGGTTTCCAGGGAATCGGGCTGCACCTCCACGAGCTGGCCGGCGCCGTTCAGCTTGCGGTCACGATGGATGGAGCGCCCGCTGGGCGTGTACCACTTGCCCGTGGTGAGCTTGAGCGCGTAGCCACCGTCCAGCCCGTACACCGACTGCACCAGTCCCTTGCCGAAGGACGTGGTGCCCACCACGAGCGCGCGGTCGTGGTCCTGCAGCGCGCCGGCCACGATCTCGGATGCCGAGGCCGTGCCGCCATCGGTCATCACCACGAGCGGCATGCCCACGGCCATGTGCTGGGGACCCGCGCGCGAGACGTCATCGGGCTCGTTGCGGGAGCGCACGCTCACGATTTCCTGTGAGTCCCGGAGGAAGAGGCTGCTGAGCTCCAGCGCCTGTTCCACGATGCCGCCGCCGTTGCCGCGCAGGTCGATCACGAAGCTATGCGCCCCCTCGCCCTTCAGCCTGGTGATCGCGTCCGTCACCTCTTCCACCACATTCTCGTTAAACGTCTGGATGGGGATGTAGCCCACCGAGTCGCCGAGGATCGTGGAATACTGCACGGCGGGAATGTGCACCTCGCGCCGGACGAAGGAGAGCTTGATGGGATCCGGCACGCCGCGCCGGTGGTAGGTGACCTCCACCTTGGTGCCGATGTCCCCGCGCAGCCTGGTGGCGATGTCCACGCTGGAAACGCCGATCATGCTCGCGCCATCCACCGCGACGATCTGGTCGCCCTCCTGCACGCCGGCCTCCTCCGCGGGCGTGTGCGGAAACACCTGTGCGACGATGGTCGCGCCGCCGTCCTCGCCCAGGAGCATGCCCGTGCCGCCATAGCGGCCGCCCGTGCCGAGATTGAACGCCTCGCTGCCCTTGGGGGTGAAGAGCTGGGAATACGGATCGCGCAACTGCTGCACCAGTCCGGTGGCCGCCTTGGTGTACACCGCGGTGGCGCCCAGCGAGTCCACGTACCGATTGGCCACCAGCGCCAGCACCTGCTCAAAGAGCCGGGCGTTGGCGTGCGCGGGGGGCTTCTGGAGCAGGAAGCCGCCGGCCACGATCGGGACGAACAGGAGGGTGGTGACGGCAGCGGTGCGGGTACGGGGCTTCATGCGGGGTCCGGGCTGGTGAAAGGGTTCAGGGAAGAAGCAGGTGGCGGTGCTGTTTGTCAACGCAAACGGTGGGGGCCAGACAACACCCGTACCAATCAGTTGGCGAGCCTCCGTGGCCCGGAACCGGGCAACGTGCGAGATTTGCACCGATGTTCCCTGCCCCTGGCCGCCCGGTCCGCTCCGAATTCCGCGCGCTCATCTCGCTCGCCGTGCCCGTGACCCTGGTGCAGGTGGGGCTGATGGCCATGGGGGTGGAGGACACGCTGATGGTGGGGCACGTCTCGGCGCAGGCGCTGGGCGCGGTGGCCGTGGGCAACCTCTACTTTTTCAACATCATCGTGTTCGGGATGGGCGTGCTGTTCGCGCTGGACCCGATCGTGTCGCAGGCCGTGGGCGCCGGGGACGACGTGGGCGTGGCGCGCGGCATCCAGCGCGGGCTGGTGCTCGCCGTGGGGCTGAGCCTGGCGACGACGGTCCTGCTGATACCGGCCGGCCCAGTGCTGGCGCTGGCACGGCAGCCCGCGGAGATCGTGCCGGATGCCGCGGCGTATGTGCGAATCTCCATACCCGGTGTGCTGCCGTTCCTGGCGTTCATCGTGCTGCGCCAGAGCCTGCAGGCCATGCTGCGCGTGGCGCCCATCGTGTACACCATCGTGGGCGCCAATGCGCTGAACATCGCGCTCAACTGGGTGTTCATCTTCGGACACCTGGGCGCACCCGCCATGGGGGTGGAGGGGAGCGCGGTGGCCACGGTGGTCGGGCGGTGGGCAATGTTCGCGGCGCTGCTGGGACTCGCCTGGCCCGTGCTGCGCCGATACCTGTGGCCCGTGCGGCGCGAGGTGTTCGCACCGGGGCCGCTGGGCCGAGTGCTGTGGGTGGCCGTACCCATCGGATTCCAGCAGGTGCTGGAGGTGGGGGCGTTTGCCACGGTCGGGCTGCTGATGGGGACGTTCGGCACGGACCAGGTGGCGGCGCACCAGGTGGCCATCCAGTTGGCCGCGTTGACGTTCATGGTGCCGGTGGGCATTTCCACGGCGGGGGCGGTGCGGGTGGGGCACGCGATTGGGGCTGGCGATGCGCCCCGGGCACGCTCGGCGGCGCGGGTGGCGTTTGCCTGCGGGGCCGGGTTCATGGCGTGTACGGCGCTGGTGTTCCTGTCGATGCCGGCGTGGCTGGCGCGGCGCTTCACCGGCGATGCGGTGGTGATCGGCATCGCGGCGCTGCTCATTCCCGTGGCCGGGGTATTCCAGGTGTTTGATGGCGTGCAGGCCGTGGCGGCGGGGGTGCTCCGCGGCATTGGCGACACGCGCGCTCCCATGGTGGCCATGCTGGCCGGGTACTGGCTCATCGGGCTGCCCGTGAGTGTCTATCTGGGTTTTTATACGGCCGCGGGGCCCGTGGGGTTATGGTGGGGGTTCGTGGCGGGGCTGGGGTCCACGGCGGTGTTCCTCTCGCTGCGCGTGATGGTGTTGTTCCGGGGGGAGTTGCGCAGGTTGCGGGTGGAGGACGAGGGCGTAGCGGGCGTACCCTGACTTCACTCCGGGCGGCCGGGCTCCCGCGGGAGGATGAGGTGCACGGCAGGCGATGGTTGGGGCGTGACCGTCAATGACGCCAGATCCACCCGGCAGTGACGACGACCCACCACTCAGGATCCGCTCGACGAGGTCGCTCACGAAATTCGCGAGCGGCTCCGAAACTACTGAATCAGCCCGTCCACCGCGCGCACGCCCGCCGCAAACCGCGCCTCCCACTCCCCGCTGATCTCCACGACCGGCAGCTTCAGCGCGGCCAGCCGCGCCTGGAACAGCGCGTGCATCTCGGGCCGCCGGTCACCACGATCGCGCGCCGCGTCCGGCACCCAGGGGACGTCAATGTCCATAAGCAGGTACAGATCGCCCGCCCTCTGCACCGCCGCCTCCCTGATCCACGCCGGACACTCCCCATAGTAGTGCTCCGCATACACCACGGTGCTCACCAGGTCGGTGTCCAGGAACACCACCCGACGCCCGGCGCGCATGGCCGCCGCCATCGCCTCATCCTCGGCGGCGACCTGCCCGCGCGCAATGGGTTCCACATCCTGGGCGGTCAGCGCGTTGCTCCGCGCAATCGCGTACCCGCGCGCGAACTCCCGCGAGACCACGGTGCCGTAGTGCCCGGCCAGGCGGCGCGCCAGCGTGGTCTTGCCGGTGCACTCCGACCCGGTGAGGACTACGCGCGCGACGCCAGCGCGTTGCGACGATACGTCCGCTGCCATTGCACCAGCCCCATGATCGCCAGGGCGAGGAACACCAGGTAGAGTCCCGACGTCACATACAGGTGCTTGTAGATGTACATCGGCACGTATATGATATCAGCAATGATCCAGAGGATCCAGTTCTCCACGATCTTGCGGGTCATCATCCACTGCGCCACCAGGCTGGTGGTGGTGAGCGCCGCGTCAATGGAGGGGATGGACACCCCGTGCAGCCGCCGAGTGATGGACCAGATGATGTACCACCCGGTCACGGCCAGGACGGCGGAAACCAGCCAGACCCGCCCCGAAGCGCGCGAGACTTCGAGCTTGCCCCGATTGGCGCCCCCGTGCAGCCACGCATACCACCCGTAGATCGAGATGGTGAGGTACACCACCTGCAACCCCATGTCCGAGTAGAGCCCGCTCTCCTTGAAGATGAAGATGTAGAGCCCCACGTTGACAATGGCCGTGGGCCAGCTCCAGATGTTCTCCCGGGCGCTCAGGTACACGCTGATCGCGCCCGCAATGGCCGCGATCCATTCCACCCAGCTCATCGCGGCAGCTTCGAAATCAGCGAATCGGCATAGGCGCCTACGCGAGCCGAGGCGTCGTGGATCGCGGCCAGGGTCTCGTCACTGGAACCGCCCAGCTCGATGTCCGTCATCGTCCCGATGGCGCCGACATACCAGTCCTTCCACGCCGACAGGATCTCCACCTCGTGCGCCCGCGGGCCGCCGCCGCGCACGGCGGCATCGCTCAGCGCATACTCCCGGTCCAGCCGGGAGCGCCCGTCGGCCTCGACCTGCGCCACCAGCGCGCGCGTCGTGGCGCCGTCTGCCGTGGTGAGCGTGAGCGCCGACACCAGGGCCGAGACACCCACGTTCTTCATTTCCGCGGGCGACACCATCGGCAGGCGATCGCCATCGGTGTGATAGTAGACATCCGTGAAGTGCCAGAACAGCAACCCCGGCTTGTGATACTGGATGTACGGCGTGTGGTCGCTGCCGCCCTCGTAGGGATTGGTCTTCACCACCCATCCGGTAACCGCGGCCTGGTCCAGGCAGCGGTCGAGGATGAAATCATTGAAGTAGTGCGGATGCACCATCGAGATCGGCAGGGGACGCCCGCCCCACTCGGTATGATGGTCATCGCCGCGCGTCCACACCGCCGAGGGATCCGGCATCTTCTCGATCAGGAACGTGCCGCCGGTCAGCGCCGTGTTCTCCCCGGTCATGTCCAGGCTCACGCCCCAATGGATGTTGCGGGTACGCACCGAGTCGCCGGCCAGGAAGTTGTGCGTCTGCTCGATCTCGTTGCCCCAGATCATGGTGATGGTGCGTCCGGGGTCCACCGACCCGCGCTGGAACAGCGCCGCCAGCGTGCGCGCCATCTCGGCCTGCGTACCCACGCCACTGGCGTTGTCGTTGGCGCCCGGCTCCTGCACGTGCGCGCTGAACACAAACCGCTGCTCGGGCGACGTGCGCCCCAGCATCTCCGCCACCAGCGTGCGCTCCACCGAGGGATAAATACGCGTCTGCACATCCACGTGGACCTGCACCGGACCACGGGCCAGCGCGGCGCGCAGCGTGTCGTACGCCGCCCTGGACAGCGGCATGGCCCATCCGCGATGCACCGAATCCAGCGGCACCTGCGTGAACTGTATGGAATGCGGGTGCACGTCGGGCTGCGTGTACGCGGGCATGGAATAGCCGAGCACCCCCAGCGCGCCACGCGCCGTCACGGCCTCGGTGAACGCGCGCCCCACGCGCCCGTCAATCAGCACCACCTTGCCGCGCACGCTCGCCGAGTCCAGCTCAGCGGCGCTGCCGCCACCCGCGAACACCAGCGGCGCGGTCACACCCCCAGCCGGCGTGGAATACGAGTTGATGGCCAGCATGTTGCGGTTGGTGGCAAAGCGCAGCACCGGCACGGGCTGCCCCACGATGCTGAGCGATGCATCCACGGGCTCCCACGTGGGGCCGCGCAGCGGCCGCACTTCCACCCGATACGTGAGCCGCGCCCCGGCCGACGCCGAGTCCTCATCCTGATAGCCCGCGGCGTGGAGGATGGCACGGACGGTGTCCAGCGAGGCGTTGAATCCGGTGTTGCCCGGCACGCGGAAGTAGTGGTCCATGAAGGCCACGACATTCAACGCGCGCTCGCCCGAATACTCGGCGCGCACCTGCGAGAAGAGTCGCTCGACCGAGGCCGGCGTGCCGGGTCGAGGCACCTGTGCGCCGACGGCGCACGCCGACGCGCCGACCAGCGCCAGCGAAAGGACGGTCCGATTCACCGGGGGAATGTTAGCCCGCCGGCTTTCGGGGCAACACCCCGCCGGCCTCCATGGTGGGCGTCCCGAGCCGGATTACCTTAAGAGGCATGGAACTGCTGCGCGTGGACCCCGCGAACCCGGATCCGGAGAAGCTGAAGCTGGCCGCCGAGGCGCTGCGGCGTGGCGAGCTGGTGGCCTTTCCCACCGAGACGGTGTACGGCCTGGGCGCGCACGCCCTGGATGTCGAGGCAGTGGCGCGCATCTACGAAGCCAAGGGGCGCCCATCGTACAATCCCCTGATCGTGCACGTGGCGGACATTGACGGCGCCCGCGCGCTCGCGTCGCGCTGGCCGGACGTGGCCCAGCGTCTGGCAACGGCGTTCTGGCCGGGCCCCATGACGCTGGTGCTCCCCAAGCGGGACATCGTACCCGACGAGATCACCGCGGGGCTGCCGTCGGTGGGCATCCGCGTCCCGGCGCATCCGGTGGCGCTGGCGCTGCTGCGCACGGGCGGGCTGCCGGTGGCCGCGCCCAGCGCCAATCGCTACACGCGCATTTCACCCACCACGGCGGCGCACGTGCTGGAGTCGCTGGGCGACGCGGTACCCATCATCCTGGATGGTGGTCCGACCACCGTGGGCATCGAGTCCACGGTGGTGGACCTGACGGGCGAGCGCCCCCGCATTCTCCGTCCCGGCATGCTGGACGCGACCGCAATCGCGCGCGTGGCCGGCCCGCTGGACGAGACGCCCCTGCCGGTGGCCGAGGGGGTGGCGCGCGCGTCGCCCGGGATGGGCGATCGGCATTACGCTCCGCGCGCGCACGTGCTGCTCTTCGACGGCGCATCGCGCGCACGCGCGCTGGACCAGGCCACCGCGGCCGTGGCCCAGGGTCAGCGGGTAGGCGCGCTGGCATTTGCCGCGCTGCCGGCGCTGGACACCCGCGTGATGCCGCGCGACGCCGGCGCCTATGCGCGCGCACTGTACGCGGAGCTTCACGCGCTGGACGAGCGCGGCTGCGCGCTCATCCTGGTGGAACGGGTTCCGGACGCGCCGGAGTGGGATGGTGTTCGCGACCGGCTGGAACGCGCCGCGCGCTGACTACGCCGCCGGCATCACCGCGCCGGCGGCGCGCTCCATCTCCGCCTCGGTGTCCAGGCTTTCGATATCCCTGAAGATGGTGGCCACGGCTGCCACGCGCCGTCCCTTCATGAACTTCGCCGTGCAGTCGCGCGCGGCCGGATCGCCGTCAATGCGGATCTCGTCCCACGAGGCCGCGTGCCCCACGTAGTTCACGGCCACATCGTAATGCTGGCTCCAGAAGAAGGGCACCGCGTCAAAGCGCTGCTCCGCGCCCAGCACGTTGCGCGCGGCCACCTGCCCCTGACGCTGGGCCACCACCCAGTGCTCCACGCGAATGGATTCACCGGAATGCGGGTCGGGCCAGCGCGCCAGGTCGCCGGCCGCGTAGATGTCCGGATGGCTGGTGCACAGGAACTGGTCCACCACCACGCCGCGGTTGGCGGTGAGGCCTGCCGCGACGGCCAGCGACGTGGACGGACGGACGCCCACGCCGGCCACCACGAAGTCCGCCGGCAGCGAGGTGCCATCGCCCAGCGTCACGGAGTTCCTGCCGAATCCGGTGGCCGCGACGCCCAGGTGGAAGTGCACACCGCGCTCCTGATGCAGCGTGTGCAGGAACTGGCCCAGTTCAGGACCGAGCACGCGCGCCAGCGGGTGCAGCTCGGGGGCCACAACATGCACTTCGAGCTTGCGCGCCAGCAGCGACGCGGCCACTTCGAGGCCGATGAAGCTGGCGCCCAGGACGACGACGCGCCTGGCCCCACCGGCCGCCGCGATGATCGCGTCGCTGTCGGCCAGCGTGCGCAGCGTGAGCACCGTGGTGCCCTCGTTTGGCAGCGGAAGCTGGATGGGCGTGGCGCCGGTGGCGATGACCAGCTTGCCGTAGCCAATGGACCCGCCGCCCTCGAGCGCGAGCGAGTGCGCCGTCGGATCGATGGCGGTCACCGTGGCGCGGCGGATGGTGATGCGCTGCTCGTCGTAGAACTCCGGCCCGTGCAGCGGAATCCACTCGGGCTGCGCGTTGCCGGCCAGGTAATCCTTGGAGAGGTTGGGGCGGTCGCAGGGCGCGCCCGGGTCGCCATCCACCATGGTGACGGGTCCGTCGTAGCCCTCGCGCCGCAGCGTCTCGGCCGCGGAGTTCCCCGCCGCGCCGGCGCCGACGATGACCACCGATTCCGGGCTGTGCTTCGGCTTGCGCGCGGGGCGCGGCATGTCGCGCTTGCCCTTGACGAAGACCTGGCCGTCGCGCTCTTCCACCGTGTAGCACGCGAGGTCGAGCAGCGCGGGGGGCCGGAGCGTGGCGCCGGAGCGGAGCGAGAAGCAGGCATGGTGCCATGGGCATCGCAGCGTGCCGTCCTCCACTCGGCCCTCGACCAGCGGCGCCCCGTAGTGCGTGCACGTGGCCCCCACCGCATGCACCTTGCCATCCACCCGGGTGACGAGCACCGCCTCGCCGTTGGCGTGGCCCAGCATGGGCTTTTCGCCCACCGTCTGGCTGGGGACGCCGAGCGCGAAATCGGGGCCGGACAGGGCCGCGGGCTGGTCGCTCATGCGCGCGCCGCGGTCAATTCTTGTGCCGGAAGGTGATGCGGCCGCGGCTCAGGTCGTAGGGCGACACCTCGATGGTCACGCGATCGCCTGCCAGCACGCGAATGCGAAACCGCCTCATGTTGCCGCCCAGGGTGGCGAGCACGGTGTGGTCGTTGCTCAACAGCACGCGAAACGTGGCGTTGGGAAGCACTTCGGTCACCTGGCCTTCGAGTTGTATTGCGGCTTCCTTCGCCATCCAGTCTCTCCGCGGGGGTCGGCGGCGGATCTGAGCGAGTCAAGGGGAGATCGCCGCAACCGGGAAGTCTAGGACTCCCCCGGTGCTGAGTCAACGCACCCGCTACTCGCCCACGATGCGATTGCGCCCGCCACGCTTGGCCTGAAGCAGCAGGTCGTCCGCGCGCTGGAGGATTTCCAGCCCCGAATCGCGCGCCGGATCGAAGGTGGCCACGCCGGCGCTCAGGGTCAGGTGGCCGCCTGCCGAACCGGGTGCCTGGAGGTGCATGCCCTCGAGTTCGTGGCGGATCTGCTCCAGCTTGAGCGCCGCGTCGGGCCCCTGTGTCTCGGGCATCACGATCACGAACTCCTCGCCCCCGAAGCGCGCCACGATATCGGTGCGGCGCACGGCCTCCAGCAGCTTGCGGGAGAAGACGCGCAGCGTCACGTCCCCCGCGGCGTGACCAAAGGAATCGTTGAAGCGCTTGAACAGGTCCAGGTCAATCATCGCCACGGCGAGCGGCCGGCCATGGCGGCGCGCGCGCATGACTTCCTCGCGCACGCGCTCCTCCAGCACGTTCCGGTTGAGCAAACCAGTAAGTGGATCGTGCATGGTGAGCTGCCGCAGGCGCTCGGCGCGGCGGAGGATCGTCCAGGACAGCATGGCGGCAATGCCAAGGATGATCAGCCGCCCCACCTGGTCGCCCCACGCGAACGTCCCGTAGCCGGCGTAGCGCGGGTCAGCAAGATCCCACCTGCCCTGCACCACGAAGATGAGCGCGGCATACTGCACCACCGCCACCGCGCCCGCCACCAGCGGCACCCGTGAGTCGTACCGCAGGCAGGTGGCGCCCAGCGCCAGCAGGTAGATCTCGAAGATGATCCGGCTGTTCACCGCGATCTGCGGCAGGCCGAGCACGATGAACGTAGCCAGGATCGCGCTGACGCTTGACACGTCGTAGATGCTGGTGGCCAGGCCCAGCCAGGGGCGGTAGTAGCCGCGACGAAGCACCACGAGCACCGCGACCGCCACGAGCAGGGCCACTGCCGTACCGACCATGCCCACCCAGTTCTCGGGATGGTCCGGCCGCGTGAGGACGGCCTGCACCGGGATGGCCGTAAGCACGACCATCATGGCCAATCGCGCCCTGGCGACGGACCGTTCACCGGCCAGGCCGGCGTCGATGAGCATGGCGTCGCGCGCCGAGAGGAGGCGCTCCCAGCGCGCACCGGTGGGCGTTTCGTGCGTCATCTCGCGAGTCCCGTCGGGGGCAAGCTGCGACTCCGGGAATGAACGGTCCTGAGGGAAACAGCGATTCCGGTGGCGCCGGAAGCTGTGGCGCCGCGCGCAGCCGCGCCAGCCCCGGGGGTGCCAACCCGGCATTCAGGCGCCTAGCTTACCCGGTGACCGGGGTGCCCGTGCACACATCCGCGCACGCGCTGAGATCACACCCGTCGAACCTGATCCGGTTCATACCGGCGTAGGGAGTCGCCCATGACCACATTTATGCTGCTGACCGCCCTCTGGACCCTGTCCGGGATCTCCGGGGTGGTCCGGGATGCCCACACGCACGTGCCGCTGGCCGGCGTGACCGTGCGCGACCTCGGGTCGCGCGATACCGCCGTCACCGACGCGGCAGGCCGCTTCACCATCGGGGTGGACGCGCCTGCCCGGCTTCACTTTTCGCACCCGGGTTACGCCGCGCGCGAGGTGATGGCCACCTCGGACACGGGACTCGTGGTGGAACTGGCGCCGGCCGTCCAGTCGCTGGAGCGGGTGACCGTCTCCGCCATTCGCGCCAGCGACACCGCACCGATTTCCGCGGATGTGGTGACTCGACAGGAGATCCGGGATCGTTCGTTCGGGCAGGAGGCGCCGCTGCTCCTGGCCAACACGCCGTCGTTCACGTCGTACTCCGAGCAGGGCGGATATTCCGGGTACAGCTACATCCGGCTGCGCGGCATCGACCAGACGCGCATCAACCTCACCATCGACGGCATCCCGCTGAATGATCCCGAGGATGAAGTATTTTATTTTGCTGATTTGCCGGGCGTCATGGGGAATGTGCAGTCCGTGCAGATCCAGCGCGGGGTGGGCACCAGCACCAACGGCACGGCGTCGTATGGCGGGTCCATCAACTTCGAGACGACGTCGCTCACCGATACGCCACGCGGCGGCCAGGTGGAGCTGGGCGCCGGCGCGTGGAACACGCAGCGCGCCGCCGTGAGCTATTCCACCGGGTTGCTGCCCAGCCGGTTCGCGGTCACCACGCGCCTCTTTGGCCAGCGCACCGACAGCTACCGCGAGCACGCCGGCGACCGCTCAGGCAGCGCGTTCCTGAGCGCGGGCTACCTGGGCGACCGGAACATCGTGAAGCTCATGGTGATGTCCGGGCTGGAGCACAGCCAACTGGCCTACACCGCCGCCGACCAGGCCACCCTGGCCGTGGACCGCCGGGCGAACCCGCTGTCTCCCGACGAGCGCGACCGGTTTGCGGAATCGCTGGGCGGCCTGTCGTACACCCGGCTGCTCGGCGCGCGTTCGTCCCTTGCCACCACGGTGTACGGCATCACCGCGACGGGCTACTACGACGTGATCTACGGCGCCACCGACCGGTATCACCTGGACTTCTGGTGGAACGGGCTGGCCAGCACCTACACATATCGGGGCGACCGCGCCCGGCTGGACGTGGGCGTGCACGCCGCCAACTACCACCGCGACCACTACGACTTCACGCTCCCCGACCTGGCCCGGCGCGTGTATTCCAACCGCGGGATGAAGCGCGACGCCAGCGCCTTCGTGAAGGGCAGCTACGACGTGGGCGCCGTGTCGCTCTTTGGCGACGTGCAGGCGCGGTATGCCTGGTGGCGCTACGTGCCGGACGCGCATGCCGGCATTCCCGCCGCCAGCATCAGCTGGCGGTTCCTCAATCCGAAGGCGGGCCTCACGTATCATGCCACGCCGGGCATTAGTGTTTATACATCATATGGCGTGAACGGGCGGGAACCCGCGCGCGGGGACATGCTCGCCGGCTTTGACAACCTCGATACGTCCAACGTGGCGTTCGTGGGCAGCTTCGATCGCGTGCGTCCCGAGACCGCGCACGACCTCGAGCTCGGCGTCCGCGTGCGGCGGTCCACGCTCGCCCTGGATGCCAACGTGTACGACATGGAGTTCCGCAACGAGATCGCGGCCATCGGCATGCTCAGCTACCAGGGGCTCCCGCTGCGGAAGAACGTGCCCGCCAGCACCCGGCGCGGCGTGGAGGCCTCGCTCCAGTGGCGGCCGCGCGCGAACGTCACCGCGTCGGTGAACGGCTCCGCCAGCCGCAACTGGATTGCCGCCTACACGGATGACGCCACCGGCATCACCTACCGGGACGTCCCGCCGCTGCTCACCCCGCGCTACACCTCCAGCCAGCGCCTCGCGTATGGCGCGGCGCACGGGCTGCAGCTCGCGCTGGAGGGGCGGTTCACCGGGCGGTCGTACCTGGCCAACGACGGGAATGTCGCGTTCGTGCTGCCCGCGGCGTATATCACGGATGCGCAGGTCGGCTGGCGGGCGCCAGACGACCGGTTCCACGTCACCCTTTTTGTGAACAACCTCGCGAACGTGAATCGCTACGGCAGCGGATACACCGACGGCAGCCTGTCGTATTATTATCCATTGCCATTCCGCAACCTGTACCTGCAGGTCGGAACCGCATTCTGACGGCGCACGGCGGTCGACGACGGTTGCCGGTTGCCCTTGGGAATCGGGTGTCCCCCATTGATACCTCGTGATGAGGTGCCGCTGCCATGCCACCATCTGCCGTCCCGCCTGAACGCCTGAAGGACGCTTGCGTCCTGCTGGTGGACGACGAGCAGGCGAACCTGACGCTGCTGCGGCTGATCCTGGGGCGCGCGGGCTACACGCGCATCCACACGCTCTCGGACGCGCGCGACGTGTTGCCCCTGGCCAGCGCGCTGCATCCCGACCTCGTGGTCCTGGACCTGCGCATGCCCGCCATGAGCGGGTACACCGTGCTGGAAGGGCTGGTGGAGCAGACGGCCCCCGACGAGTTCCTGCCCATCCTGGTGGTCACGGGCGACGCGACCCAGGCGGCGCGCCAGCGCGCGCTCAAGCTGGGCGCCAAGGACTTCCTGACCAAGCCGTTCGAGGCCACCGAGGTGCTGCTGCGCACGCAGAACCTGCTGACGACGCGCCTGCTGCACGAGTCGCTGCGCGCGCAGAATGAGGTGCTGGAGGCGCGCGTCAGGGAGCGCACGGCGCAACTCGCGCGCGTAGCGCAGCAGGCGGAGGAGGCGAGCCGAGCCAAGAGCATCTTCCTGGCGACCATGAGCCATGAGTTGCTCACCCCGCTCAACTCCGTGATCGGCTTTTCCAATGAGCTGCGCAAGAACCACGCGGGCAACCTGCTGGCGCGGGACCTGGCCTACGTGGAACGCATTGGCACCAATGGCATGCACCTGCTCCGGATCATCAACGACGTGCTCGACCTGTCCAGGGTGGAGGCGGGTCGGATGACGCTGGACCTGGAGACCGCCGCGCTCGACCAGATGGTGACCGAAGTGCTGGAAGGCATGGGCGCGCGGTCGGTGGGGGCGGCCGTGGTGCCGCGCGTGTCCATTCCCGCCCCGCTCGCGCCCATCGAGACCGACGTGACCAAGCTGAAGCGCGTGCTGTTCAACCTGGTGGACAACGCGGTGAAGTTCACCGACGCCGGCAGCTTTCGCGTGGGGATCATTACAGAACCTGGCACCGGGCGTCCGCTGCGGATGGACGTCATCGACACCGGCATCGGCATTGCCGACGAGCGGATCGAGACCATCTTCGCCGCCTTCGAGCAGGTGGAGACCGGGACCCGACGGCGGCACGACGGCACCGGGCTGGGGCTGGCCATCTCGCGCGCCCTGTGTGACGCGATGGGCTACCGGCTGGTGGCGGTCAGCGAACCCGGACGCGGCTCCGCATTCAGCGTGCTGTTCGATCCCGGCGCGGTGGCCCCCGCCACGTACTCGGCAGCCGTGGAGGAGTATGCCAGTTCCACAAAGTCACCAGGGGCGTCGGCACCATGACGACTGGCGCAGTCCGGGCGGTGCACGTGGTCGCGGCCATCCTCACGCTGGCCGCGGCGCCGGTGACGGCGCGGGCCCAGGGGCAGGCGGACTCGAACCCGCCCAGGCCGACCCCGGTGGCGCAACCCGAGGTGCGCGTGGCTGCCCGGACCAGGACGCCGCGGCCCGTCTGGCCCACCGACGCCCCGCGCGCCCTGCCCGGCGCCATCCTGCCTGGGCATCGCATTGTCGCGTTCTACGGAAATCCGCGCAGCCGGCGCATGGGCATCCTGGGTGAACTCCCCCCGCAGGAAATGCTCGCCAAGCTCGACAGCGAGGTGACGGCGTGGCAGCGCGCCGACCCGGCCACGCCGGCAATTCCCGCGCTGCAGTTGATCGTGAGCGTGGCGCAGGACGCGCCCGGCCGCGACAGCATGTATCGCGCGCGCATGCCGGATTCGCTTATCGACCAGGTGGCGGGCTGGGCCACGGGCGCGGGGGCGCTGCTCTTCCTGGACGTGCAGGCCGGGCACAGTACGGTGGTCGAGGAAGTGAAGCAGGTGCTGCCCTACCTGGCGCGGCCCACCGTGCACCTGGCGCTCGATCCGGAGTTCGCCATGACGGAAGGCGGGGAACCGGGCGAGCGCATTGGCACCCTCGACGCGGCGGACGTGAATCGCGTCATCGGGATGCTGGACAGCCTGGTGGCGGCCGACAACCTGCCGCCCAAGGTGCTGGTGGTGCACCGCTTCACCTGGCACATGGTCACGAATGCCCAGCGGATCCGCCCGACGCCGCGCGTCCAGGTGGTAATTGATATGGACGGGTGGGGATCGCCGGTGCTGAAGGAAGACTCATACCGCGCGTATGTCTTCGCCGACCCGGTGCAATACACGGGCTTCAAGCTCTTCTACCACAACGACACAAAGGCGGGGCACCCGCTGATGACGCCCCTGCAGGTGCTCCGCCTCTTCCCCGCGCCGCTCTACATCCAGTACCAGTAAGGCGCGATCGCGCGTCCGGTCAGGTAGGAGTGATGATCCGGACCAGCGCGGAATCGCGGAGGGTCACCGACGAACTGGAATCGGGATTGATCCAGGCAATGATCCACACATTGCCCCCGGTCCTCGTGGTGGTCACGAGCCCGGTCGAATCGACGGTAGCGATTCCGTCATCGCTGGTTAACCAGTGCGTCACCCAGTTCACCGGCTTGACACGTAGGGCGCCATCCAGGCCGTCAGCCGTCAACTGGACCGTCTGGCCGGCAGAGACGTCAACGGTGTCCCGGCCCGCCCCATCGTGAACTCTCAAGTACTCCACATCGCTGGAAATGAACGGGGGCGGCACGATGATGGTCTCGCTGCCGCACGCGGCGAGCGTTGACGCAGCAATGATCGCAATCAGGAGAGGAACTCGTCGCATTCGATACCTCCAGTTCAGCATGGCCCGGGAAGGGACCCCGAGCCTCGGTACCTGAAATTTACACCCGCCTTGGGGGACCGACCCGGGCAGACTTCGATCGCATGCCTACCCCGCAGGCCGACAACCGTTCCCGGCCGCCGGCCTGCGGGTCACTGGCGAACCTCAACCCTCAGCCTACGGGTTTCCCACCCAGGTGTTGTTGCTGCGATCGTCATCGATCAGCAGGTGCCCGGGGTCCAGCTCAATCTTCGTCAGCGTCTTGCCCACCCACGCGTACCGCCGCGCCAGGCGCGTGCTGTTCATATACCAGGACTCGGCCGGGTAATCGATGTCCTGCGTGCTCCCGTCCGAGAAGGTGAACCGGGCCAGGATGGGCAGCACGCCGCGGTCCAGGTTGCCAAACACGACGATCGTGTTCGCCGTGTCTCCCGCCATGCGGGTCACCACCGTGTCGATGGTCTGGTCGAACCCGTCGTTCGTCTCGAAGAACTCCCGCCAGAACCAGTCCAGCCGCCGGCCACCGGCGTCTTCCATGGTGCGGAAGAAGTCCGACGGCGTCGGGTGCTTGTACGCCCATCGATGGATGTATTCCCGGAAGCCGTCGTCAAACGCGCTGTCCCCCAGCACCTGGTTGCGCAGCAGGTGCAGCGCCATGGAGGTCTTGGTATACTGGTTGATGCCGAGCAGGCCCGGGTTGATGCGGTCGGGGCCCACGTCGATGGGCGTGTCGAAGCCGGCCATCTGGACGCGCTCCACCTGCTGGCGCTCCTCGGCCTCGCGCTGCGCCTCGGTGCCCTGGTCCGGATACCGCCGCGCCTCGGAGAAGGTGTTGATGAAGGTGTTGAACCCTTCGTCCATCCAGAAATGCATGCGCTCGTTGGAGCCCACGATCATCGGGAACCAGTTGTGGCCGATCTCATGCGTGATGACGTTGTACAGGTCGTACACGTTCCGGCTGCGGGCCTCCATGGCCAGCATAGGATATTCCATGCCGCTGATGGGCCCTTCGGCCACCGTGATCTGCGGATACGGATACTGGAACCACCGGGTGGAATATTCCAGGATGGACATGCGCGCCTGGTCCGCCGCATCGTGCCACGGATCCACCGCCGACGGGCGATAGTACGACTGGGCCAGGATCCCCTTCCAGCTCGTGGCATCCCACAGGTACTCGGGCGAGGTCGCAAAAGCCACGTCCCGCACGTTCTCCGCCTGGAACTTCCAGGTCTGCGTACCCGAGCGCGTGGGGCGTGCCGCCCCGCTGGTGAGGTCCGCCTGCGTCACGATATGAATCACCGTATCGGACTTGGAGGCCGCCGCCAGGCGCGAGATCTGGGTGCTGGTCAGCACTTCCTTTGGGTTCTGCAAGGTGCCGGTGGCGCCCACGATGTAGCCCGCCGGTACGGTCACGGCCAGGTTGAAGGTGCCGTACTCGCGATAGAACTCGCCCTGCCCCAGGTACGGTTCGATGTTCCAGCCCTTCACGTCGTCATACACGCACACCGCGGGGTACCATTGCGCAATCTCGAACAGCGAGCCGTCGTACCCCATGCGGTCGGCGCCATGCTCCGGGATGCCGAAATGCCACGCGAAGTTGATGGTCGCGGTCTGCCCGGGGCCGAGGGGCTGGGCCAGGTCCACGCGCATCACCGTCGTGGAAACGCGCGTGGTGAGCGGGACGGTCTTCTTGCCCGACAGGACCTGCTCCACCTTCTCGAAGACGTCGCCGCCGTCAAATCCGCGCGCGCCAAAACGCGTGTTCGGTCCGTACACAAAGGAGTTCAGCGACCCCTCCTTGAACGCGTTCTGCTCGGCCTGCACCCAGATGTACGTGAGCGTGACCGGCGAGTTGTTGGTGTAACGCAGCGTCTCGGTGCCGTGCAGTACATGCGCCCCGGTGTCGAGCGTCGCGTGCAGGTCGTAATCGGCCCGATTCTGCCAGTACAGGGGACCGGGCGCGCCCGATCCCAGCCGGAAGGCGTTGGGCGTGGGCAACTTGAGCGTCGCAAAGATCGACGTGTCCCCCACCCCGACCCCGTCGGGCGCCTGCCGCCGCTGCGGCATCTGCGCGCCCACACTGGCCGCCGTCCCGATGGCAGCGGCGAAAATAGCTAGCGAATGGATGGTCTTACGCACGGAATTCGATTCCCCCGGTAACGATGACGGCGACCCGCCGGAATGCACGATACACGGCCGGACCACCACCGTGCCAGCGCTTGAGTCGTAAAGGAATTGTCAGCACGCCCCTCATAGCACCTCGCGGGGAGCGATCCGCGTCACATCCCGACCCCGGCGCTCACCTGGCATACCCTCGACTGTCGAGCAGGAGCTGGGCCAGCTTCTTCTTCTGGTCGTTCATCACGTCGCGCGCCCGGTCCGCCACCTTGCCCGACAGCAGCTTCAGCACCTCGGCTGCCGCGTCGTCGTTGTTGTGGCCGATCTCGGCGAACAGGAGGTCCAGCGTCACGGTGCCGCCGGGCAGCCCGCGCGCTCCCTCGCGCAGCGCCTCGTCCGAGAGGGCGGGCGGTCCACCGGGATGCGCCGCCAGCGAATCCACCTGGCCGAGCGCCCGCGCATTGGTGGCGTCCAGCCGCGAGAGGATCGTGCCCAGCTTCCCGATGACCGAGTCGGGAATCCCGAGCTCCCGTCGGCGGGCAATGAGCGGCGAAATGGGGTTCAGCCGCTCCACGGAGTCGGACGTGACCAGGTGCGGCTTGTCCTGCTTGGAGATCGGTGAGCGGCGACCGCGCTGGGCCTGCACGGCAGGCGCCGCCAGCGCGACGGCCACGCCGGCAAACAGGGCCACTCGGAACACGGGATGCAGGGTTTGCATCCCCGAATACTAGGGCACCAGCCCCGGTGTGTCAGCCTCCGCCGCAGCCGCCAACCCCGGATCGGTGAAGATCCCCGCGGCCCCCACCGGCTCGAACCGTGCCTGGAAGAAACGCAGGAACTCGGGCTCGTACGAAAAGCGCAGGCCGGCTACCCGCTCCCGCTTGGCGTACACTCCCACGACGCTCTCCGCAGTCACGTCCATGTGCGCCTGCGTGTACACGCGGCGTGGAATCGTGAGCCGCACCAGTTCCAGCTTCGGCACGCGGTTGGCCCCGGTGCCCGGGTCGCGCCCCGAGGAGACGGTCCCGCGCTCCATGGAACGGATGCCAGAGTCCACATACAGCGCCGCTGCCAGTGCCTGCGCCGGAAACTCCTCACGCTTGAGGTGCGGCAGGATGGCCGCCGCGTCCAGGAACACGGCGTGCCCCCCAATCGGCCGCACCACCGGCACCCCGGCCTCGATCAATCGATTGCCCAGATAGAGCACCTGGCCGATGCGGCTTCGGATGTGATCGTCCTGCACGGACTCCGCGATCCCCAGGGCCATGGCCTCCATGTCGCGTCCGGCCAGCCCGCCGTAGGTGTGCAGCCCCTCGAACACCACCACCAGATTGCGGGCCCTGGCCGCCAGCTCGGCATCCCGGAGCCCCAGCCACCCCCCGATGTTCACCAGGCTGTCCTTCTTGCCCGACATCGTGGCGCCATCCGAATGGCGGCAGAGGTCCAGCAGGATCTCCGCCACGGTGCGATCGCGCTGTCCCGGCTCACGCTGCTGGATGAACCAGGCGTTCTCCACGGCGCGCGTGGCGTCGAGGATCACCTTGATGCCGCGCGCGCTGGCAAACGCATGGACCTCCTTCAGGTTGGCCAGGCTGATGGGCTGTCCGCCCGCCATGTTCACGGTTGCGGCCACGGACACGTACGCCACGTGCCCGGCGCCCACCTGGCCCACCAGCGCGGCCAGCCGCCCCAAGTCAATGTTCCCCTTGAACGGGTGTTCCGATCGCGGGTCGTGCGCCTCGGGCACGATCACGTCGTGGAACGTGGCGCCGGCCAGCTCCTGGTGCGCCCGCGTGGTGGTGAAGTACATGTTGCCGGCCACGTGATCGCCGGGCGATATAAGCAACTTGGAAAGAATGTGCTCGGCGCCCCGCCCCTGGTGCGTGGGGATCAGCTCCTCGTAGCCGTAGTAGTCGTGGACCGCCTGCTCCAGGTGGTAGAAGTTGCGTGAACCCGCATAGGCCTCGTCGCCGAGCATCATCCCGGCCCATTGGCGGTCGGACATGGCGTTCGTGCCGGAGTCCGTGAGGAGGTCGATGTACACGTCCTCGGACCGGAGCAGGAAGGTGTTGTAGCCGGCCTCGCGGATTGCGACCTCGCGTTCGCGACGGTCGGTCATCCGGATGGGCTCGACGACCTTGATCTTCCAGGGTTCGGCCCAACTGCGCGTGGACATGGAAACGCTCCCGATAGTATTGGTGATCGCGGGCGCGCCGCTTCCGGACGCCCGATCCCTCCAACCTTCAGGACCGGTGGAGCGCCGTCAATCAGGGATCGTGCCCTCAGGCGTCAGGAGTTGCCCTACAGGGAACGGACGTCAGGGGCGGCGGGCGGGCACGGCCACGACCAGCGCGATCACCACGAGCAGGGCGCCCCTCACGCGGCGCGCTCCGGCTCGCGGCGGATGGCCAGGCTCAGGAAGAACACCACCGCCGCCGCGACAATCGTGGCCGGACCCGCGGCCACGCCCAGGGCCGGGCCCACCAGGGCCCCCACCAGCGTGGCCCCGACGGCCACGCCGACGCTGATCACCTGCATTTCCGACAGGCTCCGCGCCACCTGCCGGGCGGTGGCCGCCGGGATGATGATCAGTGATCCCATAAGCAGCACCCCGAGGTAGCGCAGCCCCAGCGCGACCGTGAGCGCAAACGCCAGGAGGAAGAGCAGGTTGATCCGTTCCACCCGCACGCCGGCGGTGCGGGCCAGGTCGGGCGACACGAGCGCGATCACCAGTTGGCTGCGCCGACGGACCATGAACCCCACCACCAGCACGGCGCCCACCAGCCCCAGGGTCAGTTCCAGCGGGCTGGACCCCTGCGCCCCGCCGAACAGCGCGTCAATCAGCTCGTCTCCCGAGGCCATCATGCTCCCCAGCGCCAGCGCGGCGGAAAACACCACGCCGATGATCGCCTCGGTGGGCACGCGCGTCTGCCGCTCCACCGCCCACACGAGCAGGGTGCCCGCCACCAGCGCCGCGAGCGCGCCCAGCAGCGGGTTGATGCCCAGCAGGACCGCCAGCCCGATGCCCGGCAGCGCGATATGAGAAATCGCATCAGATGCCAGCGTCATGCGCCGCATCACGGCCACCGCGCCCACCAGCCCGGCGGCCACGGCCATGCTGACGGGCAGCACCAGGGTGCTAATGGCCGGCATGGCCATGCGCGTGATCGTGGAACTTCACCAGCGCGCCGTACATCTCCTGCAGGCGCCCCGTGGTGAGCACCTCCGTCGGCGGCCCGAAGCACGAGGCGCGACGCGAGAGGCACAGCACGTTGTCGGCATAGCGATACACCAGGCTCAGCTCGTGCGAGATGAGCAGCAGCGTGAAGCCGTGCGCCCGCTGCAGCTCGCGAAAGAGGGCGTAGATATTCTCCTCACCCGGCTGGTCCACCCCGGCGGTCGGTTCGTCAAAGAGCAACACGGTGGGCCGCCCCATCAACGCGAAGGCCACCAGCAGGCGCTGGAACTGGCCGCCGGACAGCGTCCCGATGGGTTGCGACGCGGCGCGTGCGCCCAGGTTTACGGCATCGAGCACGCGCGCAATCTCGTCTTCCGACGTCGCGCTCACTCGCGCCTTGGCCTGCAGGAACTCCAGGCCGGTGAGCGGCAGGCTGCGATCCAGATCCAGCTTCTGGGGGACGTACCCGATGCGCGTGCCCGGCGCCCAGCGCACGGTGCCCTCGTACGGCAGCGTGCCGATGAGCGCGCGGAAGAGCACGGTCTTGCCCGCCCCATTGGGGCCGAGGATGGCCAGCGTGCTCCCGGCGTCCACGGTGAACGACAAGTCGGACAGGACCCGGTCGTGACCGAAGCTGACCGACAGGCGCTGGACCTCGAGGGCGGGGGGCATGGCCGTGAAGGTTACCGACGGCGTCAAGGTCGCGAAAGCGCGGGCGGGCCGGCTCGGCGTGCATCACGCCGGCCACCGCCTTCACGTACGAGCACATTGAGCGCTCCCTGCAACAGGTCGAGGCACCCGCTCCAGCGTCGGGGACCCGCGAGTGCCTCAGTGCGGCGTGTTCACCCGCCCATGCGCGTGACTGGCTGGCAACCCGCCCGGCGCCGAGCGCTCCGCCAGCACCTTGGCCGTGAACCGCTGCGCCTCCGACACCCGCTCCACCTCCACCGCCGTCGTCTCCACAATCTGCTCGATGCGGCTCAGGCGTTCATCGAGATCCGGCGGCAGCATGGCCTTGGACGCCTTTCGATTCAGGAAGGCCAGCGTGATCTTCGTGAGGGACCCCACGCAGATCACGGAAAAGGTGAAGACCAGGATCGCGGCAATGAGATCGTTCAACTGCATGCGCAACTCCAGAGCGGGGGTTCATCCGTCGTACGGCCCGGTACCGCGAGAGGTTGCACCTGACGCCGACCGGCTGCACACCATCCAACTGCTACGCCACCAGCCGCGCGTCCAGCCCGGCCACGTTCACGCGGCCGCACAGCGCCATGGTCAGTGAAATCTCATTGCGGAACGCTTCCAGCACCTCCCGCACACCAGCCTCACCGCCCACGGCCAGCCCCCACAGGTATGGCCGGCCGATCAGCACGGCCGTGGCCCCCATGGCCAACGCGGCCACCACGTGCGATCCGCGCCGGATACCGCCGTCCACCAGCACTTCCAGGCGGCCACCAACGGCCTGGACCACTTCCGTCAGCGCCGCAGCCGTGGGTATGGCGCCGTCCAGCTGCCGACCGCCGTGGTTGGACACGATGATCCCAGACGCCCCGTGTTCCAGAGCCCGCACGGCATCCTCGCCGGCCAGAATGCCCTTCACCACGACTGGCAGCGTGGTGAGCGACCGAATCCAGGCAATGGAGCTCCAGTCCAGGCTGGGATCCCACAACGCGTTCACGTACTTGCGCAGCGCCGAGTCACGCTCGGCGGCGCCAAGTTCCGCCGCGGTGGCGTACGGCTCCAGGTTCTTGAGCGTCACACCCGGCGGCAGGTGGAAGCCGGTGCGGATTTCGCGCTCGCGACGACCAAGGTATGGAACGTCCGCCGTCACGCAGATGGCGCGGTACCCGGCGGCCTCCGCACGCTGCACCAGCGACCGCGTAACCTCGCGATCGCGGTAGCAGTAAAGCTGGAACCAGCGCCAGCCACCCGGCGCGGCAGCGGCAACGTCTTCCAGGGATGTGGTGGACACCGTGCTGACCACCTGTACCACGCCAGCGGCCGCCGCCGCGCGGGCCACGGCGGCCTCACCTCCTGCGTGCGCCAACCCGTTGAAGCCGCACGGCGCCGTCAGGAGCGGCATGGTCAGCTTGCGGCCGAGGACGGTGGTGCTCGTGTCCACGTGGCTCACGTCCACCAGCACCCGCGGACGCAGGCGCACCGCTTCCCACGCGGTGCGGTTGGCGTTGAGCGTGATCTCGTCGTTGGCTCCGCCCGCGTAGTAGTCGTACACCATCTGCGGGAGACGCTCGCGGGCCAGGGCCTCGAGCTCTGCAAGATTCACGGGCTGTGCCATGCGCCAATGTATGACCGGGGTGCCGGATCCGGCGAGGGGCCGCTGATCCAGTGGCAACGCCTGCCACCACGGACCGACCCCGGCGCTGGGGGGGCACGGCGCGGCGCGAAGAGGCTGGGCAACACCGCCGCGCACCACCGCGTATTGGGAGCAGCGAATTCAGGCAGCACGTGGAACGGTTGTCCCCCCAACCCGAGACCCGCATGTCGTCCCCTCGCGTCCGGCCGCTCAGCGGCCCCGCGTCCCCACGGTTCCTCCCGCTGTTGCTGGTGCTGTTCGTGGGCAGCGGGTGCGCCGCCCTCATCTACGAAATTGCCTGGTTCCAGCTGCTGCAGCTGGTGATCGGGTCCACCGCCGTGTCCATGGGGGTCCTGCTGGGCACCTTCATGGCCGGCATGTGCATCGGCAGCCTCGCGCTGCCAGGGTACGTATCGGCGCACCGGCATCCGCTGCGCGTGTACGCGGTGCTGGAGCTGGGCATCGGAGTCATTGGCGCCATTGTGCTGTTCGTGATGCCGCTGGCCACTGGCGCGTACACGGCGATAGCCGGACAGGGGGTGTTCGGCCTGATCACGCGCGCGCTCCTGTGCGCCGCGCTCCTGCTGCCGCCCACCATCCTCATGGGGGCCTCGCTCCCCGCCATCGCGCGGTGGATCGAGACCACGCCCGAAGGGGTGTCGTGGCTGGGCTATTTCTACGGCGGCAACACGGCTGGCGCCGTGGCGGGGTCGCTGCTGGCGGGATTCTACCTGCTGCGCGTCCACGACATGCCTACCGCCACGTACGTGGCCGTGGCGATCAACGTGGTGGTGGCCGCGCTGGCGTTCGCGCTCGCCGTCTTCGCGCCGTTCGACAGCCAGCGGGCCCAGGCCACGGCAACCAAACAGGGGATGTTCGTCCGCCGGGCGTGGGCCGTGTACGTGGTGATTGCCCTCAGCGGCATGGCCGCCCTGGGCGCCGAGGCCATCTGGACGCGGCTGCTGTCGCTGCTGCTGGGCGGCACGACATATACGTTTTCGATCATTCTCGCGGTGTTCCTCATCGGCATCGGCATTGGCAGCAGCGCCGGGGCGGCGCTCTCGCGCGGCCGGACACCGGCGGCCGTGCTGCTCGGCGTCTGTCAGTTGCTGATCGTGGTTTCGGTGGCGTGGGCGGCCTACATGATGACGCGGGCGCTGCCCTACTGGCCCATTGATCCCGGGCTGTCGCCCAGCCCGCGCTTCACGCTGGAAATCGACTTTGCGCGCGTGGTGCTGGCGGTGCTGCCCGCCGCGCTGCTGTGGGGGGCGAGCTTCCCCCTCGCGCTCGCGGCTGCCGCCGAACCCGGGCAGGACCCCGGGCGGCTGGTAGGGGGCGTGTACGCGGCCAACACCGTCGGTGCCATCGTGGGTGCGCTGCTGTTCAGCATCTTTGTCGTGCCGGCCATGGGCACGCAGAACGCGCAGCGGACGCTGATGGTCCTGGCGGGCGTGGCCGCGCTCCTCATGCTGGCGCCCCTGGCCAGGCGCGCGGCGGGCGTCGGGGCGACCGTGGCGCTCGCCGTCGCCTCGGCGGTGGCGCTGGTGCTCGTCTGGACCACGCCGTCCGTGCCCTTTGAACTGATTGCCTACGGACGGCAGATGCCCTGGCGGCTGAACGAGGTCACTGAACTCTATCGCGGCGAGGGACGCAACGCGTCCATTGCCGTGTCGCAGGAACCCGACGGCAACCGCGACTTCCATGTGAGCGGCAAGGTGGAGGCGTCCACGGAGCCGCAGGACATGCGGCTGCAGCGCATGCTGGGCGCCATCCCTGCCCTGCTGCATCCCGACCCGAAGTCCGTGCTGGTGGTGGGCTTTGGCGCGGGCGTCACGGCCGGGTCCCTGCTCCCGTTCCCCACGGTGGCCAGCGTGCGGATCTGCGAGCTGGAGCCCCTGATCCCGACGCACGTGGGCCCGTACTTCGCCGAGCAGAACTTCAACGTGCTCAACGATCCCCGGGTGACCATCACGTACGATGACGCGCGGCACTTCATCGTGACCACGCACGACACGTACGACATCATCACGTCCGACCCCATCCACCCGTGGGTGAAGGGCGCCGCCACGCTATATACAAAAGAGTATTTCGAGCTGGTCAAGGCCCACCTGAACCCCGGCGGCCTGGTGACACAGTGGGTGCCGCTGTATGAGAGCAACGACGCCGCGGTGCAGAGTGAGATTGCCACGTTCTTCTCGGTGTTCCCCAACGGCACCATCTGGGGCAACACGAGCAACGGCCAGGGCTACGACCTGGTGCTGCTGGGCAGCGCGGGACCGCTGCACATCAACCTGGATTCCGTGGCCGCCCGGCTGGCCGCCCCGTCCATGAGCAGGGCGGCACTGGCGCTGGGCGCCGTGGGGTTCAATTCCGTGGTGGACCTGTTCAGCACGTACGCGGGCCGGGCCTCGGACCTGGGCCCGTGGATGGCGGGGGCGCAGCTCAACCTGGATCGCAACCTGCGACTGCAGTACCTGGCCGGCCTGACGCCCGATTCCTACAAGAGCGCGGCGATCTACGCCGAGATGCTGCGCTACCGCCAGTTTCCGGCGGACCTGATCACGGGAACGCCGGCGGAGCTGGGGCAACTGCGCGCGGCGCTGGGCCTCTACCCGTAGGCGGGGCGCCGCCGGTGGGTGGTGCTCAGGACACCGGGGGGACGCGGTCGTCCGGCGGCACGAAGTTGGACAGGAACACCCGCTCCTCCGGCGTCAGGCTGTCCACGCCGTGCGCGCTGATCTTGTCCAGGATGCGGTTCACCTCGTCGCGGTTCAGCTCATGCAGCGAACTGGTATCCACGCGACGAAAGTCCAGCACGCGCGCGTGCGCCACCCGGGGGGCGGCCGTCGCCCTGGCCTTGAACGAACGCGCGCCGTGGTGCCGGTCCAGCCACCAGAGGTACAGGAACCCGCCGGCGATGCCGCCCAGGTGCGCGAAGTCGGCCACGCCACCAGTGGACCCGTGCATGCCGCTCCACACGGAATACGCCACCGTCAGCGCAATCAGCCAGACCGCCTGGATGGGCAGCACCCCCCAGATGTAGATGAGTTCGCGGGGCCAGTACTTGGCAAAGGCGGCCTCCACCCCGAAGATGGCCGCTGAGGCGCCGATGATGGCCGACGCAGGCGCCAGGACGAACGACAGCGCCGCGCCGGAGATTCCGGACAGGAAGTACAGCGCGAGGAACCGCCGCGACCCCAGCCGGGACTCAACCCTGGGCCCGAAGAAGAAGAGCACGATCAGGTTGAAGAGGATGTGCATCCACCCGCCGTGGACGAACATGTACGTGATGACGGTCCACGGGCGCAGGAGGATGAGCGCCGGCACGAAGGCAAACGCACTCGTGATCCCCGGTACGGTGAGCTGCAGGAAGAACACGATGGCATTGGCGGCAATCAGTCGCTTGACCCAGGGGGTCACGGCAAGTCCTCCAGAGTGTCAGGGTGTGCGGCCTGTCCCAAGTTAACGGATGGGGCCGCTCAGCCCGCGCCCCCGGCCACCTCGTATCGGTCGTACCCCTTCCACCGATACACCACGACCGACACGAGCCAGCTCGCCAGGAACACGCCAATGATCAGGTAGCCGATGGCCCCGAAGTTGCCGTTCAGGCCGGCGACCGCGTTCCAGAACCACCCGTGCAGCCCGAACTTGTCGCCCACCAGCCCCAGGGCTTCAATGCCGCCCACCAGCAACGCGACCAGCACGGAGACGAGCGTGATGGTCATGTTATAGTAGAGTTTACGAATGGGCTTGGCAAACGCCCACCCGTAGGCGCCGAGCATCAGGACGCTGTCCGTCGTGTCCACCAGCGCCATTCCCGCGGTGAACAGCGCCGGAAAGACCAGGATGGACCAGAGCGACATCCCGCGCGCGGCCTCCGCCGCCGAGATGCCCAGCAGGCCGATCTCCGTGGCCGTGTCGAAGCCCAGCCCGAACAGCAGCCCCAGCGGATACATGTGCCAGCTCCGGCGGATCATCCCGAACAGCGGGCGGAAGATGCGCGCCAGGAATCCACTGCCGGCCATGAGCGCGTTCAGGTCCTCGTCCACGTACGCGCCACCACGGCGCACGCGATGGAACGTGCGATAGACGGCCACGAGGATGAACAGGTTCATGACGGCGATCACCAGCAGGAACAGGGCCGACACCACGGTGCCGATCACGCCGCCCACGCCGTGCAGGGACTCGAGCCGCGTGCCCAGCGCAATCGCCGTGGCCGCGATGGCCACGGAGGCCAGCACCACGACGGTGGAGTGCCCCAGCGAGAACCACAGTCCCACGCTGGTCGGGCGCGCCCCGTCGTGCATCAGCTTGCGCGTCACGTTGTCGATGGCCGCGATGTGGTCGGCGTCGATCGCGTGCCGCAGGCCGAGTCCGTACGCCAGGAGGGCCGTACCCAGGAGCAGCGGATACCGGTGGAACGCAATGAGGGCCCACGCCCAGGCGCCCAGATTGGCGGCCAGCAGGAAGGTATACAGGCTGATCAGGCGTCCCCGAACGGTGGACGTCGTCGGCGACGGAGTGGTAGCGGGATTCACGGCCCTGAATGTACGCGGCGGCCAGCCCCATGGGGCCCCTGTCGCGATGGCCCCACGTCGGCCATGTTATCGGGGCCCGAGCCCGGCGGCCCCTCCCGGTCCGGCAGTGCGCGGGTACCCAGTCCGACTCCCAACCGTCCTCGACCATGTCAACTCGCATCGCTCCGTTCCTTGCCGCCATCTGCGTGGCCGCGTGCGCCGGCTCATCGGCGCCGGCCACCAGACCCACCCCCGCTCCTGCCGCGCCCTCCGCGAGCGCCACGCCGGCTGTGACGCCCAGACCCGACACCGGCCGCGCCGGCGGTGCCGCCGTCACCCGCCGAGCGGGCGGACGCGCTGGCAGTGCCGACGCCACTGAGCCCAAGCCCTACCGGACCGTGATCCCCGAAGGGTCCGAGACGAAGACCGGGTTGTTCATCACCCACCGGGTGGACGACAAGCTGTTCTTCGAGATCCCTCGGCACGAACTGGACAAGGTGATGCTCGTTGTCGGACGCTTTGCGCGCGCGGCCCCACCGAACACCAGCGGCGGCGGCTTTGGCAGCTACGGCGGCGACCAGTTTGGTGAGCGGACGCTCATCTGGGAGCAGCAGGGCGACCACATCGTCCTCAGCAGCCCGTCGTACACCATCACGGCTGACACCACGAGTTCCGTGTGGCAGTCGGTGCAGGAATCCAACTTCCCGCAGATCGTGATGATGTTCCCCATCGCGTCGTACGGCCCGGACAGCGCGCCGGTGATTGACGTGACCAAGCTGTTCACGACCAGCGTGCCTGAAATCGCCGCCATCAGCGGCACCATCGATGCGAATCGGTCGTATATCGAGAGCGTCGAGTCGTTCCCGGAAAACGTCGAGATCCAGGCCGCGCAGACGGGCACCCCATCCGGCGGCGGCAACGCCCCCGCCGGGGGACGCGGTGGCGCCCGCGAAGCCACCAGCGTGCTCGCGCACTGGAGCATGATCAAGCTGCCGGAAGATCCCATGCCGGTGCGCTGGGCCGACGAGCGCATCGGGTTCTTCACCGTGCGCACCACGACGTTCAGCAGCAACAGGCAGGTGGCCGTGCCGCACGAGTACATCACCCGCTACCGGCTGGAATGCTCCACCCGGATGGACGGCAACCTCTGCTATCCCAAGAAGCCCATCGTCTATTACATCGACCCCGGCACGCCCGACAAGTGGAAGCCCTGGATCCGTCGGGCCATCACCGACTGGCAGCCGGCCTTTGAAGCCGCCGGCTTCAAGGACGCGATCATCGCCGAGGACGTACCCACCAACGACCCCACGTGGTCCATGGAGGACATCCGGCACACCGTGATCCGCTGGCTGCCCTCCACCATCGAGAACTCGGTGGGGCCGCACGTAAGCGATCCGCGCACGGGCGAAATCCTGAATGGCTCGCCGCGCATCTTCCACAACCTGATCCAGCTCATGCAGTTCTGGTACTTTGCGCAGGCGTCGGCGCTGGACGCGCGCGCGCGCCAGATCCCGATGCCGGATTCGCTCATGGGCCGGCTGCTGGAGTTCGGGATCGCGCACGAAATCGGGCATACGCTGGGGCTGCAGCACGACCAGATCGGCAGCTCGGAGTATCCCCCCGACAGCGCCCGCAGCCCGTCGTGGGTGACAAAGATGGGCACGAGCCCCAGTATCATGGATTACTCACGCTTCAACTACGTGGCGCAGCCCGGTGACGGCATCCCCATCTGGACGCTGGTGCCGCGAATTGGCCCGTGGGACAAGTACACCATTGCGTGGGGCTACAAGGCAATCCCTGACGCCATCACGCCTGAGGCCGAGAAGCCCACGCTGGAGAAGTGGATTGCCGTGCAGGACACCGTGCCCTGGTTGCGCTTCTCGGTGAACAATGCGTTCGGCCAGTTCGGCACGCAAAGCGAGGCGGTGGGCGACGCCAAGCCGATGTGGTCCACGGGCCTCGGCTTCAAGAACATCGAGCGCGTGATGGGCTACGTGGCCGCCGCCGGCACGCAGCCCATGGAAGACAACACGCTGCTGGGCGACCTGTACGACCGCGTCGTCGGGCAGTGGGCCACCGAGGCGAGGCATCCGGCCAACGTGCCGGGCGCGGGACCCGTGTGGTACAAGTCGGGCAGCCAGCCGGGCCCGGTGTACACGGTGAACTCGCGGGCCATGCAGGAGCATGCCGTGAAGTTCCTGAACGACAGCGTCTTCCAGACGCCCAAGTACCTCATCCGGACTGACATCCAGGGGCGTATCGAACCCACCGGCATGGTGACGCGCATTGGCAACGCGCAGCGCGGCGTGCTCACTACGCTGCTGAATGACCAGCGGCTGGACCGGCTGCTGGAACTCGAAGTCACGCATCCGGAGCAGGCGTATCCGCTCACCAGCTTCCTGGACGATGTGCAGCGGGGCATCTGGAGCGAGTTGCGCGATACATATCCGATAATCGACATCTACCGGCGGACCCTGCAGAACAATTACCTGGACCTCATTGACAGCAAGCTGAACCCGCCGCCCGCGAGCAGCAACGCGGCGGCGGCACGGCCGGGGGCCCGCCGCGGGCCACCGCCCCTCAGCGACGAGGCCAAGTATCAGTTGCGCGGCGAGCTCGTCGCCTTGCAGATCGATATCCGCGCCGCGGTGCGCAGGACCGCGGATAAGGCCACGCGCTGGCACCTGCAGGGCGCGGACGCGCGTATCAGCAAGATCCTGGATCCGAAACAGTAGGCCGGTCCGGGGGTAAGCAGGCAAGGCGGGGTCGCGCGGCGCGCGGCCCCGTCTTGCGCAATGGGGCGTAGGTCAACTGGCAGACCGCCCGACTGTTAATCGGGAAGTTGGAGGTTCGAGTCCTCCCGCCCCAGCTGGGAACTATCATGACTGACTCAAGCAGACGCCGATGGGCAATGACGCTGGCGGCCGCGGCCACGGTGGCCGGCGTGGGCGCGTGTGGGACGCCCCCCGGTGGACAGGTGGACTCCGCCCGCTCCCCGGCCCCGGACACCCTGCACGTCATGGTGGCCGCTTCCATCACCCAGCCCATGCGCGCCGTGCTGGACAGTTTCTCGGCGGGCAGCGGCGCCGCCTACACCCTGGAGCCTGGGGCCAGCCTGGAGGTCGCGCGCCTGGTGGTGGATGCGCGGCGCCGGCCCGACGTGCTCGTGCTCGCCGACCCATCCATCTTTGCGAGGCTGCTGGAACCCACATATGTAACCGAGTATGAACTGGTGGCCCGCAACCGGATCGTGCTGGCCTATACCGATGCCTCGCGTGGGGCCGGCACCATCACGCCCGCCAACTGGCGCACCGTCATCACGCGCCCCGGGGTGCAGGTGGGCCGGGCCGACCCGAATACCGACCCGTCGGGCTACCGGGCGCTGCTCGTGATGCACCTGGCCGAGCAGTTCTACGGCGAGCCGGGGCTCTACCAGCGGCTGCTGGCCGCCGCGCCGCCGCGCAACGTGCGTCCCCGCGAAGCCGACCAGGTGGCGCTGCTCCAGACGCACAACCTGGACTACATCTGGACCTACCAGAATCTGGCCCAGGATTACGGCCTGCGGTTCGTGAAGCTGCCCGATGCGGTGGACCTGGGCTCGCCCGCGGATTCCGCGGCGTATGCGCGGGCATCCACACGCGTACTCGGCGCGCGCCCCGGCGACACGCTGACCGTCCGCGGCACGCCGATCCTGTTTGGCGCCGCGGTGCTGGTCACCGCGCCCCACCAGGCGCTGGGACGACGCTTTCTGGATTACCTGATGTCAGATGCCGGGCGGCGCATTGCGCGAGCCCGGCATCTCGACCTGCTGGATTCAGCGGTTACCGTGCGCCCCAGTGGGGCGCGGTCATCCAGCTCGTGAGGTCAAACAGCGCGCCTGAAAGCGGCACATCCGCCTTCCAGTCGGCGTACTCCTCCACCTGCGCGGGCCTGCCGCCCGCCAGCATGGTCACGCGGGTGGCCAGCCACCCCTGGCCGACCGGCACATAATCGTCAAGACGGATATCGAGGGGTTGTGCCCCCGGCGCCGGGGCGAGGATCATCCGCACCAGGACGTTCCGGTCCTGACTTATCCAGATCTGCGGCGCGGTGGAATCCGCAGGGGACCGGACCCCGATGATCCAGACCGGCTGGTCCTCCCAGGTGCCGGCGGTCACGCGATCCATCGCCACCCCGGTGCCGGCAAGCTGCTCGATGGTGCGCGTCACGGGCTGCAGGTACACCCCCTGGATGAGCGGGAGGAATTCGTTGCCCGATCCCACGACCCTCGTCACCTTGCCTCCCTGCACGCGCCAGGTGGAATCGGCGGTGTACTTCACGCCATTGCCCGATCGCGGATCGCCAAAGTCAATGCGAAGCTCGGTGTCCGTGTCGGTCTGGCGAAGGCTCTCATACCAGGTTCCGATGACCTTGGCTCCATCGGGGCGGTACTGCGTGGTCTTCTGCACGAACCTCAGGGTGCGATACCACGCGCCCCGGTAGGCGTCGTGCATGCGCTGGAACACGTCCGCGCCAGTCGTGGGCACGGTCAACGACGTTTGCTGCGCGCCCAGGCGCCTGGCGGGCGCCAGCGCGACTGCGGCGCTGGCGGCCAGCCCGAGCCAGACCGTGCGCAGACGGCGGCGCCCGGGAGTCACGGGGAACTTGAGGAATCCGGCCCGGCTCATGCAGCCCGCGTGTCAGCGATTCACGGCGCCAGGACCTTCACCGTCACCTGGCCGCCCATCACGAAGAACACCACGGTCCGGGACTGCCCGACGGGGATGGAAATGGCCGGTGAGGTGGCCAGGGTATCGAGCTGCACCGGCTCCCCTTCAATGGAGTAGTGCTCCGTGGACATGAACACCTGCCAGTCGCCAGGCGTACTCTCCATGTACGGCGAGACCTCCCCATACGGAAATGGGAACATCACGGAGAGGGGGGTCTGGGCATCGGGCTGCGTCCGGTAGAACAGGACCGGCGGGCCCGAGGTCACGAAGTTCGCCACGCGCAGCTTGGTCTTCCCCGCGGCCACGAGGGCGCCGGTGTCGGGCAGCACCCACGGGCTCAGCACGCTGCTGGAATCGAAGACGAACACCGTGGTGGTGTCACCCGTGCTGAACGTCACGTCCATCGGCGGCGGCGCGTGCAGCACGTTGCCGGCCACCCGGAGGCCGATGGAATGCGTGCCCGCCGGAATCTGGATGTTGGGGCTCACATGACCAGCGCCGAGCGCGAGGACCACGTCCTTGCCATCCACGCTCGCGTCAATCGTCTGGCCTTCCGCCGCGGTGTTGAACACCCGGAAGTAGGCCTTGCTCGAGCCGAGCGGGCCGGTGCCGGAATCCGAGCACGCACAGGCCAGTACTGCAATGATCGAGAACAGGAAACTGCGTCTCATGCTGGTCAATTGGGCCTCCCCCAACTCAGTTTGCCGGCGCAACCAGGAACTGCTCGATTTTGCCATCCGTGGTCCAGTAGGTAGACACGCTCACTCGAGTTCCGTTCCCAAAGGTCGCAGCAAAACCGCGGTACCGCATGCCGCCGCGCAGGTTGGTCGCCGTCTGGGTGAAGGTCCGAATGGCACCCAGGGGGCCCAGGCTGGCCTTGAAGTCCGTAATGGCCTGGGCGTCAAAGTAGAAGTTGGCGTTCGCCGTGAACAGCGACCGGTCGATCGTCCCCTGCTGCAAGCCGGCCAGCACGCGCCGGGCCAGCGTGGTGGCATGGGCCGTGGCCGCGGGTGTGGAGGCCTGCGTGGCGCCCGGGGGCACCAGCAGGGCGAGGATGCCCCGCGCGATCATCCCGGCGGCGGGCGACGCCTCCTGGTTCGTCAGCACGACCACGGCCAGCTTGTCGTCGGGCAGCACCGTGTTCTGCGCCACGAACCCGCCCACCTCGCCGCTGTGCGACACCATACGGTGTCCGTTCACTTCGCCTGCGTGCATGCCCAGCCCGTAATCGCTGTACAGCCCGTTCTTCAGGCGCGTGGGCGCTTCCATTTCCGCATACGAGGCGGGCGACAGCAGGGACTGGTTCATCACGGAGATGTCCCACGTGAGCAGGTCGCCCACCGGCATGGCCATCTCCCCGTCGGCAAAGTACCACCCCGGGGCTTCCATAATGGCCGGACGCAGGGGCCCGAGCGCATGCCGGAAGTATCCCGTGGGCTCGAGCTGGTCGCGCTGGGTGTCGAGGTCAATGGTGTGCGACAGCCCCACGGGGTCGAGCACGTTTGCCTTGAGGTAGGCCCAGAAGGGCTGGCCGCTCACCTTCTGCACGATCAATCCCACGATGTTGAAATTCGTGTTTGAATACTGGTATTGGGTCCCCGGCTCAAAATCCAGCGGCTTCGTGGCCCATTCATGCACCAGCCGCTCCGGGGTCATCGGGTGCGTCCACGCCGGAATGGTGTAGTCCTGGGGGGCATAGTCGCTGTAGCCCGACGTGTGCGACATGAGGTTCCGCAGCGTCACGTCGTGCGATCGCGTCAACTCCGGGAACCAGGTGGACACGGGGGCGTCAATGGACAGCTTGCCCTGCTGCTGCAGCAGCATCACGGCGGCCACCGTGAACTGCTTGCTGATGGAACCGATGGCGTAGTGCATGTCGGCCCGCGCGGCGACGGGCGGCTTGAGCCGAGCCATGCCGAAGGCCTGCACGAACACCACGTGACCGCCGCGCACGATGCCCACCGACGCGCTGGGCACCTGGGTGGTCTTCATGACGCTCGTGATGGCGGCGCTGACCCGCGCGGAGAGGTCGGGGGGCAGTGAGTTGACGGCCTGGGCCCGGGCGCTGACGGGAGCCAGGCCCGTGGCGGCGGCCAGCGTGACCAGCGCCACCGCCGCCACGGCGCGCCGACTGGATGGAACGACATGGGACATGACGGGTCTCCTCGATGGTCGCTGGATGGAGTCGGGGCCTCGGACCCGCCGGGCGCGCGCCCGGCGGGAACGCGGACGAGTTACTTCGCCGTGCCTGTATCCGTGGCCGGTACGATCGCCGCGGACTTGATGTAGTCCAGTTTCGGGAAATTCCGGGTCAGGTAGGCGTTCCCGTGCACGGTGATCAATTGCTGGCTGGGGCTCTCGCCGTAGCCGGAGTACAGTGAGTCCACCACGGCCATGCCGTCCACCACCTTGCCGAAGGGCGAGAAGCCCATCTTGTCCAGCCGGCCATTGTCGGCCAGGTTGATGAAGAGCTGGTTGGAGCGTGAATTCGGCCCCGACGTGGCAAACACCAGGGTGCCGCGCGCATTGGTCTCCTTCACGGAATCATCGGGGATGGGCTTGTCCGCCCACTCCTCGTTGAGCTTGGGGTCGCCATTCATCCCGAACTGCGCCACGAACCCCGGCACGACGCGGAAGAAGCGCACGTCATTAAAGTAGTTGGAAGTCACCAGCTCGTAGAATCGGTCGGCGCCGCGCGGCGAGAGCGACCGCGTGACTGCCACGGTGAACGGACCCTTGCTGGTCTCGAACCGCACGCGGTACGACTCGGGCGTGGTGCCGGCAGTGGCGGTGGAAGGCGGGGCGGCCTTCCGGCCGCACGCGACGAGCGCCAGGCAGGCGACGGTCAGGAGCAGTTTCTTCATCAACGGAACGGCCTCGGCGTCATGGACGCGATGGGTGGAAAGGCGCCGCAGGCGGGGGCCCGCGGCGACGGTCGGTCACCCAAATGTTGGCGAAATCCACGGCGCGTGGCAATGACGGACCACCGCCGGCGACCGGCGCCGGGCCGGACTACCCGAACTGCGGGCGCCCTCCCGGCCGCCCGAACGCCCGCAGCTTTGCCAGGTCCGGAATGCGAATCCTGCGCCGTGGCAGCACCACGATCACGCCCTTTTCCGAGAGCTGCTTGAACGCCCGCGAGACCGATTCCCGGGCCGTGCCGAGTTCGAACGACAGTTCCTCCTGGGTCCGCGGCAGCACGAACTCCAGGCCGTTCGGCGTCTGGCGCGCATGCTCCCCGGCGTACTCCACGAGGTAGTGCGCCAGGCGGGCCGCCACGTCCCGGAAGGCCAGCGTCTCGGTCAGGTGCACCAGGTGCCGGAGCCGGGATCCAAGATTTCGGATAACGGCCAGCGCCACCTCCGGATGCTCGCGATACAGCGCCTCGAACTCGTCGCGCGGCACGAACAGCAGCCGCGAGTCCTCCTGCGCAACCGCGGACGCGGGGTAGGGCCCGTCGTCAAAGAGCGGGAGCTCCGCCACCGGGCGCCCCGGCCCCTCCAGTTTCAGCACCTGCTCGCGCCCCGTGGGGCTGGTGCGATAGATGCGCACCCGTCCGGCGATCACCACGTACAACCCGCGACACCGCTCACCCGTGGTGAAGAGCACGGTCCCCGCCGGATACGCGCGCGCCACCGAACGGCTGGACAGGCGGTCCAGCGCCAGGTCCCCAAAGCTGGCGAAGAGCGGGATCTGCCCGAGGACGGAGCGGGCTTCGGCTACGGAATCATCCATGGCGTGTCAGAAGCGCTCGCCCCGGGCCTCGCGCACCTTGCTGCCCACCGAGCGAATGCGCGCCCACATGGTGTAGAAAAAGAGCGCGAGCCCCGCAATCTGCGCCATGCCGGCCACGACAATGGCCCACGCGACCCACTCGGCCACCGGCCACACCCGGGCGATCTCACCCGCCACGCGCACGGCCGTCCCGACCGTCACCAGCCAGTAGGCGGTGAGCGCCAGCGCGGGCCGGTAGCGGTGGTCGTCCTTGTCCGGCCGAGGAAAGAGCCACAGCGCCACCCCCTGGATCATCATCATCACAAAGCCCACGAACACCGCGTGCGTGTGCGCGCTGATCTCGTACTGGGGCGGGTAGCGATGCAGCAGCTCGCGCTGGATGATCATCCACCCCCCGATGGCCAGCCCGACCAGGAGGAAGACGATAGACGTCTTGATATAGCGCCGGACCAGGGAATGCACGGGTCCTAGGCCTCCACCGGCGCGATGGCCACCTCAGGCCTCCACCACGAGCATCCCGATGGCACCCTTCTGGCCGTGGCCAAAGGCATGATTCACGAACACGAATTCCCCGGGAATGTCGCACTGCAGCTCAAAGGGCATGCCGCCACCCGCCGGCACGGCAAAGGTCTGCACCCCATGGATGGCGTTACCCGGTGGCGCCCCCAGGTACACCGTGTCGAACTGCTCCCCCACCACGTGGAATGCGCACGACAGCGTGGGACCGGCATTCACCACCCAGAAGCGCACCCGCTCGCCCACCTTGGCCCGCAACGGTTCACGCACGTACTGGTCGGGACGCCCGTTGAAGACCACCATGTCCGGCTCACTGGAGAGCATTCGCGAGTAGTCAAAGGGACGCACCCCATTCACCGCGGCCCCCAGGTACAACTCGCCCTCCACCAGCACGAAGTCCCGCGCCGGCGGCAACGGGTCGCGGGGTTCCACGATGATGGCCCCGTACATCCCCGTGCCAATGTGCATCAGCACGGGCGCCGTCCCGCAGTGATACAGGAATGCCCCCGCATACCGCGGCGTAAAGGTGTAGCTCACCGACTGTCCGCGCAGCACCGAGCGGAAGGCCACCTTGGGATCGATCTGCGCTGCGTGAAAATCCATGGAGTGCGGCACGTCCGCTTCGTTCGTCAGCGTGAACTCCACCGTGTCCCCCACCCGGCAATGCACGATGGGACCCGGCGTGTCGCCCTCGAACGTCCATCCGGCCACCACCAGGCCATCGGCCACGGCAATCGCGTCATGTCGCGCCACGAAGTGCAGCTTGAGGGTCCGGGATCGCGACAGCGGTGGCAGCGCGGGATCGTAGCGGTGGAATTGCACCCCCGCGCCGGAGACGCCCCCGGTGCTGTGCTCGGCCGGCGCATGCAGGGCGGTATCCAGGCGGCTGTCGGGATTGTGGCCCGCGCCCTGGACCCCGGCGGCCGCGGCTCCGCCCTGCGCCTGCCCGCCGCCCTCCGGCGCGCAGGCGGCCAGCGCGGCCCCGACGCCCGGGATGGTCAGCGTCAGCAGCGAGGCCCGCTGCAGGAAGGCCCGGCGCGACGTGCTGTCGGTGGCCGCACGGAGCAGCCCCGCTTCGTCGGCGCCCGGATTCAGGGACTCCGCACGGCCGTCGGCCGGCGTGGAGGACGGAAGTTTCGGGTCGCGTTCAGTTGTCATGGTGCACTCGCGGTAGAATGAGGCGTGTTCAGCCTGGTCGCGGTGCAATGATGGCAAGGATGACCAGCGAATGCGAGAGGGCACGCATGCCGTGGGGCTCGCCGGGCGCGAAGGTGACCACGTCGCCGGCGCGCACGGCGCGCGCACCCTCGGCACCGGTCACTTCTCCCGAACCCGCCGACACCACCAGCACCACGCTGGACGGACTCGTGTGCGATGGCACCTGCTGGCCCGGCTCCAGGCGGAACATCACGAGCCGAGCGTCCGGACTGTCGTGCATGAGGCGCGTGGCGGGGCGGTCGGGGCTGGACGAAACAGCCTCCGTGGCGCTCGCCACCGCGTCAAAGAGGTTCATTCCGCGGCCAGGGCCTTGCGCAGCTCCGCCAGCAGCTCGGCTTCGTCGATCCCGTCGCGGCGGGCCGCCTCGGCAATCGTGGCGCCACTGCCACAGCAGGTGTCCACTCCAAAGCGGTTGAAGACCTCGATGGCGCGCGGGTCCCGGGCCATCATCTGGTTCACCGTGCAGGTCGCGTCGAGTGGCGCGGCATCCTTGGGCATGATATTCTCCATAATCCGGAATCTCGTTGCCGTGTCAAGCGCCGCGGGTGACGATTGTCACAGGGATTCCGGCGGGAGCCCTCCCGATGCCGCGGTCGCGATACGTGTGACAAGCGTCACGCGCCCCGCCGTCCATCAGGGCGAGACTTCAGGCGTGTCCTCCCCACACGCACCCCCGTCGTCCGGGACTGCCCCATGAGCGAAGCACAGGATCCGCGCCTCGATCCCCTCTGGAAGGCCCTGTCCACCGTCATCGATCCCGAGATCGGGCTCGACATCGTGACGCTCGGCCTGGTGTACAGCGTGACCATTGAGGGCGACATCGGGCACGTGACGCATACGCTCACCACGCCGGGCTGCCCCATGGAGCATTACATCACGCAGGGCATCCACGACGCGGCCTCGTTCGTGGACGGCCTGGACCATATTGAAACTCACCTGGTCTGGGATCCCGCCTGGCACAGCGGCATGATCGCCCCCGGTGCGTTCTAGCCGTGACCCCCGCGTGTCGTGATGGGCGCCGCGAGTACCACTAGCGCCGCATCGGCGCCGCGCGTCCCCGGCGAACACTTCGCCATCGCCACGGTGTTTCTCGTGGCCGGCGCCCTCGGCCTCGTGTGGATCGCCCCGGACCTGGCCGCCGGCAACTTCCTGGCGCCGCGCGTGGGGGCCGTCACGCACCTCTTCACGCTCGGCTGGCTCACCATCACCATCTTCGGCGCGCTCACGCAGCTCATCCCCACGTCGCTCGGCACGCCGATCTGCTCCGCGCGCCTGGCTCGACTCGCGGCCTGGGCGCTCGCGCTCGGGGTCGTCGCCCTGGACACCGGGATCGTGGCCCAGGCCACGGGGCCGCTGGCCGCCGGCGTCCTGCTCGTGATCGCCGGCGTGCTGATGGCCGTGGGAAACTTTGCCGTCACGCTCCGCCGGGCGCGCACGCGCGACGTCACCTGGGCGGCGATCGCCATTGCCATCGCGTACCTGGTGATCGTCCTGGGCTTCGGCGCCGTGCTGGCGCACAACCTGCACACCGGGTTCGTGGCGGCGCATCGCGTACGGCTCACGGCCGCGCACCTGCACCTGGCGCTCATTGGCTGGGTGTTCCTCGTCATCGTGGGCGTTTCCACGCGACTGCTTCCGATGTTCCTCATGGCCCACCGCGTGGAGCACACGGCCAATCGCGTGGCCGTGGCGCTGCTGGCCGTTGGCGTGGCGCTGCTGGCCACCGGGCTCGCGCTCAGCCGCCCCGTCATCACGTGGCCCGGTGCCGTGCTGGTCTACGCAGGATTCATCGCGTTCATCGTGCAGGTGGTCGCATTCTACCGCGGCCGAACCCGACGCAAGGTCGACGCCGGGATGGCGTTCGCACGCATGGGCGTGATCTTCCTCGCCGCCGGCGCGGTGCTGGGGGGCGTGCTCCTGGTAGCCGGCCACACGCGCGGGCGGCTGGCGACGGCGTATATCGTCACCGTCCTGCTGGGTGGGCTGGTGCTGTTCGTAACCGGATTTTCGTACAAGATCATACCACTCCTGGCATGGACCGCCCGCTTCAGCGGGCGCAGTGGCCCCGGCCCCATGCCCATGGCGGGCGACCTCTTCTCGGCGCGCGTGGCCCTGGTTCACGGCACCCTGACCGCGGTGGCCGTGCTGGGGATGCTGGTCGGTATTGCGGCGGCCTCGGCGTCGATCGTCGCCGACGGCGCGGTGCTCTATGCCTGCGCCATCCTCATCTACGCGTGGCAGGTGGCGCGCATCCGCTGGGGAACCCCGACGCCCAGGGCGGCCCTCCCAACCTCACCTCAGCCATGACCCGCTTCTACTCCCAGACCCCGGACGGGCAGACCGTCGCGTTCCCCGACGACGCGCCCGTGGTGGACGTGGACGTGCGCGAGGACCTGCGCACCGGCCGGGAGCCGTTTTCGAGAATCATGAAGGTCGTCGATGCACTTGAGCCCCACGAGGTGCTTCGCGTGCGCGCCACCTTTGCCCCCGTGCCCCTCGTGTCCGAGCTGTCGGAGCGCGGGTTTGTGTATCACCTGGAATCAGAAGACGACGACGACTGGTCGGTCTGGTTCTGGCACCCGACGTAGCCGGGGCGCTGTCTCCGGCTGCCCGCCGCCCGCCCCGCGGGCGCATTCACACTTTCATACCAGAGGTTTTGTTCCCATGGCCGACAATACCGTGCAGCTCGACGTCCGCGTGATCCCGCCGCGTGACAAGCACCCCACCATCTTCCGCACTTTTGACGCGCTGGCCGCCGGTCAGGCGATGCTGCTGATCAACGACCACGACCCCAAGCCGCTGCAGTACCAGCTCACCGCGGAGCGCGCCAACAAGTTCGACTGGGCGTACGAGGAGCAGGGCCCGAGCACGTGGCGTGTGCGGATCACGCACAAGTAGGACGCCGTACCAGGGGCGGGGCTCGTGGCCCCCGCCCCGCTCACGCGGGTCAGACCCCGCGCGCGAGCTGCACCGCGACAATCACCACGACCAGCCCGAGCAGCGCGTTGATCCGGGCCAGCTTGCCCGCCCGGCGGCGAAGTCCCAGGGCCTCCGGCGACCCGGGCACCTGCTTGCCCGCCAGCGGCCCCAGCCAGAAGTCATGCACCGCGCTCACGACGATCATCGCCGTCACCGCCAGCAGCTTGATGCCCAGCGACTTGCCCACCGCGGTGCCCCAGAATGCCGACGACCCGAGTACGCCGTCCCAGTGGAGCCAGCCACGGTAGTGCAGGTTGAAGATGCCCGTGACCACCAGGATCCCGATGCACCACCAGCCGATGGCGCGAAAGCGCATGCCCAGGTCCTGGAACAGTCGCTGCCGCACCACGGGCTCCTCAATGGCGCGCAGCGCCGGCGCGCCGGCGAGCCCCAGGAAGAACATGCCGCCCAGCCAGAGCATCGCGGCCAGGATGTGGATGGTGACGTTCACATAGTAGAGGATCGGCATCGCAAGCAGGTGGTAGCGGGTGCGGGACTCGCAAGGAAAAATACACGCGGGTCACGCTGACCTCCGCGGCGGGCGACCACCGGGAATGCTCCCGGCCACCACCCACGACGCACCCGCGAGCGCAAACGTGACCAGGAACTCCACCCAGTTGGACTGGAGCCCGGGATTACCAATCACGGCGGGCACCCAGACCAGCACGGCGAACATCCCGAGCATCGTCGCCTCGGCGGTCGCCGCCAGGCGTGGATACACCCGGAACAGGACGCCCAGCCCGGCGGCCACCTGTCCCGCACCCGCCAGGTACGCCCATCCCGTCCGGAACGGCAGCCATGCCGGCACCAGGGAGACGGTGCGCGCGGCGAATTCAAAGAAATGTGATAGTCCAAACGTGGGCACCGACAAGCCGAACAGGAGCCACGCGATCCGCACGCTGAGCGGCCCCGCCATCGCGAACCATGAGCCTGGACGCGGGCTCGCGTATCGCGCAAACAGCACCAGCGCCGCTGCCGTTGGCACACCCGCCACACCCGCAAAGAACCAGTTGATCTCCCGCCCCGGGTCCGCCACCGGCATCCGGACACGCACCAGCAGCCAGGCCACCAGCAGCGGCAGGAGGATGCCAATGGACAGGCGGACGGTGTGATCGCTGAGCAGCCCGATGCCCGTCAGCACCATGAGCGCGCCGGCAAAGTACCCCAGGCTGCCGCCCGCTGGGACCCAGGGCGGCAGCGGCTTGACCAGCAGCACCGATGGGCCATATACAAGCGTTAATATACCCACGCTTGTCATCCCAAGTCCAAAGGCAATGCGTGCACCGCGCTGATTCCAGGTGTCGGCGTGTGGCATGTCGGAGGCCTCGTTCAGGGTGGGCATCGTGGCGCCCGGGGGGTGCCCGCAACCGCCGGGCCCGGGCCAGCCAAATATCGATCAGCCAGGGGTGCGTTCGTGACCCCGTTTACAACACACATACACTCGGCGCGGCGGGCGCTCGTGCACCCTGCCATATTTCGCCGGAGCCGGGGGTTCCCGCCCACGTCCACCTCTTCAAGGAGGGGCCAATGTCGCCCGTCACGCGTCCCATGTCCGGTGATGCCCTGCACTTCCACCTGCCCGACGAGCGAGCGCACGTCAACGACCCCGCGCTGCTGGCGCGCAATGGCCGCAACGCCCGCACGATTCTCAAGGAAGGCCCCCTGCGGGTGACGATGGTGATGCTGGCCCCCGGCGGGCAGCTTGCCTCGCATCACGCCGATGGACCGCTGACCGCACAGGTGCTGGACGGAGACATTCGCTTCCATGTGGCCGGCAAGGATCACGACCTGGCCTCCGGTGACCTGCTGCTGGTGAACGGCGGGCTGGAGCACGTGGTGAGTTCCTCGACCGGCGGCACCTTCCTGCTGACGGTGGTGCACGAAGGCACGTAGGGGCCGGTGCGATGGCGGTGGCTGAACGAACGGGCGACGACCCCGCAATCCTGACGGTGGGCCATTCCACGCGCCCGCTCGCCGAGTTCATCGCGCTGCTCACGGCACACGGCGTGAAGGAGCTGGTGGACGTGCGCACCGTGCCGCGCTCGCGCCACAACCCGCAGTTCAACCTCGACGCGCTGCCCGCACCGCTGGCAACCGCGGGCATTGCCTATGAGCACGTGGCGGGACTCGGCGGGTTCCGCCGCACCAGCCCTGATTCGGTGAACACCGGATGGCGCAACGCCTCGTTCCGCGGATTTGCCGACTACATGCAGACGCCCGAGTTCGAAGCGGAGCTGCTGGCGCTCATCGAGCGGAGCATGCACGGGCGGCTCGCGGTGATGTGCGCCGAGGCCGTCCCATGGCGATGTCACAGATCGCTGATTGCCGACGCCCTGCTGGCGCACCACGTGCCCGTCGCCGAGTTGTCGAGCGCCACACGAGTGACCGCGCGGAAGATGACCAGCTTTGCGAGGGTGCGGGGAACGCGGGTCACCTATCCGCCGGAGGCGGCGACCCGGGTGCCGGTGCGAAAGGCGGCGTCCCGAACAGGTGCTCGATCGAAGCGCCCGAAGAAACATTAGCGCTTTTGCATCCTGACACGGTCGGGCGGTGCATCGCGAACGCGCCCACGGCCCGCCAGTGCCCGCGCGACGGCGGCCCTCCGCTCCTCCAAAGCGCGGGACGGCACCACGAACCGCGAAATGGAATCCAGCACGGCGCGCGCCTCCACGGGCTCACCCGCGCCGAGCAGCGCATCCACGATGTTGAGGCACGGCATGGGAGTGCCGGACCGGCAGGACGCGCGCGCCACGCGCTCGGCCTCCGGCCAGTCCTTGACGGCCACCAGCGCCTGCGCGTAGCGGCTGCCCAACGCACGATCCCGCACCAGTCCATACGCAATGGCATAATGCCGCACGGCCTCAGGGGCATTGCCGGCGCGCATGGCCGAGTCACCCATGAAGCTCTGCGCCATGAACGACTCCGGGTGTGAGCTGGCCAGTTGCACGAGCACGGTGGTGGTGGATTTCCACACGGGCGTCCGCGTCCACGTGCGGGCCACGGCGAGCCCGCCCGCCACGGCGGCCACCGCCCAGGCCACGCGCGCGTGGCGGCTTCCCAATGCCACCAGCGGTACCACGGCCAGCGCCAGGCCCACCGACGGCAGGTACAGCGTCCGCTCGGCCAGGATGATGCCGACCCCCACCACCAGGTTGGACACCACGAAAACGCTGGCCGCGAACCACGCGACGGTGGCTGTCCACCACGGCGCACGTCGTCGCGCCCACACCGCGCTGGCCAGGATCGCGCCGCCCGCCGCGAGGCCCAGGTACACGGCGAGATCGCGCCACGAGGCCGCCGTGCGCACGTTCGGCCCATACTCCGCCACCAGGTCGTGTGGCCATATCATGAGTCTTATATAATCCAGCCAGGTCCTGAGAGCCGTGGCCACCCGCACCGCGGACGACTGCCCCACCAGCGCCGCCGAGGGCGTGGTGCCGGCAACGACGCCCAGCACTGCGTAGCGGAGCCCCAGGTAGCCGGCGAACAGCACGGCCAGGAGCAGGTACAGCGGCGCATCGTCCCAGACCGTGCGCCACAGCGGCTGGCGCCGGCCGGGATCCAGGTAGTCCACGATGACCAGCAGGAGCGGAAGCGCCACGGCCGACTCCTTGACCAGGAGCGCGGCCAGGAAGCATGCCCCGATGAGGACCCACCGCACGGCCCGCGGCCCTCGGCGCGAGAGGTGCGCCAGGCAGGCCAGCAGCACCAGCAGCGTCATCATGAGTTCCGCATAACCGACCACGTTCGCGACCGCCTCCACGTGCACCGGATGCACGGCAAAGAGCAGGCCGCCAAGGAGCGCCGCCACCGGCGGCGCCCCGAGCCGCAGCACCAGGATCACCACCAGCGCCGTGACCAGCGCGTGCACGCCGATGTTGACGGCATGGAAGCCGATCGGACTGCCGTGCCAGAGCGTCCACTCCACCATGTACGACACGATGGTGAGCGGGCGATAGAGGCCCATCTGGAACGGCAGCCTTGGCCAGTAGGCGGAAACCCAGAGATCCCCGAACGGGGCGAACTGGTGCACCGTCGGGTTCTGCTGCACGATGGCCTGGTCGTCGAGCGCGAATCCATTGTGGAGGGCATTCGCGTAGACGAGTATCGCGGCGAGGGCGGCGAGCCAGGGGGCCAGCCGCCGGAGGCGGGAGACGTTGTCGGTTGGCACGCTCTATCGTAAGCCGGCGGGGGCTTGCCTGCTCAGAGCACCAGCCGGCCGCGGCGAGGGAAGTAGCCCACCTTGCGGTCCGCGACGATCGCGTTCCCCACGATTCCCGACGTTCCCGCCATCATCAGGGTCATGCCCAGCAGGCCCGGCAGCGCCCCGCAGCGGAGGGTGAAGTCCACGTCAGCCAGCGAGACCGGGACGTCGTAGGTCGCGGTTTCAAACCGCCCCGCACCTGGGTAGAAGTCCTCCACCGTCCCGGCGAACGGGAAGGTGGTGAGCGCATCATCCTGAAAGTAGGAAAGCTGTGCGCCCGTATCGAAGAACATGCGATGATCGTGGCCGTCAACGCGCGCGTCCACGATCGGGATCCCCATGAATTCATCCAGCGCGAGTTCATGGCCGGCGAGCTGCAGCTCGTCCGTCGCGATCGTAAGCACACCGCGCGCGGTATCGAGGACGTGGTCGAAGCGGCTCAGCACGTCGGCGCCAAGCAGGCCCGTGCACGGGACCCCCGTGAACCCGGACAGCGTCTCGGGGGTGAGGCCGAGCTGGTCCGGCTCGACGGTGAAGTGCTCGCCCGCGATGGCGAGTTCGTGGACCGCACCGAAGCTGGTGGGCGAGCCCGTATCCACCAGCCAGAGGTTGCCCTCGAGTTCGAGGAACAGGTGTCCGTCGCGGAGGTGAAGGGGGAAGTCAGGCATTGGCCGCCCTCCCCCCTACTTCACCGCATTCACCATGTCGAAGATCGGGAGATACATCGCCACCACCATGCCGCCGACGACGACGCCCAGGAACACGATCATCACCGGCTCCATGAGCGCCAGGAGGCCGGACACCGCCGCGTCCACTTCTTCATCGTAGAAGTCGGCAATCTTCGAGAGCATCTCGTCCAGGCCGCCGGTCTGCTCACCCACGCTGATCATGCTGATCACCATGGGCGGGAACACCGCGCTCTTCTTCAACGGCGCGCTGATCGTCTCACCGCCCGCGATGCTGGTGCGGCTCTCCATGATGGCGTCCTGGATCACCCGGTTGCCGGCGGTCTTGGCGGTGATCTCCAGCCCGTCCAGGATGCTCACGCCCGACCCGATCAGGGTGCCGAGGGTGCGCGTGAAGCGCGACACGGCCGACTTGCGGATCACGTCGCCCAGCACGGGGGCCTGCAGCGCCATCCGGTCGATGACGAGCTTGCCGTCCGGCGTGGCGTAGTAGCGCTTGAACATCCACCCGCCAATGGCCAGCCCGCCGCCCACCGCCCACCAGTACCCGGTGAGGAACGCCGAGAGCTGGATCACGATGCGCGTGGGCAGTGGCAGCGCCACGTCCACGCTGGCGAACATGGTCTGGAAGACGGGAATCACGAAGATGAGCAATACGGCAATACAAATGGCCGCCACCGACATGATCACCGCGGGGTAGATCATGGCGCCCTTCACCTTGCGCACCAGGGCGTCGTTCTTTTCCATGAAGACGGCCAGGCGCAGGAGGATGGTATCCAGGATACCGCCCGCCTCACCAGCGGCCACCATGTTCACGTACAGCTCCGTGAACGCCTTGGGATGCTTGCGCAACGCGTCGGCCACGGTGTGCCCGGACTCCACGTCGAACACCACCTGGCGCGTGGTCTCCTTGAGCGCGGGGTTCTCGCTCTGCTGCGCCAGGATGTCCAGCGCCTGCACCAGCGGCAGGCCGGAGTTGATCATCGTGGAGAACTGCCGGGTGAAGATCACGATGTCGCGCATCGCGATCTTGCCCACGCGCTTCTTCTTGGTGGGCCCCTCGTCAATCTTGACGACGGTCAGCCGCTGCTTGCGAAGGTTGGCAATCGCCTCGTCGCGGTTGGCCGCCTCGAGGGTGTCGCTCTTGAGCTGGCCCTGCGCCGTCCGGGCCGTGTACGTGAATGTGGCCATGTCGCCAGTTGCCTCCGATGGTTACCGCTTGCCGCCGGTCAGGGTCGGCGTGGGTGTACCGGCCTTCTTGTCATCCCCGCCCTCGAGTGAGACACCGCACATGCGCGCCAGCTCCGTGGGATCGTGCGACGCGCGCACGCATTCCTCAAACGACACCACCCGGGTCATGTACAGGTTGTACAACGCGTCGTTCATGGTCTGCATCCCGAACTTCTTGCCCGACTGCATCATGGAATAAATCTGGTGGATCTTGTCATCCCGGATGAGCGCGCGGATGGCCGGTGTCACCACCAGGATCTCCGCCGCCATCGCCCGGCCCTTGCCCCCCATCTTGGGCAGCAACGTCTGGGTGATGATCCCCTCCAGGCTGAACGCCAGTTGCGCCCGCACCTGGCTCTGCTGGTGCGACGGAAAGACGTCAATGATGCGGTTGATGGCCTCGGCGGCGCTGTTGGTGTGCAGCGTCGCGAACGCCAGGTGCCCCGTCTCCGCAATGGTCAGCCCGGACGAGATGGTCTCCAGGTCGCGCATTTCTCCAATGAGGACGACGTCGGGGTCCTGCCGCAACGCATACTTGAGCGCGTTGCCAAAGCTCTTGGTGTCCGACCCGACCTCGCGCTGGTTCACAATGCACCCCTGGTGCTTGTGAATGAACTCGATGGGGTCCTCGATGGTGATGATGTGCCCCTTCATCTCCTTGTTGATCTTGTCCAGCATCGCCGCCAGCGTGGTCGACTTGCCCGAGCCCGTGGGCCCCGTCACCAGGATCAGCCCGCGCGGCTTGTCCGACAGGTCGGCAATCACCTGGGGCAGCCCCAGGTCCTGGAAGGTCTTGATGTTGAAGGGAATCTGCCGGATCACCATGCTCACGCACCCGCGCTGCTTGAAGCAGTTGCCGCGGAAGCGCGCCAGGTTCTGGATCCCGAAGGAAAAATCCAGCTCGTCCTCCATCTCAAACCGCTTCTTCTGGTTCTCGGTGAGCACCGAATACGCCAGTTGCATCGTGTCCTTGGGCTGCATCACCGCGTCGATCTTCGAGTCGGTGATGTCGCCGTCAATGCGCATCTTGGGCCGCTCGCCCGCCGTGATGTGAAGGTCCGACGCGCCGCGCTCGATCACTTCCTCAAGCAGCACACGAAGGTTGAAGGATGAGGGCTGGGCGGGTGTGGTCATCGCTGGGGTAGCTTCGCTTTCCAGAAGTAGGGAGAAACGTCCGGACTCCGGACGGGGAACGGGGGGAAGAACTACGCGGTCGTTTCGCGCACCATCTGCTCAATGGTCGTGATGCCCTTGATCACCTTCATCCAGGCATCCATGCGGAGGGTGAGCATGCCTTCGTCCACCGCGGCATCACGAATTTCCGCGGCGCCCACGTTCTGCATGACGAGCTTGCGCATGGTGGGCGTCATGGGCATCACCTCATACACGCCCTGACGCCCCTTGAGGCCGGTGCCGTTGCAGGCATCGCACCCCTTGCCGCGGAAGAAGCCGAGCTCCGCGATGGTCGTGTCGAGCGTGGCCTTGGCCAGGAAGGGCGCCGCCTCCTTGGTCGAACGGCTGCGCGCCGATTCGATGGCCGCGTCGGTGAACTTCAGGTCGCGCAACGTGGTCTTCTCGGTCACCTTGCACGCCTCCAGCTCCTCAGGACTGAGCGTATACTGCTCCTTGCAACTGGAGCAGATGCGCCGCAACAGCCGCTGCGCCAGCACCAGGTTCAGCGCCGACGCCACGTTGAAGGGCTCCAGCCCCATGTCCATCAGGCGCGTCACGGTCTCAGGCGCGGAGTTGGTGTGGAGCGTACTCAGCACGAGGTGGCCGGTGAGCGCGGCCTTCACGGCGATACCGCCAGTCTCCAGGTCGCGGATCTCACCCACCATGATGATATTCGGATCCTGCCGCAGGAACGCCTTGAGCGCCGCCGCGAAGGTCATCCCGACTTCGTTGCGCACCAGCACCTGGTTGACCCCGAACATGTTGTACTCCACGGGGTCCTCCGCGGTCATGATGTTCACGTCAATGTTGTTGATCTTGGCCAGCGCCGAGTAGAGCGTGGTGGTCTTGCCGGAACCCGTGGGGCCCGTGACGAGCACCATGCCATACGGGTTCATCACGGCTTCCATGAGGTCGTGCTCGGCCTTGGCCTCAATACCGAACTTCTCAAGGTCCAGGGTCAGGTTGCCCTTGTCCAGGATGCGGAGCACGATCTTCTCGCCAAAGAGCGTCGGGAGCGTGGACACGCGATAGTCAATGACCTTGTTCCCCATCTTCAGCTTGATACGGCCGTCCTGCGGCACCCTGCGCTCGGCGATGTTCAGCGACGCCATGATCTTGAAGCGCGACACCAGCGCCGCCTGCATCTTCTTGGGCGGCTTCATCACTTCCATGAGCGCGCCGTCCACGCGGTAGCGCACGCGCAGCTCGTGCTCGAAGCACTCGAAGTGGATATCCGACGCGCCCTTGCGCACGGCATCGGTGAGGATGGCGTTGATGAGCTTGACCACCGGCGCATCGTCCACCTGCGCCGCGAGCGCCGCCGCCGAGACCTCCTCCTCCTCGTCCTCCACCACCTCGACGTCACCGTCGAGCCCCATCCCCTCGATGTCGTCCAGCAGCGTCGCCATCTGCGTGTCCGACGACTCGAAGATCTTCTCCAGCGCGTTCTTGATGGTGAACTCGCCCGCGATCACCGGGAAGATGTCGTACCGCGTGATGAACTTCAGGTCTTCCAGGACGCCCAGGTTCGTGGGATCGGCCATGGCCACGGTGAGCGTCCGCCCCTCGCGCTTGAGCGGAAGCACCAGGTGCTTGGTGGCCAGGTCCCCGGGAATCAGCTTGGCAATGCGCGGATCCACCTGGAACTTCGACAGGTCCACCGCCGGCATCTTGTACTGCCGGGCCAGCATCTTGGTGAGCTCGGTCTCATGGATGAAGCCGAGCTTGACGAGGTTGTACCCCACCCGAGTGCCGCTCTGCTTCTGCTCCTGGAGCGCCCGATCGAGCTGCTCCTTGGAGATCAGCCCCTCGCGGACCAGGAGATCGCCAATGCGTTCGCCGGAGGCGGCGGGTGCGGCCATGTGCGGTGGTGGACTGGGTGGGATGGGAAGCGGCGACGGTGCGTTGCGGTATTCAATAATGCGCGGAATGCCGCAAGCGTGAAGGTGCCCACCCGTAACCCCCCTGTCAAGAATGGCTTACGGAGTCAAAACGCCCGCATGAAATGGTGAGTTGGCGCACGCCTCAGCGCCGCCGGATCCCCGAAAACCGGATGAGGGTGTCCAGCCGAGCCAGGGTGGAAGGCCCGATGCCCTTCACCTCCCCAAAGGCCTTGAGCCCGCCAAAGGGACCCGCCGAGTCGCGAAACGCGATGATCCGGGCCGCCAGCGTGGGACCGATCCCGGGCAGGGTCTGGAGTTGCTGTGCGGTGGCCTGGTCCACATCCACGCGGTGGTATCGATCGGGCGCGGGATCGGGGAAGGGCTGCCGGATGACGACGGTGACCGCGGGCCGGGTGGTGATGGGCTTCGGCCGCCGCGACACGGGGGTGGTGGTGTCCGCCGGCGACACGCGATGGGGCGCCCCGCCCTTGCCGGCTGCCGAACTGATCCGGGCATCCAGCGCTCGGCGCGCCTCGACGGGCACCGGGGGCGACGCGTTGGCGCGAATGACGCGCACACCGCCCCCCAGGCAGGCGACAACGCCCAGGAACAGGAGGGCTCTGCGCTCCGAGCGGGTGGACATGCCCCGCACGGTAGCCCTTCGGACGCGGGACCGGTCACCCGAATCTCCCGGTCCGGCGCGAAATACCGCCGAGCGTCGGCTACTGCTGCGTCACCAGGGTCACGGCCACGTCCCCCACCACCTGGAGGCTGGCCGCCGAGACCTTGTCCGGCGTGTCCTCGAGCGTGTGGTGCCAGCCGTCCGGGTGCAGCGCGTCCCGGGGACCGTAGTTGTAGTCGATCACGTCAATCACGTGCACCCCGCGGTTCAGGAAGGGCACGTGGTCATCGATCTCGGCCTGCCCCACGCGATTTATGAAATACTTGGAATAGCCCAGCGACTTGGCCACGTCCCACACCCGGCTCACCACCTCGGGAGCGACGGCCACCGAGTTGCCCTCCTGGTAGATGTCCAGGCTCCGGTCGCCGATCATGTCCCACAGCACGCCGTAGAGCGGCTTGCGCGTGGTGTCCATGTGCGCCGCGTAGTACGTGGACCCGATGAGCACGTTGGGGTTGCGGGCCGTGTCCGACCACGTGGTGAAGTCGCCGTAGTCCTCCCCGTCCACGAAGAGCAGGTCCACGCCCACCGTGGGCGGCGTCTTCTTGAGGGCCGCCGCGACCTGGAGGAGCATGGCCACGCCCGAGGCACCGTCGTTGGCGCCGGGAATGGGCCTGGTGCGGTTGCCGACGACCGGGTCGTTCTCCGCCGTGGGGCGCGTGTCCCAGTGCGTGATGTAGAGGACGCGCTGCGGGTTGGCCGGCGCGATGTGCGCGATGATGTTGCGCATGGGTATCGTGTCGCCGGCGGGCGTCACGTGGTTCCAGCGCTGCTCGGTGACGGAGTCGCCCATCTGCCTGAGCTGGGCCACGATCCAGTCGCCGGTCTTCTGCCAGCCCGGCGAGCCTGGCACGCGCGGCCCGAAGTCCACCTGCGTCTTGACCATCGCGTAGGCGGCCTGGCCGTCAAAGGCCGTCCGCGGGCCGGAGAACCGGCCGCACGAAGACGCCGCGAGCAGCAGCAGGCAGAGCGAAAACATTTTCATGACGACGACGTGGGTGGCGGGCGCGGGATGGGAGGGTGTGAACACGGGGGAAGTTATACCCCGCCGGGCGGAAATTGCCACGGAGCGCCGCGCCACCGCGAGTGCCGCGAGTGCCGCGAGTGCCGCGAGTGCCGCGAGTGCCGCGAGTGCCGCGAGTGCCGGCAGTACCGCGAGTGCCGCGAGTGCCGCGAGTGCCGCGCGCGCCACCGGAAAATCACTCAGAGGCGGAACAGACTCTGGGCTTCGCGCACGGCCTCCAGCACGTGCGCCGTGACGGGCAGCGCGCGCGCGGTGCCGGCGCGCACGATGTCCAGCACGTCCTGCGGCCGAGCCGCGAACTCCGCGCGACGTTCGCGAATGGGGGCGATCAAGGCTTCCAGCACGCCGGCCAGGCGGCGCTTGAGGGGCACGTCGCCCAGGCCGCCCGCCTGGTACTGGCGCTTGAGCTCGGCCACACCCTCGACGTCCGCGTCGAAGGCGTCCAGGTAGGCGAAGACCACGTTGCCTTCCACGTGGCCGGGGTCGCTCACGCGCAGGTGCGTGGGGTCGGTGTACATGGCCTTTACGAGATCCTTGATCTCCTGGGCCGACGCCCCCAGGGGCACGGCGTTGCCCAGTGACTTGCTGGCCTTGCGGCCGTCCACGCCCGGCAGGCGCGTGGTGGACGAGAGCAGCGCGCGGCATTCCGGCAGCACGGCCGAGCCGGCCATGCGGTTCACGCGCGCGATGATCTCGTTGGTGAGCTCGATCATGGGAAGCTGATCGTCGCCCACGGGCACGAGCGTGGCGCGAAAGCCGGTGATGTCGGCGGCCTGGCTCACGGGGTAGGCCAGGAACCCCGCGGGCACGTCGCGCTCGAACCCGCGCAGCGCGATCTCCGCCTTCACCGTGGGGTTCCGCTCCAGCCGCGAGACAGTGACCAGGTTCAGGTACAGCATGGTGAGCTCGGAGAGCGCGGGCAGGCCCGACTGCAGGGCGATGGTGGTCTGCGCGGGATCGATGCCCACCGCCAGGTAGTCGAGCACCACCTGCAGCACGTTGGCGCGCACGTCGGCGGCTCGGCCGGCGTTGTCGGTAAGGGCCTGCAGGTCGGCCACCAGGATCGTCTGGTCGTGCGCGTGCTGCAGCGCCACCCGGTTCCGGAGCGAACCGGCATAGTGGCCCAGGTGGAGGGCGCCCGTGGGGCGGTCGCCGGTGAGTATGGTTTCGCGCCGCGGGGGCGCGTGAGGATCTGTGCTCATCTGTCGGGGATGGTGCGGCGCGGCGCGCGCCGGCTGCAATGTACGCAGCGCGCAGCGCCGGGTGCACCAATGCCCCGCGCCGGGGTATGAGGCAGCCACCACTCGCGCCGCGCGTCGGGCGCGCCACGCCAGGCTGCCTGTTCCGACCTTGATAAAGCGGGGGCGCGGAGTGGAATATTCTACGCGTGCGACCGCCCACAACCCGGTGGGAGATCTGGAGTTCCACAACCGCCGAGGCACCAGCGCCAGTCCCGTGAAGATCCTCACCCGGTACGTGCTCCGAGAGCACCTGGCGCCGTTCATCTTTGCCGCCACGGCGCTCACGTCCATGATGCTGCTGCAGTTCGTGGGCAAGCGGCTGGGCGACCTGGTGGGCAAGGGGCTGCCCTGGCATGTGCTGCTGGAGTTCTTCGTGCTGTCCGTCCCGCTGACGGTGGCCATGACGCTCCCGATGGCCGTGCTGGTGGCGGTGCTGTACGCGTACAGCCGGCTCACGGCGGAAAATGAGATCACGGCGCTGCGGGCCAGCGGGGTGAGCATGCGCGCGCTGCTGGTGCCCACGCTGGTGGCGGGCGCGGCGCTGGGCGTGGGCATGCTTGTCTTCAACGACCAGGTGCTCTCGCGCGCCAACCACCAGCTCGCGGTGCTGCAGAACGACATCTCGCGCACCAAGCCGAGCTTTGCGCTGCGGGAGCAGATCATCAACACCGTGGCCGACCAGAAGCTCTACCTGCGCGCGTCGCACATTGACCGCGGGTCGCAGGACATGAAGGACGTGGTGATCTGGGACGTGAGCAACCCGGCGCACCGCCGGACGATCTACGCCGACCACGGCCGGCTGGGCCTGGCGCCCAACGGCACCGACCTGATCATGCACCTGTACGACGGCCGTATGGAGGAGATCCCCACGGAGCGGCCAACGGAGTTCACGCGCATGAACTTTGCCGAGGACGTGATCGCCGTCCGCGACGTGACCAATTCGTTCCAGGCCACCGACGCGGATTCGGCGTCCAAGGGCGACCGCGAGATGTCGGTGTGCGAGATGCAGGAGCGGTTTGCGCAGGTGGACTTCCAGTGGCAGCAGGCGCAGTACAACCGGCTGGAGGCGGAGGCCAGGCTCCGGCAGGCGCAGCACGCGGCCGACGTGACCTTTCCGACGCCGCCGAAGATGCGCAATCCGTTCGGGCTGGGGGCCATTTACTGCGGCATCCTGGGCAGGCTGTTCGGCGTGCAGACCGCGCAGGCTGCCGAGGCGCCACCGCAGGGCGGCAGCTCCGGCGCCGCCCCGCCGAGCCCCGCGAGCGCGCCGGGGGCCGGGCAGCAGCCCCAGGCGGGTGGGGCGGCGGGGCAGGCGCAGCAGGTCACCGAGGCGCGCCTGAATGTGGATATCCAGAACGCGGTGATCCGCGAGAACGTCGCGCGCTACCAGCGCATCCGCTATGACATTGAGATCCAGAAGAAGTTCTCGCTCGCGGCGGCCTGCATCATCTTCGTGCTGCTGGGCCCGCCCATCGCGCTGCGCTTTCCCCGCGGGGGCGTGGGACTGGTGATCGGGGTGAGCTTCGGGGTATTTGCACTCTATTATGTGGGACTCATCGGGGGCGAGGCGCTGGCCAACGCGGAGTTCATCTCGCCCTTCTGGGCCATGTGGAGCGCCAACCTGGTGATGCTGGTGGCCGGCATCGTGCTCACCCTGCGCATGAACCACCAGTCGGCCGCCACCCGCGGCGGCGACTGGGGCGAGCTCCGCGGCAGCGTGGCCAACGCGCTGCGCCGGGTGACGGGCCGGCCGCGCCGGGGGGCCGCCTGATGCGGCGCTTCATCAAGCCCCTGGACCGCTACGTGTTCGGGGAGTTCTGGAAGATCTTCGCCATGACGGCGATCGGCTTTCCGGTCATCACGATCGTCATCGACCTCACCGACCAGTTGCAGAAGTACATCGCGCGCCACCTCTCGCCCCAGGCGATTGCGATGAGCTACGTGTACTACATCCCGCAATCGCTGTTCATGGTGCTCCCGGCCGCGGTGCTGTTCGCCACGGTGTTTTCGGTGGCGGGGTTCAGCCGCCACTCGGAACTCACGGCGGCCAAGGCGTCGGGCATCAGCTTCTACCGGTTCATCGCGCCCATCCTGGTGGGCGCGCTGCTGGCCACGGGGCTGGACCTCGTGATCTCCGAGCTGATGCCCGCGGCCAACCGCGCCCACGCCGACCTGCTCAACGAGAACAAGTTCAAGGGTCAGGTGCAGCGCTACAGCTTTGCGTTCGCCGGCGACGCGGGGCGGGTGTACACCATCGGCACGCTCAACCGCGCCGCGGGCACCGCGCAGGCGCTGCAGATCGAGCGGCGCGGCCTGGGACCCGACTACCCCACGTACCTGGTGGTGGCTGAGCGGGCGCACTTCGAGGGGGACCACTGGCAGCTCTCCCGGGGCGCCATGCACGTGATGCCCGACAGTTCATCGAGCATGGTGTGGGAGTTCGGGCTGATGCGGGACAACCAGTTCCGCTCGCGGCCCGGGGACATGATGATGCGCGCCCACCTGCCCGACGAGATGGGCTACCGCGAGCTCTCCAGCGTGATCCGCACGCTGGAGCGCTCGGGCACCGACGTGAACGAATGGAAGGTGGAGCGGGCGCTGAAGCTGGCCATCCCCGTCACGTGCATCATCATCGCGCTGTTCGGGGCCCCGCTGGCCACCAGCAACCAGCGCGGGGGCGCGGCGTTCGGGATCGCGATTTCCCTGGCCACTACGGTTACGTTTCTCATGGCCGTACAGGTGACCAAGGCCATCGGAGGCGCGGGGATCGTACCGCCCGACCTGGCCGCGTGGTTGCCCAATGCGACTTTCGCCCTGGTTGGCCTCGCCCTGCTGGCCCGCGTCCGCTCCTGACTTCGTGACCCACTTTCCCCACCACCCACTTCCCCGCACCACCGACAGCTTCCCCGTCGTCCAGCGCTCCGGCATCCATTTCTTCCGGCGCGTGGCGCAGGGGGGGCTCGGGGCGTTCCAGCGCGTAGGCGCGTGGACGTTCTTTGTGCGGGACATCGGGCGGTCGCTCCGCGAACCGGGCACCTACCTGCCCGAGACGCTGCGACAGATGAACTACGTGGGCGTCGAGTCCCTGCCGCTGACGGCCATCGTGGCGGGGTTCATCGGCAGCGTGATCGCGCTCCAGACGCGCTACCAGCTCTTTCCCGGCGTCCAGCTCTCGCTGGTGGGACTGGCCACGCGCCAGATGGTGATCCTGGAGCTGGGCCCGCTGCTCACGGGGCTGGTGCTCACGGGACGCGTGGGGGCGCGCATGACGGCCGAGATCGGCACCATGCGCGTCACCGAACAGATTGACGCGCTGGAGACGCTCGCCTACGATCCGGTGGCGTTCCTGGTGGTGCCACGGCTGCTGGCCGCCATCATCATGCTGCCCGTGCTCACGGTGTTTGCCGACGCGGTGGGCGTGTACAGCGGGTACCTGATGGGGGTGTACGCCACGGGCATCTCCCCCGCCGACTTCAAGGACGGGCTCAAGCTGGGCTTTGGTACCTTTCAAGTGGTATACAGCCTGCTCAAGGCCACGATGTTCGGCGGCGCCATCGCGTTCTTCTCGGCCTACGAAGGCTACATTGCGGAGGCCGGCGCCGAGGGCGTGGGCCGGTCCACCGCCAATGCCGTGGTCATCACCTCGGTGGCCATTCTCGTACTGGACGCCCTGACGGCCATCCTCCTCGCACCATACCTGCAAGCATGAAACGTCGCGACGAAGTCTCGGTGGGCATCGTCATCACGGTTGCCGTGGTCGTGCTGCTGGCGGGCGTGCTCTGGCTCGCCCGCGGCGGACTGACTTCCGGCTACCCGCTGTACACGCGCTTCAGCTGGGGCCAGAACCTCAAGCAGGGTCAGCCGGTGCTGCTGGCGGGAGTGAACGTCGGGCACGTGGACCAGGTGACCTTGAATCCGGGCGGGTTCCTGGACGTGACGCTGCGGATCAACAAGGCCACCAAGGTGCCCAGGACGGCCACCTCGACCGTGCGCGCGGTGGGCTTCTTTGGCGACGTGGCCGTCGCGCTCACGCCCAAGCTGAGCGGCAGCCTCACCGAGGCGTTCGCGCCGGGGGACACGATCCCTGCCGGGCCGCCCGAGGCGGGCGTCGCGGAGATCCTGAGCAAGGCCGACTCGGTGAGCACCGCGGTGAATCACATCATCCTGGCCATGCAGCAGCAGGTAGTGGACGCCGGCGGGCTGCGCGACCTGCGCCTGGCCATCAGCTCCACGGCCGCGCTGACCAGGCAGTTGCAGGCCATCGCGGCGGAGCAGAACCGGAACCTGGCCGCGACGCTGGCCGCGTATCGTCGGGTGGCGGACGCGGTGGACACGGCGCAGGTGGCGGCCACGGTGAGCAACCTGCAGGCCGCGACGTCACGCGCCGCCACCGCCGCGGCGCGCTTTGACAGCGCCACGACCCAGCTCAACCAGTTGATGGCGCGCGCCAATGATCCCAACAGCACGCTGGGGCTGCTGCTGAGCGACAGCACGCTGTACCGGAACCTGCGCAACACGCTGGCCACGGCGGATTCGCTGATGGCCGACATCAAGGCACACCCGGGCCGCTACATCAGCGTTCATATATTCTGATGTGGCGTGACGTGCTCTTCTGGATGGCCGCGGCCGCCTGCGTGGTGGCCCAGGTGGCCATCATCCGCTCCAGCGTCCGGCCGTACGCGCCGGACCCGGAGAACGACCGCGTGCCTCGGCCCCGCACGGGCCTGGAGGTGGCGTGGGTGCTGCTCCCGGCCGTGGTGCTCGTAATCGTCTTTGCGTATACGTGGCGGGCCATCCACCCATGAACACGCTGCGCCGGCTGGCGTACCTGGCCCTGGGGGTGGCCGCGCTGCACCTGGCGTTCGGGGCGGTGGTGCGCATCACCGGCTCGGGACTGGGATGCGGCACCACCTGGCCCAAGTGCTACGGCTACTGGTTTCCGCCCTTTTCGCGCCCCGACCTGGTGATCGAGGTCATGCATCGCTACCTCGCGTCGCTGGTCACGCTGGCGCTCGTGCTGCTCTGGCTGGGCGCGTGGCGGCATCGCCGGGAGCCCGGCGTGAGCGGACGCGGAGGCGTGCTGCGCGCGGCTTCGGCCGCGGTGCTGACCGTGATTGCCGTGGCGCTGCTGGGGGGCGTGACCGTGAAGCTGGGCAACGCGCCCTGGACCGTGGTGGCGCACTGGACGCTGGCCATGGCGCTGCTGGGCATCCTGGCCGCCGCCACCGTGCGCACCGGCGCCATGGGAGGCGCGAGCGTCATGGCCATGCGCGGCGCGGATGAGGACCACGCGCCCGCGTCCCGCGGCTTCGTGCGCGGTACGTATGGGGCCGCCGCGCTCGCGTTCCTGACGGTGGCCATGGGCGGGCTCACCGCCAATGCACCGTTCGGCTCGGTGGCCTGCACCACCTTCCCCTTCTGCGGCGCCAACCCCGACGCGCCGGCCAGCGCGGTGCACATCCAGCTCACGCATCGCACCCTCGCGGTACTGCTGGCCCTGCACGTGATCGGCATGGCGCTGGGCCGCGGCCGCCGCACCGCGCCGCGCCCGGTGCGGCTGGCGCTCAACACGGCGCTGGTGCTGGTGCTGGCGCAGATTGCCATTGCCGCCGGCATGGTGCTGCTGAGCCTGCCCCCGGAACTGCGCTCGCTGCACGAAGCCACGGGAGTGGCCATCTGGCTGGCCACGTTCACGCTGGCGTACCTGGCGCGGATTGCCGGCGGGCTGGGGCCGCTGGGCCGGGGACGGCTGGCCACGAATCCGCCCCCTTTCCCTCGCACGGATTCAGCCATGCGCCAACTGGTGGAGGTGGAGCGATGAGCGACGCCGCGGCCGCGGACACCCGCCCCCGCTCCCTGCTGCGCGACCTGGTGATGCTCACCAAGCCGCGCATCATCTCGCTGCTGCTGGTGACCACGGTGGCGCCCATGTACGTGGCGGGCCACCCGAGTCTCTGGCTGGTGCTGGTGCTGCTGGTGGGCGGCTACCTGATGGCGGGCGGCGCCAACGCCATCAACATGTACCTGGACAGCGATATCGATCACCGCATGGCGCGCACCCGGCTGCGCCCCATCCCGAGCGGGCGCATGAGCCCGCGCGAGGTGCTGGTGTTCGGGCTGATCCTGTCCACGGCCGCCACGTTCCTGCTGGCGCGCCTGGCCAACGTGCTCACGGCGGCGCTGGCGCTGCTGGGGTTCTACGCCTACATCCTGCTCTATACGCGATGGCTCAAGCGCAGCACGCCGCAGAACATCGTGATTGGCGGCGCGGCCGGCGCCATCCCGCCGCTGGTGGGATGGGCCGCGGTCACCGGCGGCCTGGACCTCATGGCCGTGTACCTGTTCCTGATCATCTTCTACTGGACCCCGCCGCACTTCTGGGCGCTGGCGCTCAACAAGCAGTATGACTACGGGCGCGCCGGCGTGCCCATGGCCCCGCTGGTATGGGGCGTCCGTGAGACCAAGCGGCAGATGCTCTGGTACACGCTCATCCTCATCGCGCTCACGCTGCTGCCGGTGGCGTTCGGCGCGCTGGGGCTGGCCTACTTCGTGGCCGCGGTGCTGCTGGATGGCTGGCTGCTGCTGGGCGTGATCCGCGTGATGCGGGCGGCGCAGTTCTCCAAGCCCGCGTGGAGCGTGTACAAGTACTCCCTCCTCTACCTGGCGCTGCTGTTCGTGGCAATGGCGCTGGACCGCGGCATGTTCCGGTGAGCCGGTCGGCAGGCTCCCGCCGCCTGAAGTCACCTCGGGCGCTGATGCGCCTGGCGCCGTGGCTCCGCCCGCACCGTGGCGTGCTCGCCGTGGCGGGCGTGTGCCTGGTGGGTTCCGCGGCGGTGGGACTGGCCTTCCCGGCCGTGGTGAAGGTCCTGCTGGACGCCGCGTTCCAGAATCATGACAGTTCGCTGCTGAACCGCATCGCGCTCATCCTGGTGGGGCTGTTCGCGCTGCAGGGGGTGCTGAACTTCGTGCAGGTGTACCTGCTCTCGGCCACCGCCGAGCGGGTGACCGCGCAGGTGCGGAGCCGCGTGTTTGCGCACCTGATGAACCTCTCGGCGGGCTACTTTTCCGATCGGCGCAGCGGCGACCTGTCCAGCCGGCTGTCGGCGGACCTGGCGGTGCTGCAGTCGGTGCTCAACAACCAGCTCGCCGAGATGGCGCGGCAGGTGCTCTTCCTGGTGGGCGGCGTGGCGTTGCTCACGTTCACGCACCTGCAGCTCCTGCTGACCACGCTGGCCGTGGTGCCCGTGATCGTGGGCGCGGCGGTGGTGTTCGCCCGGCGGCTGCGCAAGGCCAGCACCGGCGTGCAGGACCGCATTGCGCACGCCATGGGGATGGCGCAGGAGGACTTTGGCCAGATCCGCACCGTCCACAGCTTCAACCGCGAGCACGTGGAGGCCAGCCGCTACTCGACCACCATGGACGCGGTGGTGCAGGCCGCGCTCCGGCGGGCGTGGCTGCGGGCCATGCTCTTTGGCGTGGTGGGATTCCTGGCGTTCGCGGGGGTGACGGCCGTGCTGTGGGAGGGTGGCCGCATGGTGCTGGCCGGCCAGCTCTCGCCGGGCTCGCTGGTGTCGTTCCTGCTCTACGCCATCTTCATCGCGGCGGCGGTGGGCACGCTGGCGTCGCTCTTTGGCAGCTACCAGGAAGCGGTGGGCGCGGCCCAGCGGGTATTCGAGATCCTGGCTACCACGCCGACCGTGGCGGAGCCCGCCCACCCGACGCCGCTGCCCCGGCCCGTGCGTGGCGCGGTCAAGCTGGACCGCGTGTCGTTCCGCTATGGCGACGACCTGCCGCTGGTGCTGCGGGACGTGTCGCTGGAAATCGCCCCGGGCGAGGTGGTGGCGCTGGTGGGGCCCTCGGGAGCGGGCAAGACCACGGTGGCCTCGCTGCTGCCGCGCTTCTGGGACGTGACCGCGGGCGCAATCACGCTGGACGGCATCGACGTGCGCGAACTGAGCTTCACCGACCTGCGCGGCGCCATCGGCATGGTGCCGCAGGAGCCCGCGCTGTTCAGCGGGACGGTGCGCGAGAACATTGCGTATGCGCGGCCGCAGGGGTATCCCGACGGGGCCACTGACGACGAAGTGCGCGCGGCGGCGCGCGCGGCGCACGCCATGGAGTTCATCGAGCGACTGCCGCAGGGGCTGGACACGCTGGTGGGCGAGCGCGGCACCAAGCTCTCCGGCGGGCAGCGCCAGCGCATCGCCATTGCGCGCGTGTTCCTCAAGAATCCGGCCGTCGTCGTGCTGGACGAAGCCACCTCCAGCCTGGACGCGGAGAGCGAGCGGCTGGTGGAGCAAGCCATGGAGGACCTGCTGCGCAACCGCTCCACGCTGATCATCGCGCACCGGCTGGCCACGGTGCGTCGCGCCAACCGGGTGGTGGCGCTGGAAAAGGGCGTCGTGGTGGAGTCAGGCGGGCACGACGAACTGCTGGCGCAGGGTGGGCTGTTCGCGCGGCTCTACCACACGCAGTTCGCCACCCCGGAGTAGCCGCCGTCAGGCGGTGGGTCGCCGCTTCGCGGCCGCCGGCCAGGCCGCCGCGGCTCAGTGCAGCACGAGCGTGGTATCAAACGTGGCCTGGAGCCCCGCCGAGACCTTGACCACGCGATCCAGCGGCACGCCGCCACGCTCATGCCAGACGCGCAGGTGGTAGGTGCCGGCGGGCAGCCCGGCAATGCGGTAGCGGCCGTAGCGGTCGGTCACGTCAAAATACGGATGCTGGAATACGGCCACGTAGCCGCGCGCAAACGGCTGCTGCGACAGGCTCACGTGCACGAACCCCGGGTCGGCGGCGATCGCGGCGCTGGGCACCACGGCCCAGCGGTCCACGGTGAGCATGCGGCTGAGCAGCGAATCCGTGGACTCGCTGTAGAAGCGCGTGCGGTGCACCGCGTCATCCCGGCTCTGCAGGTTGATGGTGGTGCCCTGCGCCACCGCCAGCACGCGCGGCACGAACACACACCGGTGGATCTGCAGCGCCGCGCGTCGCAGGCGCGGCAGGGCCTGGCCCGAGTCCACGCCGCTCACCCAGACGAGCACGCCCTCCAGGTCGTTCCCGTACCCCTGCACCGACCCGTCACGCAATACCCTGCCGCACGCCGAGACGTCGTCGCCGGTGAGGGTCACGTCGCGGCGCGGCGGGTGGTTGGCCAGGCGAATGCGGCCGGCAATCGCGCCGGGGTTGGCCACGTCCACCACGTGGTAGTCGCCCGTGGGCTCCATGGCCGCGGCGATGCCGCCCAGGGGCTGGCGGGCGCGCATGGCCAGGTTGCGGCGCCCGTCATGGGCGCCCGCGGCGGAATCCGCCGCGCCCGGCGCGGGGGCGCCGCACGCCGCTGCCACGAGGGCCAGGGACGGCAGCCATCCCGCCATCCCCACGGCCCCTGCGCGCAGCGCCATCCGTCAGCGGTCTCCCATCAGACGATCCATATATCCCGCTGGATCTCCGGCGGGGTCACCACGGCGCCGCCGGGCGGCAGGTACACGTTCACCTCGCTGCGCACGCCCAGCTCGCCCGGCAGGTACACGCCCGGCTCAATGGAGAATGCCACGCCATCCACCAGCTCGCGGCCATCGCGGGATTCCAGGTTATCGATATGCGGCCCGGAGCCGTGCAGGTCGCGCGGGTCCATGGAGTGCCCGGTGCGATGCGTGAAGTAGGGCCCGAAGCCGCGCTCCGTGATCACGCGGCGCGCGGCGTCATCCACCTCGCCACCCAGCAGCCGCTGGCCGGCGGCCCGACGCTCCTTGATCAGGGCCAGCGCGGCATCGCGCGCATCCCGCACGGCCTCCCACACCTTTCGCGCGCGCGCCGATGGCTCGCCCAGCGAGGCCATCCAGGTCTGGTCGGCCCAGACGCCCCCGTTGGCCTCCCGCGCCCAGAGGTCCACCAGCAGCAGGTCGCCCTCGCGGATGGGACTGGAATCGGTGGGAGACGGGACGTAGTGCGGGTTCGCGGCGTTCGCGCCCACGGCCGCGTCGGGATTGTGGTCGGTTTCCAGCCCCGCCGCGCTGAACTGCTGCAGGATCCACTGCACCAGCTCGTACTCCGTCATGGGCCTGGCGGTGCGGGCGCGCTTGCCCGCCAGCGTCATCCCCTCGCGCGCGATGCGCGCCAGGTGCGCGGCGGCGCGCTCGTGCGACGCAATATGGTCAGCGTTCCACGCGGCATAGAACCGCGAGACCAGCGGCGCCGACGTCACCACCTCGGCGCCAGCGGCGCGCACCAGCTCCAGCACGCCGGCCGGGATGCGGTCCAGGTACGGCACGTCGTCGCGCGGCGAATACTCCATGGCCACGCGCTTGCCCTTGACCAGCGCCGTCAGGTGCTCATTGAGCGAGGGCCACGAGGCATACACCTCGCGCCGCCAGGCGGCGGGCCACCTGGCCCACGGCCCCTGCTCGATGGCGTGCGTGATGGCCACCGGCACGCCCGCGCGCGGGATCCACGCAAACACGCGCCGAGTCACCATGCCCTGCAACTGCAGCATGCCCCCGGCCACGGGGTTCGTGGCATGGAAGTCGAACAGCAGCCAGCCATCCAGGTCCGCGTCCGCGATGGCCTGCTGCAACGCCGCCAGGTTCTGTTCCGTCAACATGCGAATTCCTCCATCACGCAACAGACCGCCAGTCGGCGCGCCACTCACAGGTGCCGTCGCCGCGGCTGTCGCATCGTATGTGATCCACCGGCCCAATGCTGCCAATCAGCAGCCGCAGCAGGTCGCGCAGCGCCGATTCGTAGAACGTGCACCCCACACTGCCGGGCGCGGAGCCCCGCGTCACCGAGCGGGGCACTTCCATGAGGACGTATCCACCCACGCGCCGCACTGCGCCATTCAGGTGGCGGTTGGCCAGCTTGCGCGCCCGCCGCAGCGCCCACGGGCGGCTGACCATGGACGGCAGCACCCGCAGCAACCGGCGCGTGACGGGCGAGAGCGTGGTGTACGACGCGCGGGCCAGGTACCGGCCCGCGGCCCGGAACACCGCCTCGGCGTCGGGGCGTCGCCCGATGAGCGCCGCCAGCGCCGTGGCCTCTTCGTAGGAGATGCGCTGGTGGCGCTTTACCGCTTCAGTATGACGCCGGATCTGCGTATACACCGTATCGCTCAACCCCAGGCGCTTCTTGCGCAGCTCATCCACGAATTCCGCGTCGAGGTCGCCGGGGGTATCCGCATCCCGCACCGCCTCGAGCAGGCTGAGCGGGAGCAGGGCGTGGACGGTGGAGAACATGCGGGAGGGTTGGGGCACGCGGGCGACTTGGGCTGAGGCGAGGGTAATCTACGCGCTTGCCGGTGTGCTCGCGCGCGGTCCAGATTGCGGCACCTGCGATATTCCACGCATCAGGCCACTGCCCCCCGCATGTCGAACCTCATTCGCCCGCTCGCAGGACTCGCCCTCGCGACGCTCATCGCCCTCCTGGCCCGCCGCGCCCGTGCGCTCAGCGCGTCCGGGGCGGTGGCGGCCGTCGTAGTCGGCACCGCCGCCGTGGCGGCCGGCTGGGACTGGGGAGCGTTGCTCATCGCGTTCTTCGTGGCGTCGTCGCTGCTGTCGGGCGTGGCCCGTGGTGCGCGCGCCGAGCAGGCGCGGGCCCTTGCCGCCAAGGGCAACGAACGCGACGCGGTGCAGGTGCTGGCCAACGGCGGACTGTTCGCGCTTGCCGCGCTGGCGATGGTGGCATTTCCGCGCGTCCCCGCCACCTGGCAGGCCGTGGGCGCGGGCGCCCTGGCCGCCGCGGCCGGCGACACCTGGGCCACGGAGATCGGCATCCTGTCACCGCGCGCGCCCGTTTCCATTGCCACCCTTCGACGCGTGCCGGCGGGCACCTCCGGGGGCGTGAGCGCGCTCGGGCTCCTGGGCGGCGTGATCGGCGCGGCGTTCGTGGAACTCTGCGCGCTGCTGCTGGGATGGCCGGAGCGGGTGGCCGTGGCGGCGGTGGCGGGCGGAGTTGCGGGTATGCTGATGGATTCGATCCTGGGCGCCACGCTGCAGCAGCGCCGCTGGTGCGACACCTGCAACGCGCCCACGGAGCGCGTGGTGCACGGCTGCGGCGCGCAGACCAGGATCCGCGGCGGCCTCCCATGGCTCACGAACGACGGCGTCAACGTCGCCTGCACGGTCACGGGCGCACTGGTGGCCTGGCTGGTGGTGGGAGCCGCATGACGGACGCCCAGGTGATCGTGGTGGGCGGTGGGCCGGCCGGCGCATCCACCGCCTTCTCACTCGCCAGCCGCGGCGTGGACGTCCGCGTGCTCGATCGCGCGCGCTTCCCGCGCAGCAAGCCCTGCGCGGAGTGCCTGAGCCCGCAGGCGTCACGCATCCTGCACACCATGGGCGCGCTCGACGCGGTGATGGCCACGAATCCCGCGGCGCTTGCCGGGTTCACGGTGCGCACCCCGGGCGGCGCCGAGATCCGCGGACGCTACGACGCCGTGCCGGGCCACCGGGCGTTCAGCGATCGGGGGCTGGCCGTGCGTCGCGAGGTGCTGGACACCATCCTCCTGGATCGCGCGCGGGCGGCGGGCGCACGGGTGGAGGAAGGCGTGCACGTCGTCAACCTGGTTCGCGACGCGCGTGGACGCGTGACCGGCGTGGTGGTCCGCGCGGAGGACGGCGCGGTGCGCACGCTCGCGGCGCGCGTGGTGGTGGGAGCCGACGGGCTGAACTCGATGACCGCGCGGCGCCTTGGCGTGGCGCACAGACATCGGTGGCCCAGGCGCGTGGCGCTCGTGGCCCACTACGAAGGGGTGCGCGGTATCACGGAGCTGGGCGAGATGCACGTGACCCGCGACGGGTTTGTGGGTATTGCCGACGTCGGTGGCGGCGTGACGGCGGTGGCGGCCGTGTTCCCCGCTCGGCGCGCCCGGGCCATCCAGGGCGATCGCAACGCCTTCCTCGACGCATGGCTCCAGGCCCAGCCGCACCTGGCCTCACGATTCGCGCCCGCGCGCCGGACGGATGCCGCGCGCGCCGTGGGCCCGTTTGCCTCGCATGCGCGACGCGCGTCGGCGCCGGGCGCTCTGCTGGTGGGCGATGCGGCTGACTTCTTTGATCCGTTCACCGGCGAGGGGATCTACTCGGCGCTGCGCGGTGGCGAACTGGCGGCGGAGTTCGCGGCGGCGGCGCTCGAATCCGGCGGCGACGGCGGCGACGGCGACGACCGGCGGGCGCTGGCCGAGTACGACCGGGCGCTCCGGCGCGAATTCCGCGACAAGTGGCGGGTGGAACGCGCCATCGGCGCCGTGGTGGCCCGCCCGCGATTGATCAGCCGCGTGGGGCGCGCCTGCGAGGCGCGCCCCGCCCTGGCGCACCTGCTGGTGGGAGTCTGCGGCGACTTCGTGCCGCCGGCGCGGGTGATGCAAATGGGATTCCTGCTTAGCTTGTTCGCACGCCCCCTGCCCGCCGCCCACGTGGCGCACCCAGCATGAGCATCGATCAGGACACCTTTCGCGCCGTCTTGGGCCGCTTTGCCAGCGGCATCACCATCCTGACCACCTGCGATGCCGCCGGTCGCGACCACGGCATGACCGTGAGCGCGTTCTGCTCCGCGAGCCTGGAGCCGCCCCTGGTGCTGGCGTGCGTGAACCGGCTGGCGCGGATGCACCAGTTGCTGACGGAGCTGGACTACGCGGGTATCAGCATACTCGCATCGCCGCAGGAAGCGCTCTCCCGCCGGTTCGCGGAACCCGAATCGGACCGGTTCGAGGGGCTGGGGTACTCGCGTGGCGAGCACGGCGTGGTGCTGTTCGACGAGGCGCTGGCGCACCTGGAATGCGCCGTGCGCCAGCGCCACCCGGCCGGGGACCACACGATCTTCGTCTGCGAAGTGGAGGCGGCGTCCATCCGGCCCGAACGGCCCCTGCTCTACTATCGCGGCGGCTACACGCAGCTCGACCGCTGATGCGCCCATTCACCCCCGCGCGGCGCCGGGGGGTTGAATACCTCGACGAGCCCACGGTCAACCCGGAGTTGCGCGCGCGGTCGCAGCGCGACCTGGTGCGCTCCAACACGCTGCTTGGAGGCTGGCACGCGTTTGCGCGGGCGGCGCTCGACGCGCTGCCGCCCGCCGGCCACGCGACCCTGCTGGACATTGGCACGGGCCTGGGGGACCTGCCCTGGCGCCTGGCGCGTACGGCCCGCGCGCGCGGCGTGCGGCTGACCACGTTCGGCTGCGACATCGCGCCCTCCCTGCTGACGGCGCCGCCGCGACGGCTGGATGCCGGCGTCTGCGCCAGTGCCCTTGCGCTTCCGTTCAGGACTGGCAGTGTTGACCTGGTGACCTGCTCGCAACTCCTGCATCACTTTCAGGCCGACGACGCGCGCCGGCTGGTGGGCGAGATGCGACGGGTGGCGCGCCGCGCGGTGATCGTGAGCGACCTTCGACGGAGCTGGATGGCGATGGCCGGATTCTGGATGGCGAGCTTTCCGCTGGGGTTCCATCCGGTGACGCGGCACGACGGCACGCTGTCGGTGCTGCGAGGATTCACCGCCGTCGAGTTGCGCGATATCGTATCGCAGGCCACGGGGCTGCCGGTGGTCGTGCGCCGCCGGGCCATGTTCCGGCTCACCGCCGTCGTCCGGTGTCCCTCCGCGTGACGGACCAGTCCATGCGCGCGCCGTTCGACCTGGGGCCCATGCCGGCCTCGGGACGCATGGTGACCATCGACCACCGCCTGGTGTCGGCGCCGGTGGGCGCCATCTTCGACCTGGCCCGCGACGTGGAGCGGTGGCCGTCGCTGCTGCCGCACTACCGCGCGGTCCGATTCATCGAGCGGAACGCGGATGGAGGCGGCATGGTGGAGATGTCCGCGTGGCGGCCGTTCGGGCCGTTCGCCTGGCCCACGTGGTGGGTGTCCGAAATGCAGGTGAGCGTGGGCGGCGCGAACACCGGGAGCACCGGAGTGCTTCCATGGATCCGCTACCGGCACGTCCGGGGTATCACGTCGCGCATGGAGGTGCTCTGGGCCTTCAAGCCCATGGAGGGCGCCGGCGTGCACGTGTCCATCGTGCACGTGTGGAACGGGCCGGACTGGCCGCTGATTGGTGACCTGGCGGCGCGCGCGGTCATCGGGCCCGTGTTTGTGCACGGCATCGCGTCGCGCACGCTGGCCGGCCTCGCGCGCGCGGCCGAACGCGCCGGCGAGCACGCGGCGTGACCCTGACCCGGAGTGGCGGATGAGCGGACCCAGGCGAGTGGTGATCACGGGCATCGGCCCCATCACGCCCATTGGCACCGCGCGCGACGGCCTGTGGGCGGGGCTCGGACGCGAACGCAGCGCGGTGCGGACGGTGACGCGCTTTGATGCGTCGTCATACCACAGTCGGAATGCCGCCCAGGTGGACGACTTCCGCGGGGCCGACTTCATCGAGGCCCGGCGCCTGCGGCGGCTGGACCGCTTCGGGCAGTTCTCCATCGCGGCGGCGCGGCTGGCGGCCGCGGATGCGCACCTGGACCTGGCCGTGGAAGACCGCGACCGGATTGGCGCGTCCATGGGATCGGCGCTGGGCGGCGTGGCGTTTGCCGAGGAGCAGGTGCGCGTGGAAATGAAGCAGGGCGTCCGGGCCGTGGACCCCTCGCTGGCGCTGGTGGTGTTTGGCGGCGCGGCCAGTTGCAACATCGCCATTGAGTTCGGCGTGCACGGACCCAACTGCACCAACGCCATGAGCTGCGCGTCGGGCACCATCGCCATCGGGCAGGGCTTCCGCGCCGTGCGCGATGGCTATGCCGACGTGATGTTCGCCGGCGCGGCCGAGACACCCCTGGCCCCGCTCTGCTTTGGCGCGTTCGCCATCCTGCGCGCCATGTCCACGCGCAACGACGACCCGGAGCACGCCTCGCGTCCCTTTGATCGCGACCGCGACGGCTTCGTGATGGGCGAGGCGGCGTGTGTGCTCGTGCTCGAGGAGCGTTCCCGCGCGCTGGCGCGCGGCGCGCCCGTGTACGCCGAGGTGCTGGGGTTCGGCATGTCGAATGACGCGCACAGCATGGTGGCGCCGCGTCCCGATGGAGCGCAGGCGGCGCGCGCCATGCGACTGGCCCTGGAGGACGGCCACGTGTCACCCGCGGAGGTGGCGTACGTGAACGCGCACGGCAGTTCCACGCCGCTCAATGACCCCACGGAGACCGTGGCCATCAAGACCGTGTTTGGTGAACATGCGCATCACCTGGCCGTGAGCAGCACCAAGGCCTACTACGGCCACGCGCTCGGAGCCTCGGGCGCCATCGAGGCGGCCATTGCCGCGCTCGCCATCGACCGCCGCTGGCTGCCCCCGACGCTCAACCTCGAAGTGCCCGATGCGGCATGCGACCTGGACTACATTCCGGGACACGGGCGTGCCGCCGATCCGGAGTTCGTGCTGAGCAACTCATTCGGGTTCGGGGGTATCAACGCGGCGTTGGTGTTGCGGCGACCTGGCTGAGCGCGGAGTCCAGCAGTCCACGCGCGGCAGCGGCCCCGGCGCCGTCGCTGGCCCGCGCATCCTCCATCCATTAGCGTTCGCAGGCGACGTGACTGCCGCCCGCCTCATTGGAGCCCCCGCATGGAAGACCTGAGACGCCCCATTGCCGCCGAGTTCATCGGGACCTTCGCGCTGGTGTTCGTGACCGGTGCGACGATCCTGAATGGCGCGGTCGCGGGCGTGGACGTCCCGCTCCTGGACCTGGGCGTGGCGTACGGGATCACCATGGCGCTGCTCGTCTCGGCGACGATGCGCTTCTCGGGGCACCTGAATCCGGCGGTCACCATCGGACTGGCGGTCACCCGGCGCCTGCGGGCCGGGACCGCGGTGGTGTATATCGTGGCGCAACTCATGGGCGCCGTGGTCGCGGCGCTGGTGCTGAACGGCGTATTTCCGGCGTCGGCGGCACAGGGCGCTCGGCTGGGTGGCCAGTGGCTGGCGCCGTCAGTGTCCATCAGCAGCGCCATCCTGGTGGAAGCGCTGGCCACCTTCCTGCTGGTGTTCGCCTACTTCGGCACCATCGTGGACACCAGGGGGCCGCGCATGGGTGGTTTTGGCGTGGGCCTGGCCGTCCTGGTGGGAGTGCTGGCCATCGGGCCACTTACCGGGGCGTCCATGAACCCCGCGCGCTCCTTCGGGCCCGCCCTCATCTCCGGGTACTTCAGCGGCCATTTCGTGTACTGGATTGGCCCCCTGCTGGGGGGCATCCTGGCGGCGCTGGTGTATGACGGGATCTTCCTCCGACCGAGCCCCGCGGCGAACTCTCGATAATGGATCCCGTATGACTACCCCCCGCCACCCAGATCCGGGCAGTTCCATCCAGGCGCTCGAACGCGAGCGCGAGCGCGTCATCGCGGTGCTGTCACGCAGCTTCGCCGGCGACCACCTGTCGCTGGACGAACTGGAGACCCGGCTGGAGCTGGCGTATCGCGCCACGTCCATGGCCGAAGTGCGCGCCCTGGTGACCGACCTGCCCGAGGCCGCCGGTCCGGGGTCTCCCGCCGCGCTCCGCGCCGCCGCCACGCCCGGCGAATCGGTGCGCCAGCGCATGGTGTCCATCATGAGCAGTCGCACGCGCGGCGGCATGTGGGTGGCGCCGCGGGAACTGCGCGTGATATCCATCATGTCGGAAACTCATATAGACCTGCGCGACGCCCAGCTCTCCGCCGGCATCACGGAGATCCGCATCCGGGCCACCATGTCCGCCGTGAGGATTACCGTGCCGCCTGGCGTGCACGTGGTCACCGAGGCCAGCCCCTTCATGGGCTCCGTCGTGGACCGCACCACGCGCGGGCCCGTGCCGCCGGCCGGCGCGCCGGTGCTGCGCATTACGGGGTGGGCCGTCATGTCGGAACTCGTGGTGCGGCGACGCCACCCGGACGACGACTAGCGCCCCATCGCGGGGAGGGACCGTCGGGCTACAACCAGCGCCTCACCCTGGCCGCGTACTGGGCGTACGCCTCCCCGAATTTCTGTCGCAGCGCGCGTTCCTCGGGCAGGATCTGGAAGCGGGTCATGTACCCCACGAACACCGGCAGCATCAGCACCGCCAGGATGTTGGACAGGTAGAACGCCCACCCCACCAGGCTCAGCAGTAATCCCAGATACATCGGGTTGCGCGTGACCCGGAAGGGGCCGGTGGAGACGACCACCGACGCGGTGCCCGGGGCGGTCGGGTTCGTGGTGGTGCCGGCCCGGTGGAAGGCGCGGACCCCGCTGACCGCCAGCGCGGCGCCGAGGACGACGAACGCCACCCCCACCACACCGCGCGCCGCCAGCGGGTGCGTGAACGCGGGCGTGAACCGGGCCACCGCCCACATCACCAGGGCGGATCCGAGCCAGATCAGCGGAGGCGGGACCTTCACTTCGAGTTGACTCATGTGATCCTCCCGGGATGCGGGTTGGTCAGGCCGTCGTTGCGAGCTTGAGTCCTATGATGCCGGCGATGATCAGGCCGACGCTCAGCAGCCGGGCAAGGTTCGCCGGCTCCCGGAAGAGCACGATCCCGAGGATCACCGTTCCCACCGCGCCAACGCCCACCCACACGCTGTAGGCGGTGCCCACCGGCAGCGACTTCATGGCCAGGCCCAGGAGGCCCAGGCTGATGGCCATGGACACCACCGTCCAGACGGAGGGCCACAGCCGCGTGAAGCCGTGCGAGTACTTCAGTCCAATGGCCCAGCCGGTCTCAAAGAGGCCGGCGAGCAGGAGAATGAGCCATGCCATAGGGGCGATTCCTCGGGGGACGCGGGTGCCTGGGAACGGCGGCCAGGTCATGGGACTTCACGGCCCGGCCCGCAAATACTCCTTCTCATACGCCGCAATGGATTTCACGATCAGGCGCATTGCCTCGTCGCTCTTGCCCCACCCGCGGATCTCCACTCGCTTGCCCTCCAGTTCCTTGTAGCTCACGAAGAACTGGGCCACCTCGCGCAGCGTGTGCTGCGGCAGGTCGGCAATGTCAAAATACTCCTGCGAGTAGGGATCGTTGACGGGCACGGACATGATCTTGTCGTCGGGTTCGCCACGATCCACCATCTGCAGCACGCCGATGGGCCGCACCTCGATCAGGCACCCGGGAAAGGTCTGCTCCTTGAGCAGCACCAGCACGTCCATCGGGTCGCCGTCGTCGTGCAGCGTACGCGGAATGAAGCCGTAATCGGCGGGGTAGTGCACCGCCGAATAGAGCACACGGTCCAGCTTGATGAGCCCCGTGGACTTGTCCAGCTCGTATTTGTTGCGGCTCCCCTGCGGAATCTCGATCACCGCGTTCAGCACTTCCGGCGGGTTCTGGCCAGGCGCGAGGTCGCGCCACAGGTTCATCATCCAGTGGTTCCTCCCGTCGGGGAATCTAGTCCAGTCACGACACCCGCCGCCCCGCCGGCGTCACCGCTAGTCCGGCTGCGGGGCGGGCAGCCGCGTCACCCGCCGCAGCTCTTCAAGGATTTCCGTGGCGCCCTCTCCGCGAAGCTGGTTGGCCAGCCTGATGCCGCCCAGCTCGGGCTCGTCGCGGTCCAGCACTATCTCGCCGCGCACCACCCGGCCGCCGTCCATCGTGGCAAGCAGGCCGTGGAGCACGTACGCGCCGTCCTGCGGCATGGCCAGCGCGCCAATGGGCGCCTGACACCCGCCTTCCAGCGCCCCCAAAAACGCCCGCTCGGCGGCAGCGTGCGCGCGCGTTGCCGGATGGTCAAGCGCGGTCGCGATCTCCCGCATGCGCGCGTCGTCAGCCCGGACCTCCACCACCACCGCGCCCTGCCCCGGCGCCGGCAGCCACGCCGGCGCCGCCAGCACCTGCGTGACGCGCTGCCGCACGCCCAGCTGTTGCAGCTCCGCCGCGCCCAGGATCGTCGCGTGCACGAACCCCGCGTCCACCTTCTGCACGCGCTCGGGCACGCTGCCGCGCAGCTCGACGATGTCCAGGTCGGCGCGGCTCGCCGCGAGCTGCGCCCGGCGCCGCACACTCGACGTGCCCACACGCGACCCGCGCGGCAGATCGGCCAGCGTTTCCACTTCCACTACCGGAGCGATCAGCAGCACGTCGCGCGGGTCGTCGCGCTCCAGCACGGCCCCAATCGCCAGCCCCTCGGCCAGGCGCACCGGCAAATCGCTGAGCGCGTGCACACAACAGTCCACCTTGCCCCGGGCCAGCGCCGTCTCGAGTTCCTGCGTGAACAGTCCCTCGACGCTGATGGACGCCACGGGTTCTTCCGGCTTCCGGTCGCCCGCGGTCCGGAACGTCACCAGCTCGGCGGTGTGCCCCCGCGTCTCGAGCAGGCGCCGGACCAGGCCGGCGCGGTGGAGCGCCAGATCCGACCGGCGCGTACCGATGCGAATGGGATGCTGGGCCTGAGGGTCCATGGAACCCGTATGGTGGGGTCACGTGCAATGTAGGGGCATCCCGCCTGACGATGCCACCTTGCCAGCCCCGGAGGCCAGGCGCAATATCCCAGACAGCACACTTCCGGGTGACGCGCGCCGCCGCCCCGTCCCACTCTCGCGTGGCTTCCAGACATGACCGACGATCTCTCCGTCCTCCTTCACGAGCACCGCAAGTTTCCGCCCCCGCCGGCCTTCCGCGCGGCGGCGGACCTCACGAACCCCGCCATCTACGCACAGGCGGCCCGCGACATCCCCGCCTACTGGGCCGGGCAGGCGAGGCGCCTGGACTGGATCGCGCCGTGGAAGACCGTGCTCGACTGGAAGCCCCCGCACTACCAGTGGTTCGTTGGGGGCAAGCTCAATGCCTCGGTCAACTGCGTGGACCGTCACGCCAGGGGCGCCAACGCCAGCAAGGCCGCGCTCATCTGGGAGGGGGAACCCGGCGACCGGCGCACCTACACGTACCAGGAGCTGTTCGTCGAGGTCAACAAGTTCGCGAACGTGCTGAAGTCGCTGGGGGTGAAGCGCGGCGACCGCGTGGCGGTGTACCTGCCCATGATTCCCGAGGCCGTGATCACCATGCTGGCCTGCGCGCGCATCGGCGCGCCGCATTCGGTGGTGTTTGGCGGCTTCTCGCCCGACTCGCTGCGCGACCGCATCAACGACGCGGAGTGCAAGGTGCTGGTCACCGCCGACGGCGGCTACCGGCGCGGCGCGGTGGTGGCGCTCAAGCACAACGCCGACAAGGCCTGTGAGGAGACGCCGTCCATCCAGCATGTGGTGGTGGTGCGGCGCGACGACGCCACGGGCAAGGACCGGGCGCTGGCGGCCATGAAGCCGGGGCGCGACCACTGGTGGCACCAGCTCATGGCGGACGCCGCTGACTGGTGCGAACCCGAGGCCATGGACGCCGAGGATATATTATTTATCCTTTATACCTCGGGAACCACCGGCAAGCCCAAGGGCATCGTGCACACCACCGGCGGTTACATGGTGGGCGCGGCCACCTCCACCCGGCAGGTGTTTGACCTCAAGGACAGCGACGTCTTCTGGTGTACGGCGGACGTGGGCTGGGTGACCGGCCACACCTACGTGACCTACGGCCCCCTGGCGGAGGGCGCCACCTGCCTGATGTACGAGGGCGCCCCCGACTGGCCCCAGCGCGATCGCTTCTGGGAACTGTGCGAGCAGCACGGCGTCACCATCCTCTACACCGCGCCCACGGCCATTCGCGCCTTCATGAAGTGGGGCAATGAACATCCCGACAGGCATGACCTGTCCAGGCTCCGACTCCTCGGCTCGGTGGGCGAGCCCATCAATCCCGAAGCGTGGATCTGGTACCACAAGGTGATCGGCCACGAGCGGTGTCCCATTGTGGACACCTGGTGGCAGACGGAAACGGGGTCAATTGTCATTTCGCCACTGCCCGGCATTACGGCCACGGAGCCCGGCAGCGCGACACAGCCCCTGCCCGGATATCGCGCCACGCTGCTGGATTCCGCGGGCCAGGAGATTCCCGTGGGCGGCGGCCTGCTGGCGCTCACGCACCCGGGACCGTCCATGCTGCGCACCATCTGGGGGGATGACGAACGTTATGTGAAGACGTATTTCTCCAAGTGGCCGGGCCACCCGGAGCTGTACTTCCCGGGCGATGGCGCCAAGCGCGACGCCGAGGGTTACTACGTCCTCCTGGGCCGCGTGGACGACGTGCTGAACGTGGCCGGCCACCGCATTGGCACCATGGAGGTGGAGTCGGCCCTCGTGGAACATCCGGCCGTGGCCGAGGCCGCCGTGGTGGGCAAGGCCCACGAGCTCAAGGGACAGGCGTTGTCCGCGTTCGTCACGCTGAAGGACGGGCGCGAACCCTCGCCGGCGCTGCAAGACGAGCTGCGCGCGTTCGTGGGCGAAAAGATCGGCGCGATTGCCCGGCCGGACGACGTGATCTTCTCCGCGGACCTGCCCAAGACGCGCTCGGGCAAGATCATGCGGCGGCTGTTGCGGGACATCGCCGAGGGACGCGCGCTGGGCGACACGACGACGCTGGCAGATCCGGCCGTGGTGGCCAGGCTCAAGGACCAGTACGAGCACCTGGAGAGTTGAGGCGGCGCGCCATCCGCCAGTCCAGCAGCGCCAGCACGAAGAGCAGCGTGACCACGCCGGCCGACCCCACGCACCACCGGCAGATGGCGTGGATGCGGAACAGTTCCAGGTACGTGAGCCACGCACTGAACGCCACGCCCCACCCGGTCAGCCCCACCATGGCGGGCGGCAGCCACCGCGCGTCGGCGAACGACGCCGTGGTGGACGCCATGGCCAGCGCGAAGACCAGCAGGTAATACGCCACGCCCCATACGGCTACCTTGATGCCCAGGAAGGTGGCCCAGCGGCTGGTCTGTACCGTCTCGCACCCGCCGGTGCCGCACGCAATGGTCCCGATGTAGCCCAGGTCGTGCAGCGCGATGTACGAGGCAATCAGCAGGCCGCACAGCGCCACCAGCGCCAGCCCCATGCGCCAGGTCATTGCTTGCCGGAGCCGGCCTGCCGCGCCAGGGCCTGCTCCACTTCCGCCTTGAACTGGTCGTAGGTGAGATACCCCGGCACCACCTTGGTGCCGAACACGAACGTGGGGGTCTGGTTGATGCCGCGGCGCTCCGCCTCCTGCTCATTGGCCTGGAGCTGTGCCTGGTACTTGCGGTCACTCACGCACTTGTTGAACTGGTCCATGTTCAGGCCCAGCGCCTTGGCGTAGTCCGCGATGACCCCGTCGGGGTTGCCGGTGGCCTCGCCGTTCCACTTGTCCTGCTGGTTGAAGAGCACGTCGTGCAACTGCCAGAAGCGCCCCTGGTCGCCGGCGCACCAGGCCGCGCGGTGCGCATTCCAGGTGTTCCGGTGGATGTTCAGCGGAAAATCCATGAAGCGCATCCGGATCACGCCCGAGTCGATGAGGTGCGTGCGGATATCCGGCTCGGTCAGCGTGGCAAACTGCCCACACACCGGGCACTCGAAGTCGGCGAACTCCAGGACCTCCAGCCTGGCGCTGTCGCTCCCTTCCACATGGCCCATGGCCGTGAGCTTGGGAAGCGTGCTGTCCCACTGGTTCGCCCCGGCCCTGGGACTGGTGGCCATGTACGACAGGCCACCGATGCCAAGCACCGCGACAATCAGGATGACGATGTAGAAGCCGCGCTTGGCCGGGCTCTTGGCGCCGCGTGTGCCGGCGCGCCCGGAGTTCGGGGTGGTCTTGGCCATTGCTCCGTGGGTTGCGGATTCGCGTGAGCGGTTGCACCGCCGGTCGGTGCCGCGCCGTCAAACCTAGGCTCCACGCGTCGCGGAGGGCAAGCGAACACGGCCGCTCCGGGGGCATCTGCGCGCCCCGTGCGCACCCGTTAGATTTCCAGAGTCATTCCCTGTCCTCTTTTTCCCTCAACTGGTTTCAATGCCCAAGAGCAAACATCGGTTCAGCGGGGCACCGTCGAATACCCTGCCGAATCCGTTCGATGAAGCCCGCGACGAGCTGTTTCAGCACATCATGCGGTGCGAAGTGATCGGGTCAGCCCCCGAGTATCAGACCGAGTGGTTCGACGACACCATGAAGTACATGGCCGAGCGGTATCCGGAACTGGCCAAGCGCGACTTCGAGGAGCTCAAGACGCTGGGCCTGCGCTTTGCCCAGCCGCCCAAGACGAATCCCGCGGTCGCTGAGGAAGCAGTCAGCGCGGCCTGACCGGCCCGCTCACCGCCAGACTGTCCGGCTCCGGCGCAGCACGACGCCCAGCCGAACGCCGCCGCCGAAGCCCACCTGGTACGCCACGCGTACCCCGTGGCTCGGCGGCCCCTCAAGGTCCAGCATTCCGACCAGGTACGGCCGTACCCGGTCCCCGGCGTCATAGCGCGCGCTCACGCCGCCCGCCAGCGAAAGCGCCCAGCGGCGCTGTCCGAACGGGTCGAGCAGGAGCCGCATGAGGGCGTCCACCCGGCCCGATCCCACCAGGGCGCCGGTCCTGCGGAAAGCTCCCGCGGCGGCATCCAGCTCGACGCGCTGGTAGTTGCCCGCGCCCAGGTTGACGCCGGCGCCCATTTCCACGCGGCAGGGCGAGGCACCGAGCACGTCCAGCCGGAGCTCGGGCTGCGGGCCCAGTTGCGCGGCCGCGACGTGCATCGGCACCACCGCGCATGCCGCCAGTGCGAGCCCTCCGAGCAGGCGTCGCGTCACGCCGCGCGTTCCCGCTCCCGCCAGAGCATCATCGTGTAGTCGTACACCGCCCAGCAGGACGCCACGAACACGCCGGCTATCAACGGGGTCACCCAGGCCGGCCGTACGAGGATGGCGGCAAACGTGAGCAGCTGCAGCGACGTCACGACCTTGCCGGAGATTCGCGCCCGGAAGCGTATGGGACGCAGCCACGGAATGGTGCGCGCCACCAGGAACCCGACCGCGGTCATGAGGTCGCGCAGGATGATGATGAAGTAGCCGAGGGTGCTGATGCGCCCGAGGTAGAGAAACGTGGCGACCGCGGTGAGCACGAACACGCGGTCGGAGATGGGGTCAATGAGCGCGCCCGCCCGGCTGGTGATGCGCGCGCGGCGGGCGATGTAGCCGTCCAGGAAGTCGGTGGCGGCGGCGAGCGCGACGAGCAGGATCCGGGCCTGCGCCGTGTCAATCGCGACGAAGGCCGCGGCCATGATGAGCCGGGAGATCGAGATCAGGTTGGGGACCTGGCGCAACCCTCGACGTACAACCATCTCGGCAATCTAAACCCGCCCTGCCGCGTGAGCCGGCGCGACGCGAGGTCACGGGATCCAGCCGGGGCACTCGCATCGCAGGCGCCGCCACGCCGTGGCACCCTGCTTGCCTCGGCCCCCGGCGGCGCCTAGCTTGCCCCTTCCGCCCCGTTTTCAGAGGCCCGGATGCCCGAAGTCACCGACTATCTGCGCGCCGTACCCATTTTCAAGGACCTGGACGACGACGAATTGAGCGCCGTCGCCGAGGTGTGCAAGGAAGAGAAGTGGGTCTCGGGCGAGTACATCTTCCATGAAGGCGAATCGGGCAACCGCCTGTACCTGATCACCGACGGCGAGGTGCGCATCAGCCGCGACGTGCCGGGCAGCGGCGAGGAAGCGCTGGCGGTGCTCAAGCCCGGCGCGCTCTTTGGCGAGATGGCCGTGTTCGACCGCACCGAACGTTCCACGCATGCCATCTCCAACGGCGGCACGACTGCGCTCACCATCAGCCGCCCCGAGTTCGAGATGCTGCTGGACTTCAACCACGAGCTGGGCTACAAGGTGCTGTGGGCCGTGGTGCGGCTGCTGTCAGTCCGGTTGCGCCAGACGAACGACTCGCTGCGGTCGTTCCTGGCGATGTCCATGTTCTGAGGGCCGGCCCGGCGCCGGCCCCGCGGCCCATTGGCCGCCCCACCCACCAGGATCCCGGCCCGTCCAGCACCGCAGCTTCTCGCGCCTGCCCCGTCGCGCCACGGATCCTTCCCGAGGATCCCCGCATGTCGTCCGTGATTCGCGCCGTGGTGCTGCTGATCATCTCCAACACGTTCATGACGTTCGCGTGGTACGCGCACCTGCGAAACCTGTCCGACCGCAAGTGGTATGTGGCGGCCGTGATCAGCTGGTCCATCGCCTTCTTCGAATACATGTTCCAGGTGCCGGCCAATCGCATTGGCTACCAGGTGCTCACGCTGGGCCAGCTCAAGATGATCCAGGAAATGGTGACGCTGTCGGTGTTCGTGCCATTTGCCATCCTGTATATGAAGCAGCCGCCGCGGCTGGATTTCCTGTGGGCCGGGTTGTGCCTGGTGGGCGCGGCGTACTTCATGTTCCGCGCCGCCTGACGCGCGGTCGTCAGGCGGTGTGCGGCACGCCGCGGACGATCCCCTCCACCCGGCGGCTCGGCTCAAAGCAGCGCCGCGACAGCGCCTGGATCCGCTCCGGTGTCACCGCCCGCACGCGCGGCTCAAACTCCTCAAGCCCGGCCAGCCGCCCGTCCAGCCACGCGGCGACCACGTCGCTCAGCACCGCCGCGCCCCGCTGCAACTGGATGGCATGCACCCCCAGCGCGTAGTTCCTGGCGTGCTCCAGCTCCTCGGGGCCCACCTCGCCGTCGCGCAGCTTTGCGAACTCGGCCAGGAGTCCGGCGCGGGCCACCTCCTCGTTTTCCGGCGACATGGCGATGTACGCGCCAAAGGTGCCCGCCAGCCGATGATCGGCCGCGAACGCATGGACCGTGTAGGCCAGTGATTGCTTCTCGCGCAATTCCTCAAAGAACCGGCCGCCCAACCCGCTGGCGATGCCGGCCACCAGTCCCGCCACAAATCGATCGTCGTCGTGGCGCGATGGGCCGGGGAACAGCATGAGCAGCGCGGTCTGCGCCTTGTCCCGCGATTCAAGCGCCACCTGCGCCTGGGCGGGCCACGCCGCCACCGGCAGTGGCGCCGCAGCCGAATATGATAATTCACTGAACGCCCGCGCCGCCGCGTCGGCCAGGGCATCGGGGTCGGCGTCACCCACCACTCCCACCACGGCCGGCCCCTCCAGGACGCGCGCCGCGTGCCACCGCCGTACGGCCTCCGCCGGAATGGCCCGCAGCGACTGGTCGGTGCCGCCGGTGGGCACGCCGTACGGGTGCCCGGCGAATGCCGCGGACATGGCCAGCCGCATCGGGTAGCGGTACATGTCGTCCCGCACCGCCGCCACCTGCGCAATGGCGGTCTCGCGTTCGGTCTCCAGGCCCGGCTCGGGAATGGTGGCATGCTGCGCCACGTCGGCCAGCAGCATCACCGCTTCGGCATACCGGTGCGCCGGCACCGAGATGGACCAGCCGAACGAGTCGGGGCCGGCCACCGGACTCACGCTCCCACCCAGCAGCTCACCCGCCTCCGCAATCTGCTCCGCTGAGCGCGTGGCCGTGCCCTTCACCGCCGACCGGACCATGAGCGCCGTGAGCCCCGCCAGGTCCGGCGATTCCTGCGCCGCGCCTCCACTGACGAACACGCCGACGTGTGTCATGGGCGAACCCGGCTTGCGCCGCACGAGCACCGGCACACCCCTGGCCGTGCGGTACACGCGGACTCCCGCTTCCTCGCGTTCGAACGTCGCGCCGGGGCGCGGGCCCGGCGCGGCCGCAACCACCGGCTGCACGGGCGGCCGTTGGGGTGCGGGCGCCACGGCGCCCAGCAGCGCGCGCATGGCGGCCGTGCCTTTGGCAACCTCCGGCGCCGACGCCGGACGGTACGTGAGCACCGCCACGTTTTCGGGATCCAGGTATTTCCGCGCCGCCTCGTGCACCTGCCCGGCCGTGCAGTGCATGAGCTGCGCGTAGCACTCGCCGCCCAACTCCCATCCGCCCAGCGCCTCCCACTCGGCCAGATGGTTGGCCTGCCCTTCCATGTCTTCCAGCCGGCGGAGCATGCCTGCCTCCACAATTCGCTGTGCGCGCATGACCTCGCCGTCCAGGACGCCGTGCTCGCGAATGCCCAGCACCTGCCGCCACGTGGCGCGCACCGCGTCGGCCAGCGTGGCCGGCTGCCCCTCCGCGTGGATGGTGAACACCCCAAGCTGTGTGGGGACGTAGTTGTACGCCGAGATGGACGATACGAGTTTGCGTTCGCGCACGGCGCGGTACAGGCGGGACGCGCGGCCGGTGGCCAGGATCGTGGCCAGCAGGTCCAGCGGCACGGAGTCCGGGTGCAGCGTGGCCGGGGTACGCCAGCCGAGGACGAATTGCGACTGCGTGATGTCGCCGTCCAGTTCCCGGTAGCGAAAGCCGGGCGGCCCGGATTCGTCGGGGCCCGGCGAGCGATCGGGGTCGCCACTGGGCGCGGCGCCGTAGCGCGACTCCACGTGCCGCAGCGTATCGTCCACGTCCACGTCGCCGACAATCGTGAGGATGGTGGTGCTGGGGCGGTAGAAGTTGCGGTAGAACTCCATCACCGCGCCGCGGGTGAGCGCGCGCAGCCCCGGTTCGCGGCCGATGCGCCAGCGGCGCATGCGGTGATGGTCGAAGAGCAGTTCGTACATGGTCTCGGTGGCCACGGCACCCGGGCTGTCGGCCTTGCGCCGGGCTTCCTGGATGATGACCTCCAGTTCGCGCTTCAACTCACCGGCGTCTATAAGGGAATTGGCGTACGCATCGGCCTGGATATCGAGCGCCTGGGCAAATCCTGACGACGGCACCACCGTGTAGTAGGTGGTGTGGTCGTAGATCGTGCCGGCGTTCAGGTAGCCGCCCACCGCCTTGGTCTGCCGGGAGATCTCCCCCACCCCGCGTCTCGGCGTGCCCTTGAAGTACATGTGCTCCAGCACGTGGGCAATGCCGGCGACGTCATCCGTCTCGTCGAAGTAGCCGGCCTTGACGTGCGTGACGATAGCCACCACCGGCGCCGACGGGTCGCGGCGGATGAGGACCGTGAGGCCGTTGCGGAGGACGTGCCGGTGGACGGTGGACGGGTCGAGGAGGGGCGGCACGGGATCAGGCACTTCGCGCTTCACGTCGCTGGTGCCGTCCGTGTTCGCGCGGCGCTCCATCCCACCAGGCGGTTGGTCTCCTCGTCCCACAGGGTGAGGCGGACGCTCGCGCGGCTCTGGAGCAGGCCAATCGTCGTGGCCTCCTGCAGCCGCGCGTTGGCCCGATGACAGGCCTGCAGCCGGTAGTTGGGAATCCTGGGGCTCAGGTGGTGCACATGGTGCAACCCGATGTTGCACGTGAACCAGTTCAGGACGGCGGGCAGCTTGTAATACGAACTGCCCTGTATGGACGCACTGACGTAATCCCACGCTGCGTGCTCTTCCCAGTACGTGTCCTCAAACTGGTGCTGCACGTAGAACAGCCAGATGCCCGACGCCCCGGCGAGCATGAATACGGGAACATAGATCTTGACGAGCGCCAGCGGGCCAATGAGCACCGAGAAGCCGAGGATCAGCGCGACCAGCGCCAGGTCGGTCTCGCGCACACTCGCCTGCTCCTTGGCCCCGGTCGCCGTGCCCCGCCCCCGCCACCGCTGCCCGAGCGCCAGGTAGAGCGGGCCAAGCCCGAACAGCACCACGGGGTGCCGGAACAGGCGATAGCGGAACTTGCCCAGGCGTGAACGCGCCTGGTATTCCCGGACCGTCAGTGTCCAGACATCGCCGTGGCCGCGACGCGTGAGGTCGCCGGACGACGCGTGATGCAGCACGTGGTCGCGCCGCCACTGGACGTAGGGGGTGAGGGCGAGCACCCCGGTGCACCATCCGATCAGGTCGTTGGCCCATCGCTGGCCGAACAGTGAACCGTGCGCGCAGTCGTGCATGATGGTGAAGGTGCGCACCGTGAGGCCAGCCGTCGGGATGGCCAGCAGCAGCGTGATCCAATAGGGGAGCACGAGGCTGCGATACATCAGGTAGAACGCAATGGCCAGCGGTATGAGCGTGCTGGCCACCTGCCAGAGGGAGCGGGTGAGCGACGGCGCCTCGAACGGCGCCACCATGTCCCGCCAGGCCAGGTTCGCCCGCGCCCTGGACCCGTGGGTGGACGTCGCTCCGGGAACGGGGCCCGCCGTCGCTTCAGGCTTCATGCGGAGAGGTTCCGACTGCCCGCGCTCCGTCACTGGCTTCCCGCGGCCACGCACGACGTCCACACGCCTGGCCCCGCCCGCGTAATCCAGCGCTCGCCCTCATCCACGCGGCCGAGCTTGACCAGCGTACACCCCAAGTACCCCATGGCGGCCTCGTTCTCGGGATCCGCGGACACCGCGCGCACATAGAACTTGCGCGCCAGTTCGTAGTCCCCGGCGGTAAACAGGTAAGCGCCCATTTCGCGCAGGGCGAGCGAACTGGTGGGATCGGCGGTGATCGCGAGCTGCAGCTCCTCGTTGGCGGCCGGCATGTTGCCGGTGTTGCGCGCAATGCGCGCCAGGTACACGTGCGCAATGGCGTACGTGGGATCCACCTGCAGCACGCGGCGGAAGGCGATGGTGGCGGCGTCAAGCTGCCCCGCATCGAATTCGGAAATGGCCCGGCCCATCAGCGCGTCCCGGCGGGGACCGCCATACCAGTAATATGCCGCGCCTCCGCCCGCCAGCAGGAGGAGCACCACGAAAATCCAGAGTCCGGTGTGCGAAGTCGAGCGCTCGCGGGGCAACCGCACCGGCCTGGGGTTCGCAATGGGCGACGTCCTCATACCCGGCGGCGTCATGCTGCTCACGGGCGGGCCGTCGGGCTCGCGGTCCACGGCAAAATCGCCATCCTCGACGGGGGCCGTGACATCGAGGTCCGGGCCGCGCGCGAATGCGTCCAGCGCGCCATCCAGCGCCGACATCGCCAGCCGGGCAGCGTTCAGGTCGGACACGGTGGGTTCGTAGCCGGTCTCGCGCGTGCGGTCGCGCACCGCGAGGAAGCCCGCCAGGGCATTCGCCTGATCAAAGCCCAGCAACTGCCGGTTGCGCGCTTCGCGGATCAGCTCCACGCCCGTGCTGTGGCTGCCCTCCAGCAGCACGCGCAACGCACCCTCCACCTCCGACCACGCCTCCAGCAGGTCGGCCGCCAGGTCCTCGGCGTGTTTGGACGGATCCACGCTGATGATGGCCACGCGCGCGGCCTGCACCGCCGCACGCGCGGCCTCAAACCCGGGAACACTCACCGCACGATGCGCAGCAGGCCCGCGCGTGCCAGGGCCCGCAGGAAACTCTCCGCGTCGGTGCTCGGAAGCTCCACTCCCGTGGCCGCAAACTCACGCTCGGCCCGCCCCTTCATGTACTCGTGCAGGGAGGCAGCCTGGTCCACCGCGCCCGCGTCTCGCATGCCGAGCACAATTTCCTCCCACGATCCCTCAAAGCTCAGGCCATCCCCGCCCACGACCTGGTGGAGACGCGGACCCTCGTCCACCTCCCTGGGGTCGGCCATCGCCGAGAGCAGCGCCCCGAACATCTCCAGCTGGTGCCGCCCCATCCGTTCGGGATTCAGGGCGTCACGCACATCCACCTCCATCAGCAACTCGTCAATATCATCCAGGTCGTCGTCCAGCTCCGCGATGCGCGCCTGCCACGGCGCAAGCTCCGGGTCGTTCTCGGGCAGGTTGTACACGGACCGCTTGAGCTCGATCAGCCGCCAGAGGCCCAGCTCGTCCCAGTGGTCCTCGGGGCGCGTCTGCTCCAGGTGGTAGAGGGCACCTTCGGAATCGTTACGGTCATACAGGATGTTGGCCAGGTAGATGCGCGCCTCAGCGTGCTCCGCGTCCAGGCGGAGCGAGTTGCGCAGCGACGCGATGGCCGCGGTGTCATCGCCCAGCCGATGTTCCGCGTACCCCAGGCACGCCGCGGCCTCCGCCGAATCGGGCGCCTGACGCACGGCCTCCTCGAAGAACCGGATGGCGAGCTCGAACAGCTCGCTCCGCTCGCGGCTGGACGCCTCGCGAAAGAGCGCGCGCCCCGACTGGAGCATGAGGTCCAGGTCGTCCGAGTAGCCGAGCTCGAAGATGCGGTTGAAGCAGCGGGTGGCGGCTTCCTCCTGCCCCAGGCGCAGCAGCGTCTCCCCGAGGCCGGCAAGCGCGTCCTCGTGCTCGGGCTCGAGCACCAGCGCTTCCTCAAAGCTGCGACGGGCCCACGCGAATTCCTCGCGCGCCAGGCGCGCGTAGCCGACGCCTATGTGCAGCTCAACCGAGTTGGGATAGAGCGTCAACCCCTCGCGCAATACGTCCAGCGCTTCGTCGTACGACCCCTCGTTGTAGAGTTGATGCGCACGCTCATCATACTCCTCGGAACTCAGGAACGGGGTGGGCATGTGGACGACGACCTCCAAGTGGAGAGGACTGCCTATAGTACCATCACTCACGGTCCAAGTTCAACGGTGAGTTTTGCACCCGCGTGCAACAATCGGGTGATGCTACGTCGCCGAGCCAAGTTCCAGCGCGATTTCGCCCGCCAGTCGGGCGTTTGCCTCAAGCAGCGCCAGATTCGCCTGGAGCGACTGACCGTGTGTGAACTCCGTCACCGCTGTCAGAAGGTAGGGCGTGACGGCGGCGCCATGCACCCCGGCCGCGCGGGCCGCCGCCAGGGCGTCCGCCACCGCCCGCTCCACCTCGTCCCTGGGCAGCGCCACCTCGGCCGGAGGCGGCTGAACCACCAGCAGCGCCTGCTGACGGCCCAGTGAGCGGTGCGCGTGGAACATCCGGGCCAGTTCTCCTGCGGATTCCGCGCGGGCACGCAGTTCGATGCCGGTCTCCCGCGTGAAAAACCCCGGCAACTCCCCGGTGCGGTACCCAACTACGGGCACGCCGTATGATTCCAGGCGCTCGACGGTGGCGGGGAGGTCCAGGATGGCCTTGGCACCCGCGCACACCACGACCATCGGGGTGCGGCTCAGCTCCAGCAGGTCGGCCGATTCATCAAACGCGGGCTCGCGATGGACGCCGCCAATGCCGCCGGTTGCGAACACGCGGACACCGGCCAGGTGCGCCAGCGCCAGGGTGGCCGCCACCGTGGTGGCGCCATCGGCGCCTTGCGCCATGGCGGCCGGCAGGTCGCGCGCCGACACCTTGCGCACACCCTCGCGCGCCAGGAAGCGGGCCAGCTCCGCGGGCTCCAGCCCCAGCGTGGGTTGCCCGCGCACCACCGCCGTGATGGCCGCGAGCGCACCGGCCGCCTGGACGGCCGCCGTCATGCCGCGGACGCACTCCGCGTTGGCCGGCACGGGCAGCCCCTGCGCAATCACGGAGCTCTCCAGCGCCACCACCGGGCGGCCGGCGTCCAGCGCGGCCTGCACCTCCGGCAGGATGCGGATCATGCGGGGTCGAACTCCTCGGCCTTCCGCGAGGCCAGCACCTCGCGCTCGGCGGAGGTGGGATCGTAGATGGCAATCACCTTGATGGTCTCGCCCGCGTAGGCGTCGAATTCCTTGCCGTACCCCCGCGGCACCTGGATTTCGTGCCCGTCCTCAAAGCGCAGCAGCACCAGCGGATGCTCCGTGTTGTGGTAGCGGCGTCGCAGCCGGCGGGCGGAAGGTTGCTTCATTGGGCGTGGCGCGCGGGATCTGGGCAGGCGTCACGTAACCGTGGCGGACTGCCCGGCGAACTCGCGCCAGCGGTCGTTGGCCAGGGCTTCGTCAATGATTCCCACCACCGTTTCCAGTTCATCGTCGCGCGTGTAGAAGTGCGGCGCCACGCGTATGCCGGCGCCAGGCCGGAAGTCCACGAGCACATCACGCGCCAGAAGATACTGCGACACCTCGTACGCGTGTGGCACGTCGAAGGCCACGGTGCCGCCACGCCGAGCCGGGTCGCGCGGGGTGCTCACCGGATACCCGCGCTCGTCCGCCAGTGCGATGAGGCGGGCCGTCTGCCGCATGCTCTTGGCGCGGATGGCGTCCACGCCGGCGCGCCTGAGGATGCGCGGCCCCTCGATGGCGGCGTACATCGCGGGCACGGCCGGCGTGCCATTCAGCCACCGGTAGATGCCAGGCGCGTATGACATTCCTGATTCAAATGCAAAGGGCGACTCGTGCGCCAGCCACCCCGTGAGCGATGGCTCCAGCGTGGTCTGCACCTGCGGCGCCACATAGAGGAAGCATCCGCCCGGCCCGCCGCAGAGCCACTTGAGCACCCCGCCGGTGAGGAAGTCCGCGCCCAGGGCCTTCACGTCCACGGGCAGCACCCCCACCGAATGGAACGCATCGAGCGAGAGCAGCGCCCCCACGGTGTGTGCGCGCGCCGCGATGGGCGCCACGTCCATCACGAACGCCGACCGGAAGAGCACGTGCGAGATGCACACCAGCCGCGTGCGCTCATCGATGGCGGCCACCACGGCGTCGGCGTCCACGCTGATGCCGTCGGCCGCGGCCGGCACCACGACGATCTCGGCGCCCAGCCGAGTGGCCAGCTTGTCATAGACGTAGCGCACCGAGGGAAAGTCCAGCGCCGTCATCACGATGCGGTTTCGTTCCGGCGGATAGTCGAGCGCCGAGAGCACCGTAGCCTGGGCCAGCGTGACGTTGCCCACCATGACGATGGACCCCGGGTCGGCGCCGATCAGGGGCGCGATGCCGTCACCCACGCCCCCGGCCATCCCCCACCACGCCGTCTGCCACGCGCGCACTCCCTGCAAGGCCCACTCGTCCACGTATTCGGCCAGGCGCTCGGGCACGCCGCGCGGCATCGCCCCCAGGGAGTTCGAGACCAGGTAGGTGGTGCGTTCCAGGATGGGAAATTCGGGGCGGAAGGCGAGCAGGGAGTCGGTCATGGGGAGGAAATTTCGACCGCGCGCCGTGAGCGCGCGCGGCGGGTGAAGGCAAAGACCAGGGACGCCAGCGCGAGGACGATCGCCGCCAGGCTCCACTCGGGCAGGGTGATCGAGGAGAGCAGCCCGAGCACGAGCAGGGCCGCCGCGATGGGAATCGCGGGGCCGCCGGGCAGCCGGAACGGCTCGCCGTCCGCGCGCACGTCCCGGCGGTGCAGTTCCCACGCTGCGGCGCAGCAACCCAGGTACGCGAGCAGCGCCGCCAGGTTGGCCATCACGACCAGACGCTCGAACGCGTGAGTGGCCGCCAGCAGCACGGTGAGCACGGCCTGCACGATGATCGCCACGTACGGAGTATGGTAGCGCGGATGCACGCGCGCGAGCACCCGCGGCGCAAAGCCGTCGCGGGCAAAGGCAAACAACGCCCTCGGCATGGCCAGCGCCATGCCGGTCATGAACCCGAAGGTGGAGAGCACCACCGCCACCGAGAGCAGCCACGCGCCCCACGGACCCAGCACGCGCCCCGCCGCGTCGGAGAGCGGCGTGGGCGAGCCCAGGAGCGCGGGCCCCAGGATGCCCTGCACCACCAGTTGCAGCACGATGAACAGCACGGCCACCATGCCCATGGCCAGCAGCAGCGCGCGCGGCACCGTGGTGGACGACCGCTCCACCTCGCCGCTCGGCACCAGCGCGCTCTCGAACCCTGCGTACACGAACACCAGCACCATGGACGCCCGGGCAAAGTCGTGAGCCCCGGGGACGAACGTGGGCTTCAGGTACGCCCCGTGAATACCGAACGCCCCCACGGCAATGAGCAGCACCAGCGGCGCGATCTTCAGCACCGTGGCCGCCCCGATGAGCCGGACCCCCTGTTCCACGCCGCGCACGTTGATCCAGACCACCACGGCGTACGCCGCCGCGAGCAGTGTGACGCGCGCTCCCCACGATTCGAACCCTGGCACCACGCGCGCAAAGTTGTCCACGAAAATCATGGAGATGGCGGGCACGGCCGTGGCGCCGATCATCCAGATGAGCACGCCGACCAGGAATCCCGGGTACGGCCCAAAGGCCGTCTCGACATAGGCATACGGGCCTCCCGTAAGCATCACTCGGCTGCCCGCGGCGGCCATGCACAGCACCACGAGCCCCATGGCCAGGGCGCAGAACAGGTACGCCAGGGGCGCGGCAGCACCCAGCAGCCCTGCCACCGCCGGGTCGGACGGGATGCGGAAGATGCCCCCGCCGATGATGATGTTGACGATGCTGGCCGCGAGCCCCCAGACGCCGACGGCGCGGACCAGGGACGACTCGATGGATGCGCGTTGACTCATTCGAGTGGGGGCGGGTGGCCAGCGCGGGGAGGGCGGAAGCCGGACACTGGCCGCCCATGGCGATTCGGGTGGATTCCGACCACCCGCGTTCGGGTGGTGTACTACACTAGACCACAGGCGGGCCGCACGCCACCATATTATGTCAGCTTTACAGGATCCTGCCGGCGGCCGGCGGGAACCGAATCACATCGGGAGTCCCTGCATGCGCACACACACCCACGCACTCGCCCTCGCTGCTGCCCTGGCACTGCTCGCCGCGCCGGCCTCGGCGCAGGCCCAGCGGACGCACGCGCCCGCCGATTCCTCGCGGGCCGCGGCCGTGGTCACCACTCCCGCCAGCCATCGCGTCGAGCTGGCCAGCTCCGCGGCGGCGGGCGTGCGCTTCCAGCCCTCGGCCGTGCGCGCGGAGGCCGTGGCACCTGACGCCGCCGCCGGCATGCACGCGCTCCCGGCGCCTCCCACTCGCCACCAGTCGGAAGCCATGATGTGGGTCGGGGGCGGTGCCTTCGTGGCGGGTGCCATTATTGGCGGCGATGCCGGGACCGTGATAATGGTCGGCGGCGCCGTGGTCGGTCTCTTTGGACTCTTCAACTTCCTCCAGTAGCGCCGTCGGCGCGCCACCTCGCGTTGCCCTCGTCCTTGGCGGCGGGGGCATGAAGGGCTTTGCCCACATCGGGGTGCTGCGCGCGCTGGAGGAGGCCAACATCCGCCCCGCCATCTACGCCGGCACGAGCATCGGCGCGCTGATTGCCGCGGCCGCGGTGGGGGGCATGGGGGCCGACGAGCTGGCGCAGCGCGCGGAGTCGCTGCGCCGGCGGGACCTGTTCCGCATCAACCATCTTGGTATGCTCATGGAGCGCATGCGGTCTCCCGCCATCTACCTGGCGGAGCCGCTGCGCATCGTGGTGGACGAGGTGGCGCCAGCGGGGACGTTTGCCGAGCAGCCCGCGCACCTGCTGGTCAATACGGTGGACCTGGGCCGTGCCACGCGGGTGGTGTGGGGGCTGCCCGGATTGCGCGACGTCTCGGTGCGCGACGCCGTCTACGCGTCGTGCGCGCTCCCTGGGTTCTTCCCGCCGGCCGACGTGGGCGGCCGCGCGTGCGTGGACGGCGGCGTGATTGACAACCTGCCAGCGGCCGCCGCGGCGCTGGGCATGGATGCGGTGATCGCCGTGGACGTGGGCAGCTCTGACGTGCATCCCCAGCCGAAGATCGCCGCGCAGGGGTTTGCCGCCATCTACATGCGGGCGGCCACCACCATGATGCACCACCTGCAGGAAGCGCCCTTTGCCCGCTGGAAGGGGCCGCCCATGCTGCTCATCCGTCCCAAGGTGGACACCCACTGGCTGAGCTTCACCCACTCCGCGCACAACATCCGCGAGGGGTACCGCGCCACGGCCAAGGCGCTGGAGCACTTCGAGACGTACCTGCGGCAGCCGTCAGGCGTGTATCCACGAAAGCGTATGCGCATCAGCGTGGACCGCGGGGCGTGCATCAAGTGCGGGCTGTGCGTGGCGCTGGCCCCGGAGGTGATGACCTTTGACCCCGCCGACGGCACCGCCATCCCGCGCACCCCCGTGGTGAAGTGGTCCGCCGCCGACGGGGACTTCGTGCGCCACTGCCCCACCAACGCCATCGAAGCCACCCGCCTGAACCTCGCCGCGCCCGAACCCGCGGGGATGGGCGGCGAAAACCTGCTGGGAGGCTAGGCCGCCACCAGCCGCACCGCGTTGCCCGACGGGTCGCGCCCCATCCACCCGCCATCGCGCGGCTCGAGGCGCACCCCCTGCGCCGCCATGGCCTGCCGGGTGGCGTCCAACGCGGCCTGCGTTGGCAAGGCGAGGTCAAAGTGGTCCAGGCCAGGCGCATCGGACGGCGACGGTGGCGCCCCCGCGACGCCCCACGTGTTGAGCCCCACATGATGGTGGTAGCCGCCCGCCGAGACGAAGAGGGCGCTTCCTCCCATCCGCTGCATGACGTCAAGGCCGAGCGCCCCGTGGTAGAACTCCCCGGCGTGCGCCAGGTCGCTCACCTGCAGGTGCACGTGCCCTATACGAGTGGCGGGAGGCGCGGCAGCCGGAATCTCCCCGGCGGCTGCCGCTTCATCCAGCAATGCGCGCAGGTCCAGCGGCTCCGTCCCCATGACCAGCTCGGACCCGTGATGAGGCCACCCATCTCGCGGGCGATCGTGGTAGATCTCGATGCCCAGCCCGTCCGGATCGGCGAGGTATATGGCTTCGCTCACCCCGTGGTCGGCTGCGCCCTGCAACGGCCAGCGGGCCGCCGCCAGCCGGGCCAGCGCCTGGCCAAGGCGCAACCGATCGGGAAACAGGTACGCCACGTGGTAAAGCCCCGTGGTGCGCCGCGGACGCGGCACGGCGCTGGAGAGCTGGCGCAGTACGACGAACGCGCGCCCGCCCGCGCCCAGCGTCGCGCGGGCCCCGCTCCGGTCGAGCTCGGTAAACCCCAGCACGTCCCGATAAAGCGCGAGCGACCGTTCAAGGTCGCTCACCCTCAACTGGACACCGCCAATGGCGGCGCCCGGATCGATGCCCATTCCAAGTTCTCCTGTAGCACCACGCCTGAGGGACACCCCCCATGGGCACTGCCGCCCCGCCTCCCGCCGACGGCTCAGACGGCGGCGGGCACCTCGGCTTCCACCTGCTTCACCAGCTCCACCTCGATGGAGATCTTCACCTCGTCGCTCACCATCACGCCACCGGCTTCAAGCGCCACGTTCCAGGTGAGGCCGAAATCCTTGCGGTTGATCTTCGTCGTGGCCGCAAACCCGGCGCGCTCCCCACCCCACGGATCGTTCACGCGACCCGACGATTCCACCTTCAGCACCACCGGCCGCGTCACGCCACGGATGGTCAGGTCGCCCGGCAGGGTGAATTCCCCGTCCGTCGAACCCTTCACCGTCTTCGCCTTGAACGTGATGGTCGGGAACTTCTCCACCTCCAGGAAGTCAGCAGACCTGAGGTGCGCGTCCCGCTTGGGCTCCCGAGTATCAATGGAGGCCGCGTCGATGGTGATGTCCACCACGGGCCGGTCCGGGTGTGCCTCGTCGGTGAGCACCGTGCCGCTCACCTTGGAAAAATGCCCTTTCACTGTCGAGATCATCAGGTGCCGCACCGCAAACTCCGCGGCGCTGTGCGCCCCATCGATGGTCCATGTGGTCTTTCCGGCCATGGCTGTACCCCCAGCTTGAAAATGGTGATATGTAACTTATGTTCAGTAAGGGACTTTACTTTGGTTAGTTACTCTTGTCAAGCGGGCCAAAAACCCGAAGGTTGGTGCCATGCCGAAGCCGAATTTCACCGTCTGCGCGGAATTCCACCGCGCCATCGAGCTCATCGGTCGCCGATGGACGGGCATCATTGTGCAGGTGCTCATGCGAGGACGCATGCGCTACTGCGACATCCGCGCCGCGTTGCCGCAGGTGAGCGATCGCATGCTCTCCGAGCGGCTCCGCGAGTTGGAAGCCGTGGCCATCGTGTTGCGCACCGTCACCCCGGACACGCCGGTGAAGGTGGAGTACGAGTTGACGGAAAAGGGCCGCGCGCTGGACCGCGCCCTGGCGGCGGTAGCAGATTGGGCGGAGGCGTGGAAGGACCGGCCGGCGTCCTCGGGCGGCGAGTCGGCGGTCGCCTGAGTTCACCCG
>DASSOG010000002.1:0-24986 GCA_035700805.1 Gemmatimonadaceae bacterium | reverse complement strand
CAGTTCCCTCCGCGTAATCGCAGTGCCTAGGTTTCTGCCCACCATGCTCCCCACCCTCGTTGCTGCCCTGCAGCTTGCCGCCGCGCAGCCCTCGGTCTACAACGGTCGGGCCGGCCAGACGGCCGTGCACGTCCCCTCGCTCCCCGACTCAGCCGTCGTCGTGGACGGCCACCTGACGGAACCGCAGTGGCGCCGCGCGGCGGTGCTCACCGGATTCTCCGAGTACGCGCCGGTGGACCAGCGTCCATCGCCCGACTCCACCGAGGTGCTGGTCTGGTACTCGCGCGACGCCATCTACTTTGGCATCCGGGCCTTCGAGCCCCATGGCCCCGTGCGCGCCACGCTGGCCGACCGTGACAACGTGGACTCCGACGACAACCTCGAGATCTTCCTGGACACGTACAACGCCCGCAATCGCGCGTTGCTGTTCATCGTCAATCCGCTGGGCGTGCAGGCGGACGGCATCAAGAACGAACTGGCCGGCTTCACGCCGGGCGCGATGATGATGGGCGGCAACGACCTGAGCGCGGATTTCCACTGGGAGTCGCGCGGCCACGTGACCCCCTGGGGCTATCAGGTGGAGGTGCGCATTCCCTTCAGCTCGCTGCGCTATCCCAGCTCCGCGCGGCAGGACTGGGGCATTCAGTTCCAGCGCAATGTACAGCACAGCGGCTATCAGGAAACCTGGACAGCCGCCCGCAAGGCGTCATCCAGCTTCATTGCGCAGGAGGGCACGTTGGTGGGCCTCACCGGCATGCACCACGGCCAGGTGGTGGGGCTCAATCCCGAGGTTACCAACACCGTACGCGGCACACCATGCTGCACACCGGCGTTCGACGGATGGCACTACGCCTCCAAGGCACAGGTGGGTGGCAACGTGCGCTGGGCGGCGGGCAGCAACTTCGTGCTTAATGGCACGATAAAGCCGGATTTTTCGCAGGTGGAAGCCGACGCCACACAGATTGCCGCCGACGAACGGTTCGCGCTCTTCTACCCCGAAAAGCGCCCCTTCTTTATTGAGGGCGCCGACCAGTTCAACGTCCCGAACACGCTGTTCTACACCCGCACCATTGTGCAGCCGGATGCCGCCCTGAAGCTGACCGGCAAACTCGGGCGCACCGACGTGGCCGCGCTGGCCGCGCTCGACGCGCCCAGTACCACCCCCACGGGAGATCGCCCGCTGGTGGACATGCTGCGGCTGCGGCACGGATTCGGGAACCAGAGCGCCGTGGGGGCCATGTATGGCGAGCGCGTGGGTGGCGGCCGAGCCAACCGCGTGACGGACGCCGACCTGCACTATGTGTTCGGCCAGAAGTACTTTGCCGACCTGCAGGGCGTCTTCACCGCCACCACGCAAGCCGGCGTCACCAAGACTGCCCCCGGATGGAACGCCGCGGTGGACGGCACGGGCCGTCGGTTTGGATTTCACTACAGCCTCATGGGTATCGGGCGCGACTTTGCGGATGACATCGGGTTCGTGCCGCGGGTGAACGTGGTGAAGGCCAGCACCATGGACCGACTCACCTTCTACGGCGCACCGGGGGCGCGTGCCGAGCGTTTTAATGTTTACATATCAGCCAACGGGACGTGGAACTACGATGACTTTTTCGCCGCGCGCAGCCTGCTCGAATCAGAGGCCTCGGCCCGAAGCGAGTTGACCCTGCGCGGCGGATGGTCGCTGAGCCTGTCGCCCAACTGGTCCAGCTATGCCTTCAATGCCGGCGATTACGCCGGGTACGCCGTGCCCGTCGGCGCGGCGCTGGCGCCCTTCCAGCCTTCGCCGCGCATCACGACCTTCACCACCGACGCCCGCGTTTCCACGCCGCAGTTCCAGCACTACAGCGCGTCTGCGGGTGTCACCGTGGGGAACGACGTGGACTTTTTGGAGACGTCGCGCGTGCGGCGCGTGGACTACAACGCCAACCTGGACCTGCGCCCCACGCAGCAACTGCGGCTCAGCGCCACCTACCGGGCCAGCACGTTCAACCGGCGCAGTGATGGGGAGCGCACGCTCAGCACGCAGATCCCGCGGCTGAAGGCGGAGTATCAGCTCACCCGGTCCATCTTCTTTCGCGTGGTGGCGCAGTACTCGGCTAACCGGCGCGAGGCGCTGCGCGATCCCGCCACCGGTCGGGTGCTCACCATCGCAGGCACGCCGTCGTCCCAAAGCGTGTCGAACCTCTTGCGCGCCGACTGGCTGTTCTCGTATCGCCCGACGCCGGGCACGGTGTTCTTCCTGGGATACGGCAATACAACGGTGGAACCGGACGCGCTGCGCTTCCAGGGCCTGCGACGGGTGAATGATGCGTTTTTCGTCAAAGCCAGTTACCTGTTCCGCGCGGTGGGGAAGCGCTGACCCTTCGCGGACCACACGTCCCAGCGAACCAACCTTCAGCGCGCTCGATCAGGAACTCTTCAGGAACCGCTCGGCCAAGGTCACCGCCCGCTCGTCGCCCGCCTCGCGCGCGCGTTCCATCAGGCGGCGCACATGCGGGCGGAGCTTCGGCTCCCCCCACCGATACCCCGTGGCCTGCTCGGCGCTGTAGGAGTTGCCCACATTGGCGCCCTCCAGCAGGGCCGACGCCGCCGCCTCATCGTAGCCCGGATCTTCGCGTGGAGGCAACACATAGCGCGGTTCAGGCTCGTTGGCGTCTTCATTGACGAATGCGCGGGACATGCTCGCAACTTCGCCCGCTAACCCCGGCCTGACAACACCTGCACCCGGCGCCCATGCGGCCGCCGGAAGCCGCGTTTCGGCCTCCTCAATCTGCCCCCTTGACAAACCCGCACAAGTGTACCAGTGTACTAGCCACATGGTACAGAGGTACAGTTCATGCTCTTTGCGATAGACCCCGCCGATGTCCGCCCCATCTACGTCCAGATCATGGATGAGGTGCGGCGCGCCCTCGTGGTTGGAACCCTCACCGCCGACGACCCGCTGCCCTCCGTGAGGCAACTGGCCAGCGACTTGCGCGTCAATCCCAACACCGTCGCCCAGGCCTACCGCGAACTGGAGCGCGACGGCGTGGTCCACGTGAAGCGGGGCCAGGGCACCTTTGCCAGCAACCTCAACATGAACGGCAAGCAGCGACGCACACTGGCGCGCGAAGTGGCGCGTCGAGCCCTGCGCGATGCACATCGCAATGGGGTGAATGCTGAAGACCTGATCTGGGCCATCCAGGCCGCAGCCGACAAATCCAACAGGCAGGCACCATGACTCAGCCACTCCCCACCACGCTGCAGGGCGCCAACCTCGCCGTCTCCACCCGCGCCCTGCGCAAGCGGTTCGGCACGGTGAACGCGCTCGACGGGCTGGACTTGCAGGTGCCAACCGGCGCCGTGTACCTGCTCATCGGGCCCAACGGCGCCGGCAAGAGCACGGCACTCCGCACACTGCTGGACCTGGTGCGCGCTGACGCGGGCTCCGCATCGGTGTTTGATCTTGACACGATCAAGGACGGCCCGCGCATCCGCGCCAATATTGGCTACGTGCCCGAACGCACGGAGTGGGGGTATCCATGGATGCGGGTGGGCCAGCTCCTCCTGCACCACTCGGCCTACTTCCCCAGTTGGGATGCGGCCTACGCCGCTCGGCTCATCACACTCTTTGAATTACAACTCGACCGCAAGCTCGGCGGACTGTCCAAGGGGCAGGCCCGCCGAGTGCACCTGGTGGTGGCGCTGGCCCACCGGCCGCCGTTGCTGCTGCTGGACGAGCCGATAGACGGACTGGACCCGATCATCCGCGACGAGACGCTGAGCGTCCTGGCTGAACACTTTTCCGACACACCCACCACGACCATCATCTCCACGCACCATGTGAGCGAAGTGGAAAGTATGGTGGACTGCGTGGGCGCCATGCGTGCCGGTACCCTGCGGGCGCAGCTGTCGCTGGCGGACCTGCGGGCGGGATTGCGGCGGTACCGCGCTGAGGTACCGGACGGTTGGGCTGGCGCCCCCGCGCTCAACGGTGCGGTGCTGCGGCGCGCGCACGCCCCGCGTGAGATCCAGTGGACGGCGTGGGGCCCGGAAGCCGAGATCTCGGCACACCTCACCCAGGCGGGCGCGGCGATACGCGACGTCGCGGCCGTTTCCCTGAACGATGCCACGCTGGCGCTGCTCAACCCAAAGGCGGATCAGACATGACAACCCTCGCGCTCCATCAGCCGCCAACATACGGCACGGTCATCCAGCAGCAGTTGCGTAACGCGGCGGGCGCGCTGCGCGGTGCGGCCATCGGACTCTTCGCCGCCGCACTGCTCTTCTTCATCCTGTTGACGCTCTTGCAGTCGAGCGGCCAACTGCAGGGCCCGGGGCCTTCCGGGTTCAACTTGAATTCCTATGAGACCATCCCGGTCTGGTTCGTGGCTCTGATCGCCGCGGGCGCGCTCTGGCAGCGCGACGAGCCAACGCGACGTGGCTACCACCTGGCCATGCCCGTGAACGCCGCGCACCACACGGCGATGCGCGTGGGAGCCGGCTGGGCCTGGCTCATGGTCTGGGTGGCCGTGTACCTGGTGTTGCTCTGCCTGCTCGGGCTCGTGCTGACGCTGATCGGGGGCGGGCAGTTCACGTCCCAGATGGGGTGGTGGGGCTGGCTTGCTCCCTTCGCGGCGGCCACCATGTCGTACCTGCTGGCCTCCATCCCCTTCGTGGCCAGCGAGAAGCCGCTGGCGTGGATCGTGGCCGTCCCTGGCGGCTTCGTGGCACTCATCACGCTTCCGTATATGTTCAAGGCGCGCGCGTTGACGTCCGTGCTGGATTCGCTGATGGCCGGGCCCTTCAGCCCACAGGCGCCCTTCTTCCCCATGTTCTTCCGCATGCAGTCGCCAGCGGTCATGGGGCCACGCCATCCGCTGGAGCTTGACTGGCAGACCAGCGTTACGGCCGCGGTGGTCTGGACGATCATCGGCCTGGTTGGCGTGTGGCTGGCCACGCGGCACCGGGCACGGGGCGCACAGTAGGCCATTCGCGCTACCCTTGCTCAGCCGCCTTATGAGAAGCGGCCGAGCACGATGGCACACGTACCTGCCGTCGTGACATGACTTGCCCCACGCGATACCTGTGCCTATCGTGACTATAGTCGCAGGAGTGATGCCATGCCGTGCCAGATGCATTATAAGCGCCAGCCGCGACTCGCAGCGTCAGCTGGACCCGCCGCTCCACAGACCAATCTGCGACGCCTGCGGGCCTACATCCGGACATTCGAACGCGACCTCGACGAGATTGCGGACATCGAAGAGGAGACACTGATTGGCGTCTGGGAAGCCACGGGCTATGCGAAGCTGGACGGGGTTTCCTGGCAGGACGTGCTGACGGCCTGCCAATCCGTGAATCGCACCCGAGATCGCCTGCGGACCCGGGATCTTGGGGTGAGGCGCCGCGGGCGTATTCGCGAGACTCGGTTTTTGACTGGTCAGGCACCCGACCGAGAGCGGGCGATGGCCCTCGATGCCGCTGATGCTGTCGCATGCGACCTGCTGTGCCAACTGCCGCAGCGGCAATTTCAGGCCGTGTTGTTCCACGTGGCACTTGGCAAGAGTGAGCACGAAACAGCCGTCCTCATGAATTGCGCCGTCGGAACGGTGAAGGCACACTGCCACCGTGGCCTCGCGAAGCTGCGCGCGCTCGGAGAGAACCTCCTTGATCCGCGACCGGAATAGGACCACATCACGTGCCCGTGTAAACCTTTTCGGTCCGTTCAACCCCCTTTAGTAGAGGGTACCCTCCCACCCTCGCTGCAGTTCAGGTGGTGCCGCCGCACGCATGACGCGGCTCGCGTCCACTGCGGACAGTTCCCGCCTGGCAAGGTCCGGGACCGCCGTTTGATTGTAGTCCTCGAAGGGGAGGATCGGCAAGATGAAACCACACCGAGTCTTGATGTACATCGTCGCTCTCGCGGCACCCATCGCCTGCGGCGATGTCACGACACCGGTCAGCGCCCCGGCCAGCACCGGGGCCAGCTTCTCACGGGCCGTCGCCCCAACCGCAGGCAGCGGCCCGGGGCCAGGATAAGTGGCCACGCCCGCCGGCTGGTACCACAAGTCGTGCGTGCACGCGATTCCGGGTGACGGGCGTGTAAATGGCGCCAGCCACGTCGTGACGCGCAAAGATGGTGCCACGTATCAACTGGCGCCGTGCGCCTATCTGGCCTTTCCAAATTGGCCTCGTGCCCGTCACGCTGGGCGTCGGCTTATACCGCCCACCGACACCGGCTGGATCGAGTATGCCGACGAGTATTCAGGCTCGGGCACCTCGTACAGGCAACTCCAAGAGGCTTGGCACGTGCCGCAAAATCCCGATGGCGCATATTCGGGTTCCAAGGTTTATTACACTTTTCCCGGCTTGGATAATGCTACATACATCAACCAACCTGTAATCCAGTACGGTTACAACGGCGCGTTCGGCAGCACCACCGGGTGGGTCGCTGCATCTTGGCACTGTAATGACGGTAGTTCGTGTTCTCATAGCGCCTCCGCAACAATCACCTCTGCCGATTCGATGTCCGGCGTCGTGAGTTCGAGTGCGTGCTCGGGCGGGACATGTACGTGGACGATCACAACCTTGGACGTTACAAAGGATCGGCGAGTCGTGCTCACCGTTGACGCGGACGACGATAACTACCGCTACGCGGATGGCGGAGTAATCGAGGCCCACGGTGCGTTCAACTCCTGCAGGGACTTTCCTCCATATGGTACGAAATTCACAGACATATCACTCAGTGATCAATCTGGAGCCGTAACGCCGAGCTGGTCAACACACGTGCCATCCAGCCCAGATCCGGATTGCGACTTCGACGTACTAACCACGTCGACGACGGTTCGGACGGCGGTGAACGGCTTAATTATCGAGCTCGATGGGCCCACGAACGTGGATTCGGGGGACGTCAACCACTGGAGCGGATTCATCTACAAAAACGGGATACCTTCGTACACCTGGTGGTGGACCGGCATCCTCACCGGGAGCGGCAGCAGCATTTACGGCGATCCCGCCAACTCGGGCGAATTGGTCGTGCATGCAGCAGATCAATTTCCCGACACGGCGTCCGACTCAATTTACGTTTATGTTTGCGATCCAGCCCCGGCAATCTGTCCGTATACCGCCGCACCTCACACAGCTCGAGTGTACCGGCGACCGCCGCTTCCCGTACCAGTGGGTGCGTCGGGGGAGCGTTGAGAAGCTGTGCGTCGCGTCGCCGGTCAAGATGGCCGGTGACGCGTCAGACCGTCGTCGTCGCCGTGGTCTTTGGAATCGCAGCTTGCGGCACCACGACCGGCCCCGGCAGGGTCCGACTGGCATTCCTACAGGTGAGCGCCGGGCCGAGCGCGGTTACCTGTGGCGTAACGAACGCCCAGCGGACGTACTGTTGGGGTTACAATGCCAGCGGCCAATTGGGTAACGGCGACACAATCAATTCCGTTGCACCAACCGCAATCGCGAGCACGCTGGATTACCGAGCCGTAACAGTTGGCTTTGAACACAGTTGCGCGCTAACGACCACCGGCAGAGCGTACTGTTGGGGGACGAACTTCAACGGTGAACTCGGGAATGCTACCACGACCGATAGCAGGACCCCCGTACCAGTGGTCGGAGGCCTTACCTTCAAGTCGTTAAGTGCCGGTGTTTATCACACTTGCGGCCTCACCATGAACGGCGCCGCGTACTGCTGGGGCAACAATCACAACGGGAACCTGGGAAACGGAGCGCACGACGTATACGACAATCCCAGCCCCGCGCCCGTCTCCGGAGGGCTCACGTTCATGGCACTGGGTACCGGGCGTCAGGACAGCTGCGGACTGACCATAGCCGGCACCGCATACTGTTGGGGGGCAAATGAGACCGGAAAGCTGGGCAACGGCACTCTGACCCAAACCGATGTGCCAACCCGGGTCAGTGGTGACTTGACCTTCACGAGCTTGACTGTTGGGTTCTTCCACACTTGTGCACTGACGGAGGACGGGGCGGCGTATTGCTGGGGGCAAGGCGATGAGGGTGAATTGGGCACTGGGAGCGCCGGCTCCAGTCGCACGCCCGTGGCGGTTGCGGGGGGGATTACGTTTAAGATGATAAGCGCTGGTCAATGGGCAACCTGCGGTGTGGCCACCAGCGGAACGGCATACTGCTGGGGGATTGATAATTATGGACAACTCGGCCGCGGCACGACCACATTCGACGTTGATCCGCATCCCAGCCCCGAGCCGGTCGTCGGCGGACATAAATTCACGACGGTGAGTGTTGGATATCTCCACGCGTGCGGCCTGACCACGACAGGCGCACTCTACTGCTGGGGTCAACCCACCGGAGTTGTGACTGGGGTGCAGTCCATCCAGAGCTCGATCCCCGTGCTCGTCGCCGGTCAGTAGCGCCACACGGGTAGTAATACGACCGCCCCATTCTGCCATGAGCTTCAGCGTGCCCCGCGCGTCGACGGCCATCATACAAATCTTCGCCTAGCACGGCCAGCTTGTTCGAGCGGTTGGCACTGTGGAAACAGTGACTCAGCAGAGAGTAACGACCTCCGGCCAGCAGGCGGGTACCGGATCGGTCTTCGCGTGTAATACTCAGCTGGCAGATCGTTTCGTTTCACATTGGAGGGGACTGGCTTTGAACTTACGACTCGGTTTCCTAGGCGTCATTCTGTTCCTGGGGGAAGCATGTTCCCAAGAGCCAACCCAACCAGCGACCACTGACGAATTACTTGCGGGAACGTACGCACTCGCGGAAGTGGATGGCGCCCCACTCCCGTGTTGCTCGCAACATGTTGTTGATAGCGTGAGCAAGACCGAGACGTGGGGGGCCGGAGAATTGAAGGTCCTCCCTGACAGCACCTTCACCTGGACGGTTGTACTCCAGTCCCAATGGACCCAGCACCCCGCTGACATTACGGAGCTCCGCGACACCGTCATTGCCACGGGTGCCTATTCTCAGAGCAGTAGCGGCCTCGTATTCCACGATTCAGCAAAGCCCATGGAGGCGTTTTCTGGAACCGCTACCGGTGATACCGTGAACCTCACGCGCGGCGCGCACCGTTACGTATTTGTGCTTGAGCCACCACCAAGCATAACCGGCCTCTGGGGGCTGGCTGAGTGCACGGATCTCGCCGGCGGTTCGCCTGGGTGTCCGGCAACCGATTCCAGTGGGACCGTCGAGACGATCACCGGTGGCTCTCTGGAAATCAGTGGCGGCCCTTCGGCAGGCCACTATCTGTGGACAAATCAGATTTCGCTGACTTCTGGTGAAGGTACCACTACTTCAATAGCTCGTGTATTTTCGGAAGGAACATACACCTGGAACGATACACTGCTGGTCATATCTGATAGCACCGACGTTCGCGGGCCCATCACTGGTCACTTCGACGGTGGACCTCTGGTCCTGCGGCTACGAACGCCGACCCAGATGTTCCTGTTCTCCAAGGCCCCTAGCCCCCCGCACGGATGAATCCCACGTTGTTGGACGGTCAGGCACCAGAAGGTGGCCACCCTGCTATCCCTCCCCCAATCGCCTCCACGTCTCCACCACCGTATCGGGATTCAGCGACAGGGTCTGAATCCCGGTATCCATCAGCCATTGCGCAAAGTCCGCATGGTCGCTGGGCCCCTGCCCGCAGATCCCGATGTACCGGCCCAGCCGCTTGCACGTGGTGATGGCCATCCCGAGCAACGCCTTCACCGCCGCATCGCGCTCATCAAATCCCTGCGCCACCAGCCCTGAATCCCGGTCCAACCCCAGGGTCAACTGCGTCAGGTCATTGCTCCCAATGGAAAATCCATCAAAGTACTGCAGAAATTCCTCGGCCAGCAGCGCGTTGCTGGGGATTTCGCACATCATGATGAGTCGCAACCCGTTCTCCCTGCGCTCCAACCCATGCTCGGCCAGCAACTCCACCACGCGCTTCGCTTCGCTCACGGTGCGCACAAAGGGGATCATGATCTCCACATTGGTGAGCCCCAGTTCGTCCCGCACCCGCTTCATGGCGCGGCACTCCAGCTCAAAGCAGTCCCGAAAACTCTCGGCCACGTAGCGCGACGCCCCGCGGAAGCCGAGCATCGGGTTCTCCTCCTCGGGCTCGTACATCTCCCCGCCCAGCAGCTTGCGGTACTCATTGGACTTGAAGTCCGAGAGCCGCACGATCACCGGCTTGGGGTAGAACGCGGCACCAATGGTGGCCACCCCCTCCACCAGCTTGTCCACGAAGAAGTCCTCGGGGCTGGCATACCCGCGCGCGCGTCGAACGATTTCCTCCCGTAGGCTCTCGCGCACATGCTCGATGTCCAGGATGGCCTTGGGATGTACACCAATCACGTTGTTGATCACGAACTCCAGCCGCGCCAGGCCCACGCCCGCATTGGGAATCTGCGCAAACTCAAAGGCGAGCTCGGGATTCCCAACATTCATCATGATCTTCGCGGGCAGCTTTGGCAGCTCGCCAACTTCGGTGGTGGTCACCTCAAACTCCAGCGCGCCACGATACACATATCCCGTATCGCCCTCGGCGCAGCTCACGGTCACGGGCTCATCCTCCACCAGCTTTTCGGTGGCGTCGCCCGATCCCACAATGGCGGGAATGCCCAGCTCACGCGCAATGATGGCCGCGTGGCAGGTGCGGCCGCCCCGGTTGGTGACAATGGCCGCGGCCTTCTTCATCACAGGCTCCCAGTTGGGATCCGTCATGTCGGTTACCAGCACGTCGCCGGCCTTCACGCGATCCATCTCCCTGGCGCTCTTCACCACGCGCGCGGGCCCGGCGCCGATCTTCTGCCCAATGGCGCGGCCCGTCACCAGCACCTTGCCGTGCTGTGTCAGCTTGTACTTCTCGGTGGTGGACCCCTTGCGGCTCTTCACCGTCTCCGGGCGCGCCTGCAGCACATACAACTTTCCATCCACGCCGTCGCGCCCCCACTCGATGTCCATGGGCCGCTTGTAATGGTTCTCAATGGCCACGGCGTACCGCGCCAGCTCCAGCACCTCGTCGTCCGAAATCGCAAACCGATGCCGGTCGGCGTCCGGCACATCCACCGTCTGTGTGCTCCTGCCCGCCTGCGCCGAGTCGCCAAATACCATCTTGATGAGCTTGGAGCCCAGGCTGCGCCGCACCACGGCGCGCTTGCCCTGCGCCAGCGTTGGCTTGTGCACGTAGAACTCGTCGGGGTTCACCGCCCCCTGCACTACCGTCTCGCCCAGCCCGTAGCTGGCCGTGATGAACACCACCTGGTCAAAGCCAGATTCCGTGTCCAGCGTGAACATCACGCCTGACGCGCCGGTGTCCGACCGCACCATGCGCTGTACGCCCACGGACAGCGCCACATCGGCGTGCGCAAATCCCTTGTGCACCCGATAGGCAATGGCACGGTCGGTGTACAGTGACGCAAAGGTCTCGCGCACGGCGTGCAGCACGTTGTCCAGCCCACGGATATTGAGGAATGTCTCCTGCTGCCCAGCAAACGATGCGTCGGGCAGGTCTTCCGCAGTGGCCGACGAGCGCACGGCAAAGGAGCCTTCATGCTCGCCGGCCACCCGCTCGTAGTGCGCGGCAATCTCGGTGCGCAGTTCGTCCGGCAGCGGCGCGGTGGATACCCAGTCCCGAATCTGCGACCCGGCACGCGCCAGCGCCCCCACGTCGTTCACGTCCAATGTGGCGAGCACGCCGTCAATGCGCGTGGCCAGTCCATCGTGCTTCAGGAAGGTGCGGAACGCCTCGGCCGTGGTGGCAAACCCGCCCGGCACGCGCACGCCGGACTGCGCCATCTGGCTGATCATCTCGCCAAGGGAGGCGTTCTTGCCACCGACGCGTTCGACGTCGGTCATACGGAGCTGCTCGAACGCGAGCACGAACGGTTGGCGCTTGGACGGCATGGCAGTTGGCGGGTGACGGGAAACGGATAGCGGTGATAGTGAGGGTGCGCAAGTTGGCGCCGATGGCAGGCGCCTCGGCTCCCGCGCGTGCAGCGGCACGGATTGGCCCCCCAATTAGTTTAATCACCCTGTCCGCCTACCCGGGACCATGGCCGCCAAACGCACCGTATTCTTCATCTCCGACGGCACCGGCATCACCGCTGAGTCGCTGGGGCACAGCCTGCTGTCGCAGTTTGAGGGCATCGAGTTCCGGCAGGTGCGCATTCCCTTTGTGGACAATGAGGAGAAGGTGCTGGCGTGCCTGGCCCAGATCCGGGCCGCGCATACGTTGGACGGCGTGCGGCCGGTGGTGATCTCCACCCTGGTGAGCCCCGAAATCTCGTCGCGGCTGGACGATGCCGACGCGCTGGTGCTCAACTTCTTTGAGACCTTCATCGCGCCACTGGAAACCGAGTTTCTGGTGCGCAGCTCGCACACGGTGGGCAAGTCGCGCAAGGTGGCCACCAGCACGGACTACACGGACCGCATCGAGGCGGTGAACTTCACTCTGGCGCACGACGACGGTGTGTCCAGCATGGATCTGGGCAAGGCCGACCTCATCCTCGTGGGCGTGTCCCGCAGCGGCAAGACCCCCACCAGCCTGTACCTGGCGCTCCAGTTCGGCGTGAAGGCGGCCAACTTTCCGCTGATCCCCGAGGACTTTGAGCGCAACAAGCTGCCCGACGACCTGGGCAGCCACCGCGCCAAGCTCTTTGGCCTCTCCATCAATCCCGAGCGGCTCGCCCGCATCCGGCATGCCCGCCGCCCCGACAGCACCTACGCCGCGCTGGAGAACTGCCGCCGTGAGGTGGCCGCCGCCGAGGCCATGATGACGCGGGAGGATATTCGCTGGCTCGACTCCTCGACGAAATCCATCGAGGAGCTGTCGGCGGCCATCATGCAGCAGGCCGGGCTGGACAAGCCGTCGTATTGAGCCATAAAGGGCGTCCGGTGCCACGCACCGGACGCCCTTTATCACGTCAAGCGTTCCGCTACGCTACTGCACGACCGGCGGTGTTTCCTTGTCGCGCACAAACCGGTTCAGGAACACGCCCATGTCGCCAAAGATCTTCACCCACTTGGCGTGCACCAGCGGTTCGTGCACCTCGTCGGGCCACACGGTGAGCTCATAATAGATCTTGTGAGCGCGCAGCAGGTCCACCAGGCCGATCATCTGCGAGAACGACACGTTGCGGTCGTCGTCACCCTGCTCCAGGTACACCGGCGACTTCCAGGTGTCCACGTGCGCCGCGGCGGACGACTGGAAGCTCACGTCCGTGGTATCGAGCGAGTTGCCGTACAGGTGCACACCCGCCAGGTCCGCCCCCGCGCGGAAGATGTCGGAGTTACGCGCCAGGGCCTCCGACGTCAGCAGCCCGCCGTATGAGAGTCCCCAGATGCCGATGCGCGTGGAGTCCACGTCCGCGCGCTGCTGCAGGTAGCGCGCGCCGGCCAGCACGTCCTGGTACTCCGAGTTGCCCCGGGCGTTGGTGTTCTCCGCCCGCCGGAACTTCTGGCCGTACCCGATGCCGCTCCGGTAGTTGATGGACAGCACGATGTACCCCTGGCTCTGCAGCCACTGGTTGAACGCGTACGCCCAGTGGTAGAATTGCATGTAGTGGTACGCCGGCAGCATCTGCCGGGACGGCCCCCCGTGCACGAAGACCATGGCCGGCCGCTTCTCACCGGGCTTCAGGTCCGCCGGCAAGAAGAGCTGGTTGTGGATCTCCAGCCCGTCGGCGGCATGGGTGATCACGATCTCCGGCACCACATGCTCGGCTTGTGGAAAGTCTGATGGCAAGGTGGGGAAGATGATCCGCGGATCGCCACCCGCCGCGGGCACGATGGCCACCGACGCCGGCTGCTTCGCGTTGAAGTAGAGCACCGCCACCTGCTTGCCCGACGCCACCGGCTGCGGATACGTCTCCACCCCGCTGCCGGTGGACACCCGGCGCGGCGTCCCGCCCGTGACGGGCACGGCCCAGATGTGCCGCCGCTCCACGTCCTCGGCGTTCGTGCAGTAGTAGAGCGTGGCGCCGTCGGGGGAGAACGCCACCGACGTGGCATCCTCGATGAGGCCGTTGGTGGTGGTGAGCATCACCGGAGCGGCATTGCTGCCGTCCAGCGCCACCGAGAAGTACCGCTGGTATTCGTCGTCCCTCGGCGTCAGCGGAAAGACAATCCGCCCGCCCTTCCACTGGATGCTCCGCATGCCGGCAAACTCGCGATCGTCCGGCTGGTTGTGCCACGCCTCACGGGCCTGACCCGTGGCCACGTCGGCTACCATAATCGAAAGATTATATCCGCCGCTGAATGTCGCGTTGAACAGCCCAGCCTCGGTGGACGTATGCGACGTGTCCGCCGCTCCGCCGCGACCGCCCCGGCCGCCGCCGTTGCCTCCGCGTCCACCGCCAAAGAACCCGCGCCCGAACCCGCTGCGGCAGCCGCTGAACTCGCGCCCGCCCCCGCCGCCAAAGAAGCTGAATCCCCCGCGCGCGGCGCTTGCCGGGTTATACCCGGGCGCCGTCGGATTCCCGATGCCGCCCCCGCCCTGCTGCGCCTGCTCGCCAAAGGGGGTGCCCGGCCGACGCAGGAACGCAATGGACTTGCCGTCCGCCGACCAGACCGGCTCCGCGTCGCAGTCCACGCTGGGCGCCACGTACTGGACGGCGCGCGTGGCCACATGATAGACCATGATCAGCGAATGGTTCTCACGCGTGGACGACCACGCGAACATCGAACCGTCGGGCGACCACACCGGGGACCCCTGATTCCCCCACGCGTTCACCAGCGGCTTGAGCCCCAGGTCCATGGAGTCCGGCTTTACGCCCGTGAGCCGAGCCCGGTAGATCTGCCCGTCCTTGCGATACAGCACGGTCCGGCCGTTGGGCGCGAGCACGGGATTGCTCCCCTCGGCCACGCGCCACGCCGGCCCGCCGGTGGCTCGCACCGCCCAGATGGTGAGTTCCTGCCCGTTGGGGTCGTGGTCCGGGTTGGCCACCCACCCGTCGCGATTGGGCCGCGAGCCGCGCACGAACACGATCATGGACCCGTTGTCGGAGACGGTGACATCGGTGAGGTCAATGCCATCGTCCTTTGTGAATGTCGTGAGCTTCACCGGGCGGAAGGCGGGGCCCGCCGCCGTGTACACGTTGCGCTTGCCCTCTTCGTAGGCCATCCAGGCGATGCGGCTGGCGTGCGCGGCCGAGGCCAGGTCCAGCGGCGAGGCCGGATTCAGGAACTGCTTGACCGTGGGGTGCGCCTGCGCGCGCAAGCCGGCCGGGACAAGCACCAGGGCGGCCGCGGCCACCAGGCGGAGGGTACGAGTGAGAGGCACGGGTCGAATCCTTCAGGGGTGAGGACTGGCCGCCAGGCACGCGGAAATCCGCAGATGCCTGCGGGGAAGCGCCAAGAGCTTAGGACGGGGACCGACCGCCCGCTAGAGACAGGCTTGGGACTATGGCCCAGCCGCGGATTTACGGCTCATGTCCTGGGGGATCGTCCTCCCGGCCGCGACATCAGCCAGCCCGGCATCGATGGCCTCGCGCACGTAAAGTTCGTACATGACATCGTCCCAACTCGCGTTGTCGGGCAGTTGGTCGATGATTGCGCGCGCGTGAGTCCTGGCGGTTTGATTCTCGGACATGACGGACCACCTGGAGAATGTTCAATCTGCCTTGGTAAGGTGACGGAGGACGCACCCGCCGCGCAGCTCGACACTGCCCAATCGGGCCACTGGCCGTCGGATTTCCGCGTGCCACCCAGCTTCATCCCCGCACGTCGTCAGCCACCGCCGGCGGCTGCAGCGCCGCCCGGGCCCCGGCCACCAGCCCATATACAAAGAAGAGCCAGCCGAGCGCGCTGAAGGTGGACGCCACCCCCTGATCGTGCGCCAGGAGCCCCGTGCGCCCCAGCAGGTACGCCCAGTCGTGCTCGCCGCCGCCCACCAGGGGCAGCGCCTGCGTGCGCGCATCGGCCGCATAGACCGCGATGTTCCAGAAGTTCACGGCCACCCACCAGAGCATCACCGACGCGGCAAAGTCATCGCGCTCGGGCGCGAACTTCACGAAGTACGCCAGGAAGGTGAACGGGACGATGAGCTGGAAGAGCGTGCCCCCGGCAAACTGGATGAACTCGCCAAAGGGGGCGAACACCAGGTGGCCGGTCTCGTGGATGGCCAGGTTCACGCTGTCAATGATGTGCCCGCCCTGCGGGTCCAGGTAGCAGCGCAGGCCGTAGATGGCGAGGAGGGCCAGCAGCCCCAGCTTCGCGCCCCGGGTGAACTGCGGCGTGGTCCTGGTTCCGGCGTCCACGGGGGGGGCTCCGAGTCGGGGTGGGGCGCTCGCGGGGCTCACGTGACCCCGCTGGCGCATGGCGGTACCGCGTGACAATTTCGCGGCGATCGTTCCCATCCGCCACCACCCGCACCTGGTCCCTGCCATGATGCACCGATTCACCATCGCCTCGCTTGCCGCGCTGGGCGGGCTCGCCCTGCTGCCCGTCCGGCCCCCTGCCGACCCCGCGCCGCTGCGCGGCTTCACCGCCGCGTCGTCGGCCGTGGAGCGCAACTGGGAAGCCAAGTTCGACGTCATTCCCAGCCCCGAGCGCATGCGCGCCAACATGAAGCTGCTCACCGCGCGTCCGCACCACGTCGGCTCCCCATACGACAAGCAGAATGCGGAGTGGCTGCTGGCGCAGTTCAAGTCGTGGGGGTGGGACGCGCACATCGAGAACTTCTATCCGCTCTTCCCTACGCCAAAGGAACGGCTGGTGGAGCTCACCGCGCCCACGCACTACAAGGCCAAGCTGGCCGAGCCGCCGGTGCCGGGCGACACCACCTCCTACCAGACCGCGGAGGCGCTGCCGCCCTACAACGCCTACTCCATTGACGGCGACGTGACCGGGCCGCTGGTGTTCGTAAACCGCGGCCTGCAGGAGGACTATGACGAACTGGCCCGCCACGGTGTCTCGGTGAAGGGCGCCATTGTCATTGCCAAGTACGGCGGCTCCTGGCGCGGCATCAAGCCCAAGATTGCCGCCGAGCATGGCGCCATCGGCTGCCTCATCTACTCCGACCCGGCGGACGACGGCTATGCCGACGAGGCCGTGTTTCCCAAGGGGCCCATGCGTCCGCCGCAGGGCGTGCAGCGCGGCAGCGTGATGGACATGACACTCTATCCGGGCGACCCGCTCACGCCGGGCATCCCGGCCACCAAGGATGCGAAGCGGCTGTCCATCCAGGACAGCCCGACCATCACCAAGATCCCGGTATTGCCACTCTCATATGGCGATGCGCAGCCGCTGCTCGAGGCCATGTCCGGCCCGGTGGCCCCGTCGGCGTGGCGCGGCGGGCTGCCCATCACCTACCGGCTGGGCGGCCAGGGCGTCACGCGCGTGCACCTGGTGGTCAAGTCCAACTGGGACATCAAGCCATTGTACGACGTAATCGCCAGGCTGCCCGGCACCACGCAGGCCGACCAGTGGGTGATTCGCGCCAACCACCACGACGCGTGGGTGAATGGCGCCGCCGACCCGATCTCGGGCCTGGTCTCCGAACTGGAGGAGGCGCGCGCGCTGGGACAGCTCTACCAGCAGGGATGGCGCCCAAAGCGCACCATCATCTACGCGGCCTGGGACGGGGAGGAGCCCATGCTGCTCGGCTCCACGGAATGGGCCGAGATGCACGCGGATGAGCTGTCCCGGCATGCGGTGGCCTATATCAATACTGACAATACCGGCCGAGGATTCTTCTACGCGTCCGGGTCGCACTCGCTGGAGGCGCTGGTGAACGAGGTCGAGAAGGACGTGACCGACCCCGAGACCAGCGTCAGCATCTACCGGCGTTCCGAAGCCGCCCGCGCGGCGCGCGGCGCCGAGGGTGGCGGACGCGGCGGGCGGGGTGGCCGGGGCGGCAGTGGTGGCAGTGACGGCGGCCTGCCCATCGGCGCGCTCGGCTCGGGCTCCGATTATACGCCTTTCCTGCAGCACCTGGGCATCGCCTCGCTGAACCTCGGCTTTGGCGGCGAGGATCCCGGCGGCGTGTACCACTCCGCCTACGATGATTTCTACTGGTTCACGCACTTCAGCGACACGTCGTTCGTGTATGGCAAGGCGCTGGCGCAGGCTACCGGGCGCATCGTCATGCGGCTGTCGGGCGCGGATGTGCTGCCCTTTGTCTTCACCAACCAGGCCCGGACCTTCCAGGAGTACGCCGACCAGCTCGTGCAGTTGCGCGACCAGCGCGCCAGCCAGATCGCGGCCGTGAACAAGGCCGTGAAGGACGGCGACTTTGCGCTGGCCAGCGATCCGTGGCACCCCACCTTCCCGCCCAAGGTGGAGGTGCCGCCCCCGCAGTTCAACTTCGCGCCGCTGCTCAACGCGATGGACACCCTGACCGCGGCGGCCAGGGATTTCGAGGCCGCGTACAAGGGCTGGGACCGCGCGGCCACCCTGCCCGACTCCGTGCTGCAGGGCGTCAACGTGCGGTTATTCAAGACCGAGCGCGACCTGACCTCCACCGCCGGGCTGCCGCGCCGGCCGTGGTACCGGCACCTGATCTACGCCCCCGGTTTCTACACCGGCTATGGCGTGAAGACCATGCCAGGTCCGCGCGAAGCCATTGAGCAGGGGGAGTGGAGCGCGGTGGACCCGCAGATCCAGCGCGTGGCCGATGCGCTCATGCTTGAGGCCGGGTTGATCTCGGACGCCGCCAAGGTGCTCTCGGGCGGCAAGTAATTTCGCCGGACTCCCCGGCGTCGCCTGGCCGAGCGTGGATCAGGCGGCGCCGAGGACACCTGGCGGGTGGAGCGGTCAGCGGGAGAGGCGGAGCATGGTGATGGCGGCTCGGCTGGCCTGGTCGTAGATGCCCAGCAGCCGGCGGTTGCCGTCGGTGGGCGCCATGGGCGGGTAGCCGTCCGCAAAGGTGAGCGTGGCGCCTGTCTTGGGCAGGTGGCCGGCCACGACCTGCTGCATCACGGTTTTTGCATGGGCGAGTTGGCCGGGGGAGAGCGTCCCGTGGTGGTGAGCGTCCAGTCCACGTCGCCGCGGCGCGCGATGACCGCGCGTGTCGGATCGCCCGGACCGTCCTCGAAGCCCATGGCCGCCTTCGCGCCGCTGGCCGCGTCAATGAGCGCCGCGCGCGCCCGGGAGAGCGGTGAGCCCGCATTCTCCTCGATCATCGCTTGGCGCTCAGCAGGCCGGTCTTGCCGAGCGCGTGTTCTAAAAAATCGTTCTCCAGCGTAAGTTCGCCGATCTTCGCGTGGAGCGTCTTCACGTCGACCGGCGGCTCCTGGGGGCGGCCGTCGCTGAACACCTCGCGCGCGCCGTGGAGCAGCTGATCCTTCCACGCGGTGATCTGGGCCGGGTGCACATCGCAGCGCTTGGCCAGCTCAGCGAGCGTGCCTTCGTTCCGGACGGCCGCCAAGGCGACCTTCGCCCTGAATTCGGGGGCATGGGTACGGCGGGATCGTTTCGACCTCGGGGACTCCTCCTGGTAGTGGGCGAAATCTCGCCCGGGGAGCCCACCTTCCAGTTATCCCACGTCTTCAAGAAACCGAGGCCACTTGTGGCACCAGTAGATTCTGCGTGCTGAAGCTGACAGACAGGCCGGAGGAATGAGGCTGCACGCCGCGCGCGTCCGAGGAATGACGCCAAGTGAGACTTGGAACACGGCGACGTCGCGTACGCAATCATACTCAGTTGCGTAGCCTGCACTGAGCTTCCGATCTAGCAGTCCCCTGCGCGACGATCCAATCAGGGAAACGCGAAGCGACAAAGGCCCGGGGCAACCACCGCCATCGTCAGCCATGTGGACGCTGAGGATGGCAATGGAGCCACTTCCCGGCCTGTGATCAGCTACGACCAGTCATCCTCACTCACGCGCAAATTCAGGAAAGTGGGTCTTCAATCGATCAACAGTCGAGCGCCAATTGGGTGTCCTCGGCCTGCATACGGTGTTTTGGTTTCCAAACATGCCGACTTCGCGCACGGCTTGCTCCACCGGCACGGTCTGTAACCACCGTACGGCAACGAAGTACTCACAGCGATCCGGATCATTGACGTAATTCCTGCCGTAGTTACCGATCGTTTCAGCATCGAGAATGAGTTTGGTGCCCTCAGGCGTTGTCACCTCGAACGACTTGGCAGGATGAACGTGCCCAGTCACCCGGCCAACGCCCACGAATCCCGATCCGGGAACGTTCACCCATATTCGGTCGCCCGGGTTCAGGAGGGAAAGGGTTTGACTGTACCATCTGCCGCCACCTCCCGAAATGAACCCATACCTCACGGCATCCTGCCACGACCGCGTTACGCCCTCACCAAAGGAGCAATAGAACTCCCCGTTCCACGGCTCCCTGTCACCAGCAGGGGCCCGCACTGCGTTTACCTGAGTCTGCGTTGGGTCGAGCAACCATGCGCGACTCAAGAACCTTTCGCCTCCATATGAAAATACCTGGAAGCATAAGACGTTTATCGGGATATCGCGCGCGTTGAGGTATGCGATAATGCGCTCGGTAGTGTCATCCAGGGAAGCAGCCACAATAATGATCTGGTGACTCCCATTGAGCGCATCCTCGTCCAATGCACCGCCAAAGCGAGCGTGGAAGTCCTCAGCGAGGTTCCGCCCACCGGCAAATCGCCCATATATCTGAGCTAGATCAGCGGCCTCCAGGCCTTCCACCCATCCCGCGTAGTCGATTGCCTGGGCGACAACTTCCCGCGGCGTCATGCCTCGCTTCAGCTCGATCAGTACCAACGAACCATCCGGGGCAATCGCCAGAAGATCGATTCGGCCACCAAATCCAGTGTCCTCCTGCCGTCCAATGAGCATCCACTCGTCCGATAGAAGCCCGGGCGCAGCACAAATCATCGTTTCCAGAAGTAGTTCGGTCGGCAGCGCTGCCTCCGGCAGCGGCTCCGGGGAGTCTCCCACTTTCCAGATAGCCGTACGGATGGGCATCATTTGTCACCGGATGGGCGCCGTTGTACCACGGCGCATGGTAGGAAACTTCTGTGAAGGATCAAACTACGCTCCCGCAACTGTCTCGTCGAATCGGGGTCAAGAAACCTCCCGTTATCGTGTACCTCTTGGGGACCTGAGGTAATGAGCGTTGCCGGTTGGGTGAAATGATAGTGGAGCAGAACCGCGGGGCCTTACGCGGCACGTAGAAGGAGTCGCGCTGCTCACGCGCAGGTCAGTCTGCTCCACTCGGTCAGTGGAGTGGCACCCCGGAGCCGGTCGCAATTCACCAACCCCAGCCCTCCGCCACCTGCCTCCACCCTCCCCTTACCGCGAGCCCGAACCCCCTACTCCATCCCCCGCACATACTCCACAAACTGGTCAATCGCCATCTCCGTACCCTGGTAGAACCCTGACGCCTTGTTCTTCTCCAGGTCGCCCTCATCCCGGTGCAGCGCCGTGAAGACGTACCGCGTCCCCTTCCCCGCGGCTTCCATGGTGACCACGGCGGTGATCGGAATGTCGTCAAACACCGCCGGCCGATAACCCGGGAAGAGCATCGACGTCCAGACCAGCCGGCGATTCGGCACCACTTCCAGTATGCAGCCCAGGTTGGGCACCTCCGGCCCATCATTCACGGCGATGTCAATGCTGAAGATGCCACCGGGCCGCGGGTCCAGCTCGGCGCGCACCACGCGCCCCCACGCCTTGGGCATGTACCACTCCACCAGGTGCTCCGGCTTGGTCAGCGCCTCCCAGACCAGCCGGGTGGGCGCGTCAATGTACCGCTCAATGGCAAAATCGAGCTTCGGATTGCAGGGGAATCGCCTGGCCATTCTGCTTCCCTCTCCTTGAGTTGTCTGACATACCGGTCAAGCCGGTCCAGCCGGGCCGCTCACCACTGACGTTGCGTCGCCAGCCGGACTTCGGCAACCTTGGCTCAGGCCCTGGCATTGCGCTCCCCCGCCCCCCGGGCCACACTCAGGGAGTTCCCACCACCCCTGTCCGGATCCCAGCCGACCCATGCGCCGACTCCTCCCGCTCGCCCTGCTCTGCTCCGCTACCTGCTCGGCTCCCCCCGCTCGGCGCTGGCCCAGACGGGCCCGCTCTCGGCGGGCCACGGCCAGTTCCTGCTGAACGGCAAGCCGTTCCAGATCATCGCGGGGTCCATGCACTACGCGCGCGTGCCCCGCGAGTACTGGCGCGATCGCATGCTCAAGGCGCGCGCCATGGGCCTGAACACCATCACCACGTACGTATTCTGGAATTACCATGAACCGGTCCGCGGCCACTTTGACTTCACCGGCAACCGCGACCTGGGCGCCTACCTGCAGGCGGCGCAGGACGCCGGCCTCCACGTGATCCTGCGCCCGGGGCCCTACGTCTGCGCCGAGTGGGAGCTGGGGGGCTATCCGGGGTGGCTGTTCGCCGACACGAGCATCGTGCTGCGCAGCACGGACCCGAAATTCACGCGGCCCGCCGAGCAGTGGCTGGACACGCTGGGCAAGGTGGTGGCGCCATACTTTGCGAGTCATGGCGGACCCGTGATTGCGGTGCAGGTGGAAAACGAGTACGGGTCGTTTGACCGCGACACGAATTACATGCGCTGGCAGGTGGACGCGCTGGAGCGCGCGGGCTTTACCGACGTGTACCTGTTCACCGCGGACGGCCCGGGCCAACTGCCCCACGGCACGCTCCCGGACCTCCCGGCCGTCGTGAACCTGGGCCCGGGCGGCGCCGAGCGGGGGTTCGCCACCCTCGCGAACTTCCGCCCGGATACACCGCTCATGATCGGCGAGTACTGGGCCGGCTGGTTTGACCAGTGGGGACACCCGCACAGCACCACGAACGCCCGCCAGGAAGCGGACGAGCTGCGGTGGGTGCTGTCCCATGGGTATTCCATAAACCTGTATATGTGGCATGGCGGCACCACGCCCGGCTTCCTGAACGGCGCGAATTCCAACGGGCGCAACTATGACCCGCAGACCTCCAGCTACGACTACGACGCCGCGCTGGACGAATCGGGTCGGCCATCGCGCAAGTACGCGATGTTCCGCGACGTGATTGCCGACGTCACCGGCGTCACCCCGCCGCCGGTGCCCGGGACACCACCGACCATGGTCGTCCCGGAGTTCGCCCTGCGCCGCCTGGCCGGCTTCAGCGACCTGCTCCCCACGCCGGTCCACGTGGCGCGCCCGCGCAACATGGAGACGTTCGGCCAGTCCTACGGCGACATCCTCTACCGCACGCACCTGGACTCGGCGGTCACCGGCGACCTGGTGATTCGGGACGTGCGCGACTACGCGCAGGTGTACGTCAACGGCCGGCTCCGGGCCACGCTGGACCGGCGCTACGGGGAGAACACGGTGACCCTGGATGTGCCCGCGGCGGCCACGCTGGACCTCCTGGTGGAGAACTCCGGACGGGTGAACTTTGCCAAACCCCTGCGCGACGAGGAGAAGGGTATCACGCATTCCGTATGGCTGGCGGGCCGGGAGCTCACCGGATGGGATGTGTACGCCAACGGGCTCACCTGGCTCTCCGGCGCCGGCGGCACCGGCGGCACCTGCCCCGGCGACCCGCGGCCGTGCCTGAAGGCCGACCAGGCCGGCGGCGCGTCTGCCGTCAGCCCCGCACTCGATGGGCCGGCATACTACTCGGGCACGTTCACCGCGGACCTCACGCGCGACACCTTCCTGGACCTGCGCGGCTGGGGCAAGGGGACGGTGTGGGTGAACGGCCACCAGCTCGGCCGCTTCTGGGGCATCGGGCCGGAGCAGACGCTGTACGTGCCGGGCCCATGGCTGCACCAGGGGCGGAACGACGTGGTGGTGTACGACCTCCTCGTCCCCGACCACGCGACGCTTCGCGGACTGGACCACCCGATCCTGGCGGACCTGCACCCGGATGACCGGTCGCGGTAAGCCGCGTCCGCTTACCTGGCTGGGCGGGAGGGGCGTTTCCCGCTACGTCACAGCGCGTTCATGATGGTGTGCGGCGCGGCGCGCAGCCCGCGCATGGTCGGAAACAAGCCCGCGAGGATGGCCACCACGCAGAACGAGGCGGCGGCCACGAGCGGCATCCACGCACTCAGGGCGCCAAAGTGCAGCATCGTGAGCAGCGGCGCGGCGAACAGCAGGCTCAGCGCCACGCCGATCCCGGCCCCGAAAACCACGGGCACCGCGATCCAGCGCGCGATCAGGCGCGCGTTCTGCCACGGCGTGGCCCCCACCGCCGCGCGGATGCCCAGCTCGTGCAGGCGGCGTTCGACGGTGTAGGTCACCAGGCCATACAAGCCCATCGCGGCAGTGATCCAGGTGATGAGCACCAGGAAGGACATCACCTTGAGCGGCAGCGTCAGCAGGGCAAGCTGGATGCGCCGGAAGGTGCCCCACGGCTCCACGCGCGCCCCCGGGGTGGCGCCGCGCCGACCGAGCGATCGCACGGCGGCTGACTGGACCGCGGCCGCCGCCGGGCGCGTCTGGGCATAGATCACCGGCACTTGCGTCGTGTCGCGCCAGGCGGGGGAATACGCGAGCTGTAAAGCGCCGTCGGCGCTCCGCTGGAGCAGGGCGACATCCGGCACCACGCCAATGACCGTGACGACCCGCCGGGTGCCGCCAGTCGTGGCCGTGAGCGTCTGGCCGAGGGGAGAGCCGCGGCCGAACAGGCGCCGGGCCGCGGTGGCGCTGAGGACGGCCACCGGGGCGTCGCGCTGGTTTTCCTCAGTAGATGGCAGCCGCCCCGCGGTGGGACGGATGGCCAATGCGTCGAAGAACCCTGCGTCGGCGTAGGCAAGGGCAAGGCTGTCCGCCCTTGGGCCGGTGGCGCTGGAGGTGGCTGGGCTCGCGCTCACGGGTGCGCGCCTTTCCACAAACTGAAATACCCCCTGGGCGGTGATGCCCGGCACGTCACGCACTGCCATTTCCAGGGAATCCACCACCGTCCGCCAGCGGGCGCTGGACGTCGTAGCCCCCGCAGCCGGCGGCGCCGTGACGAGCAGCGTGTGCGCGGCGTCGAAGCCCAGATCGGCCCACTGCAACCGGGCCAGTTCAACGGCCGGTGCCAGCCCCATGGCGAACACCACGACCGCGAGCGCGGCCTGGATGGCGACCGCGCGCCGCATCGCCCCGTG
>DASSOG010000001.1:0-13842 GCA_035700805.1 Gemmatimonadaceae bacterium | reverse complement strand
AGCGAGGGGACGTGCACGGCCGTCTGGCCGGCCCGACCGTTGTAGACCGAGGGCTGCGCGGCGGCAAGCTGCAGGGCAGCAACGAGGGTGGGGAGCATGGTGGGCAGAAACCTAGGCACTGCGATTACGCGGAGGGAACTGCGAGCACGCGGATAGAACTGCGATTACGCGGAGGGAACTGCGATCACGCGGATAGAACTGCGATTCCGCGGATACGGCAACCGCATTTCAGGGGGAGGTCAGGGTGGGGGAGCCGAGACCTGGCTGGGGTGGGAGTGCACCACCCGGAAGAGCCTCGCCTTGGGGCCGAAGTGGAGGAGGAGGCCGACTTCGATGCCGGTGGCGGTCAGGTAGCTCAGGAGCTGGCGGCGCGCGTGGGGGGCCAGGACTTCGGTGGCCTTCAGTTCCACGATCAGGCGGTGGTTCACCACGAGGTCGAGGCGTTGCCAGCCGATCCGCTGGCCGCGGTACTCTACGGGCGACCGGATTTCGCGATCTACCTGGTGCCCGCGGGCGCGCAGCTCAATGGCGAGGGCCGCCGAGTAGAGGGGCTCCAGCAAGCCGTAGCCGAGCGTGTTGTACACCTGGTAGAACGCGCCGATCACCGATTCCGTGAGTTCTCCCTGAATCAGCGCGGTGGCCATCTCCCTCTATATATCGGCCCGGGCGTCGCGATCCCATCCCTGTATTGCTCATCCCATCGTTCTCATCCGCGTCATCCGCCCTATCCGCGTAATCGCAGTTTCATCCGCGCAATCGCAGTGCCGCGTAATCGCAGCTCTATCCGCGTAATCGCAGTTTCATCCGCGCAATCGCAGTGCCGCGTGATCGCAGGTCCAATCCAATCCCGACTTGCCCGCGCATCCCCCAGCTCACTTCCCCGACGACTTGCCCCCGAGCTTGGTCCGGACCTCCGTTCCCCAGTTCTCCACCTCAACGAGCTGGTCGGGCGTCTGCGCCGCGGGCTTCGTCTCCACCACCCGCTGCAGGAACACGAATCGCCGGTCACCGGGCGCCACATCGTACGACCGCGAACTCTGGCCGAAATAAAACCGGCTCGCTTCGAACAGGACCGTCTGCGTGCCAAGGGTGAACGCCGCTGCGGACAGCACACTGGCGGCCACGAGCGCCCCAGTGCCGTTGCGATAGAACAGCTCCCGTCCATCGCGCCCCCAGCGGGGCTCGGTGCCGCCGGATTGCGAGACCTGGACGCGACGCGCGTTCACATCCGGAAAGGGCCGCACGTACACCTCAAAACGCCCGGTCTCGTCGGAAGCGTACGCGAGCCAGCGTCCATCCGGGGAGAGCGCGGGAAAGATCTCCGCGAACTTCGGATCCGCCATCAACGGCGTGGTGGTGGTGTCGCCCCGGTGCGCCAGCACGATGTCGCGCACGGGCCCGTTGATGTCGTACTGCAGGATGAACTGGCTGGTGTCGCGCGTCGGGACGACCTTGATGATGCTGCGGGGCCTCGGCGGCAGCAGCGTGTCCACGCCTCCGGTGCCGTCCGCCCGTCGTCGGACCAGCCAGCTCACCGGATCGTTGTCGCCCTTGTCCTCGCCGTAGATGACCGACCGCCCGTCCGACGTCCAGCGGGGGCTGATGCCGTCGCCCGCGAAGGTGAGCGGCATGAGCGCATACGGCACCGCCTCCAGTTGCTTCACGAAGATGTCCCCGTTTCCGGACTGCGCCTTGCGCTCGATGCTCAACGCCAGCCGGCTGCCATCCGGCGACAACGTGACATCGCCGCTGCAGGTGCAATCCTGCGACACCGGGATCGACCACGTCGTGTCGATGGCCGTGACCGCGCCGCTCCTGGCAACCCAGACGGGCTGGTAGCGAACAGTTGTCGCGGCGGTGTGCCCCACCACGTAGAGAAGCGTTCCGTTGGCCGATACGGTGGCGTCCACGGCGCAGCAACCGGGAATACGCACACCGTCGAGCATCGGCGCCGGGGCCCGCTTGAATCGGGCCTTGCCGGCGTCGAATGGGGCCGCGAGCACGCTGCCGTCCTTGCGGACGAACGCCACGATACCGCCGGGCAGTGGCCAGGCGGCAAGGACATCGGGCAGCAGGGATGTGGACTTGCGCGTCCGCAGGTTCAGCACATTCAGGCTGCTCCTGGCACACTGGAAGCTGCACGCGATCACCAGCGCGCTCTGCCCGCCTGGCAGGCCCGCGACGCCCACAATTCCCCTGGCGCTGGTGTCGGCGCTGAAAGCTGCCTGCGACCAGACCTGATGAGGTTCACTGCCGTCCTGTCCTACGGCGCGCAGACCCCATCCCTCGTCCACGTACAATATGGTGCCGTCGTCCAGCCAGGCCAGCAGGTTGGCTGCGGACAAATTCGCGGAATCGGCGAGGACGACCGACGCACCCCCATCCCGCGGCACTTTCTTCACCTTGTTGTCGCGCGTTACGAATGCGAGCCACGCGCCATCGGGCGAGAACCGCGGGACTGCGTTCACATTGTCGGTGCCCGTCAGCGGGGTAGCCTGGAGCTGGTCCCGTTGTTTCGCGAAGAGCCGGCGGCTTCCGCCAGCGCTGTCCACGAACACCACCGTGCCGCCGTCAGGCGAGATCGCGACGCCGGCTGCCACCCGTCCTGGCCGGACCTGGGCCGTGTCCCAGAGCATGGTGCGGTAGCGACGCACCACCGGCTGCACCGTGGGCCGCGCCCAGCCCCAGAGCGCTGCCACGATGCCCGCGGCGGCCAGCACTGATACCCCGATGAACGGACGCGTGAAGACCCCGCCCATCGGTGCGGTACCCGCTACGGCCCCGGCGCCCTGCCTGGCGGTGGTGAACCCGGTGTTGCCCAGCGCCTCGCTGAATGCCTTTGCGCTGTCAAAGCGATCGGCGGGCAACTTTTCGAGCGCCTGCGCAAGGGCCGCCACCACGTTGGGGGGCACGTTCTTGCGGAATTCGCTCACCGGCCGCGCCCGCTCGGTGATGATCCGCATGATGACCTGCTGCGCGGGTCCGCCGACGTGTGGCGGCTGGCCGGCCAGCATTTCGTAGAGCACGCTGGCCAGCGAGTACACGTCACTGCGCGCCGTGATCTCCTTTTCGGCCGTCGCCTGCTCCGGGCTCATGTAGTGCGGCGTGCCCAGCGAGAGCCCCGTCTCCGTCATCCGCCCCCCGGCCGCAGCGCTCACCGCGAGCGCGATGCCGAAGTCCGCCACCATCGCGTGTCCGCCGTGCAGCAGGATGTTCTCCGGCTTCACGTCCCGGTGCACGATTCCGTGTTCGTGGGCGTACTGGAGCGCGTCCAGCAACTCCCGCGCGATGCGCAGCGCTTCGTCCACGCTGAGCTGCGTCTCGCGGTTGAGCTTGTCGCGCAGCGTCTCGCCGTCAATGAACGGCATGACGTAGAACAGGAAGCCGTCGGCGGCACCCGAATCGAACAGGGGCAGGATGTGCGGATGCTGGAGCGCCGCCGTCGTCCGGATTTCCTGCACGAACCGATCCGCGCCGAGCACGGCGGAGAGTTCCGGCTTGAGGAGCTTGAGCGCAACCTTGCGGCCGTGCTTCAGGTCCTCACACAGGTACACGGAGGCCATGCCGCCTTCGCCGAGGTGGCGCTCGATGCGATAGCGGCCGGCCAGCGCGGCGTTCAGTCGGTCGGTCTGTTGCGTCACAAGGGTCTCTCGCTGGGCCAGAGGCAGGGTTGGTCGAGCGGTAAATAGTACGAATCTCCGGCACCCGCTGCCAGCGAGGGGCCGCGCCCCACCATCCCGGCGCCCCCGCAGCCCTGTCCCCTGTCGGTATCCGCGTCATCCGCGCCATCCGCGTGATCGCAGTGCCTGCTGATGTCTCCCGTCCAGCGCAACCAGCCGCCAGCAGGTGATTCTGTTGGGCGATCGCCGTGGGCCATTCTGTTGAACGATCGCCGTGGGCGATCCTGTTGGGCGATCGCCTTGGGCGATCCTGTTGGGCCATCGCCGTGGGCGATCCTGTTGGGCGATCGCCGTGGGCATGCCGCTCTGGCGCCGGGCCGTGCACGCCTGCACTTTACGCCCTGCGAATCTCTCCCGTACCACCCTCCCGAGGCCTGTCATGCGGCGCATCATCCCCAGCCTTCTCGCCCTGAGCGCGCTCACGCTCGTCGCCCCGTCCCTCTCCGCGCAGGGTCGCCTCCAGGGGCCCAAGCCCGGTCGCGATCCCGCGCAGCCCATTGACTCCGCGTACACCGCGAAGATCCAGCAGTACACCACCGAGCCCTTCTTCACGTCGCCGCTGGTGGACTACCTGCCGGCCTCGAAGACGGTGCCCACCCCGCTGGCCGTCCTGGGCCACATCGCAGGCGAGGCGAACTACCTGCCGTACTCGTCGGAGGTGTACACGTACATGCGGCGGCTGGCGCAGGCGTCGCCGCGGGTGAAAGTCTGGACCATCGGCCACACCGAGGAAGGGCGCGAGATGATCGCCGTGGGCGTGGCGTCCGAGGCCCTCTGGAAGAACCTGGACAGGAACAAGGCCAACCTGGCCAAGCTGGCGGACCCGCGCACCATCGGGCTGAACGACGCGACCGCCGAGAAGCTGATTCCGCAGACCGCGCCCGTGTACTACATCACCGGCACCATCCACTCCCCCGAGTCCGGCGCACCCACGGCGCTGATGGAGCTGGCCTACCGCCTGGCGGTGGACAACAGCGACTACATCCGGAACATCCGCGACCATGTCATAACGCTCATTACCCCCATTGTCGAGGTGGACGGCCGCGACCGCGAGGTGGACGTGGTGCGCTGGCACATGGCGCACCAGGACGAGACCGCGCTGCCCCTCATCTACTGGGGCCACTACGTGGCGCACGACAACAATCGGGACGCCATGGGCGCGGCCCTGGACCTCACGCAGAACGTGATGAACACGTATGTGGCGTGGAACGCCCAGGTGCTGCACGACCTGCACGAGTCGGTGCCCTTCCTGTACGACAACACCATCGGCGACGGTCCCTACAACGCCTGGCTGGACCCGATCCTCACCAATGAATGGCGGATGATCGGCTGGAACAACGTGCAGGAAATGACGCGCTTTGGCATGCCGGGCGTGTTTGCCCACGGCGACTTTGACACCTGGTCGCCCGGCTACCTGATGTTCATCGCGGCGCTGCACAACGGCATCAGCCGCCTGTATGAGACATTCGGCAACGGGGGCACCGCCGAGACGCTGGAGCGCACCATCTCGCCCAGCGAGACCCAGCGCACCTGGTTCAAGCAGGACCCGCCACTGCCGCACGTGAAGTGGTCGCTGCGGGACAACAACAACTACGAGCAGACAGGCTTGCTGGTCTCGCTGGAATACGTGGCCAACAATCGCGAACTCTTCCTGGAGAACTTCTACACCAAGGCCAAGCGGTCCATTGCCAAGGCCACCACCGAGGGGCCGGCGGCGTACGTGCTGCCGGCCGACGATCCGCGCCTGGGCTCGCAGGCCAGCCTGCTGGCGGTGATGCAGCGTCAGCACGTGGAGATCTCGCGTGCCACCGCGCCCTTCACCGTGCAGGTGCCGGTCGCGCGCAAGTCCGGTGGTCGCGGCGGCAACGGAGCCGACGCGCCCAAGCCGGGTACCGCGGGCGACACCGCCGTGCAGCCCAAGCCGCAGCCCACCGAGGCGCGCACCTTCCCGGCGGGCAGCTACATCATCCGCATGGACCAGCCGTACTCGCGCATTGCCGACGCGCTGCTGGACTACCAGTACTGGTCGCCCGACGATCCGCAGAAGCACCCATACGACGACACCGGCTGGACCTTCCCCGAGGGATTCGGCGTGGAGTGCGTGCGCGTGGTTGATACGGATGTGCTCAAGGCGCCCATGCAGCAGGTGACCGGCCCCATCGTGCCGGCCGGCGGCGTCCAGGGCAGCGGGACGGTGTACGCCATCCAGAACCACGGTGACAACAACCTCGCCCGGCTGCGCTATGAGCTGAAGGACGCGAACTTCCAGGCCGCGGAGGCGGCGTTTGATGCCGGTGGGCAGCACTTTGGCATCGGGGCCTTCCTGGTGAGCGGTATCTCCCGCGACGCACTGGACAAGGCCACGCGCCCGCTGGGCATTCAGGCGTATGCGCTGGCCTCGGCGCCCAGCGTGGCGACGCACCCCCTGCGGGCGGCCCGCGTGGCCATCCTGCACACCTGGCAGGGCACGCAGACTGAGGGCTGGTGGCGGCTGGGCTTCGACATGGAGCACATCCCGTACGATTATATCAGTACGCAGCAACTGGCCAAGGTCGCCGACCTGAACACCAGGTACGACGTGATCGTCTTCCCGCCGGCCGGTGGCAGCGGAACGTCCATCATCGAGGGCATGCCCATGTGGCGGAACCCGATGCCGTGGAAGAAGACCGCGCTGACGCCGAACATCGGCGTGCTGGACAGCACCGACGACATCCGCCCGGGCATGGGCCTGGACGGCCTGCAGCACTTGAAGGACTTCGTGGCGAATGGTGGTTTGCTGATCACCTCCGAGAACACCGCCGACTTTGCCATGCAGTTCGGCATGACCAACGGCGTCAGCAGCCGCGAACCGCGCGGCCAGGAAGTGGTGGGCAGCCTGTTGCGCACCCGCCTCGTGGATGGGGCCAGCCCCATTGCGTACGGCATCCAGGACAGCCTGGCGGTGTACAGCAGCGGCGGCGAGACCTTTGGCGTGAGCAACTCGGCCGGGGGTCGCGGCGGGTTCGGTGGGTTCGGCGGCGAAGGGGCCGGACGCCCCACCGGGCGCGGCACCATTGACGATCACGACGTGGTGCAGGGACGGCCGGCGCTCACACCGCAGTTCGAGGCGCCAATCCCCCCGCGGGTGCAGCCGTGGCAGGCCGCGCCCGTGAGCGATGAGCAACTCCGCAACCCGCTGCGCATCATCCCGCCAGACCAGCGGCCGCGCGTGATCCTGCGGTACGCGGATCGCGGCAACCTGCTGGTGTCAGGCCTCCTGGATGGGGGCAATGACATCGCGCAGCGGCCCGTGGTCGTTGACGCCCCGCAGGGCAAGGGGCATGTGGTGCTCTTTGCCAACAACCCGGTGTATCGCGCGGAGACCATCGGCAGCTACGCCATGGTGTTCAACGCCATCATGAACTGGGATAACCTGAACGCCGGGCGGGTGCTGGACCAGCGGTAACGGCAGGGCCGGGCTACGGCACCCAGGTGGTACACTGGGTGCCGGGACGCCGTGGCTTGGCCTCTGGAAGTGCGGCGGGTTCCCCGAGCTGGATCAGCGCCACGATGCGCTGGCCGTCGGGGACGCCCACCGCGGCGCGCGCCCGCGGATCGTCCATCACCGCACCCGTGCGGACGTGCGCGCCGAGCCCCATGGCATGGGCCGCCAGCAGGATGTTCTGCACCGCCATCATGGTGGCGGCGTAGTCCTCCTCGCGAGTTTCCGGCTTCTCGTCCTGCCGGATGGCCACCGCGATCTCCGCCGGTATCGCCGCCTCGGCGGCCGCCACCTTTTCGGCCACCGCGCGGGCGGCGTCCGGGTCTTCCACGTTCTTCGCCTTGCGGGCGCCCAGCGCGGCGCCGTAGGCATGGCGGGCTTCGGGGCCCAGTATATAGAAGTGCCACGGCTGCGTCATGCGGTGGTTGGGCGCGTGGACGGCGTCGTCAATCAGCGTTTCGATTTCGGCGCGCGTGACCGGGCGATCGGTGAACTGCTTGATGCTGCGGCGGGCGTGGATGACGGTGTGCAGGTCCATGGTCCGGGGTGTCGGGGTCGGGCTGGTGGAGGTGAGGCAAGATGGTCAGGCGCTGCCTGCCAGCGGCCATTCCTGTTCAGGAACGGGGCCCTTCATCGGCCTCGGATAGCTGGCGTGCGGCTTCGCCGATGGTCTGCAGCCGGCTGACCATCCAGACCTGGGTTCGCTCGTCAGTATCGAAGGTCGCTCGCGTGGTCCGGTGACGCTCGATGCCGGCAATCGCATCGGGCATGTCGAGGAGACAAGCCGTATCTGACCGCATCTGCGTTTATGCGCTCAAATCGGGACGGCGTCACGCAGCACGTGCTCGCGCATCCGTGGGCCCATCCCTCGGTCCGTGATGATGTCGACCCGCCGTCCCGGCAGGTCTGCCAGGTCCATCAGCAACCCACCGAGGTCGAACAGGCTCCGGCCGGGCTCCATCCTGACCAACAGATCAATGTCGCTGGGGGCGTCAGCTTCCGCACGCGCCACGGAGCCGAACAGGCGCACATCGGTTGCCCCGTACTGGCGTGCGATTCTGAGGATCTCCGTTAGGTGGTGTCGCAGGGAGTCAGCTGCAGTCATGTCCGGCAGGGTTGCGGTGTCTGAAGTTTACCCATCCTGTCCTACACCCGCACCTGCGGCAGCGCGGCCCCCAGGGCCAGCCCTGCCAGGTAGAGCCATCCGAACATCCGGTTGTGCACCAGGCAGACGCGGTGGTACCAGAGCGGCCACCCCACGTAGCCAGCCGGCGGCTCCGCGGGGGCGGGCGACGACATCACGCGCACGGCCCGCGCCGCGCGCGGCAGGGCAAGCACCACCAGCAGTGCGAACGGAGTCAGCAGCCGCGTGGCCACGCCCGCGCCGATGATCAGGTACATCGCGACCACCGCGCCCTGGTTCAATGTGCGCGCCCACCGCTCTCCCAGCACCACGGGCAGCGTCCGCTGGCGCTTGCCGGCGTCAAACACCCGCTGGTCAATGTGCTTGCCCACGAGGATGGACATGACGCCCAGCCCGTAGGGCAGTGACGCCAGCAGCGCGGCCCCCGACGCCACGCCGGTGATCACGTAGTAGCCGCCCGCGATCATGAGCGGCCCCCAGACCACGAACGCCGCCAGCTCGCCCAGGCCCAGCTCCTTGAGCGCGCGCGGCGCCGCGTCGTACGACCAGAGGAGCAGGGCGCCCGCCGCCACCAGCAGCACTGCCGTCCAGCCGCGCAGGACGATGAAGTACACGCCAATGGCCAGCGCGATGGCCACCAGCACCCCCAGCCCCGTGACCAGCAGTCGCGCGCTCACCGCCCCGCTCAGCAGCGGGTGCACGGTGTAGCGTCGGCGGGGCGAATCGGCGGTATCGTGTCCGCGCCGGGCACCAAAGTAGTCGTTTGAGAGATTGCTGATGGCGTGCAGCACCACATAGCCCAGCACCACCAGCGCGAACGGCAGCACGGCAAGGCGGCGGTCCGTGAGCGCCAGGATCCCGGCCAGCAGCGCGGCCTGGAAGGAGATCACCAGGATCACGCTCCGCGCGGAATACAGGAACCGTGCGATGGGGTCGAGCTGCGCCAGGTCCTGGGCGGTGGGCGGATAAAAGCCGGTGAAGGCGCGGGCCCACTCGCGAGGGCCGCGCCCGGCGGGACGGCGGCCGTGGGGGACGGCGGATGGAGCGGGAGTCGTGGGTGGCATGGAGTTCCTCGTGCAGGGACGCACCAATAAGGAAGTGCACCCTGAATATACCGGCTGCGTCCGGCGGCTTCAGTCCGCCGGGGCCTGCGCTCGCGCCGCGCTCCCGAAACTCGCAGTATTCAGCGTCGGTAGTCGGGGTGGCAACTGCCGCCCAGCCTTCACTGCCCCAGGCTTCACTCTTCCTCCTCACTCGGCCGGAGTGGTCCCATGTCCCGTCGCCTTCGCCTGCTCGCCGCCGCTGCTGTCGCCGCGCTGCTCCCCGCCGCGCTCGTGGCCCAGCAGTCCACCCACTTCCTCCAGCAGCCGGACGTCAGCGCGTCGGCCGTGATCTTCGCCTACGCGGGCGACATCTGGACGGTGGGCCGGGACGGGGGCGACGCGCGGCGGCTGACGTCGTCGCCGACGGTGGAGAGCGACCCGCACTTCTCGCCGGACGGGAAATGGATTGCCTTCACCGGGCAGTACGGCGGGAACCAGGACGTGTATGTCATGAATGCCGATGGTGGCACGCCCAGGCGCCTCACCTGGCACCCCGGCGCCGATCAGGTGCGCGGCTGGACGCCCGACGGCAAGGCGGTGGTGTTCGAGTCCACCCGCACGGGTATGCCCGACGGGCAACCGCAGCTCTGGGTGGTGCCGGTGGCGGGCGGCCTGCCGCAGCGGCTGCCCGTGCCGCGGGCCATGGCCGGCGCCATTTCTCCCGATGGGTCGGAAATTGCCTACCAGATGGTGCGGCCGTGGGAAGCCGAGATGCGCCGGTACCGCGGCGGCCAGAACCAGCCCATTCGCATCATCAACGCCACCACGCACGCTATGCAGAAACTGCCATGGACGGACAGCCGGGATCAGCAGCCGGTGTGGCTGGGCACCACGATCTACTTCATTTCCGATCGCGACTGGACGGACAACCTCTGGGCCTACGACACCCGCACCAGGGCGCTGAAGCAGGTCACGCACTATGCGGACTACGAGGTGGAGAGCGTGAACACCGGTGGCGGGCTGGTGGCGTACGAGGAGGCCGGCGACGTGCACCTGTACGACCCGGCCACGGGGCGTGACCGCACGCTCGACATCCGCGCGGCCGGCGACTTTCCGTGGGCCATGCCGCACGCCGCCGATGTCTCCAGGGATCTCGTGGCGCCGCAGCTCTCGCCCACGGGCGTGCGCGCGCTGTTCGAGGCGCGCGGCGACGTGATCACGGTGCCCACCGACAAGGGCACCTGGCGCGACCTGACGCCCTCGTCGTCGGTGGCCTCGCGCGCGCCAGTCTGGTCGCCCGACGGGAAGCAGGTGGCGTGGTTCAGCGACAGCTCGGGCGAGTATCAGTTGATGGTCGGTGGCCAGGATGGCGTCGCCCCGCCCAGGGCGTACCCGCTGGAGCACCCCACCTACTACTACGATCCCGAATGGTCACCCGACGGCAAGCGGATCGCGTTCACGGACGCCGAGATGAATGTGGCCTTCCTGGACCTGTCCACCGGCAAGGAGACGCACGTGGACCAGGGCAACTACACCTGGCCCGACCGCGAGATGACCCCCACCTGGTCGCCGGACTCCCGGTGGCTGGCCTATACCAAGCGGCTCATGGGATCGCAGTTTCACGCCGTCTTCGTGTACAACGTGGCGGAGAACCGCACGCACCAGCTCACCGATGGCCTGTCCGACGTGATCGATCCCGCGTGGGACAAGGGCGGCAAGTACATGACCTTCCTGGCCTCCACGGACTTTGCGCTCCACACGGGCTGGCTGGACATGAGCTCGTTCGACCATCCCGTGCAGCGCGCGCTGTATCTCGCCGTGCTGTCCACGGCCACGCCGTCCCCGCTGCTCCCGGAGTCGGGCGACGAGCCCCAGTCGGATTCGTCAGCAGCAGCAAAGGCTGATACCGGCAAGAAGGCCGCCACCAGCGCGCCCGAGGTCACGATAGACTTCGACGGCTTCATGCAGCGGATCATCTCGCTGGGCGTGCCCAGCCGGGATTATGCCAGCCTGAAGGCGGGCAAGGCCGGCCAGTTCTTCTACCTGGAGCGCGTGCCCAATCACGCGGATATCCTCCACCGCTACGACCTCAAGGAGCGCAAGGCCGCGGACTTCGTGGAGGCGGCGGGCGAGGAATTCGCGCTGTCCCAGGATGGGAAGAAGCTGCTGTACCAGGCCGGCGGCGCGAATGGCGGGGGCAGCGGGCGCTGGTCGGTGGTGGACGCGGCGGGCGCGCCGCCCACCGGCAACAAGGGCGCGCTCAACACCGCCGACCTCAAGCTGGATGTGGATCCGGCCGCCGAGTGGCAGCAGATCTTTGACGAGGCGTGGCGGATTGAGCGGGATTATCTGTACGTGGCCAACATGAACGGCGCGGACTGGCCGGCCGTGAAGGTGAAGTACGCGAAGTTCCTGCCCTACATCCGCCACCGGGCAGACCTCTCGACGCTGCTCTCGCGGATGCAGGGCGAGCTGACGGTTGGCCACAGCTTTGTGGGCGGCGGGGACATGCCGCGCGCCGACGCCCTGCCGGCCGGCCTGCTGGGCGCCGACCTGGCCGTGGTGAACGGGCACTATCGCATCACGAAGATCTACACCGGCGAGAACTGGAACCCGGCGCTCCGCGCGCCACTCTCCGCTCCCGGCGTGGACGTCCACCCGGGCGATTACCTGCTGGCCGTGAATGGGCGCGCGCTGGTGCCACCAGAGAACCCGTATGCCGCTTTCGTCGGCACCGTGGGCAAGCAGGTGCAGCTCCAGGTGAACGCGCAGCCCACCGGGGCCGGGTCGCACCTGGTGACGGTCATCCCCACGGGGAACGACATGGGCCTGCGGGCTCGGGCGTGGATCGAGTCCAACCGCCGGCTGGTGGATTCACTGTCCAATGGGCAGCTCGCCTATGTGTACATCCCCGACACCGGGGAGGGCGGGTACACCAGCTTCAACCGCTACTACTTTGCGCAGCAGGAGAAGAAGGGCGCGGTGATTGACGAGCGGTTCAACCATGGCGGCAGCATTGCCGACTACATGGTGGACATGATGACTCGGCCCCTGCACGGGTATTTCAGCCAGCGCCTGGGCACGCGCTACAACGCGGTCACCGCGCCCGCGGCGGCCATCTGGGGGCCCAAGGTGCTGGTCATCAATGAGATGAGCGGTTCGGGCGGCGACATGTTCCCATACATGTTCCATCAAATGGATATCGGGCCGCTGGTGGGCACCAGGACGTGGGGCGGGCTGGTGGGGTGGGGCGGGGAGCCGCCGCTGGTGGACGGTGGCTTCATCAGCGCGCCCAGCACCGGGTTCTACGACACCGACGGGCACTGGGCCGTGGAGAACGAGGGCGTGGCCCCCACCATCCCGGTGGAGCAGGATCCGGCGCAGGTGCTGGCGGGTCACGACCCGCAACTGGAGCGCGCGGTGGCCGAGGCGTTGAAGCTGCTCAAGGCGCATCCCGTGGAGTTGAAGGCCGTGCCGGCCGGGCCGGACCGGGTGCGTCCGGGCGGCGGGGGGCGGTGAGCTGGGGGGGCGCGGGCGGCGGACGCCCGGCGCTCCCCCTTGACGCCGCGCCGGGGGCGACCCAATATGTAGACGGTCTAACTGTAGACAGGCTTACTATGGAATCCCCCCGGCGGTCCGACGTCCCGCAGGGCACGCTCGAGATGCTGGTGCTGACGACCCTCACGCTGGGGCCACTGCACGGTTACGCCATTGCGCAGCACATCGCCCGGTCATCCGACGACGTGCTGCAGGTGGAGCAGGGCTCCCTCTACCCCGCCCTCGAGCGGTTGCTCAACAAGGGGTGGGTCACGGCGCGGTGGCGCCTGTCACCCACGCGACGCCGCGCGCGCTACTACACCATCACGGCGGCAGGTCGGCGGCAACTCGGCGACGCGATTGACGGGTACGACCGCGTGTCGCTGGCCATCGCGCAGGTCCTGGGACGGGCCTGAGGCCATGAACAGCGCCCACGCGCCACACGTGCCGACGTGACCCGTGTCCCGCCTCGATGCGGTTCGCCATCGCCTTTCCGTGTTCCTGCGTCGCGCGCGGTATGATCGCCAGCGCGCCGAGGAGTTTCGCTTTCATCTCGAGATGGATGCCGCCAATCGAGCCGGGTTGGGTGCGACGCCCGATGCTCGTGCGGCGGCCGAAGCACGACGTCATTTCGGGAACGTCACCCGCATCTCCGAGGAGATCCATCGCATGACGCTACTGGCCTGGGTGGACGACCTGCTTCACGACCTGCGGCTCGCGGCCCGCTCGCTGCGTCGCGTTCCCGCCTTCACGACGGCGGTCGTGGTCACCATCGCCATCGGCATTGGCGCGAACACCGCGATCTTCAGCTTCGTGCGCGGCGTGCTGCTGCGCCCGCTGCCCTTTCGCGACGACGGACAACTGGTGGCGCTCTGGACCGACCTGCCCGGCTTTGGTCACGAGGGCGCCTCGCTGCCGGATTACCTCGACTGGAAATCGAAGACGTCCAGTTTCTCC